>NZ_BJEG01000006.1 GCF_005405545.1 Weissella hellenica
GTCAGATTCGCAAGCTATATTTCACAAACTCTTTAAGTCAATTTCACGATTTTCACGCTGTTTGACATAGAGCCAAAAAAAGGAATCCATTATTGGATTCCTTTTTTACTATCAAATTACTTTGAGTACTTTGCAGTATGATACTTTTCCATGATGCCAGCGTTTGACAACAAGTTCTTAACAGTATCTGATGGTTGTGCACCATTGTTCAACCATGACAAAACTAGTTCTTCATCTAGCTTTACTTCTGATGGTTGTACTAGTGGGTTGTAAGTTCCCACTGTTTCAATAAAACGACCATCACGTGGTGAACGTGAGTCTGCAACAACGATACGGTATACAGGGTGCTTCTTTGAACCCATGCGCTTTAAGCGAATTTTAACTGCCATATTTTTATAATTCCTCCAGTCGATTTCTACATGTATAACTATAACAAACTATTTAACTGCTGTAAAGTGTTTTTCCTTTACACTTTAAAATTAACGTCTTTTCTTTTTATTTTTCCGCATTTTTCGGGCCATTTGTTTCATAGCGACATTCGCCATTTTACCCTTCATGCCACCACCAGGGAAGCCAGCACCACTGCCGCCGCCCATAGCATTCATCATTTGCTCCATACCCGCCATGTTACCGTTCATCACACCACTCATCATCTTCTTCATTTGATTAAATTGTTTAATCATGCGATTAACTTCAACAATTGGACGACCGGCTCCTGCAGCTAGACGGCGTCTACGTGACGGATTCAAAATATCTGGATTTTCACGTTCAGCTGGTGTCATTGACATAACAATTGCTTTAATATGCGCCATATCTTTGGGATCAATTTTAGCATTCTTTAAAGCTGGATTATTTGCCATTCCTGGAATCATTTTCATAATGTCTTCCATCGGCCCCATGTTTTGTAATTGATCCATTTGATCAATAAAATCATTGAAATCAAACGTATTTGACTTCATCTTTTCCATGGTTTCTGCAGCTTGCTTTTCATCATAATCTTTTTGGGCTTTTTCAATCAAAGTCAGCAAATCACCCATACCAAGAATACGACTAGCCATTCGATCTGGATAGAAAATATCCAAATCAGTCATTTTTTCACCTTGACCAACAAATTTGATTGGCTTACCAGTCACTGCACGAATTGATAAGGCTGCTCCACCACGTGTATCACCATCTAACTTGGTTAAAACAATCCCGGTAATATCAAGACGGTTATTAAATCCTTCTGCTGTTTCAACCGCATTCTGTCCGGTCATGGCATCAACAACCAACATAATTTCATCAGGATGTGCGATATCTTTGACGTCAGCTAACTCTTGCATGAGCTCTTCATCGATTTGTAGACGTCCAGCCGCATCAATAAAGACGTAATCTGACTTCAATTCAGCCGCTTTTTCCATTCCGGCTTTAACAATATCACGCGGATTAACATCCGTTCCCATTTCAAAAACAGGAACATCAATTTGCTCACCCAAGGTTTTCAATTGTTCAATGGCAGCCGGACGATAAACGTCGGCTGCAATCATCATTGGTCGGGCGTTTTGTTCATTCTTTAACTTAAGCGCTAACTTACCAGCAGTTGTCGTTTTACCAGCACCTTGAAGACCAACCATCATAATAACAGTTGGAATCTTAGGTGATTTGTTCAATGGTACATCAGACTCACCCATCATTGCTGTCAATTCATCATTAACGATTGACACAATTTGTTGGGCTGGATTCAAACCATCCAGTACCTTTGCACCTGTTGCTTTTTCACGAACATTGCGCACAAAGTCTTTTACGACTTTAAAATTAACGTCGGCTTCTAATAATGCCAAACGAATCTCACGCATCGTTTCACGTAAGTCGGCATCTGTAACTTTACCTTTACGTCGTAAGCCACTTAAAGCTTGCTGTAGTCGATCTGTTAAACCTTCAAAGGCCATTGCTTTACTCCTCTTCTAATGTCACTAATTGCGTTGCTAAACGAATTAAGTTCTCGTCATTAGGATATTTTTTTTGAATATACGTATTTAAATGGTCAGCTACTTGCTGTCTATGTTGATAGTCATCATAAAGATGTAACTTCACTTCATAGTTTTCTAGTAACTGAGTACTTCTTTTAATATTATCATAAACAGCTTGACGTGAAACCTGATATTCTTCAGCAATTTCACCCAAAGAATAATCATCAGCATAATACAGTTGCAGATAATCATTTTGTTTTGTGGTTAATAATGGTTCGTAAAAATCACATAACATATTCAAACGCATGCTTTTTGCTAATTCCATGATATTTACTCCGTTAATAAGCTACCAAACAAACTTTTAGCAAAGTCATTTGCCTCAAATGGTTGGATATCAGTTACATTTTCACCTAATCCAACCCATTTAACTGGTAAGTGAAGCTCGTTTCGAATTGGTAAAATAATACCACCTTTGGCAGTACCATCTAATTTAGTCAAAATAATACCCGTGACATCGGTTGAATCTTTAAACAATTTTGCTTGCTGAACAGCATTTTGACCAGTAGTTGCATCAAGTGCTAACAAAACTTCTTGCGGTTCATTTGGTAATTCACGTGTAATGATTCGCTTCATCTTAGCTAATTCTTGCATCAAATTAACGTTATTTTGTAAACGACCAGCCGTATCAACAAATAAAATATCCGCCTGTGTATCAATTGCTGTTTTAACCCCGTCAAACACCACTGAAGCTGGATCTGCTTTAGCAGTTCCTGTTACAACTGGCACACCATTACGCTCCCCCCAAGCAACTAATTGCTCAGTAGCACCCGCTCTAAACGTATCTGCAGCAGCTAAGACTACTTTTTTACCAGCATTTTTATAATAAGCTGATAATTTACCAATTGTTGTTGTTTTACCAACACCGTTAACACCCACAAGCAAGATAACTGTTGGGCCTTGTGGCGCAAAATGCATTGATGCATCTTCATCAATTCCTTGACTACGATATAGCGAAACCAGCTTATCAACAATGACTGCCGAAACTTCTTGCTTACTCTTAGCATTTTGTAGTTTAACTTCATCACGTAGTTCTTCAGTTATCTGAATTGCTGTTTGTGCACCAACATCCGCACCAATTAAAGTCTCTTCTAAGTCATCAAAAAAGTCTTCATCAACCGAACGGAAATTTGCCATAAAGGCATTCCAACGCTCTGACCATGTCTTTTTTGTCTTGCTTAGACCCGAATCTAATTTTTGGCTAGCATTTTCTGTTTCTGTTTCTGTTTCTGTTTCTGTTTCTGTTTCTGTTTCTGTTTCTGTTTCTGTTTCTGTTTCTGTTTCTGTAGTATTGCGAATTGGCAAAATAATGTCAACTGCTTTACCTGGCATTGGCTGCAATACTTCTACGACAACCACTTTAACTGGTGGCATACCATTTTCCCAACTACTTGGGTATAGCACTTCAATTTCAACAATATCCTCAACTGGCTTTTTCTTAAAAAAATCAAATAAACCCATACTTATTTCCCCTTAATCTTCTACGAGCGTTTCGTCCAAGTTCGTTAAATTAACCGACACCATTGCCGAAACTCCTGGTTCTTGCATCGTCACACCATAGAGCACGTCAGCTTGTGTCATTGTACCCTTGCGGTGCGTAATGACAATAAATTGTGTCCGTTGATTAACTTCATGTAAGTAATTAGCAAAACGATCGACATTGGCTTCATCTAATGCTGCTTCAGTTTCATCTAAAATTGCAAATGGTACTGGACGAACAGCTAAAATTGCAAATAACAAACTAATTGCTGTTAATGCTTTTTCACCACCTGAAAGCAAACTCATTTGTTGGAATTTTTTACCAGGTGGCTGCGCTTGAATATCTATCCCACTAGTTAATAAATTATCGGGGTCGGTTAATACCAAAGCTGCTTGACCACCACCAAACATCTTGACAAATATCTTTGAAAATTGTTCTGCAATCTCATCAAAGGTTGTTTTAAAACGTGTTATCACTTCTGTATCCATCTCAGACATTGTTTCTTGCAAGTTGTCCTTGGCTGCAATCAAATCATTTTGTTGCTGTGTCAAAAAGTCATATCGTTCTTTAACCTCTCGGTATTCTTCAACAGCATGAATATTAACATGACCAATTTCCACTAACCCTTTTTGCAATAACTTTAACTTTGTGCGAATTGTCATAATGTCCAAATCAAGTAACTCTGATTTAGCAAATTCAAAAGATATATCATATGTTGTTTCTAATACCTTTTCATTATTATTTATTAACGACTTTAGCTCACCTAAGCGACCATTAAGTTTTGAAACAGTTGTCATTGCATCATTTAATGTATCTTGAATTATATTTAAATCTTCATTTAGATCAACATATTTTTGTTCGACATTTTGTAATGCAATTTGCACCTTTGCCAAAGATTCTTGCGCTATTTGCTTTTTGTCCTGATTCAATTTAATTTGTGCACTTAATCGTTGTTTGACATCGTCGCCATCTTTCATGAATTCATCAAGTTGTTGTGTAAATTCTGTAATTTGTTGGTGCTCAGCTTCTTTTTGCGTCAACAAATCTGATTTGCGAACTTCTAAGGATGATACTAGTGCCTCTGCTTTTGATAATGCGGACTTATCATCACTTAGTTGTTGATCAGCTTGATTAATTTCTGATTGCAATTGTGTTTGCGTTGCAAGGTCCTCATCAAGTTGCTGTTGTAAACGTTGCTGTTTATTAGCCAACTCAAAAACTGCCTGTTCGTTTTCTGCAACCGTTTTTTGTTGACTTTGTTGTCCAGCAACCAGATGATAATCATATTGTAGCGCAGTTTGTTCTTTATTTAACTGCTCAAGATTGGCTTGGGCTAATTGTAAATTAGCTTTTTGTGTCTGTACTTGTTCATTAAGTGTGAGTACTCGTTGTTGCTGGTTGTTAAATGTCGTTGTCGTACCCGTCAACTCATGATCAGTTTGCTTAACCTGGTTCTCTAACGCAAGAACTTCTGCATGCAATGTTTTTTCCTGATTAATCAGCTGATCAATTTCCGTTTTTTGTGACAGTAATCCATTACCATGTTGCCGATTCGCACCACCGGTCATTGAACCACCTGCGTTCATTACTTGACCATCTAAAGTTACCAAACGAACACGATGCTGCAATTGCTTTGCAATTATAATCGCTGCATTCATGTCAGTCACAATTAAAGTTGTACCTAATAAATTGGCAACAATATTTTGATATTCAGATTTTGTTGTCACTAGGTCAGCTGCAATTCCAATCACACCTTCTAACTGATTTAAAGTAGCCAGCTGATAATCGGACAAATGCCTACCCTTAATTGTTGATTGTGGCAAGAAAGTTACTCTACCTAACCGATGTTTTGCTAAATAATTAATAGCTTGTTTTGCTACTTGCTCATTGATAACAATAACATGCTGTAGTGCAGCACCTAAGGCTGTTTCAATCGCGATTTTATGTTCTTCTTGCACCGTAATTAAATTAGCAACAACTCCTTGAATGCCAGTAAAATTACTTTGTGCCTTCATCAAGTTTTTTACACCTTGATAATAACCATCATAATTTTCAGCAACATGTTGTAATGACTGCAAACGAGTACTCAATCGTTGCTCTTGGGCCATTTTAGTAAACCATGCTTCTCTAACGTCATGCCGCTGTTGCTCTAAACGCTGACCTTCTTTTTTTGTAATTTCAAAGGCTTGTTTTGCCTCTTCTAAGTTTTGTTCAGCCGCTTTAGTTGCAGTTTTTTCCTCATTAACCTGAGTTGACACGTCTGTGAGTCTTTGCTTAATTTGTGCTGCCCGCTTTTTTAAACGTAACGACTCTGCATCACTACGTTCATTCTCTTGTGCTAAATAGTTTCGTTCATTTTTAGCACTAGTTAAGTCTTGCATTGTCGTAATTAATGCTTGTCGTACTTGTTCAATATTTTGATTAAGTTCGCTTAATTTTGTACGTGGATGCGTTGTCGCCACTTGCTGTATTAACTTTTGATAATGTTCATATTTTTCTGTTTGGACAATTAATTCATGTTCACACTGCTCATATGAATGATCAATAACTGCTAATCGTTCTGTCGCTAATGCCAACCGGTCTTGTAACGTTTTAATAGTTTCAGTGCGGTTTTTATGACGCTCAGCTAACAGATTTTTTTTACCAGTTAATTTTTCAATTTGCTGAATGTGTGACAGCAATGCTTCCTGATATGACTGTTGTTCTTGATTTAGTGCAATACGCTGTTCTCTGAGCTTTTCAATTGCTTCTTTTTTATCCTGAACCAACCCTTTTTGTCGTTCATAAGCTGCCTGATTTGTCGTTATACTAGCCGCTAATTGATTTTTTTCTTGATACCAGTCTAATAATTCTAAAACAATTCGTGATTGATCTAATTTATCATATGAGGCTTTGGTCGTAATATAATCTTGCGCTTTTGCAGATTCTTGGGCTAATGGTTCCACACGATCTTGCAACTCATATAAAATATCAGCAACACGTGTTAAATTATCATGAACATCAACTAACTCTTTTTTGGCTTTATCTTTATTTTGCTTATATTTATAAACACCTGCAACATCCTCAATAATACTTCGTCGTTCGATAGGTTTTTCACTAAAAATACTTTCTACACGCCCTTGCGAGATAATTGAAAAACTTTCACGACCCAAGCCAGAATCCATAAATAATTCATAAACATCTTTTAATCTGACATTAACACCATTAATTTGATAGTTTGAATCACCATTGCGATAAAGGCGTCTTGTAATAGTGATTTCTGAGTATTCTGAATGCAAGTAATGATCAGTATTATCAAATGTTATTGCGACTTCAGCACGATTTAACGGTGCACGTTGTGTCGTACCGCCAAAAATGACATCTGCCATTTTATCACCACGTAGTCCTTTAGCAGACTGTTCTCCCATGACCCAACGAATCGCCTCAATAATATTTGACTTACCTGATCCATTGGGACCAATAACCCCGGTAATTCCTGGCATAAATTCAATTTTGGTTCGTTCAGCAAACGACTTAAAACCAGTTATTTCCAAAGTTTTTAATTTCATTTTATCTTCCTAATCGTTCATTAAAGATTGGTAAGCTTTGCGTGCAGCCCTTTTTTCTGCATCCTTGGTAGACTTACCAGTACCAGTTGCTAATGGTTCATTATCAACAGCCACTTGCACAGTAAAAATTTGTTCATTATTTGAAACAGCTTGTTCATCTAACTTATTATAAGTGATTTTTACAGAACCATCTCGCTGTAAATATTCTTGTAATTTTGATTTATAATCAATAAATTGATCATAGAAACCTTCATCAATCTTTACAAACATGATGTCTTCTAAGAATTGCATAACCGTTTCTTGTCCTTGGTCTAGGAATAAAGCACCAATAAAGGCTTCCCACAAATCTTCTAATAGCGAATCACGATTGCGTGCCCCTGATAGTTCTTCTCCACGTCCTAATTGCACATAACGATCTAGATGCAACTCACGTGACAAAGCTGCGAATGCTCTTGTCTGGACCATTGAAATTCTCAACTCTGTCAATCGACCTTCATCCCAATTTGGAAAACGTTTAAATAGATAAACAGCAGTTGATTGTTGCATAACCGCATCCCCCAAAAATTCAAGTCGTTGGTAATCGTTACCTGTGTAGCCAGGATGCTCGTTGATATAATTGGCCTGTGTTAAAGCTTCTTCTAGCAATTTTATATTATCAAAATGGATATGATGATCTGCTTCTAAATCTTGTTGTAGTTGTTTAAACATAGTCCTACCTTCTTTTTTATATACACTATTCTATTATACCAGACCATTATCTTTCTATATTAGTTTTTAGGTGGTAATTAACAAAAAATGAGGGTTGCTTGACCACAACCCTCATTTTTTATTTACTTAGTGTGTGCAGCAATATAATCAACAGTATTATTAACCGTAATTAATTGTTCAGCGTCCTCATCAGAAATTTCAGCACCAAATTCATCTTCCATTTCAAGTACTAGTTCAACAAAATCAATTGAATCAGCATCAATGTCTTTCGTAAAATTAGTCTCGCCTGTTACTTTAGCTGCATCCAATTCAAAATGATCAGCGACTAGTGTTATTACTTTATCCAAAATTTCTTGTCGTTCCATTATTACGTTACTTCCTCTTCTAAAAATGATATTTTTAAATTTAATAATTAATGTATTCTAATCAGTTGATTTTGACAAATCAGATTTATGTTCAGCAACAAACTGTTGCGTCTTTGTTACCAAATCTGTTTCTAGCATCGTGTGAATTTGCTTCATCGTATTAGCAACTGCACTGGGACCAGCTGAACCATGAGTCTTAACAACTGGTGCCTTCACACCAATAACAACTGCACCACCATGTTGTGAGTAGTCAAGTCGTGATTGAATTTCTTTCATTGCAGGCTTCAACATTAAACCAGCTACTTTTGTTTTAATATTACCATCTAAAATTGCATGCTTAATCAAGCGTAGCATCGATAGCGCAGTTCCTTCTGTAGCCTTCAATGCTGCATTACCTGAAAAGCCATCTGCGACAACTACATCTGCCGGTCCTTGCAAAATATCACGTGATTCAACATTACCAACGAAATTAATATATTGCTTTTCACCACCATGCTTAAGCAATTGATGCGCTTCTTTATGGACTGCGTCTCCTTTATCCTCTTCGGTACCATTATTCAACAAACCAACACGTGGATTTGTGAAACCAAGGACTTCTTGCGCATAAAATGAGCCTAGAATACCATATTGATATAAATGAGTTGGTCTGTTTTCAGCATTAGCACCAACATCCATCATAGCAAAAGCATCATTTGGGCCATCTAAAGCAGGTAAAACAGTCAACAAAGCTGGCCGATCAATACCTCGAATACGTCCGACAGTAAAAATTCCCACTGCTAACAACGCACCTGTATTCCCAGCAGAGAAAATCGCATCAGCATCACCATCTTTAACAGCTTGTGCTGCCATTACTAATGAACTTTTTTTCTTACGACGAATCGCTTTGACTGGCTCTTCACCCATTTCAATTATTTCATCTGATTGGACTAAAGTTAAGCGTGTTACATCTTTCACCAATGGCTTAACTTTATCAAGTTGACCGAATAGCAAGAATTCAGTATCCTGCATATTATCACGTGCCTGTTCAATACCTGCCACAATCGCCTCTGGGGCATTATCACCGCCCATTGCATCAACAGCAATCTTATACATAATTAACTCCCTCACGGATTTACATAGACTTTTTTATAATTGCAATACTATAAAATGTACCACATTTTAGTAATTTGGTGAAAACTTAAATGCTATTTTAATCAAAATTACGATAACGATCCATCGTTTCCGACAGCATTTCTGCTAAAGCTTTCATATCAGGTGACTCATCCCAATCTGAGTTAGCAACAATATCAATTGATTCTTCTTGCGCAATATTCATCATTGTTAAATCAGCAATCGGATCACCAACCCTAAATTCGGGCACACCTGATTGTCGATTCCCTAAAACATCACCTGCACCACGTAATTCTAAATCTTTTTGCGCTAATACAAACCCATCCGTCGTAGCAACCATCGCTTCCATTCGGTCGATACCATATTGCGTTTTGGGATCACTTACTAAAAACGTATAGGCTTGGCGAGAGCCACGTCCAACACGGCCACGTAACTGATGCAGTTGTGACAAGCCAAAACGATCAGCGTCTAAAATCATCATGACTGTTGCATTAGGTACGTCCACACCAACTTCAATCACCGTCGTAGCAACCAAGACTTGAAACTCATTGTGCTTAAATGCACTCATGATCGTTTCTTTTTCATCATTTGACAGACGACCATGTAAAAGACCAACTCTAAAATCTGGTGCAAAATACGCAGAGAGCTCTTCATAAACAGCCTGCGCATTTTGAACATCCAACGTTTCTGATTCTTCGATTAGAGGTGTCACCACATACGCCTGTACACCACTAGTGAGCTGTTCTTTGATGAAACTAATTGCTTTTTCAAATTGATTATGCCGTAACCAATAAGTCTTGGTTTGTTTACGGCCTGCTGGTAATTGATCAATAATTGAAACATCCATCTCGCCGTAAGCCGTAATCGCTAAAGTTCTTGGAATAGGTGTCGCTGTCATAGCTAAAATATCCGGATTAATCCCACCATTTCGTAGCGCAGCTCTTTGTTGGACACCAAACCGATGTTGTTCATCAATCACCGCTAAACCTAAATTATGAAACGCAATATCTGGTTGAATTAATGCATGTGTGCCAATGATAATATCAATATCGCCCATCACTAAATCATCTAAAATTTGGCGACGTGCTGCTGCCTTAGTGGAACCCGTTAATAACTCTACGCGTACTTCATTTGGATCAAAAAAATTACCAATGGTTTGGGCATGTTGTTGTGCCAATATTTCAGTTGGGGCCATCAATGTTGCTTGCATACCCGCAGTAATAGCTGCATACATCGCTAAAACCGCAACAACTGTTTTACCAGATCCCACATCACCCTGTAATAATCTATTCATATGTACCGGTCGGCGCATGTCACGAACAATTTCATTAACAACTTTCTTCTGCGCAGCCGTCAATTCAAACGGCAATTTTTTAATAAAGGCCTTTAATTTGTCATTGTTATAATCAACTGACCGGCCTTGATTATGACGATCCATTTGTTTAATCACTTGTAACCGCATTTGAAAAATAAAAAATTCCATAAATGATGCTGTTCTGCGGGCAGCAGCAGCAACTTGTTCATCAGACGGTGCATGCATTCCAAATACAGTATCATGGTAGTTCATTAGGCGATATCGTTTTCTTAAATCATCTGGAATAATTTCTTGGGATAATTGTGCTTTATACTTTCCTAATGCTTGTAAAATTAAATCCTTAATGGTTCCAGCTTTAATTTCTTTAGATGATGGATAAATGGCTTCTAATTCATCTTCACTATTTTTAGGCATCATTTTAATCGCAGCTAAACTTTGGTGCGTTTTACTATATGTACCATAAATCGCAACTTCATCACCGACATCAATATTTTTACCAAGCCATGGTTGATTAAAAAAAGAAATTTGAATCGTATCATGCTCAATTGTCATCCTAAAATTTAAACGTGTTTTTTTAAATCCCATTCGACTTATTACAGGTGGGGATGTCACAACGCCCTTAAATGTCGCCTTTTCACCATCTAGTGCTTGTGACGGTAATTTTTGTGCTAAGTCATTATAACGACGTGGATAGTACGTTAGTAAATCACTAACAGTAAAGACGCCTAATTTATTTAAAGCTTGTTCTCGTTTTGGACCGACACCTGATAATTCTGCAATACTATCAAGTAAACTAGGCATACTTCTCTCCGATCATCTATTAAAACGAATAAAAGATCCTTAGTAGCTAAGCACTAAAGACCTTTTCTTAATTCTGACATACTTCTGTAGCTCATTCATGTCAATGTGCTAACCCACGTTAGAACTTTATTCAACTGAAATCAAAATTGGATATAATGGTTGACCACCATCATGAATTTCAAATTCTAATTCGTCATCCAATGATTCACCAACTTGTTGCAATGCTTGCGCATCAGCAACATTGGCATCTTGACCATAATAAATTGTTACCAATTCTGATTCTTCATCAGTCATTTTTTCAAGTAACTTTGCAGCTGCCTGATTAATATTAGCATCTGGCACTGCAACAACGATTTCACCATCTAACAAACCAATCGCATCACCAGTTTGAATAGACAAACCGTTAATCGTTGTGCTACGAACTGATGTCGTCACAGAACCTGACTTGACATCAACCAATGCATCTTGCATTGATATCACATTTTCTTCAAGTGATTTCATCTGGTCATAACCCAAGACTAGTGCTGTTAGGCCTTGTTGCATCGTCTTTGTTTTAACAACCTTGACTGGTATATCTGCTAGCTCAACTGCTTGTTCAGCTGCCATCACAATGTTCCCATCATTTGGCAAAATAATAGCAGATGTTGCATGACTATCAGTAATAGCTTTCAACAAATCTTGAGTTGAGGGTGCTTGTTGACTATCAATGATCACAGTAGCCCCAGTAGAAGCAAAAATTTCTTTAATGCCTTCACCAGCAGCAGTTGTAATTACTGCAATCTCAGGTGATTGTGTCTCTGTTCGCACTGCATGATTTTGAGATTTTTGCTCAGCAGCAACAGTTGCTGCTTCTACTTGTTGATCACGCATGTTATCAACCTTCACTTTACGAAGTGAACCAAATTGTGTCCCCCAGTTAATCACATTACCTGGATCTTCAGTGTGCACATGCACTTTAACAACATCGTCATCATTAATAACCAATAAAGAATCGCCTAACTTAGCCAAATGATTGTAAAAAGTATCATAATCAAAATCTTGATTATATGTTGTTCCCTTGGCAATGTCTACCATAATTTCAGTACAGTAGCCATAAGTAATATCATCAGGATTCAACTCACCTTGTACACCTGCATTGTGCAATGACAGCACCATTGCATCTAGGTTGGCATTATCTAGCTCAGTCTTAACTTCTTGTCCTGATAAAACAGCATAAAATGCACTCAAAACAATCACTAATCCTTGACCACCTGAGTCAACAACCCCAACTTCTTTTAATACTGGTAACAAATCAGGCGTCGAGGCCAAAGCTTTTTCAGCTGCTGCCAAAGCATCCGCCATAACTTGTGTTGCATCATCAGAACTTTTAGCTGTACGATTTGCTGCTGCTGCCGCCTCACGAATAACAGTTAGAATAGTTCCTTCGGTAGGCTTCATAACTGCCTTATAAGCCGTCTCAGCACCACCCATTAGTGCATCTGCTAAATCACGTGCTGATAAGTTTTCCTTATCTGCAATTTTAGCAGCAAAACCACGAAATATTTGTGACAAGATAACCCCAGAATTACCACGGGCTCCCATCAATAGGCCCTTAGCAGTCGCTTTAGCTAACTGACCAAGGTGCGTATTAGCTTCGTTTCGCTCGTATTCAGCGCCACTTGCCATTGACAAAGTCATGTTTGTACCAGTATCGCCATCGGGAACCGGGAAAACATTTAATTTATTAATTTTTTCCGCATTATTTTTTAACGCATCAGCTGCTGCGTTAATCATTTTACCAAATTCAACATTAGTAATTGTCGTTACAACTTCCACCGTATTCAACTCCTTATAACCAGGCTAATCTCCTAGTATACGCACACCTTGAACCGTTACATTGACACTGCTAGCAACAATGCCTAACATTACATTCAAATCATTCTTCACACGTGCTTGTACACTTTTTGAAATTTCGGAAATCTTCAAGCCATACCCAACAATAATATGAACATCTACTGTGACGCCACCATCTTGTTGACGAACAACCACGCCCTTTGAGAAGCTATCACCATTTAATATTTGATTTACACCATCACGCAATGGATTTTGGCTTGCCATACCAACAACACCGTAGTTATCAGTTACAGCACCACCCACGATTGTTGCGATGACATCATTTTCAATTTCAATTGCACCTTGTGCTGTTTGGATCTTCACTGCCATTAGAATGACCTCCATATTAAGCTATATATTATTTTACCACATGTGCTGACCGTTTAATTTATCTATGAACCATCATAATCATGTTTATTAATATACAAACGCTAGATAAAGAAAAAAGCTACCAAACGGTAGCTTTAAATTCTTATACACGCTCAATTGAACCGTTCTTCAAACCAGACTTCAAAGTACGAGCTGATAGGTACACCTTCTTAGGTGCTGAACCGTTAATCTTAACCGTCACTTTTTGCAAGTTTGGCTTCCAGCTACGACGACTTGAGTTAAGGGCGTGTGAACGTTGGTTACCGAAACGAGTACGCTTTCCATTGACTGCATCAACTGCCATATGTTTACCCTCCAATCTTAAGCTCTTTTAATTCAGTGCTTTTATTTACTTGAATAATAATACCAAACCAATGCACAATAAGCAAGGGTTTTGTGTAAAGTATTTTTACTTTACACTTTTATTGCTCCGCAGTTTGTCCAATTAAGTCCCGACTTTGTATCACTGCGACAATGCCACTTTCGAACGAAAAATGATTTTCATTGCCTACAAATTCATTAGATGAGAATGAAAATGGATTACCTGACCAATCCTTTAGATGGTACTTTTCATCAACTAATGTTAAACCAGTAACGGGTGTTAATGGCATAAAACCAAGATATTTCATATCTGGATCTTTCATAATCTTATGCTCGCCAGGTAAGTAAAAATTAATGCGGTTAATACGATCAATAATTGTGACTTTTTGAAGCATATTTTCAAATCTAGTTTGCGTAAAAATCCAAATATTAGACAATAATTGATCAATTCGGCCACCTGTCGCACCATAAATTTCAATTTCATCTGGATTATATTGTTCTTGAATTAAGGTTAATAATAATTCTGTATCTGTATCATCCTTTTCAGGCTTTACACTCCCAATATTAGGCAATTTTTCAATGATATCCCGCCGTTCTGTTTGTGTAACGGAATCAAAATCACCAACTGTCAAAATCGGTGTTTGTCCCAAAGCCAACAGACGTAATGACCCTCGATCTGCAGCAGCCCAAGGCCCCGACAATTGTCCACTTTTTAGACTATCAGGCCATTCAGAAATGGGACCACCAACTAACAAACGTATGCGTTCCATTAATCTGTCGTAACCGCCTTTAAGCGGGCAATTTTGGCAACTGGATCTACTTTATCATATACATATGAACCTGCCACTGCAACGGTTGCGCCAGCTTCATACGCCAATTTAGTCGTCTCATCATTAGCACCACCATCGATTTCAATATCAAAATCGTAGCCTTTTTCTGCTTTAATTTTTGCCAATGTTGCAATTTTAGCAATCATTTCAGGCAGAAACTTTTGTCCACCAAACCCTGGATTAACAGTCATAACTAATACTTGATCAACCATGTGTAGTACAGGCTCAATCAAAGATACTGCGGTTCCCGGGTTAATAACAACTTCTGCTTTAATACCATGTCCCTTAATTTGTTGCAAGGCCCGATGGATATGATTTGTTGCTTCATAATGCACGCCAATAATATCAGCACCAGCTTGGGCAAATTCATCAATATAACGTTCAGGATTAACGGCCATTAAATGCACATCCAAAATCATTTTAGTTTTTGGTCGTAACGCTTTTACCCAATTAGGACCATATGCAATTGATGGGACAAACAACCCATCCATCACATCAATGTGTAACAATTCTGCCCCAGCTTCTTCAACTGTACGGACATCACGTTCCAAGTTCAAATAATCTGCAGCTAAAATTGATGGTGCTACCTTAATTGTCATAATTTTTTCCCTCTTTAACGTATTATTTAATGTTTTTTATCATGTTTATTATAAACCGGGCGACGACCTGCAATCAAATCATAGAACAATTTATAATTTTCATAACGTGATGCCATAATCTCACCTTGTGAAACAGCTTCTTTAACCGCACAATTTGGTTCATTTAGATGAACACAACCTCTAAAACGACAATTGCTGGCATAATCGTTCAGTTCACGAAAATATTGTCCCAACTCACGGGCAGGCATATCAAAAACTTCAAAAGCTGAAAAACCAGGTGTATCAGCAACCAAGCCACCATATAACGCAATTAAAGAAACCTGACGTGTCGTATGCTTTCCACGACTCAATGCTTGCGATACTTCTCCTGTCGCCAAGTTAAGTTCTGGTGAAAGATGATTCAACAACGTACTTTTCCCAGCTCCAGTTTGTCCCATCAAAACTGTTAGTTTATCTCCTAAGAGTTTTTCAACCGTTTTTAAACTTGTTTCATCAAAAGCCTCATCGGGCCAAACAACTTGATAACCAATTTCTCGATAGCCAGCAACAATATCTGCAAATGAAGCTGTTTCTTCTCTAGTCAATAGATCTGTTTTCGTAAAATAAATAACTGGTTCAATATTTTTTTCTTCTAAAGCAACTAATTGACGATCTAACAAATTGCTTGACCAGTCTGGCATTTTAACCGCTGTCACGACAATCACTTGGTCGACATTTGCTACGGGTGGTCTCACGATACTATTTTTACGTTGGTCAATCGCTAAAATATAACCTTCTTTAGATGTTTGGGCACTAAACGTTACCCAATCGCCAACTAACGGTTTTAAATCTTTTTTACGAAAATTCCCACGTGCTCGGGTACGAAACAAAGTGCCCTCAGCCGTTAAAACATCGTAAAAGCCAGCTAATGCCAACTGAATTTGTCCATGGTATTCTGCCATCGATTCTCCTATCTAAATATGGTTAATCATCATCTGAATCTTCAGAACCTGATGATTGTGACACTGATGGTGTTGATGCGCTGTCATTTTCGTCTGCACTGCTTGTCTCACTTGCACCACTACTTTGTGAAGATTCACTAGACTGCTCTGATTCCTCATCGTCTTCATCATCCGATACACTTGATGACGTCGATGCTGAAGTTGATGATTCATGTCTCGATTCTGAAGGCCTTTCTTCAGCGGAACTTGACGTAACAACTGGTCCTTTTGACAAAGTCACTAACATTGTCTCGTTTTTAGCAACTTTAATACCGGGTACAATTGATTGTGATACAACTCTGCCTCGTGTGATGTCATTAGAATTAACACTATCAAAATTAACCATCACACCATTTTTTTGTGCCCATACTAAAACTGTACTTTGAGATTTACCTGTAAAGTCAGGAACAGTATGTTTCTTTGGACCTTTTGAAACACTAAATTTCACCTTTGTTTTACCAGGTAAAACCCGATCTTCAGCATTAATATTTTGTTCAATAATATAACCCTTAGGCACAGTGTCATCTGCAATTTTCTTTTGGGATACTTTATACCCCTTATCTTCTAATTGTTCACGAACGGAACTATATTTTTCATTTACATAGTCACCGAAGCGCACTTTGGCTGACCCCTTGGATACCACTAAGTTAATTACTGTATTAACCGGCACAGCCTTATTACGTGTTGGATCGGTTTTAACAACCTTCCCTTGCTCAATTGCATCAGAACGTGTTTCAGTAATGTCACCAACCTTTAAGCCGTCCTCTTTAATTGTCCTTATGGCATTTGCTTGGGTCATCCCTGTTACATCAGACACATGTACCTTATCTGGTTGCATAGCACCGTAGATAAAAAATCCGATTAATAGCACCACAATCAAAATGATTGCACTCAAGAAATAACGCTTCTTTTTTTTATTAGTTTTGGGCTTAAGCGTCATTTTATCTGACGCCGTTTGTGGCTTTAATGGTATTTGTTGCGCTGTTGCTTTTAAATCATTTGAACTTGTTTGAATCGATTGTTGATCAGCCATAGACTGAATATCAGCTAGCGGGATAATTTTAGTTTCTGTATTATCTTCTGGCGTCATATCCGAATCATGCCACCGAGGTTCATTAATGCGATTTGCTGACAAGGCTGTTGCAAGATCTTCTGACATAGCTTGTGCAGAAGCATAACGACTCATTGGATTTTTAGCTGTTGCTTTAAAAATAACATTTTCTAAAGCTTGTGGTACACGTGGATCGACATCACGGACCGATGGCATTGGACTTTGCGTATGTTTTACTGCAATGGCAACAGCGGTCTCACCATCAAATGGAACATGCCCTGTAATCATTTCAAAGAGCATAATACCTAGTGAATAGATGTCACTACGATTCGATGCAACATCCCCACGTACCTGCTCAGGTGCCATATAATGAACTGACCCAATAGCCGTATTAGTCTGTGTCATACCAAATGAACTTTGAGCTCTAGCGATACCAAAATCAGAAATTTTTGCTTCACCATCATTACTAATTAAAATATTTTGTGGTTTTAAATCCCGATGAATAATGCCTGCTTGATGAGCTACTGCTATTCCAGCTAAAATTTCGCGCATGATATCAATTATGCGACTAACCGGAATAGGCCAGTTTTGCGCAATATAACGTTTTAAATCCATCCCTGAAACAAATTCAGTAACCAAATATTGTGAGCCACCCTCTTCACCATAATCATACACTTCAATGATATTTGGATGTAAAATTGATGAAGTAGCTTCAATTTCATTGCTAAAACGGCGCCGTGTTTTTTCATCGTCTTGCATATCAAAGCGCATTAATTTTAATGAGACATCCCGATCTAAAATAATATCATGTGCACGATAGACATTGGCCATACCACCTTCACCAAGTGACTTTATAATGCGATAACGTTCACCAATTAATTGATTTTTTCGCATTAGTTAACCTCACTTTCTTGATGACCAATCAACACTGTCACATTATCTGACCCGCCCGCCTCATTGGTTAGGGTGATCAATTGTGTTACTGCCTGTGAAATTTCAGGTGCAGCTAAAACTATTTGTAATATTTCTTCATCACTAATATGTTTTGGCATACCATCAGTAGTCATTAAAATATAATCATTTGGCTGAATACTGATTGCAAATAAATCAGCTTTTGAATCTTCTGTTACACCTAGCTGTCTAGTAATTAAATGACGTCCTGGATGTGTAACTGCCTCATCTTGCGTAATAGCACCCTCTTGTAATAATTCGTTTGCTAAATTATGATCTGTTGTTAATTGGCGCATTTGTCGTTGACGAATTACATAAGCTCTAGAATCACCAATATTGGCAACAACCATCTCATTAGCAAAAATGACCGCAACAACCAAAGTTGTCGCCATCCCATTTAAAGTATGATAACGATGTGCCGTTTGAACAATTGTGTCATTTTCACTATTAATATGATCAACTAACCACTGTTTGGCATCATCTACCGTGATAATATGAGCTTGTTCCCACTGATTACCAATATGTGATACTGCCATCGTAGCTGCTACATCACCGCCATTTTGACCGCCAACACCATCAGCAACAATGGCCAGTTGGATCCCCGATTGATTAATAAAAACACTAACATAATCTTGGTTGTCGGTGCGCATGCGCCCAGTATCAGATGCATAGGCAATTTTCATATTTTATCATCCCTTCATAAATAAAATAGTTACCTTTTATTGCTTAACTAATGTTGCAACGAAAAAACCATCAGAGCCAAAATCATCTGGATAGATGTGTAACATACCACGTTCATCTAACGCATCTAAGTCTAAGGCTGTCTGCGTTGGCACTAACCTAAAATTATCATGATCTGCCAAAAATGCATCAATAACGTCCTCATTTTCAGTCTTTAATATTGTACATGTACCGTAAACTAGTCGACCACCTTTTTTTAATTTATTTGCCACGGCATCCAAAATAGCTTTTTGAACTTTTTGTAATTGATAACTATCGTCCAATGATTTTTCATAACGAATTTCAGGCTTACGTCTCAATAGACCAAAACCTGAACATGGCGCATCTACTAAAATACGATCAAAGGTTTCATTCGCAAATTTTTCATCTACTTTTCGTGCATCTAAAACTTGTGTCTCAATACGATCAGCAACATGTAATCGCAAGGCATTCTCTTTAATTAGTTTAGCTTTATGTTCATGAATATCTAAAGCCGTGACCTTACCACCTTGTGTTACATCTAAATACGTTGCTATTTGGGTTGTTTTACCACCCGGTGCTGCTGCTGCATCTAGTACTTGGTCAGTTGGTGTCACTACCAAACTTGGTACCATCAACATGGCTGATTCATCTTGTAATGTTAATAATCCATCTTTAAATAATTGTGAACTTGCAACGTGTCCCCCTGAAACCAATAATGCATCAGGTGTTACATGCGATGGTTCAACATTAAAGCCGGCCTCTTCCAATAATTCGGTAACCTCAGAACCCGTGGTAACAGCATGATTAATACGAACTGATTGTGCTGGTGCCCCATTAATTGCACCGGCAATTGCGACTGTTTTTTCCCATCCCAATTGATCTTGTAATGTCTGAATAAGCCAAATTGGTAATGATGATTGTATTGATAATTGTTCAACCGGATCATCAATCACTTTAATATCTGGTAATCCTTGTCGTTGAATAGCGTGTAAGACTCCTGTAACAAATTTACGAATACCATCATGCCCACGACGCTTTGCAAGGTTAATCGCCTCATCAAAAATAGCATGATCCGGAATTTTATCTAAATATTGCATTTGATATAAAGAAATAAATAATAGCTCACGTACCCATGGATTCAACTTCTGTGGCCGTTTAACAAAAGGCTTCAACCAATACTCGAGGGTTAGCCGATGTTGAATGACACCGTAAACCATGGTTGTCATTAAATGAACATTTTTTTCTGAGAGATTAGCCTGTTTAATGACACTATTTAATTGTAAATTAGAATATGCACCATCGTTAACTTTTTCTAATACACGTACAGCTAATGCGCGGGGATTTGTTTGCTCCCAGTTCGCAATTTTTTGATTCGTTTTATTACTCATGTGTGATCACTTGATCTCCTTGTGCAAATTTAGCATGACCATTTAAATAGGCCGTAATTGTCATTTTAGGTTTCCCAGCTGGTTGAAGTTCATCAATAGCAATTATTTTACTATCTCCCGTAGCTAACCATAGCTCGTGTTTACCTTTTTTTACTACCGTCCCTGGCAAAGCAGTTGTTGTTTCATCAATCAAATGTGTTTGCTGAATTTTAGTCCGCACACCATTAATCGTGGTATGTGCGATTGGGAACGGATTTAATCCTCTAACATGATTGTGAATCGTTTGCGCCGATTTGGTGAAGTCTAATATTTCTTCTTCTGGTTTAATATTTGGTGAAAATGTGACCTCATCTGGATTTTGTGCGATTGCTTTAATTTTACCAGCAATCAAATCAGGTAGGGTTTCCAATAATAAATCACATCCCAAAATACTTAATTTATCAAACAAAATACCTGTATTATCTGTCGCCAAAATTGGTAACTCTTTTTGTGCGATAATATCACCCGCATCCATTGCTTTCACCATATACATGATTGTAACACCCGTTTTATCGTCACCATTTAAAACAGCATAATGAATTGGAGCACCACCACGATACTTTGGCAACAACGATGCATGTACGTTAATTGCTGCAATCTGAGCAGCCTCTAAAAGTTTTGTTGGCAAAAATTGCCCATATGCTGCTGTAATAATTAAGTCAGGCTCTAAATCAATAATTTGTTGCATTTCATTTGAACCAGATAATTTATTCGGTTGCAAAACAGGAATACCTGCTTTAACAGCAACTTCTTTAACTGGTGTAGGGGTTAAAACATGCTTACGCCCAACTGGACGATCGGGTTGTGTTAGAACTGCTTGTACATCATAATTTGGATTGTCCACTAGGGTTTGTAAAATTGGGGCTGAAAAATTAGGGGTCCCCATGAAAACAATACTTGTCATTTTTTTAACTCCTCTATTATATGTATGATAATACCCTTTAATTAAAGGTATTATCTGACTGTCTTTAAATAAAATTAACTGGTTCACGATCAATCATGATTGTGACACCTTGTCGTTGCAATTGTTGCCCTTTATGCATTAATTCGGTCAATGCTTGCATTAAATGTTGATCAAAGCGATATTTGATAACCACACGATAATAATATTTATTTTTTATACGTGAAATGGTACTAGGCGCCGGTCCTAACATAATTGTATCTTTTTCTACAATTCCTTTTAACCAATTAGTTGTTTCAAATGCAAACTTAGCTGCTTTATCTACTTGTTCATGCGCAAATTTAATTTGAATCGTAAAATAGTACGGTGTATAGTGCCAAGCGTGTCGAAGCGCCATTTCCTGATGATAAAACGCCTCATAATCTTGATCTTTGGCTAATTGAATAGCATAATGCTCTGGATTAAAAGTTTGTAAAATAACGTGCCCTGGTTTTTGTGCACGTCCTGCTCGACCTGACACTTGTGTTAATAACTGAAAGGTTCGTTCAGATGCTCTGAAATCCGGTAATGTTAAAGTTGTATCGGCATTTAAAATACCCACCAACGTTACGTCTGGAAAATCCAACCCCTTTGCAATCATTTGTGTACCCAAAAGAATGTCAGCTTCATGATTACCAAATGATGTCAAAAGTTTATCAACGGCACCTTTTTTGCGTGTTGTATCAACATCCATTCTTAGTACACGAGCTTGTGGTAATACTTCTTTTAAATGTTCAACAACTTTTTGCGTTCCTGTTCCAAACTGTCGAATTCGTTTAGACCCACAAATTTTACATTGATGTGGTATTAATTCATTATAGCCACAATAATGGCAAATCAAACGACCAACGTCTTTATGAACCGTTAAAGCAACATC
Source organism: Weissella hellenica (assembly GCF_005405545.1). Lineage (GTDB taxonomy): Bacteria > Bacillota > Bacilli > Lactobacillales > Lactobacillaceae > Weissella > Weissella hellenica. The sequence goes on from NZ_BJEG01000006.1 coordinate 22,253, forward strand.
ACAATTGACACATCTAGGTGTATATCCACAATCACGACAAATGATAAAATTAGCATAACCGCGTCTATTTAACATCAATACAATTTGTTCTTGTCGATCCAATTTTTCCTGCATACTATCTAATAATTGTGGTGACAAAACATCGTCATTATTAAATTTTATGGATTCGCGCATATCAACAATCTCAGTAGTTGGTAATACACCCTGTGTGGCTCTCTTGGTTAGTGATAAAAGTTGATACACCCCTTTTTGTGCCCGTGCGCGACTTTCCAACGATGGCGTTGCGGACCCCAATAGTAGCGTTGCACCATAATAGTCGACACGCCACTGTGCTACATCACGTGCATGGTATCGCGGATTATCATCTTGCTTATATGAAGTTTCGTGCTCCTCATCAATGATGATTAATCCAATATTAGTCAATGGCGCAAAGATTGCTGATCGTGCACCAACAACTACATGTACCTCACCACGCTGGACTCGTCGCCATTCATCGTAACGTTCACCATCCGATAATCCAGAATGCATAACCGCTACATCATCACCAAACCGACTTTTCACACGTCGCACCATCTGCGGGGTCAACGTAATCTCAGGTACTAACATTAACGCTGTTTTACCAACGGCTAGTGCTTGTGCGATAGATTGTAAATAGACTTCCGTTTTACCAGAGCCAGTCACACCTTCCAACAAAAAAGTCTGTGTTTTTGGTTGTACGACATTCGCTATAATTGCAGTATACGCCTGCTTTTGTTCATCATTTAATGGTAATGGTTGACTGGGTTGTACTGGTGTCTGCAATTTTGGAATTCGATATGATTCTATTTGACTCTGTACCAACCACCCTTTATTTTCTACTTGTTTAATGATGGCATAGTCTAAATGGTGACGATTAATAACATCTTTTACTGGAACAAATTTTTGCGGAGCCTGTAGCAAAAAGGTTAACAGCCGTGCTTGTTTCACTGCTGAAGGTCTTAGCTGCTGTAATTGCTTTTGATAAAAACTAACATCTTTAATTGGTTTTAAAACATTTACCATCTTTACTTTAGCGCGATTCTTAACTAAATATCCAATTTCAATGACATGCTTTTTTTGCAATTTTAGTAATTGTGGTAATAATTCACTATCAACATTATCGCTATCAAATGGTATTTCACCTCGATCTGAAAATAGTAACGCAATTTGTGGCCAGTCCCTTAATTGATCAGGTTCCAACAATCGCAATACTTTACCATACTTGGCCCTCATAACATTAGGCAACATCGTTTGTAAAACACTAATTTGAAAAGCAAAATTATACTCTGCTAACCATGATGCTAGTTTCAATAACTCATCGTTTAACACTGGGTTCATTTCGACTACTTGAACTATTTCTTTTAATTGTTCTGTTTGTTGTGCATCTTCTTTAATGTCAACAACAAACCCTTGTACGAAACGATTGCCTTTGCCAAAGGGAACAACAACACGCATACCACGTCTTAAGATTTCTAAGATAGGTGTTGGTATACGATAAGTATATGGTCGATTAGTTTGCATCGTTGGCACATCAACAATTACTTGCGCATACATAAATAATCCCCCTTTTTAAAAACAACTTATTCAAAAGAATAATCACATACTCCATTTTACCAGAATTAAACCTATCGTGGCTTTTAAATACTCCAAATAAAAAGCCAGAACTTTTCAGTTCTAGCCTTAATTGTTTGTTTAGTTTGCTTGTAATGTTTGCACATCGCGAGCAATCATCAACTCTTCGTTAGTAGCAACCTTCAAAACCTTGGCTGTTGAATCTTCAGATGAAATGATTACTTCATCATCACGCAATTCGTTTTGCTCAGCATCTAATTTAATACCCATGAATGCCAAACGCTCAATGATTGCTTCACGTACGTTAGCAGCATTTTCACCAATACCTGCAGTAAACGTTAATGCATCAACACCACCTAATTCAACGTAGTATTGACCAACGTAACGAACAACGCGATCGATAAACATTTCAATTGCTAATGCTGCATGATCATTTGTATCTTCAACTTCTTCTAAGTCACGCATATCTGAAGAAAGTGATGATACACCTAACAATCCTGACTTCTTATTCAAAATATTAAGCATTTCATCGTTAGACAAGCCTTCACGATTTTGGATGTAGTAAACAAGAGAAGGATCAACATCTCCTGTACGAGTAGCCATTGCAACACCAGCCAATGGTGTGAATCCCATTGACGTGTCGAAAGACTTACCATCTTTAATTGCTGTAACTGATGCACCAGCACCTAAGTGCAAAGTAATAATTTTTAGATCTTCTAATTTCTTGCCAAGGATATCAGCCGTACGTTGTGCAACATACTTGTGTGATGTTCCGTGGGCACCGTACTTACGTGCACCATACTTTGTGTAATACTCATATGGCAAAGCGTAAAGGTAATTCTTCTTTGGCATTGATTGGTGGAATGCCGTATCAAATACAGCAACTGACAATGCATTAGGCAACAACTTTTGGAATACACGGATTCCCAAAGCTTCTGAAGCATTGTGCAAAGGTGCATAATCAGCCAAACGCTCAATTTTATTTAGTACTTCGTCGTCAACAATAACTGACTTGTTAAACCACTCGCCACCTGCAACGATACGGTGACCAACACCAGTAATTTCTGCAAAGTCTGCAATAACTTCATGTTCCTTCAATTGCGCAAGCAAAAGATTAATTGCAGCTTCGTGATCAGCAATATCTTGTACAAGTTCAAACTTTTCTCCCTTATACTTCAAAGTAAAGATTGAATCGTTCATTCCAATACGCTCTACTTGTCCCTTTGCAATCACCGTTTCTGCTGGCATTTCAAATAATTGAAATTTTAGTGATGATGATCCAGCGTTAATCGCCATTGTTTTAGCCATGTACACTTATCTCCTCTTTCCTGACGGAATTCATAATTATCTTATAATGAGTATATCATAAAATAGGCGCATCCGTTAAGTCTAAGATTAACACAAACCCTTGATACTAGTGCATGTATACGTGATTTGCTTTCATCCAATCTGTCAATTCTGTCACAAAGTTTTTATTTTCAGCTTTGTTAGATAATGCAGGCGCTTTAGCTAACATGACTGGCTTTGCTTGACGGGAATCCCCCCCTGAACGTTGCAACATCAAGATTATTTTACCCATTTTAGGGTCTTTAAATAGATTGTTTGGTAGTTGAATCAAAGCTTGGAAATAGACATCGTCTGTTTGTATATAACGTAACAAAGATTTGCTTTGGTCGCTTTCAAATAAGTTCGTTGGTACGGTCAAAATAACTAATCCACCCGGCTTTACAGCAGCCACACTTTGTTCAATTAACAAATGGTGAACAAAAGTTAACCCTTTATCAACTCGTGTTTCATAATTTTCTGGTGCCGTTTTTGGATAATAGCCAACAGGTAAATCACCAACTACGATATCAGCATCATTTTGCATGGCCATTGTAACACTATCAGCTAATGTAATATCCCACTTTTCTTCTAATAAAGCAGCAACACCACTCGCAACCGTTAACATTGTGTCATCATTTTCGATACCAATAACATCAACACTAGCACCCTTAGCCTGTAATGATTGGCTGACTGTTGCCATTAAATTACCAGTTCCCAATGCTAAATCTTTAAGCGTCACGTTACTTTTTTGACCCATGAAAGCACTCGCAATTAAAGTCACCCACATACCAATGGCATCTGGTGTTACTTGGTAGTTAGCTTGTAAGCCATCTTGATGAATTGTTCCAACTAATAAAAATTGTAAAACTTGGCGTTTGTCAGTTTCACTTAATTTATCAAAATCAGCTATCTTAATATCAGCTATAACACTTTGCTTTTGTTCATTAGTCAAATCTTCAAGCCCTTCATCAGTTTGACCTAGCATCATTTCAAACAAGATAATTAATGCTTCAATGGATGCACCATCAACGAACTTTGTTATTTTTTGTTGTGCAGCTTGTAAGCTCTTTACACTATTTTCAATCACTTCATACATATCAATTACCTCATCTTTCGTACAGAGACTAGTTTAGCTAGTTTCTAGCATACTGACAAGGCTCATTCGTTACTTATTTTTGGAACCCTTACATTTAGATCTTTACTGACCTTTACATAATAAGTTTTCTCGTCAATCATAACAACTCGTGGTAATTTATTACTTTGAGTATCAACCTGCAATTTTTTTGTCCTGCGTACATAATTAATTGCTTCATATTTATGTGATCAATAAATATATTCTCGCTTTTGCATTGTTTGGTAATGCATTTGGCTTCCTACCCAAAGCATCATTGCCCCTAGTAAACTAAAGCTCAATATGACAATTTGGCTGAGCATGAATCCCTTACGTTGTGTACTCATTAATATAAACTTCTTCTTTAAAAACTGCATCGTTAGTGAATTTTAAGGTTATTTGGTACCAATGTGGCGCAATTTTTTTAAAACCAGTGTATTTAACATCCCGTAAATACGACATGAATTTACCATTATAGCGGTATAAACATAAACACCCCCTTCTTATACCTAATTCATAATGTGTATTAGTTTTCGTATTAAATATTGTTAAGGCATCGTCACTAATCGCCATTACACGGTAATGCACTGCATCAATTTCTAATCGTTTTACAAATTGATTCACTAACATCTGTTGGACATCATTTTTTTGGTGTCGTTTTACTTGTTGCAATCCTTGCGATGAAATCACCAAAACAAGTAAAATACTGCTGAAAATAAGTAATGAAATCATACACTCAACTAGTATAAAACCTCGCCTTTTAACCATGCCTGTTGTTCCTGATAATATTTTTGTTTAATTTTGGCAATACTCACTTCATTTTGCCGACCTTGTTGTTGAACCATTTCAACAACCGTTAACAAGATTGTCACCATTCCCACAATAATCGTCATTCCAACCATTGCTTCTACTAGTAAAAAGCCTTTACGTTGTAAAACGATACGTACCACCTCCTAATTGAAAAATTAAACTAACACATTCTTTTGTTTTTACATTCAAAAATCTAATCGTGCCGGCCGTCACATATGTTTTTTTCCAACGAATTTTAGTATAGTTACATGCTTGCCAATCAGCAGGTAACGCAATTTCTTCTTCTCCAATAAAAATGGTTTGTTGTCGACTGAATATATCAAATTCAGAAAAGTACCCAAGATTAGCTTGTTGCTGCATTAACAAATACGTTTGCTGAAATTCAGTTTTTACACACTCCCAGTTGCGGTCTTGATGATTGGGCACCATTACGATGGGTATTGAAATTAATAGGCCAATCATTAACACAACAATGGTTTCTACTAATGTAACCCCTTTGCGAATCATCCTACTTACCTTGAATCACAACGCGATCTCCCTTAATTTCAAAATGTGCTCGTCCCATCTGCTGTACTTGAGCGGATGTTAAATACCCAGAATTCATTAATGTTGATAACGTTATATCTTGTCGGTCTGTATCATTATGCGTAATTCGATACATATTTACCTGATTTTGCAAAGTATTCAACAATACTGTTTGCTGCTTTTCTTCAGCCATTTTTCGAATACTAAATACGTTTGGGTAAATGAGTACTACTAATAATCCAACAATAAATAAAGTTGTCACAACTTCGATTAATGTAAAACCTTTCCGTGTACGAACATGCCGTTGCTTTTTAATCATTGGATAATTCCTCCCATACTTTGATACATCGGTACAAGTGTTAAATAGTACATGCCAATCACAACCACACCAATTACTGCAAAACAAATTGGCTGAATGAATGTCATATATTTTTGAATAAGTTCATCAAGTAATTGAAACTTACGTTGTGCTAATATTTGAAATTCTTCACCAACTTGATATTGTGGTTGCCCACGTGTGAACAGTAAAGCACATTCTTTTGGCAATAATTCTAACTCCAATATAAATTGATCAATTGTGCGCCCATCACTTAACGCTTGCCAAGCTCGATCACCAATATAAGCAGTTAATTCATATTGTCGGGCTTGTTGCGCTCGCTTGACAATTGTTGCTAGTTCTACCCCACTCGTTAACAATAATCCAAGCTGCAAGCAAATGTAATATTCAACACCCAGTTTAACCACTTTACCAACCAAAGGTACTTTCATTAATAGTTTTAATCGTTTATACCATGACTGTTTTTTATAATAAAAAAAGATCCCTACAATACTTAAAATCCAACTGATAGCCCAATAATAAGTCATTTTTATATCTAATAATTGTAAATTAACACCCAATTGCTGTAATTCTGGTAATAAAAATATGACAAACGCCATTAACATCAGTCCCAATAAAACTAATAACACAGCCGGATACAAAAGCACTTGTCGTAATTTACGGTATTGCAATAGGCGTTCACGTTCATGATGACCCAAAGCTTGTAACAATTTTATTAAACGACCATGTACGGCTGCAAAGTCTAGTTGTTGAATTAACTCTTGTCTGACATATGGTGTCATCACTTGTGAAAATGTTTCACCTGCCTGTAATGCTACTAAAATTAAATGCATTTGTTGCTTGGGTATTTTTAACAACACTTGTACCATTTTTAGCGCATTTTCTAAATCATACCCCACTGATAACAAATAACTTAAATTTTCAAAAAATTCCGCTTGCCTTTTGCGCTGCCACATGACTTTTTTCTTCATTTTTTAACTCCACTAGTAATTTATCCATTTTATTACCACTGGTAATTTCCAATTGAACGTAGGACGCTGTTGATTGGTAATTCATTTTTTGATATCCTAAGCCCACTAAAATTTGCCGTAAAATATCTGCTGAAATCCCAAAAGATCGCAATCGATACCAAATACCAGTAATGGACATAGCATGCACTGTACTTAAAATAAGATGACCACTTAATGCCGCTTGTGCAACAATTTGTGCCGTAGCAGCATCGCGAATTTCACCGATAATCATGACATCTGGATGGTGACGTAAAGCTAGTTTTAGTAGCTGCTCATAACTCATATTTGCAGCATCATTTACTTGAAGTTGTAAAAAATGTGGTGCAACCAATTCAACTGGGTCTTCAATCGTTAAGACCATTTTATTGTGTAAATACTTTGAAGCAGCATGATACATTGTCGTGGTTTTACCAGAGCCCATTTGTCCCGCCAATAATATCAACCCTTGTTGGCATTCTAATAAATGCCCCAATTCGGTCATCTTATTTGCAGGTCGCCATTGTAACCCATTATCTTCCATATCGTAAATTAAACGAATGACTACTGACTCACGATTTAAAAAATCTGCTACACTAGAAATTCGTAAATACAAGGATTGTTCATTTAACAAATAGTGCCAACGTCCTAATTGTGGTCGGCGAATTTCACTAATATCCATACAAGCTGAAAATTTAATATGCCGAATAATTGCTTCCCCACAGTCACCATCTAACTGACCAATCTTGTTTAACCCGTTTGTAGCATAAGTTAATACTTGAAATCCTTCTTGGTTTGGTAAAATATAAATGTCACTAACATGGTCACTTGCTGCTTTTTTTAATAAGTCGTAAAACGTTTTTTTAATTTGCACAATTTTTTAACCTCCTAACATATACAGGGACGTCAGTATGCTAAAAATGTCCAAAAAAAATCTCAAAAGTGATGATGCACCTTTGAGATTTTTAAAATAATATTTAATTTAGCGCCATAACAACGAAATTCAAAACAAACAATATTGAAACCAGCCATAAAATAATGCTGATTTCACTGAACTTACGTTTAACACTCTTAATCAGAACAAAGAAGATAAATCCAGCAGCAATACCATATGAAATTGAATATGAAAATGCCATAAATGCCGCTGTAAAGAATGCTGGAATAGCAATTTCAATGTCATCCCAATCAATTAGCTTAAATTCATTCATCATCATAATTCCTACAACGACCAAGATAGGTGCTGTTGCAGCACTAGGAATAACGTTAACTAATGGTGCAGCAATAATTGAGAACAAGAAACCGATCGCAACTACAACCGCTGTTAGACCCGTACGACCCCCAGCTTTAATACCAATCGATGCTTCAATAAAGGTTGTTGTGTTTGACGTTCCAAAAATTCCCGCAAACATTGTTGCAAATGTATCCGCAACTAACCCACGATCCATTTTTGATTTAAACCCTTTATTTTCATAGAATTCTTTTTGATCTGCTGGTGAAAAAATACCAGTTGAAATACCAGTTCCAATAAACGTACCAATTGCATCAAACAAACCAGAAAGCCCCATTGAAAAGACTGTTAAAATCACAATTAAAATGTCCTTTGGTGAGGTAAACATTGACCACAAGCCATGTGTGCCTAACGCTTGTCCAAAAATAGATCCAAAGTCATGGAAGGTTGTTGAAAATGCTGATAAACCACTAATATGTGTATTCGTAACACCCATTGGTATACCAATCAAAGTCGTTACAAATACTGAAATCAAGAAGGCACCTGGCACGTTTGCAATCACTAACAAAACTAATAATACCAAACCAATTAATGCTAATAAAACAGCTGGATCAGTAAAAGAAGTTAATTGTGGTGTTGTTCCCCCATTAGAGGTTAGGGTTTCAACAACTTTCGCACCACCACCGTCAAACGGTTTATTATTTAAAGAAATGATATTTTGCCCATCAACTAAAAAGTCAATAAAACCAGCATTCTTTAAGCCAATGTATGCAATGTAAAGGCCAATTCCAGCCGCAATGGCATGCTTTAGCTGTACCGGAATTGATTTAACAATCAAAGAACGGACTTTTGTTAGCGTAATAATAACATCAACTAAACCAACCAAAAATACCATCCCCAGTGCTTGTTGCCAAGTGTAACCTAGCCCAAACACAATTGTATAAGTAAACATGGCCTGCATACCAATTGAAGGTGCTAATGCATAAGGTAAATTAGCAAATAATCCTGTAATTAAAGTACCCGTTACAGCAGTTAAAATAGTTGCTAAGAACACACCTTGACTAGGCATTCCCGTCAATGCAAGGACTGACGGATTTAAAAAGATAATATAAGCCATCGCAACAAAAGTCGTCATACCGGCAATAATTTCAGTACGTACATTTGTATTGTTTTCTGATAGCTTAAAGAAACGTTCCAACATAATAAGTTCTTCTCCCTAATAAAACATGTCAACGTCATTTGAAAACATGGCCTATCCAATAGAGAGTTTTCATCTAGATACATATAGTGTATACATGATAATCTATTAATTCTCTTATGTTTAAGTCTGTGGCAAAACACGTTAACGACTTTATTCAAATAAATTTAACCATATCTCTAAATCAGAAAATAGTCAATTCATTTTCAAAAAAAGAACTTGTTTTAATAACAAGTTCTTTTTTGAGTTATTCAGCTGTTGTATAAACGACTTGAACATCTTCGTTTTCTTCAAGCTCAGAAACTAATCCAGCTAATGATTCTTGCTTATCCTCAGGAACTGCCATTGGATTTTGTGCAACCATTGTAACTTCATCGTTACTGAATACATAACCTTTTTCTATTAGTGCATCACGTACTTCTGGAAAGGCCTTTGGTTCAGTATAAATTTCAAATTGATCATCAAATGTTTTCATGTCATCTGCACCAGCATCCAACATATCTTCAAACAATTGATCCTCATCAATTTCAGTATCTTCATCACGCTCAATTTCAAGGTAACCCTTACGATCGAATTGGAATGCAACTGATCCTGATGTTCCTAATTCACCACCAAAGTGCTTGAATGAAGCACGAACAGATGCAGCTGTACGATTAGTGTTATCTGTTAAAGCTTCAACTAAAACAGCAATACCAGCTGGTCCATAACCTTCATAAGTTAGTTCTTGATAGTTAGCACCATCTGCACCAGAAGCCTTATCCAAAGCACGTTGGATATTATCTTTTGGCATGTTGGCTGCTTTTGCTTTGTCGATAACCAAACGCAAACCTGAGTTTGAATCTGGGTCAACACCACCTGATTTAGCTGCCGTGTACAAATCACGAGCTAACTTTTGGAAAATCTTACCACGCTTCGCATCTTGGGCGTTCTTACGTCCTTGGATGTTATGCCATTTACTATGTCCTGACATTTCAGAAACCCCTTTTCTATCGAAAATTTATCGTCTTATTATACCATATAAATTAAGTGTTTGCCAGTTTTTCATTATTATTCGGCATAAAATCATATGGTGTTAATCCTTCTAACCCAATATTTGGATCAATACCATTTTGTTCAATTAATGCCATTGTCAACACAATATCCTTGGCCGCCGAATTATTTGGCACGTCTTTATCTTGCAAACTAATATCATCATGTTGACCATCAGTCACAACAGGTTCACTCACCTTTAATATCTCTTGTTGTGCGATTTTAGCTGGTTGTGTCTCATCTTTTTTCCCAGTCGCATATTCTATAATACGCGCCTGTAAATTTGTATGTCGATTCACACCTAAAGTTACAACAGCTTTTTGATAAGCACTTAGTTGGCCAATTAACACAAGTGATTCACTTGCCCGCGTAAGGCCTGTATACAATAAATTACGTTGTAACATTCTAAAAAAAGCATCTACAAGTGGCATAATGACTAATTTATATTCAGTCCCTTGTGATTTATGAATTGTTGTGGCGTAAGCTAGCGTAATATTTTGCCAGTTTTCGCGCGTATAAATGACTTCACCTGTATCAAAATCAACTACCAATTTATCTTTTTTATCAGGGTTTGTTTTATCCTTAGCTAATAAAACACTCGTGATATAACCAATATCACCATTAAAAACATTGTTTTCTGGATCATTAGCTGTTTGCATCACTTTATCACCAACACGATAATTAAATGATTGCTTATCTTTTTTTATATTGATAGATTTTTTCTTACTTGTTGCTGGGTTAAAAATATTTTGAACAATTTCATTCAAATGATTTACGCCCGCTTGTGTCCGGTACATTGGTGCCAATATTTGCATATCAGCAACTGAATTACCTTTGTTTTTCCAGCTTTCAGCAATTTTTTCAACTAATTTTGGCACTGTATTAACATTAGCAGGAAAAAATGACCGATCAATTTGTTGTTCGGTAAAATCAGCTGGTAATCGGCCATTTTTAACGCCATTTGCCAACGAAATAATTGTAGAACCCTTTCCTTGGCGATGGATAGTTTCTAATTCACGATAATTTAATAAACCACTCGCCAATAGGTCATAAAAAACACGTCCTGGCCCCACAGATGGCAACTGGTCTTTGTCACCGACTAAAATAATTTGCATGTCTGCTTGAACAGCTAATAATAATATTGCAAATAGTTGCGTATCAACCATCGACATTTCATCAATAACTAATAAATTACCTGATATTTCTTCAATATCAATATCATTAATATTGGCCTCACGCCCTGTGATACCTAATAAATGATGTATTGTGGTTGCTACCATTCCAGTTGATTCTTGTAATCTTTTAGCAGCTCGACCTGTGGGAGCTGCTAAATGAATACTATCATCAATTTGATCACTTTTTAGGCCATCAGCTCGTAATAATTTTTTTAAAGTTGCGACAACACCACTAATAATTGTGGTTTTACCTGTTCCAGGACCACCTGTCAAAATAAATAATTGATTAGTTAATGCTGCAATAATTGCTTCTTTTTGTGTCACATCATAGTCAAAATCGTTAGCAGACTCGACCTCATTCAATACATCTACGACTTGTTTACGTGAATAGGTAGACTTACTTTGTTGTGTTAAATTAACTAAACGTTCAGCTATTTGATTTTCTGCTTCATATATTTCTTGGATGTAAAAATAATTACCATCAACAACTACAATCCCCTCAGTGGTTAAAGTTAACAACGCTTTTTTTAGCAACTCATCATTCACAATTGCTTGTTGCCCTTTACCTAACAACGCTTTAGCACTGCTCAATAATTCAGGTAGCACCATATAAGTATCGCCCGAATTAAAAGTTTTATTGTTAATTGTCTCAATAACACCCGCTTTAATCCGACGCTCATCTAAAGGATCAATACCTTCTTGTAAAGCAAACTGATCAATTCGTTTGAATGATACGCCATCGATATCTCTAACCAACTGATATGGATTATCTTTTAATATTTGTAATGTACTCTTTTGGTATTTTTGATATATAGCCATCGATAAAGTCGATCCAAAACCGAAATCATTTAAAGCGATAATCGCACGTTCCATCCCATCAGCTTTAGCCAATTTATCAACAATGACTTGTTGCAATTCCTTTGAGATATGTAGATTCTTTAATACCTCAGCATTATCTAAAATTAATTCAATCGCATTAACACCCAATTCGTCAACAATTTTCGTTGCCGTTGCTTTTCCAACGCCAGGAAAGTTTTCACTAGATAGATATTTCACTAAACCTGATGCCGTACTTGTTGCTTGTCGATGATAATTATTAGCAATAAATTGTATACCGTAACGAGGATGCTCTTTTAATTGACCAGTAAATTCATAGCTAGACCCAATTTGAATATCCCCAAAACTACCAGTAATGGTTATCTCATCATCATTAAAATCAAAATTTTTATCAGAAATTTCAAGTCGTAATACTTTATAAAACGAATCTGATGCTGAAAATAAAACTGTTTGTAGTTGACCTGTGACTTGAGGAATTAAAACCATTTCATCTTCTAACCTATCATTCTGACTTGGTCCCATTCTTCTGACTCCCTAACATAATTGTGATTAATTCATCGAGCCGGCTAGCATCTTGTTGATATTGTTTTGAATCAATTTGCTTAGCCTTCATTAACCATGAATTGTCTTTAGGCATCGTTACTTGTGTAATCAGGCCTAAGCCAAAGTTGGCAGCATAATTTTTTTCATCTAAGTGCAGTACTGTTTCAAAAACTTTTTTTGCATTTGACAAGTCGCCTAAACTCAACCAAATATTTCCTAGTAAAACTTGAATTTTTAAATCATGCGCATTTTGCTGAACAGCGGTCAAAGCAAACACCAGTGCTTGTTTAAATTTATTTTGTGCATAAAAGCTTTGTGCTTGCATCACAATTGCATCATATTGTAATTTTTTAGACGTAATTTTATCAAAAAAAGTCGCAGCTCGTGCGTAATCAGCCGCTGTATAATAAACATTTCCAGTTGCATATAATAACGCTTGTTGTGCTTGATCATTATCTTTAAACAATGACAAACTTTTTAGTGCTAATTCTTCAGCCGTAACCAGTTCATCAGTAACTGTTAATAAACTTATCAAATCAACATATGCCTGCCAATGATTTGGATTTTTAGAAATATCTTTAACTAAATCTTGTATATTTTTTTGTACCTTATCATTTACCTTAGACATTTGCTTTCTCCATTTATTTAAATTGTATTCAATTCACTAGCTAACTCATCTAAATAACTTGTATCATTACGCAATAATTCCGTAAAATTTTGCCCATCCGTTGTTTCCAAAATCGAAGTACTTGTATTTCCCAAGCCACCACGATCACGCAAATGAGCAAGTGGTATATTTAATAGCCCACCCATTCCTGTCGTCAAGGCTGCCCCATGACTAAAGAATATTAAGTTAACATCTGGTCCGCCATACATTGTAACTGCTTCTTGAACCGCCATTTTAAAGCGTGCTTGTACTTGTGGAAATGTTTCAGCCCCTGATACTAAAGTCGCATCAAATTTTTCTGGATGATGGCGTGATGCTTCGTACATCTCTGCCCAATTTTGTTTAACCTCATGAAAAGTTTTACCTTCCCAAATACCAAAAGAAAACTCTTTTAGACCTTCTTGCACAGTTAGCGCTGGTTTGTGATCTAAATAAGCCAAAGTCTGTTCAGCTGTATCTACTGCACGCTTAATCGGACTTGTAAAGGCATGTTTAAAATTAATATGCTGTAAATGTTGCCCCAACTTGATAATTTGATCAGTCGATTCTGGTAATAATGGTGAATCGCCGCCGGATCCTTGAAACCGTCCTTCAGCATTCCAGACAGTCTTTCCGTGGCGGATAAAATATAATTTCGTCATGCAGTGATTCTCCAATCAAATTTTAGGTTATTATCTTTTATTATAATCAAAAAAACGATTAGAAACAAAAGTTCTAATCGTTTTACTGTTAAAATTTTATTCTAATCCTTCTGTCAAAGCTTCTGGGAAGTTCTCACGCACAATTTTTGCTTCGTGAGCTGATAACATTGGGAAATCTTTATCTGTCCCTAAATCAGTATGATACATACGATCACGAGGTGACACGTCACCCACTGCATGATCTATCTTAACTTGGTATCCATTATAACTTTGTGAATCAGCCGGTGCATCAGCAATATTCTCTAGATGTAATTGTGACACAAGCAACAAGATGCGAACATCTTGATTTAATGATGCAACCATCTTAGACTGCTCATCTGTTAGGTACAATGTTAACGCAGCTTCAGCAGGCTTACCAATTAATTTAGCATTACGAGCTACTTCTAATGCCTTATTAGCGGCATCACGAAGTGTCATGAAAGCATCCCAATTAGCAAATAATGCTGTATTATCACCTAAATCTTCCACTTCAGGCATATCAGTTAGATACGCAAAGTCTTCCGTTTCGTATGGTAGATACTCAAAGATTTCTTCTGCCGTATGTGGCAAAATTGGCAAAATCAACTTATCCAAAGCTACTAAAATTTTGTACAAAACCGTTTGCAATGAACGACGGACATGCCCATTTGGCGCTTCAACATACAAAATATCCTTAGCGAAATCTAAATAAAATGCTGATAAATCAACGTTAATGAAGTTAATCAATAACTTATGAATTGCTTGGAAGTCATAAGCATCATAGGCCGCCTTAAATTCTCCAACTAGTTTATTAAAGCGTGTATAGAAATATTGGTCAACAGCTGTCATATCATCATGATTCACAGTGTCTTCACGCGGATTGAAATCTGCTGTATTTGCTAACAAGAAACGCATCGTATTACGAATCTTACGGTAAGTTTCAGAAGTTTGTGCCAAAATATCCATTGATACACGGACATCAGCTGACGTATCAACTGATGTTACCCACAAACGAATAATTTCAGCACCCATTTGCTTTATCACTTCGTTTGGTTCAATCGTATTACCAATTGACTTTGACATCTTTTCACCGTTACCATCCAAAGCAAATCCTTGTGAAACAACTTGCTTATATGGTGCCTTACCAGTAACTGCAACTGATGTAATAAGTGATGAATTAAACCAACCACGGTATTGATCAGAACCTTCCAAAACTAATGTTTCAGGGAATTCTAAGTCTGGACGTGTTGCCATAACCCCTTGATGAGAAGTTCCTGAATCAAACCAAACATCCATGATGTCCGTTTCTTTAGTGAACTCACCATGTGGTGAATGCTCATTTGTATAACCATCAGGCAACAATTCTTTAGCATCACGTTCGAACCAAACAGTTGAACCATGTTCTGCAACTAAATCAGCGACATGATCGATAATTTCTGGATCAACAATAGCTGTTCCATCTTCAGCATAAAAGATTGGTAGTGGTACACCCCATACACGTTGACGAGAAATAACCCAGTCACCACGATCACGAATCATATTGTAAAGACGCTTCTTACCCCATGCTGGCTTAAATGTTACATCATCTAAGGCATCCAAAATATCTTGACGGAAATTATCAATTGAAGCAAACCATTGTGGTACAGCACGGAAAATAACTGGCTTTTTTGTACGCCAATCAAATGGATAGCTGTGTGTAATTGGTTCTGATTTAACTAGTGCATCGACATCACGTAATTTTTGCAAAGAAATTTCATTAGCATCTTCATAGAAAACGCCCTCAAAGTCTGATCCAGCCTCAGCTGTCAAATAACCACGATCATCAACATTCATAACTGGTTTAATGTCATAACGTTGACCTGTCATGAAGTCATCTTCACCAAATCCTGGTGCCGTATGCACCAAACCAGTTCCAGTATCATCGGTCACATAATCAGCCAAAACAACTAAAATGTCACGATCCATATATGGATGCTTAGTGACCATGTATTCAAGGTCTTTACCTTCAAATGTAGCCAAAAAATTTGGTTCTTTCCAACCAAATTTTTCAGCTAGTGCAGGCAACAAAGATTCAGCAATTAAGTATTTCTTTTCTGAATCAGCTAATTGTACTTGTACATACTTAAAGTCAGGATGCACAGCAAGTGCTTGTGAAGCTGGTACCGTCCATGGTGTTGTTGTCCAAGCAATCATGTACGTATTTTCATCAAGTAAACCTTTACCGTCTTTTACTTTTTCTGAAATGAAAGCAGATTCTGAAGTAACATCGTGATACTCAATTTCAGCCATTGCCAAAGCAGATTCAGATGACCATGACCAAAAGACTGGCTTCTTGCCACGATAAATCAATTGACGCTTGGCCATGCTACCAAATACACGTAGTTGTGCCGCTTCAAATTCTGGTTGTAGTGTCAAATAAGGATGATCCCAATCTGCCGAAACACCCAATCGTTTGAAATCTGCCATTTGCTTTTTGACTTGTTTATGAGCAAACTCATCCGCCATTTTACGCCAAATAACTGGACCAACTTTTTTACGATCCTTACCAGCTTTAGTCAGTTGTTGCTCGATTGGTAATCCATGGGTATCCCAACCAGGTACATATGGTGCATAAAAGCCATTCATTGACTTATAACGAACAATAATATCCTTAGAAATTTTATTCATTGCGTGACCAATATGAATGTTTCCGTTCGCATATGGTGGACCATCATGAAGCATGAATGATGGCTTACCTTCATTCATCTTTTGACGACGTTCATATACTTTATTTTCAAACCAAATATTTTCGCGTTGCAATTCTGTTTGTGGTAAATTACCACGCATGGGAAACTTAGTCTTACCAAGGTTTAATGTTTTCTTGATCTTCATAATTATTTCCTGTCCCTTCTTTGAAATATGTTTATTATAAATTATGACTGAAATAAAAACGTTCCACATTAGTCAAATAACCAATGCGGGACGTTTTTGTACGTGGTACCACCCGAATTCACAGTTTAAAATAGCTAAACTGCCTCTTCAAAATATGTGTACTAATTTTCTGCTGATAAATATAATTCGTTACCATCTTAGGCTTTCACCATCCCCTAAGTCGCTAGTCAGAATAAATTATATCGTTTGGTCAGAAACTCTATGCTATCTATAATAGCTAATTACTTATCTTTATTCAAGAAATTTTCTGAATCTTCACTATCTTCTGGGAAAATAACAACTGTTTCAGTATCTTGATTTACTTGAGCAGTCTCTTCTTCAGTTTGTTGGGGAATTGCTGCTGCTGAAGGTTCTTGGTAGGCTGCAGGTGTTTGGAAAGCATTCCATTCATCAGTTTGTACCATATCTAATTGTGCGCGTAGCAAGCCCTCAATCTTAGCTTTAAAGGCACCCATTTCTTGATCCAAGCCTTCTTTTTCTGCAACCAATGATTCATTTTTAGTTTGTGAATCAGTTAATAGTGCATTAGCCTTTGCATTAGCTTCCATTACAATTTTTTGTGCTTCAGCTTGCGCTTGTTGTAAAGCAGCCTCAGCCTCAGCTTCAGTTTGCTTTTTCAAACGATCTGCTGCTTCTTGTGCAATCAAAATTGATGAATTAACTGATTGTTTCATTTCTTCAACTTGCTTTGCATTTGCATCAGCTTCAGCCAATTGTGTTTTTAAAGTCTGATTCTCTTGTTGCAAAGAATCAAAGTCATCCACAATTCGATCCAAAAAGTCAGTAACTTCTGTCTTGTCATACCACTTGTTACGACTTGTTGTAAATTCTTTTGCATGAATTTCCTGTGGGGTTAATGTCATGAGATGTCTCCAATCTATTTTTTAATTACTGCCAGTGTTAAACGCCATTTATCTTTTTTCGTTAAACCATTGAGTTCATTAAGCTTTAATCGCCCATAATGTCTTACGGAAATTAAATCATTAACCGCTAAAACATAATCTGGTTTATTAATTGTTGCCCAATTTACCTTAACCAAATCATGTTCAATCATTTCTTTAGTATGGCTTCTAGAAATATTATACCCATTTGCGACAATACTATCTAGTCGTAACGAGCTAACAGTTGTATTAACTATCACCCAATCATCATTAATAACCGTCATATCATTCTCAGTAACTTTTTGAAAACGTACTTTTGTTTTTCCAATGCGATCCAAATGACTCAAAATAAATGTGCCCATTTCTTGCGTGGTACTAAAATACCATGTCTCAGACTCACCTTTAATGATATCACCTATACTATGCCGTGCAATACCATTATGCATCAATGTACCTAAAATTGTACTATGATGTAGCATTGTGAATTTTTCTGGGTATTTAACTTGAATTAACATTACCTCAAAATCAATTGCATCTGGTTCATAATAGCTTGGCGCAATTAATAAACGCTTATTTTCTGCACTCGAATACCCACCAGATTCAAATATTTTAATATCATCTTGCTGATTAACGAGCGTCGTTACAATATAAATTTCTCTTGGGTTTAAAAAATTCGTCAGAACTGGACGATACTCATCCAATACCTGACGAACCAAACCCTCCGCTACATTAAGAAACGTGGTTTCATTAGAGCGGAAATGTTGTGCTATATTATCAACCATAAATTTCTCTATATCATTGTTTGAGCAATAGCTCGCAATCCCATTTCAGCAGCTTGTAATAAAAGCAATCCCACTAAAGGTGTGAAATCAAACATACCGACTGTTGGAATAAAACGACGCAACGGGTTTAACACTAATCCGGCAATTTTTCCTAGTAGTTGACCAAATGACGATTGTTGTGCCCCAGGTAACCAAGACATCAACACCCAAATCACAAGCACAAATTCTAATGCTCGAAGTAGCAAATTCAATAATCCAAGGATTGTTGCCATATTACCACCTATTAATTAAATTGTTGTCCAAGATTTTGAGAAATAGTGCCTGAAATCTCAAAATTATGTGGTGTTGCTAAGAAAATACGCTCACCAACACGTTCAATCGTTCCATCGACTGCAAATGCTGTACCACCCAAATAATCTAAAATGCGTTTACCAGTATTTTCATCAATTGATCCTAAATTGACAATCACTGCTTCACCACCAAGTAATTGGGTAGCAATCGTTTGCGCATCAGCATATGTACGTGGCTCATATAATGCAATTTTAGCTGGCTCACCTCTTGAACCGTCCATTTTAATAACATTTGCACGACGTTCATTTGTTGGACGAGTGGCATTGTTATTATTAGATTCAGTAAAATTAGATTTTTGCTCATCTTGACCCTCTTCAGACTCCTCGTCCTCATAGTAGTAGTTATCTTCACCACCAAAAATATAATCTTTAAATTTAAATGCCATAACCGAACTCCTTACTTATCACCACGCTTCATCCAATTAAAGTAAGCTGGACGTTCAATTTCTTCATCAGCTGAACTTGATTGGGCTGGAGCTGGTTGTTGTGCCTGTGGTTGTTGCGTAGGGGCAGTTGATTGAGCAGGCGCACTTTGTTGTGGTTGCACCTTATCTGTTGGTGTTCCCCAATCAGCAAATGGATCGTTGTTAACCACTGGTTGTTGCGCCTGTGGTTGCTCAGGTGCTACTGATTGAAATGGACTAGCTTGTTGTGTTGATCCTAAATTAATTTCTGGACGTGGTGTTTCAGGTCGATCAATACCAGTTGCAATAACTGTCACAACAAGGTCGCCTTCCATTTCCATATCAATAGTTGTACCAAAAATAATATCAACATCAGTACCTGAAGCTTGTGCAATTGTTTCTGAGGCTTCTTGTGCCTCAAATAATGACATGTCTGCACCACCCTTAACAGATAGCAAGACATTTGTTGCACCTTCAATTTTTGCTTCTAACAATGGCGATGCAATTGCCTTACGAGTTGCTTCAGCAGCACGGTTTTCACCAGATGCTGAACCAATTCCCATCAAAGCAGTTCCTTGGCCAGCCATTGCCGTCTTAACATCAGCAAAGTCCAAGTTAATGATTCCAGGCTTTGTAATCAAATCAGAGATACCTGAAACACCTTGTAGTAAGACATCATCAACCATCTTAAAGGCTTCCATAATTGGCGCCTTCTTATCAACAATTTGCAACAAATTGTTATTTGCAATAACGATTAATGTATCGACGTTTTCCTTTAGCTTTGCTAGACCTTCATTGGCTGACTTACCACGGCGAGGTCCTTCAAAAGAAAATGGACGAGTGACAACACCAATTGTCAAGGCACCAGAATCTTTTGCAATTTTTGCAATAACAGGTGCTGCTCCAGTACCTGTTCCACCACCCATACCAGCAGTAACAAAGACCATATCAGCCCCTTGCAATGCTTCTGTTAATTCTTGTTCGCTTTCCTTGGCTGCAGCTTCTCCAACTTCAGGACGAGCACCAGCACCCAAGCCACGAGTAGCTTTTGAACCGATTTGAATCTTATTTTCTGCTGAAGAACGCTCAAGAGCTTGTGCATCAGTGTTGGCAACGATGAATTCGACGCCTTCTACGCCATCAGTTACCATTTGAT
Organism: Weissella hellenica; assembly: GCF_005405545.1. Lineage (GTDB taxonomy): Bacteria > Bacillota > Bacilli > Lactobacillales > Lactobacillaceae > Weissella > Weissella hellenica. The sequence continues at coordinate 42,778 of NZ_BJEG01000006.1, forward strand.
TAACGGCATTACCACCACCGCCACCAACTCCGATAACTTTAATTGTTGCACCATATTCTTGGTTCATGTCCATTTGAAAATCCATGTTGAACTCCTTTTTTATTAATTTATGAATTAGTCAAAGAAATCCTTAAAGAAAGTCTTAATTCGATTTTCCTTCTTAGGTTGTTCTTCATCAGTAAACGCAGTCGTTTCATCTACCTCATCTTCAATTTGAAGGTTGGTTTGTTGGGCGACTTTTGGTTGTTGTTGCTTTTGTCTTAGTTTTTGCTTTGGCTTTTCAACTGTATTTTCATTTGCTAACTGTGGCATTTTGTTTTGTTGTCCTAAAACAACTAATGGTAACCCATATAAAGCCTGTTTAACAATCAATTGAATAGGTGTTTGTTGGGCTGCATAATGGACTAATGCCCATGCACCAGCGTACCCTGGATGACGTAACCCAATATCATTAGGTGTAAACAATTTTGTTTGCACCTTATAGCTTGCATGAATTGCTTCAGGAATTCCCCGTAAAGCAGCGCCACCACCAGTTACAATAACACCACCAGGCATTTGAAATGCACCGACCATGTCGAGCTTTTCACCAAGCTTACCTAATATTTGCATAATTCTTGCTTCAATAATTTGAGCAAGTAACTGTTCTGAAATTTGTTCAGGTTCTTCAGCACTAATTTTCTTAATTACTAATTGATTGTCTTCTTGTGATAACTCCGAAATTGCAAAACCAGAATCGAGTTTTAACATATCTGCATCACGTAAGCCAAGCTCAAGTACAGCACTAATATCGCGCGAAATATTATCACTTCCAGCTGGGAAAGAAGATAAGAATTTCAATTGATGTTCATGAACGACTGTTGCTGACGTTTGACCAGCTCCCATATCTAGTATGATGGTCCCAAATTCTTGCTGACCATCATCTAATAATGTCTTACTATATGCTAATGGTGCTAAAACAAAATCACGTAGTTTTAGACCAGCCTTACTAATTGCAAGGCGCAAGTTCCCCATAACATTACGTGGTGCACTATATGCAATGCCATTCATCGTAAGACGCATTCCAACCATGTCATTGGGATCTTGAATACCATCAAAATCATCAACAACAAATTCAGTTGGAATTAATTCAACTACTTCACGATCTGCAGGCAATTGGATTTTTACTGATTCTTGAACAGTATTGGCAACATCTTCATATGAAATATGTTGACTATCCTTAACCGTTACAGTTCCCTTAACGTGTTGAATTTGAATATTACTTGCAGGCAAGCTTGCGACAACTTCAGTTATTGGTTGTTCAATTTGCTCATTTATTTGTGCTACTGCTTGACGAATATCAGTTGCTGTTGCATCAATATCCACAACAACACCCTTCTTGACACCGTGTGAAACAGACCGACCAACCGCTACAATATTAGCTTGTTGATCTCTAACATCTGCTGCTAGCACTTTAATGGTGTCAGTCCCCACATCAAGACCAACAATTAATCCATGGTTGGCCATCTCAATTCCTCCTTTTGACTACCATACAAAAAGTTCATTTTAATAAACAATTCTTTAAGAATAATACCATACTTTAGGGGCAATCTTCCATACCTGGGCTTAGTTTTATTACTTATATGGCTTAAAATATGCACCAACTTGTAAATCTGCTTGCCCAGCTTGGTCTAATTGTGCCACCATTCCTGGATAATACTTCATTTTTTTCGATAATTCATTTGCACTAATTAAAACTTCATTACCATCATTCATATAAATTAATAAACGTTGATTATTCTGTTCAGTCGGTGACCACACAATTTCAGACACTGCATGTCGCAAAGGCATCGATAATTCACCAAATTCTGCCAATGTTTTATGTAATTGTTTTGCAGACGTAAATCCATCATAAAGTGGTAATCCACCTACTTGTTGCTCACTCACTTCGCGATTTAACATATCCCCATTTTCTAAAATCGGATAATATTTATTCCCTGCTTTTACATAACCAACTTTTAAAATTTCGTCAACTTTAATTTGCAAAGTATTATCTGATTTTAGCGTTAATTTCAAATGCGCAATCTGTGGATTTTTACTTTTAGCTTCCTGACTAAAATAATCACTTTGATATAGCGTCGTTAACAAAGGCTGTCCTTTTTGTAATCCCGCCGCTTTTAAAATAGCTTTATCAGATAGTTCTTGTGTCCCAACAACATCATATTTTTTTACTTGACTAGCGGGGGAAATTAAATAGATTAAACCTGCTGCTACAATTAATAGGACAACAATTGTTTTAAAGGCCCGCCATTCATGTGGAAATAAAAGTTGTTTCCATTCAATTTGTCGACCATTTTGTGAATTCTTAGTCTTTGTTTTATCATTGTCTATATTCTGATCAGTTGGTAATGGTGTTAATTTATCTGATTCATTTGCCTTCTTCTTATTGGCTTTAATGCGCCTCATTTTTGACAATTTTTTTTCTTTACCAGACAATTTTGTCTTCGATGACCCATCGTCTCCAGATAATAGTTCATTTAAATGAGTTTGAATATCCGGAGAATTCGCATTGTCTTGTTCATTATGCGGATTTTCTTTTTTCTCAGTCATCGCAATCTCCTACATTTCTTCACACAAGTCCTACTGAATGGCACTTTTGATTAGGCCAATAAATTGATCAGCTGCATCAGATACACCCATTTTCATAGCTGCATTAGCCATAACTTGACGCTTATTGTCATCAGTCATCAATTGATCAATCGTTGCAAACAACGTTGTACCTGATAATGAATCTTCTGTAATCATCTCAGCTGCACCTGCGCTAGCCAAACTACGCGCATTCTTAGTTTGATGATCGTTAGTAACATAAGGGCTAGGAATCAAAATCATGGGTTTTCCTAAAGCAGTTTGCTCAGCTAAACTCGTTGCACCTGCACGACCAACAACTAGTGATACCCTAGGCATCAATTGCGGCATATTACTAATATAAGGAACAACTGCAACATTTTTAGCTACCGTAATATTTTTTTCTGTCATTTGCTGTTTAACATCATCATACCGCTTAGACCCCGTAACAAAAATAACTTGATAAGGTTTATCAGCAAAGTCATTTAAAGTTGCTACCATTGATGCATTAATCTTAATCGCCCCCTGTGAACCACCAAATACTAATACGGTTGGCACCTCTGCTTTCAAGCCAATTTCATCCCAGTTAAAGCTCCCTTGACCATCCACTACCTCTTGTGCACGTGGATTACCAACAACCGTTGCTAAATTATCTTTAAATGCCGGTAATGCTGCTGGAAATGCAACACCCACCTTGGTCACTTTACGTGCCAAAAATTTATTTGTGACACCGACTACTGAATTTTGTTCATGAATAACAGTTGGGATTCCCATTTGCTGTGCTGCATACAATACAGGTCCTGATACATATCCACCAGTTCCAACCACAACGTCAGGTTTAAAAGCTTCTAAATACTTTTTTGCTTCACGCGTTGCTTTTAAAAATAAGTAAATGGTTTTAACATTATCAAGAGATAATGAACGATGAAATCCTTGAACACGTAAAGGCTTAAAATCAAAGCCAGCATCTGGAACAATATTTCCCTCAAGACCACGTTGGCTACCAATGTATAATACTTGGGTGTTTTTTTCCTGTGCCATTAATCGTTTAACAGTTGCCAATGCTGGATAGATATGGCCACCAGTTCCACCACCAGATACAATAATACGCATGTTTAAGCCTCCTTATTTTTTTCTTGTGACTGTGCTACTTTTTTAACAGCAGTAACAAACAAATTACCACGGGTTTCAAAATCAGGGAATTGATCCCATGAAGCTGCTGCTGGTGATAACAAAATCACTTCGCCAGGTTTACTTTGCAAAAATGCAGGTTGCACAGCATGTGGTGCATCTTGTGCATATATAACAGGAATATTTAGTTGTTTACCAACTTGTGCCAATTTATCAGCCGTCTGACCGAATACAATTAAAGTTTTTACATGTTCTCTCATTGCTGATAGCAATCGCATCTGATCATCGCCGCGATCTAGGCCACCAGCTAATAGTACAACCGGTTCATTAAATCCAGATAAAGCCATCTCAGTTGCTTCAATATCGGTTGCTTTTGAATCATTATACACTTTTCGACCATCAAAATTACCAATGTATTGTAGGCGATGTTCAACCCCTGAAAATTCACTCAGTGCTTGGACAATATCTTTCGTAGGTACTGACATCAATTTACCTACAGCAATTGCTGCTAAAGCGTTATCAATATTATGCTCACCCGGAACACCCAACTCACTTGCAGCCATAATTCGTTCTTGTTGGTAATATAATGCATCTGCCTCAAGATATGACCCAGCTTGACTATTACCTTGCCGTGAAAATGGAATAACTTGCGCTTTCGTTTGTTGTGCCAAATGACGCCATTCCTCTGTATCATAATTTACAACAAAGTAATCATGAGATGTTTGCTGATTTGTAATGTTCATTTTCGCTGCAACATAATTTTCACGACTACCATGAAAATTCAAGTGTGATGCAAAAATATTTGTCAAAACTGCAATATGCGGTTTAGGTTGTGGCATCCCCATTAATTGAAATGATGATAATTCAGTTACCAAAACATCCTCTTTGGTCATTGTTGGCGCAACTTCACTGACTGGCACACCAATATTACCAGCAACTAAAACATGTTTTTCAGCTGTTGATATTTTTCGTAACACTGATGCAATCATTTCTGTTGTCGTGGTTTTACCATTAGAACCTGTTACGGCAACCCAATTATCTAAAATATATTTTTGTGCCAAAGCAACTTCCACAATAATTGGAATTTGTCGTTCTCTTGCTGCTACTAAAATAGGAATTGTGTATGGAATACCTGGATTTTTCACAATTAAATCAATACCGGTCAACAATGCGTCCGATTGTTCAGTCGTAAATTGCGCTCCCTTTTGTTTTAATGCGACAACTTTCGCATCAGTTTCGTCTAACTTGGGATCCGAAACGATTACATGGGCCTCTTCTTTTAATAATAAGCTTGCCGCAGCCGCACCAGAACGAGCAAATCCAATGATTAATACGTTTTTATTCATTATTTAGTACCTCTTTTTAGATATGTATATGGGGGTAACCCCCATGAATGTTTTATTATGTGTTTAATAGAACCAAATAAGAAAGTAGATAATAGCCATAACTAACCCAACGCCCCAGAAAAAGAAATTAACCTGCCATTCATTCCAAGGTTTATTAGTATTACCGGTTAACCCGCCTTTTTCAAAACTATGATGAATTGGCGTCATCAAAAATATGCGTTTCTTAAAGAAATGAAAGCTGGTTACTTGGATAATGACACTCAATGTCTCCACCATAAAAACAAAACCGATAATCAACAATGACCATTCATGATGTAACACCAATGAATTCATAGCCAAGCCCGCTCCCAATGCAAGTGAACCAGTATCACCCATAAATATTGTTGCTGGATAATGATTAAAGACTAGAAATCCTAGTAGAGCTCCTATCATCAAAGCGTCTAACAAAATCATTGTTGTATCACCTTGAACAATTGCAATCACTAAGTAGGCAATATAGGCAATGATTGCGGTCCCTGAAGCCAAACCATCTAAACCATCAGTTAAGTTGGTTGCATTTGACCATCCCACCAGCCAAAAGATTGTAAATAAGGTATACACAACGATACTGTGCAACTCACCTAAACCAAATGGTAAGGTTAGGAAAAAGTCGAACTTGCCAATAGCCAAAACAAGGACTCCTAAAATAGCAGCAGCAATTTCGGAAAATAATTTTGGCAAAAAGCGTAATCCCTCATCACGGTGATTAAATACCTTAATACTGTCATCAAAAGCACCAACAATTGCAAATACAATAATGGCAATTAAAGTGGCCCATCCAGTTGATCCTGTATTTTTAGTAACAAACGATAGTAAAATAAACCCAATCACGATTACTGGAATAAAAGCAGCACCTCCCATTGTTGGTGTGCCAGCTTTTGCAGCATGATCTGGTTCATGTTCACCTGTTCGCATGACCATCTGCGCAACCTTGATTTTTTTAAACCAATCACGTAACCGTGATACTACTAATACCGTAACAATAAGACTAAATACTAGTCCCAGTAAAAAAGTCGACATTCGACTACTCCTCTCACTCACATGTGTTTCTATTTTTATTCATTTGGCTTTTTAAATTCAACTGTAATCTCATGATATCCATCAGATAGAGCTGTTCCCTTATTTAACGACTGTGTGGTTACAAATCCATTACCTTTAATAATGGCCTTTACATGCGCCATCTGTGCCCAAGATAAGACATCGCTTTTTGCCCAGCCATGCATATTCGGTACAGTAATATTTTTACCAGTGTTTAAAAAGACACGTTGATCAATCAGTGATTCATCACCAGCCATTGGCGATTGTGATTTAACCGCATCACCATCGCCCATAATAACTGGTGTTAGATGATTTGCTTTAACTTCTTTACGAGCATCACTAATCGAACCACCAACAACCGTTGGTACTTTAACTTGTTGGTTTTCACTCACAACAACTTTGTTATCATTATCTGATAAATCTAGTGCTTGTTGCATATTAGTCTTGAAAACATCTGACATATCTTTGGTAATATTTTCAGTATTTTTCTGCGGTTGTTTTGTCACAATATACATCAAATACCTTGAATTATCAGACGGTGCCATCCCCATCCATGAATGAATTTCATCACTGTTATTACCAGGTGCTGAGTATCCAAGTGCAGTTGCAATTTGGGCAGTACCTGATTTACCAGTTGTTTTAACATTTGGAATTGCATAATCCTTACCTAAACCATGTTCTGAATAGATAACATCTTCTAATTGCTCACGTGTTGCCTTAGCCGTTTCCTTACTAATTGGTTTACTAATAACATCCGGCTTTGGTTGTGAAACAACTTTCTTTGTATTCGGATCAACAATTTTTTCAATGATTTGTGGGCGTAATTCCTTACCATTATTTGCAATAGCTGAATATGCTTGAATCATTTGCAAAGGTGTCACTGAGATACCTTGACCAAAAGCCGTATTGGCTTGTTCAATTGGATACTGAAATTGCATGTTTCCAACTGCTTCATCTTGAAATCCTGATTTAGTTGACTTTAAAAATTGGAATTTATTAAGATATTTCTGCCATGTTTTTGGTCCCATCTTTTGCTCCGTTAAGGCCATTGCCACATTGGATGATGCTGCAATTCCACGGGCATAACTAATGGTTCCCCATCCTTCACCATTATTCCAATCAGTAACTTTTTTATTACCAATTTTAAGTGTTCCAGATTTATAAAGGGCATTTGGATTCCAATTATCAGTGTCAATTGCAGCAGCTAGTGTAATTCCTTTTAATACAGACCCTGGTTCAAATGCTGTACCATACAACTGATTAGTCCATAAGTCACCTAATCCTTCACCTGTCTGAGCATTGAAAGTTGGTCGCTGCGTTGTGGCTACAATTTTACCTGTTTTTGTATCCATCATAACGGCTATTGCAGCTTTGGGCTTCATGTCATCAGATAATTGCTGCATGCTTTTTTCAAGGTTTGATTGTAATTTCATATTAATCGTTGTGTAAACGTCATAACCATTTTTAACAGCTAAGTTTTTCTTTGAAACACTATGATCAGTAGAATCCGTTGACGTTGTTTTGACACCATTACGACCAGTCAATTTTTTATTCCACGATTGTTCCATTCCTGAAATACCAGAAATTGTTTGACCACCATCGCGATGCTCTTTTTTAGTAATACCAATCAAGTCTGATGCAAATGTACCATTCGGATAAAGTCTTGATTCACTACTCGTAAAAGTCAATCCAGGAATATTCATACTCTTCAATTGTTTATATTTTTGAACACTCAAATTTAAACCAGCTGTACCAAATTGGACTTGCTGTAGCTTACTTTTACGTCCATTTTTTATAGATGTTTCATAAAAATCGGCTTCACCACCAAGGACACCTGCTAGTTGCTTACCAACTTTAGCATCCTGCGTTTTTTTAACGTACATTGGGTTTCCTTTTGCTGATTTTTGATTTTTATCTAATACAGCAGCCAATGTATACGTTGTTGAGGACTCTGCTAGGGAATTACCAACTGCGTCAAAAATTTCGCCACGCTTTGCAGGAATATCATTTTGACTTTGATAAATTAGTTGCGCTGCTTGGTCTAATTTGTGACCTTTTACCTCTTTTGTGATTGAGATACTAGAAAAACGGATTCCTAACACAACCAACACACCTATCATCAATATAAGCAAAAGTTTACCTGTATTGCGACTATTTTTATCCGCTTGGTTACGTTTTGGCATCCGTTGTTTTTTTACCATGCTACTTTACGTTCCTTATATTTTGATTTTTCAGTGTTAACCCATTTTTTTCAGCAATACTGTTTAATCGTTTAGGGCTTGATAAATCACTGACTTGTTGCTTCAATGTATTGTTTTTATTGCGCACTTGTTCTAGCTGCGCTGAAGTTGCTGCTAATTGTGTATTCGTTGTTGTGCTTTTATTTGCCATAAAAATCACTAGAAATGCAGCTGCAATAATAGTCACTACCACGGCACCAACCATAACTAAATCCATAGCATTCCACTTAGGTTTGGCTAATTTTATTTTCTTAGCTCTACTTTGACTATTAGTTTTTATTTTTGGTTGGTTAACTGGTTTACTAACGACATTTTCATTGTAATTATTACGGTATTTTGGCAGTCCGTCCATAATAAGCCTTCCTCTATCAGTTTTACTTGATTCTTTCAATAACGCGTAGTTTAGCAGAATGTGCCCGACGATTTATCGCTAGTTCTTCTTCGGAAGGCAAAATAGGCTTACGTACGACTAATTTAAAATCAGGTTGCATTTCTTCTGGAATAATCGGCAAACCAGATGGTAAGTCTGGAATTGTTACTTTTTCTTTAAACATTGTCTTCACTAAACGATCTTCTAATGAGTGGAAGGTAATCACCGTAATGCGACCATTAACGTTTAACATATCTAACGCTTGCGCTAACGAATCTTCTACAGCACCTAACTCATCATTAACAGCAATTCGAATTGCTTGAAAAGTCCTTTTAGCTGGATGTCCTCCCTTGCGCCTTGCAGCAGCAGGGATAGCAGCTTTGATAATATCTACTAATTCAAATGTCGTTTCAATTGGTTTAATTTCACGTTCATGTTCTATTTTACGAGCAATCTGCTTAGCAAACTTCTCTTCACCATAACGTGAGAAAATGCGCAATAACTCATGAAATGACCATTCATTAACCACTGTTTGCGCTGTTAATGCTTGTGATTGGTCCATACGCATATCAAGTGGGGCATCATAATTATATGAAAAACCACGTTGGCCATCATCGAATTGTGGTGATGAAACACCCAAATCATACACAATGCCGTCAAACGATGGTACGCCATTCTCAACTAGTGCATCATTAAGATTACGGAAATTAGTTTGAATGAAATTAACTTTACCTTGTGATAATTCGCTTTTAAGATGTTCCTGATTAAAAGTAATTGCGGTTTCGTCTTGATCAAATGACCATAACTTACCGGTTGTTAATTTGCTTGCTAATAATTGCGAGTGACCGCCACCACCAAGTGTCGCATCAACATAAACGCCATCTGGTTTGACATTTAATGCCTCAATCGCTTCTTTTAATAACACTGTTACATGTTTAAACTCTGTCATTGGCTTCTTTGTTCCCTTCAAACCTTTTTCGAACTAATATTAAAACTCTAGTTCTTCCAATCCATTTGCAATGTCATCAAAATTTTCGGCAGTATTATCTTCATATGTTTGCCACTTTTCAGTGCTCCATAATTCGAAAATATTATCACCCATTCCAAAGACTGTTACGCTTTTTGTTATTTGAGCATAACTACGCAATGTTGGTGAGAGATTGATACGTCCTTGTTTATCAAATTCAACTTCAACAGCACCCCCAAAAACAAACCGCTTAAATTGGCGCGCTTTAGTATTTGTTTCAGGTAATGCATTAATTTTTTTTGAAAAGTCTTGCCATCCTTCAAGCGTATAGGCACGTAGCGAATGATCCATCCAACGTGTAATCACAAAAGATTCACCAAGTTGATTACGAAATTTTGCCGGAATAATTAGCCGATTTTTAGTATCTAATACATGTTGAAAAGTTCCCATGAACATCAGCCAATCCTCCTTTATAAAAATTCGTATTATTAATGAATCCAGTACACCACTTTGTTTAACAATTCAATACTCTTAATTTACCACAATATCCCACTTTCAACCACCTTTCCCCACCATTATCCACCATTATTTTCAATAGATTTACCTACATAAATATTGATATATAGGGGCGTAATCGTTTTTTTGACATAATTCTTACAATTGTGGGTATTTTTAAACACAAAAAAGCGTTATCAGATAATCTGATAACGCTTTTTAAGCTTAAATTTAAACTTCTCGAAAACCACCGTCAACTGAAATTTGTTTTTCAAAATCCAGCTCTTCTTCTTGGCCACTTGTAAAGGCAAAAATTTCGATAATCAAATATAAGATTGCTAAATAATATCCATAGAAAGCCGAATTAATTTGCAACCAAATTGATATCAAATAAATAATTGGCCAAACAAGTAGTAACGCCCAATTAGATCCAGTTCGACGTAAAAACATTCCTGTTAGTACACTAAATAACATGTTAACAATGAAGAGTGACATAATTATTTTAAAGTTCACAGTCAATGCTGTTTTATTCAAAATATAAGGGAGTAATATACCCAAAATTGGCATCCAAATCCAAAATCGCCAATCAAAAGTTTTATTAATTTTTTTCATCTAAAAACCTCTATATTTACTATTTATTTAATTCCATAACATAACTTAATGTACTTAGCGCATACATTGGCGCTGTCTCAGCTCGTAAAATCCGTGGTCCTAAGCCAGCGGCTACAAAACCTTCCGCTAACAAGTAGTCAATTTCTGCCGGTGTCAAACCACCTTCAGGACCGAATAGAAAACAAATCGCATCGTCTGGCTGCAAAGCCTGTAATTTTTGTACTAATTGACCTGTTTCACCCTTTTTAGCACTTTCTTCCCAAGCGACTATTTTAGTCATTGCTTTTGGTAATGACAACTCTGTTAGTTTAGGAACATACGTCACATCAGGTATCTTTAACCGATGTGATTGTTCTGCAGCTGCAGCTGCTATCTTATTTAATCGCACTATTTTTTTAGCTGCTTTTTGGCCCCAATGCGAAACAGACCAGTCTGTTTCGACAATAATTATATGATGTGCACCTAATTCAGTTGCCTTTTGAACAACAAATTCTGATTTATCTCCCTTAGCTAATCCAATAATAATGGTGGTATCTACTGGTAATTCAACAGCTAATGTTTGCCGGGATATGATGGTCATCAACACATAATCATCATGTAATTCTGCAATTTCACCGATGACGACATCCTGACTGTTGGGTAAGACAAACTCAGCTTTAGCCCCTTCACGACTGCGTAGGACTGTTATAAAATGGTGAGCTACCGTTTCAGGCAATTTAAATTGTTGACCCGTTGGTGTTTCGTCTAAAAAATATCTTTGCATTAATTGTCCTCGCTATTAAATTTAGCAATAATACCGTACCAATCACCTAACTTCATTGATTGTTCAACAACTAATCCATTTTCTTGCAAATCAAAAATCATCTTATCACGTTTATCATAATAAATACCCGATAATAATAATCGTCCATTAGGCTGTAGAACATTACCTACATTTGGTATCAATAACTCTAATACTTCTGCCAGCATATTAGCAATAACGATATCATACTTTTGGTTTGGTACATCATTTAATAAATCACTAACCATTAACTGCATATCAGCTACTTGTGGATTTAGATCAACATTACCTTGTGCTGATGTCACTGCAACGTCATCAATATCCGTTCCCAAGATATCACCAGCGCCTAATAAACGGGCTGTAATTCCTAATACACCAGAGCCAGTTCCAACATCAATAACTGTTTCACCACCACGAACAACCACTTCCAGTGCCTGTATCATTAATTGTGTGGTTGGGTGCGTGCCCGTTCCAAAAGCCATACCTGGGTCTAAAACAATGACTTGTTCATCCTTTTGTATTGGTTGATAATTCTCCCACTTTGGGACAACGGTAATATGTCTTGTAACCCGTACTGGATGGTAGTATTTTTGCCATTCCGTCGCCCAGTCGTCTTCTAAGACAGCTTGAACTGTCACCGTTCCAGGATGTGCATCTAACCCAAAATCAGATAACTCATCTACTGATGATTGTATTTTATTCGTTAACAATACCAGATCAGTCTCATTAGCAAAATAACCACTTACACTAGCTCCAGATGTACGATGAACAATATCTTCCGCTTTAACCATCACTGTTGCATCTGCTGGTTGATAATGATCTAATTCAGCAGAGTCATCAATTTCAACACCTTCTGCACCATTAGTCATTAAAATATTACTAATTGCTTCAATCGATTCTGTTTGTGTTTCCACAACAATTTTTTGCCAACTCATGAACATCCCTCGTTTATATTAATTTAATTAAGAATACCACAAAATGATATTATCGCCCACATACTACCAATAAAATAAAAAAACAACCATAATTTTTGGTTAATCAAACTTAACTCATTAGGCGTTGCCTGCTAATCATTGAGTCATATTTTACCGAAAAATTATGGATGTTTATTTTTAAAATTAGTCAATTGTAACGATTGTCATCAAGTTAGTTGTACCTGAAGTTGTGACAGGAATTCCAGCAGTAACGATGATTGTATCACCCTTGCTTGCTAGTCCTGATTTAACAGCTTCTGACTTAGCCTTTTCGATCATATCATCCGTATTACCCATTGGTTCAGTGATCGTTGGTTGTACACCCCAGTAGATACTCAACATACGTTCAACACTCTCAGTAAACGTCAATGCCAAAATATCAGCATTTGGACGATACTTAGAAATCATCTTTGCAGTATAACCAGAGTTAGTAGCAGCAACGATTGCTTTAATGTTTAAGTTACCAGCAGCAGTTGCAACAGCTGCTGCAACTGATTCAGTGACATCTGTTGCATCAAAGTGATCATCATGACGCCCATTCATAGCCAATGAAGTTTCTGCTTTTTTATCAATACGAGCCATTGTAGCAACTGCTTCAATAGGATATGAACCATTAGCTGATTCACCTGATAGCATTGTTGCATCTGTACCGTCAAACACAGCGTTAGCAACGTCAGAAGCTTCGGCACGCGTTGGACGTGGGTTTTCTTGCATTGAATCAAGCATATCAGTAGCTGTAATAACTGGCTTACCAGCAGCATTCATCTTGCGAATCAAATTCTTTTGTACCAATGGCACATTTTCAGCTGGAATTTCAACACCCATATCACCACGAGCAATCATCAAACCATCAGAAACTTCTAGAATTTCGTCAAAATTATCAATTCCTTCTTGTGATTCAATCTTTGGGAAAATCATAACTTCTTCATGGTCTGCTTCTGTTAACAGTTCACGAATTTCAAGAACGTCAGCAGCTTTACGAACGAATGAAGCAGCAATATATTGAATATCATTGTTCAAACCAAAGCGAATATCGTCAGCATCTTTTTCCGTAATACCTGGCAAGTTGATTGAAACACCAGGTGCATTAACACCCTTACGTGATCCCAAAATACCATGATTTTGTACTTCAGTTACTAATTCTTTATTAGCATCATCTTTTTGAGTGATAACCATATCCAACTTACCATCATCAAATAAGATGTGACCACCAACTTGAACATCACCATACAAACCTGGATATGTTACGGCAATCTTTTCCTTAGTTCCTTCAATTGTATCGTCCATTGAAATACGAACAACATCACCAATGTTAAATTCAATCTTACCTGGTTCTTGTACAGTAGTACGGATTTCCGCACCCTTTGTATCCAACAAGAAACCAACCTTCTTGCCAGCTGCTTTTTCAGCCTCGTGAACAGCATTCATTCGTCCTAAGTGTTCCTCATGATCACCGTGTGAAAAATTGAAACGGACAACATTTGCACCAGATTTGATTATTTTAGTAATCGTCTCCACATCAGAGCTGGCTGGTCCAAGCGTTGAAACAATCTTGGTCTTCTTCATGATTAAAAATTTCTCCTTAGTAAAAGATATTGGTATTTCTATCTGCAATCATTGTACTATTTATCACTATCTTTGTATACCAGTTCAACTCAGCATTTGTTTCATTATTAGAACACATTGCGCTAAAACAAAATTAAAACGCACTTACAATAATAATTAAAGCGCTATCATAAAATAGAATTTAATTTGTAAATAATGACATATAAAAAAGATTAGAACAGGATGTTCTAATCTTTTAATAAACTCTTAATTAGTCTAGCGAACGTGCATCAGTATCCAAGTCGACTTCCGTTAACTTACGTAATTTTGTATGATGCTTAATTTTATAACCAAAGTACAAAATTGCAAATAAAGGCAGTGCCATATAAGTTGTAATAATACCTGGCCAATTCCAGTCCATGATTGAACCTTTAAATGACCCTGTATCTTGACCAATTACAACAATAATTGATAGTGTTAACGCAATTATCGGTCCTATTGGGAACCATTTTGCCTTATAACGCAACTTATTAACATCACGATGCTGTGCTGTGAAAGCACGACGGAATCGATAATGTGAAACGGCGATACCAATCCATGCAATAAATCCAGTCAAACCAGATGCAGCTACCAAATAATAATACAAGTTTTGACCAAAAATTGATGTTACAAAAGTAAGTAATCCGACAACAACCGTTGCTATAACAGCTGGGACTGGAATTCCCGACTTAGAATTAACCTTTTTAAATACCTTAGGTGCCATTCCATCGACAGCCATAGCATAAAGCATACGAGTTGATGCATAAAGCCCTGAATTTGCTGATGAAACAACGGCTGTTAAGATGACTGCATTCATTATTGAAGCTGCCGCTGCTAATCCTGCTGACTTAAATACTAACGTGAATGGTGACACAGCGACATTAGTTTCACTTGAACGTAGTAAGTTTGGATCTTTATAATAGATAATTGCACCAATAATGAAAATAGATAGAATATAAAACAACAAAATCCGCCAGAATATCTGCTTTACAGCTGCAGGCACTGACTTTTCTGGTGTTTCAGACTCACCAGCCGTAATTCCAACCATTTCAGTCCCTTGGAATGAAAAACCTGCTACCATAAAGACTGATAAGATACCACCAAAGCCACCAATAAAGCCATGGTGACCACCAGCTGACAAATTGCGGGCAACATCTGGTTGATGGAAAACAATTCCCAATACCGTTAATAATCCAACTAGCAAAAAGGCAATGACAGCGATAATTTTAATCATCGCCATCCAAAATTCAGTTTCAGCATACGCCTTGGCTGACAACAAATTAATTGCTGTAATCAAAATCAATACTGCAGCTGACCAAATCCAGCTTGGTACATCAGGCAACCAAAATCCCATCACAACTCCAACTGTTGCTGCTTCTACGGCCACAGTAATTGCCCAATTAAACCAATAGTTCCATCCCATTGCAAAACCAAATGCTGGATCAACAAACCGATCAGCATAAACTGAAAAGGAACCTGCAACTGGCATATAAGTTGCCATTTCACCCAAACTAGTCATTAAAAAGTAAACCATAACGCCTATTACAGCATATGCAGTTAAGGCACCTAGTGGACCGGCTTGTGAAATCGTTGCCCCAGAAGCGACAAACAATCCCGTTCCAATAGTTCCTCCCAAAGCAATCATTGAGAGATGACGGGTTTTCATCGTCCTCTTTAAATGACCCGTCTCTTGTTGATTCTCAGTCATAATTCCTCCTAAACAAGGCCTAACGCATTATAAAAAATAAAAAAAACCTAGTTTACACATCTATCGTATAAACTAGGAACTCATTAGTCTTTAGTGTTGTCGATAGCTCTCCGCGACCGACCATTTTTGTCGCGACAATCTGCCCATTATTCATGGACACACCAACAATGATTATTGTCATAATCATTGTTTCGGCAACCGCCCCTTTTATTTAACATCCTAACTCACCAGCTCCGTTAAATGACTCTTGTTGATTGCAACCTCTATATATTATTTAATTTCATTACTGATTTTACTTTAATGATTGACAAATTGTCAAGAATTATTTCACATAAACTAAAATAGTTCTTAAATATCTTACACATATATGTGTTTAACATACCTTCGTGGTAAACTTAAATAACTAAACACAAGTATGTATCTTAATTTGCTGAGATGCTAAGGGGAGTTTCACTTATGATTATTGCTAAATCACGTACTCGTTTTGTAACGATGGTAGTTAGTTTAATTCTTTTTATTATGATTTCAATTTTAACTTATCACAATAGCGGTTTATTACATTCACTTATGCGAATAGATCATTCTATTGCACAAACAGTTATCCCAAATTGGTTAGAAAATTTTTTAAAACCTTTCTACTTTTTTAGTCATGGGTTTGGTCTATTTTTCATATCATTTTTAATCATTTTTTTCTTGTGGGGTTTTAAATTTAAAATTCCAGCAACATGGGTGTTAATTACAAACGTGGGTGGTTTCTTAATCATCAATATTGCTTCGCTATTATTTAAAAGTAAAATAAATGATGTACAAGTTGTTTATCCTGCACATTCTACCTTTTATATGACCCTATTAATTTCATACTTTTTATTAATTATCGTCCCAGAAATTTATCGTAGTAGCTTCCAGTTTATATTACAGACTATTTTGTTACTCGGTTGGGTAGCTACTTTCATCATCACAGTTTTGTTACCAGATTATAACTTCGCATCAGCACTAGCTGGTTGGTTACTAGCACTTGTCTGGTTACAATTTTCTGAAAACGGCTATCGTGTCTACGCACCCGATTTTTATCGACGTAAAGGCTTTAGTAATTCATGGTATTAATTTTTTAACTAAACAGAGGTGGCAAGCTATATCAAGCTTGCCACCTCTGTTATTTTTTAATTTAAACCAATTATATGATTTTCATTATCAATGTCGATATCCAATGCTGCTGGATGTTTTGGTAATCCTGGCATGGTTAATACCGATCCAGTTAATGCAACTAAAAAGCCTGCTCCTAATTTTGGTATAAATTCACGAATATGAATATTAAAACTCTCAGGAGCACCAATTTTATTTGGATTATCAGATAATGAATACTGCGTTTTCGCCATAATTACTGGCAGCTTATCCCACCCATACTTTTTAAAGGTTTGCAATTGCTTAGTAGCTTTATCTGAAAGTTCAACACCCTGTCCACCATAAATATCATGAACAATATGCTCAATTTTCACCAATACATCATCATCGGGTTGATAAAGTGGTTGATAATTTTTTGCTTCATCAGCTGCTGAAACAACACCCGTTGCTAATTCTTGCGCACCATCCCCCCCTAGACCCCATACATCAGCGATATAGGCTGGCACATCAAATTTAGCAGCATATGTTTTAACCATGTTTAGCTCTTCATCAGTATCTGCCGTAAATTGATTAATTGCTACAACAACTGGTACGCCATAACGTTGCATACTTTTCAAATGACGTCCCAAATTAGCCAATCCTTTTTGCAAAGCTTCTATATTTGGGGTGCTGAGGTTTTTTTTATCTTCACCACCATGCATTTTTAATGCTCGCACCGTTGCGACAATCACAATCGTGTCAGGAACTTTGCCAAGCAGAGGGACTTTGAAATCTAAAAATTTTTCACCACCTAAATCAGCCCCAAAGCCGGCTTCTGTCACAACAAAATCAGCTAAATGCAACGCTGATTTTGTCGCCAAAATTGAGTTTGTTCCTTGTGCAATATTTGCAAATGGTCCGCCATGAATTAAAGCAGGTGTATGTGCTAAAGTTTGAACTAAATTAGGTTTAATAGCGTCTTTTAACAAGGTGGTAATGGCCCCTGCAAACCCTAAATCAGCTACTGTTACCGGTTCTTTATCATAATTATAGCCCACTACAATACGAGAAATACGGTCTTTCATGTCTTCCAAGTCTTTTGACAATGTTAAAATTGCCATTAGTTCAGAAGCCACTGTAATATCAAAACCGTCTTCACGTGGTACACCTGACGTTGGTCCCCCTAAACCAATTGTAATGTGACGCAATGCACGATCATTGACATCTAAAGCCCGCTTCCAAAGCATACGTCGTGGATCTAAATTCAATGGGTTACCCTGATATAAACTATTGTCAATCAAGGCTGCCAGAGTATTATGCGCACTCGTCAAAGCATGAAAATCTCCTGTAAAATGCATATTAATGTCAGCCATTGGTACTACTTGTGAATATCCACCACCAGTAGCACCTCCCTTTAGCCCCATTACTGGTCCCAGCGAAGGCTCACGTAAGGCAACCATCGTTTTATGTTTTTGTGATACCAAAGCATCTGCTAACCCAACCGTTACTGTCGACTTCCCTTCACCTGCTGGTGTTGGGTTAATTGACGTAACTAAAATTAATTTACCCAATTTTTGTTGCTTTGTTAAATCATGTAATTGAATTTTAGCTTTATCTCGTCCGTATGGTTCCCATTCATCTGACGTTAAACCTGCTTGTTGTGCAATTTTTTCAATTGGCCAAACATCTGCAGCTTGTGCAATGTCAATATCTGTTTTCATAACTAACCCCATCCCTTATTATTTATTGCAGTCATTATATCATCATATGATTTAATTATCAGATAAAATTATCGTAATAATAAAAAAGTTTACTAATGAAATATAGGTTTTATTACACTACCCTTCCATTAATAAACTTTTCATTTTTTTACTATTTATTATCTACCCCAAAGTATTTTTGTGATAGTTTATCTATGGTACCATCTGCTTTAGACTTAGCTAGTGCTTCGTTAACTTTTTTGATTAACGTGACGTCACCTTTTCGCATTCCCACTCCATAAGCATCTTTACCAAAATTAGTATCAATAATATTAAAGGATTGTGGATTTTTTTCATGAGCAATATAATAACCTGCATAATCAGCATCAATTAATACTGCATTTAAACGGCCGACTTGTAAATCATTTAACGCCTTATCAAAAGTATCGTACGGTTGTGCATCAGCACCAACAATTTTCTTTAGCTTATTTCCCTTTTCATTATAAGTTAACAGACCTGAAGATCCTGTCTGAGCACCCAGATTCTTACCTTTTAAATCCTGTAAATGATTAATTTGTTGATTTTTCATTGAGACAATCACCTGTTTATCATGGTGATAAGAATCAGAAAAGGCCACCTTTTTGGCACGATCAGCATTTTTTGTATAACCATTCCAAATCATGTCAATGTGTCCGGTCTTTAATTCCGTTTCCTTCATCGACCAATCAATCACTTGGAACTTAGCTTTCAAACCAATCTTTTTCAAACTCTGACGAGCTAATTCAACATCATAACCAACTAATTTACCATCTTTATTACGGAAACCCATTGGTACGAATGTATCATCGATACCAACAACTACTGTTTTATCTGCCGTAACTTGCCGCCATGTATCTTGACTATGAACTGTTCGATACCAGAAAAAGCCACCAATCAGAGCAATGACAAGAAGAACCAAGCCATTACCAATTATCTGACGACGCCAATTTATCTTTGGTTTAATCATAAACTTCCTCCTCGAGCAACATCAACCCCAAAGTCGAATGTTTGATCAGCAACTGCCTGCGCAAATGGCAAATCGTGTGTCACAATTAATTGCGTAACCCCTTGTGTTTTTAACTGCTGAATTACTTTAATAACACGCTTAGTTGATTCTGCATCTAATCCTGATGTTGGTTCATCATAAGCTAAAATCCCCGGTTTCATTGCTAAAGCTCTTGCAATAGCAACACGTTGTTTTTGACCACCTGATAATTGGAATGGATATTGATCCATTTGTTCAACTAATCCCAAGTTCTTTAACAATTCTTCAGCCTCTTTTTCAGCTTCCTTTTTAGCCACTTTTTTTACCAATTGCGGTGCTAAAGCAACATTTTGTTTAACCGTATAATGAGGAAATAGATTAAAATCTTGAAAAATTACACCAACCTGAGCACCTTGTCGATTTCCCGTGATGTCTAATGATTCATTATCTAAAATTAATTCACCCTGATCTGCTGGTAGCAAACCTGCTAAAATACGCAAAAAAGTTGTTTTCCCAATTCCCGATGGTCCCACGATACTCAAAACTTCACCATCATTGATTGTTAGATTCATTTCTTTAAAAATAACACGCTCACCAAAAACTTTAGCTAAATTCTTAATCTCTAACATATGCTTACTCCTTAACGATAAAAATTCATTTTTTTCTCTATACGACGCTGAATAAGTGTTGCTAAAGCAATTAGAATCAAATAAATGACTCCCACCAATAAGTATGGTATTAGCGTTACATCACGTGAGGCTGCAATATTACCAGCACGCATTAAGTCTCCTAAACCAATGACATAAACCAACGATGAATCTTTTACTAAGTTAACAACTTCGTTACCAACCGATGGCATCACAATTTTTGTAACTTGTGGAAAAATAATTTTCCACATTGTTTGTAATTTGCTTAAGCCTAAAACTTGAGCCCCATCGTATTGCCCTTGTGGGATACTTTGAATCCCCCCACGAAATATTTCAGCAAAGTAAGCAGCATAGTTCAGGATAAAAGTAATTACTGCAGCCTCAAATCGCGGTAATGTCATAATATTTGCGAGACTCAAACCGTAATAAACAAAGACGATTTGCAATAATAGCGGTGTGCCACGCATTACCCATACATAAGTATTCATAACCCACTTTAGTAGATAGATATCTGATCGTAATGCCAATGAAATCACCATACCCAGTGGTACTGATCCAATCAATGTTAGTACAAAAACACCAATTGTCATTTTTAGCCCATTTAATAAACTTGGCAAAATTTGCATCATATAGTCCATACGTTGTCTCCTTAAAATTAAATAAAAAAAGCCCTCAAGCAATCACATAAATTGCTTGAGGACGATTAATCGTGGTTCCACCTCAGTTTAACTAATCATTACTAATTAGTACTCTAATCCCTTTAAATTTAAAAGGGACTCATGCATAACGTCATGACACGGGAACGATTAGGCTCCAATAATCTTGGGTGTGGTTCATCTAATATCTTGGTTACTTCTCAGCTTTAGCGTAACTCTCTAAGCAAAATATTTAGACTACTCTTCCAATCAAATTTTTTTATAATTACTGTTTACAATAATATAGATTAAATTAAACTATAAGTCAATATTATCTTTTCATATTTCTTTGCGTACGCGAGTCTAAGATAATACGACCATTTAAATCTCTTGGTGTCACATTATACGATGAAATATCTGTTTTTTTAGTCGCATTATATAAGTACATAATAAGTTCATATACAATAATTAATAACATTAAGTTAACAATAATTGTGGGGAATAGACGAAACATAATAAAATTAGTAATGCTTAGATTGACTAAATTGATGATACCAAAAACAGAATAGTCATAAATCATATAAACTGTTGTTGAAACAAACCAAACAGCTAATGACGATAGCCAACTGTAGTCTAAATACCTTTGAATAAATTCAGTTAATTTTAAAATTAATAAAAACCCAATTGCTGAGGGACCGATAATTCCCGTATAAAAAATATCAATAACCAAACCAGCAAAAAAAGCAATTGCATATAACCAATAAGGTTTAATTTGTTTAGTATGTCCTGTCATAACTGGCATCATAACAACTATCAATGATAATAACGGGGTTGCTGCCATTGGTAATTTAAATAATATTGGCGCCAAATATAATGATATACCACCATCAAGCATGACAGCAATAATCACTAAAATAAAATGGATCCATGTTGTACTAATATATTTAAGCATAATTATTCTCCATAGATGTTACAAAATTGGTAACTACATAATAGTAGCCCGTTTAGAACTAACTCGTCAACTTATTTACAAAAAATTTTCTACCATAATTTATTCAAACTGCTACACTAAGTATATGATATTTTATAAGGAGAATACCAATGGAACAATTAGACTATTCAAATCAAGCTGCATGGACACGTATATCAGGTGATAAACAATCTCCAATCGCTTTGTCAGATACGTTAGCAATTAAAAATAATTTTGAAACAGTTTTATCATTTAATTATAAGCATCTTGCCAATTATGTACGCGATACTGGTGCTGGTATTGAAGTTGGCTTAGAAGGAACTGCTAACATTGGTAATCGGCCATTTAGCTTAAAACAGTTTCACATTCATACACCTAGTGAACATACGATCAATAATATTGCATACGATGCTGAAATTCATTTTGTCCATGCGGCAAGTGACGGTCGTTTAGCTGTTGTCGCTATACTTGTACAAAGTGGCGCTACTAGCCAAACTTATGATGCCGTATTAGCTCATATGAACAAAACTGAGCATTTTGAAATTCCTATTGATGACATCATGCCAGCAAGTAAGACTTATTATCACTATATCGGGTCACTAACAACACCACCATTAACTGAAAATGTTGAATGGTATGTCTTAAAGCAGCCTGTTACGTTGTCGGTAGAACAATTAAATCATTTAAAGACATTTTATTCTCACAATAATCGTGACTTACAAGCTTTAAATGGTCGACCAATCATCTCATCAAATTAAAAATTTTACAAAAAAAGAACGAAAAGACATTATCAGTTAAAATCTGACAATCATATTTCGTTCTCCTTTTTTTTAAGGAATTGCGACACTCACAACTGGAATGTTATTGAAGTCTGTCGCTGGCTTAATATAAATCTTCTTTGACAAGCCATAGTTATCACTACCGACGCGTTCAACCTTACCAACATATAATCCAGCTGGTGTAACACCACCAAGACCACTAGTTGTTACTAAATCACCCTTTTTAACTGAAACATCGGACGTAATTTGGCCCATCACAATTAAATTATCTGACTGATTAAAACTAGTAATAATGCCATCAACTGACTCACCCGCACCATTTTGGATACGAATAGCAAAACGATCAGCAATTTGATTATTGTCTGATAGTAATTCAACCTTTGCATTAGTTGTATTTACTTCTGTAATGCGTCCGATTAACCCACCTGAACCCATGATAGATAAGCCTTTTTTCAACCCAGCGTTTGTTCCTTTATCCAAGATAAGTTGACTCTGCCAATTGCTTGGTGAACGTGATGTCACAACAGCATTCACAACTTTGTAGTCTGTTAATGTCTCATTAATTTTCAATTGATCTTTTAATGCACGGTTTTCTTGTTGTAACACTTGTAATTGCACTTTTGTTTGTGCTAAATCATCAACTTTCTTGGTCAAACGTTCATTCTCTTGATACGTATCTGTTAGTTTATTAAGTGAATCATAGCCACCGTGAACCAACTTTAGTGGAGCATTCACAATTTTAGAAGTCCAACCTGTCACATCCGATACGACTCGAGCTGGTAAAGATGGCTCTTCTTGTGAATTGTGGGCCTTTGCGCCTAATATAATCACCCCAATTGTTGCGATGACAACAATTACACCAATCACTAATCGACGTGACGTAAAGATATTCTTCATCTTAAAATTGCCCTTCGTTTCTCTTAGTCTATTATGCTTAGCAAGTTATATTGTTGTTCAATTCTAACATATAATAAACTCCCCGCATTATAAATTATAATACGGGGTAGTCATCATCTAAGACTTATCGCCTAATTGTTTTTTAAAACATCAATAGACTTTAAAGCCTCACCAGTACCAATAACTACTGCATCTAGTGGTTCTGGCGCTACAAATACAGGTACCTTAGTTGCTTCAGCAATCACTTCATCTAAATGAGCCAGTTGCGCCCCACCACCTGTCAAAACAATACCACGATCAATTACATCCGCAGCAATTTCGGGTGATGTCTCTTCCAAAGTTTCTTTAATCGCAACGATAACTTCAGCAACAACATCTTTAATAGCATCCGCAATATCACTAGCTTTAATATCAATTGTTTTAGGTAATCCTGTAACTAAGTCTCTTCCACGTGCAGTGGTACCTTCCATATCCTCAGCAGCTTCAAGGTCAGCTGAACCAACTGCCATTTTTAGCCGTTCTGCAGTTTGCTCACCAATCAAGACTGAATACTTTTGGCGGACATATGTCATGATTGCCTCATCAATTTTGTCACCAGCCATTCGGATTGAACGTGACGACACAATACCACCAAGCGAAATGGTAGCAACATCAGTTGTCCCACCACCTAAATCAACAACCATTGATCCAGTCGGTTCCATAACTGGCAACCCTGCGCCAACTGCTGCAGCGAATGGTTCTTCAATAACATACGCATCACGCGCACCAGCAACGCGGGCTGCATCAATAACTGCACGACGTTCAACTGCTGTTACACCTGATGGTACACCAATTGTAACGTAAGGCTTGGGACCACGCGTTCCTAAGGCCTTACCTAAATAGTATTTAAGCATTGCAACTGTTGTCTCGTAATCAGCAATAACACCATCACGCATTGGACGAATCGCTGTAATTGAACCAGGTGTTCGACCTAGCATTTCCTTAGCAGCAGTTCCAACGGCAACGACCTCATTTGTCTTTGTATTACGTGCGACAACTGAGGGCTCACGAAGCACAATTCCTTTACCTTCAATATAGACTAACGTATTAGCTGTTCCTAAGTCTATTCCAACATTTCGAGTTCCAAATGAAAACACAGCATTTCCCTTTTCTTTATTTATTTTGATAATTCTACTAAATGTACTTTTAACAAAGCACCATATAATTTCTTATTAATTTTATCACATGTTGTTGAACTTAGTCCATAAATCAATTAGTGTTTCTAATTCTACATTTGGTAATAAATTCTCACTACGGTAACTTCGATAACCACGAGTTGAAATAATTATAAAATCCAAAAAATGAAACTGCATTAACTGCCCACATATCGCCATTTGGACCATTGCAAGATGATCAGCACTTGATGCCGTTAAATTACCACTTGGATGATTATGGCATAAAATAAAGCCATATGCATTGTGGGCGACCAAGTGACGGAAAACATCCCGTGGATGAATATTAACACTATCTAAAGTCCCCAATGCTACCTGATAAATATCAATAATTGTCATTTGTGTTGTTACAGCAATTACCCAACATCCTTCCTGTGGTGATTGCGCATACCGTTGAATCAATAAGTCTCCTAATTGTCGCACAGATGTAATTTTAATTGTCATAATTTGCCTCCAATAATAAAGACGACTTTTTGACAATTTTTTCTCTTTGTTTTATTTCTAGGCGTATAATAGTTAGTTGAATCATTTATAAAAATTGAGGTGTGTTAACATGCGAGTAAGAAAATTCAGTCCCCTACGTATCCCAGCAAACAATGTTCCAAATACTGTTCGTTTTTATCGTGAAGTTTTTGATTTACCAACAGAATTTGGGGTTAATGAAGCTCGTCATTTATATTTTGACAAGCAATCAATCGTCTTTTATGAAGAACCCGATGGTGAACCAATTACTGTACAAGTTATCGTTCGTGATCATAAAGAAACTGTCATTAATCACCTAATTAATTATGAGGTTACACAAGCCAAACCTGCTACTGAAAGTGAAGATGGGCGCCATATTATCTTTCATATTGACGATATTGATGGCAATCACATTGAAGTTATTGCAAATAAATAATATTGACGATACTTTGCAATTAATATTATAAAAAATGACATCAAGGCGAAAATTTTCCTTGATGTCATTTTTTATTTATATCTTTTTTGCCAGGTGCCGGTTAATGCATCCCCATTTTCAAACATATTTTGCATTCGTAACTGCTTAGCTACCAGTAATGCTTCATGAGCTGCTTCCCAATTTTTATCAACCAACTGATTAACTAAATTAGACCACCACGCCAATCCCATAGCATCACGTGGTTGCTCAATCATCCAGGTGGTGACTTCTACAAAAATGTCTTTTGGACGTTCAGGCTCGTTTAACAACATTATCAAAAATTGTGCAGACATTGTATTTAAAATTTCCATCGTGTGATGTGGCCATTTCTTTGCCCAAATAACAGTCAAATAATCAGCAACTTGTTGTACCGGTAAATCCGTAATTACTGGTGCCAATAACGCCACATCCATTTCACGCCATATTGTAACCGCTTCAAATGAATCAATCAGTATCTTTTTAGCAATTTGCGAATGTTCATTTGGAATGATTTTGGCATGTAATACGTCTGCTAAACTAGCAACCCGCAAATAACCACGAGCCATTGTATTACGAAATAAATGATATCCACGACGACTAATATCTTTTATCTTATTAGCATCGTGTTCTTTATCGGCCTCTTGTAGTGCATTAATTAATCCCTCAACAGTATCTAACCTATTTACTAGTTCCGTATTAACTTCAGTTCCAGTTAATAATAAATGACTCATCAATGAGATAAAGCCTTCTGCTGGTAAATCATTTTCATCATTTAAATATCGATAGTAACGATTACGACTAATCCCAATATTAGCTAGTTCACGAACCGGAATGTCATTAGCTTGCCGAATAGCATTAATTCGATTTCGATCAATTAAACTCATATGACTATCCCCTTGCATTTCTCTTGTCCTATATTAATGAGTTTAACATTTGGTAGATATCCATTCAACAAAGATTATTTTTAATAAATACTGATAACCGACTTAAAAAATCCAATTACCTACACAAGCACCAAACCATAAAACAATTAGCCCACCCACAAATGTTAATAATGTTTTAATGATCAATAAGCGCCGATTACTAGTTCGCTTTTGCATAGCATCTGCAATATCAACAATCGGAGCCGAAAACGTTGAAAATCCACCCAAAATACCCGGCGCTAAAATGGTGTGTATCCAATCAGGAGCTACCATAGAAAGTGTCATTCCCATAAAAAAAGCAGCCAATAAATTAATACAAACGACCATTAATTCAGATAAATTGCCAAACCAACGAGGGGCAACTGTTAACAAACCAAATCGCATTAAAGAGCCAATTGCTGCCCCAATACCAGTTAAAATTATTTCTGCCATCTTAACACCATTCTATTACCTAAATAACGACTAAAAATTACCATTAATACACCTCCAACCACACTTATAGCTAAGTATACTAACGCCATTAACCATGATAAATGAACCATATCAACCAGCGCTGTCGAATAAGTTGTGTAGGCGCCTAAAATTCCTACCATAATAAAATCAGATGTCACTTGTTTTAGGTTTATCATTTTACTAAATAAAACAACCAACAAGGCCGAAATAAAAGTACCACTTAGATTGACAATGATCGTCTCCCATGGAAATAAATTATTATGAAAAAGTAGCATCATACTTGCCCGTAACACACCACCAATAAATCCACCACTACCAACAGCCAATATTTCTAGCAATATTTTTTCTTTATGCATATCATGTTCCAATCTTAATAACGATTAAAATAACCCAGTAAATCATTAATTGTTAATTTTTGTTTTTCAACGCCACTAACGTCCAATGAAATTTTACCTTCAGACATTATAATCAAACGATTACCATACTCAATAGCGTCTTCTAAGTGATGTGTAATCATCAACGCTGTCAATTTTTCTTCATAAATTCGTTGATTTGTGACCTGCATCAGTTGTGTACTTGTTTTAGGATCTAACGCTGCCGTATGTTCATCAAGTAATAATACTTCTGGTCGTAACTGTGTTGCCATCAAAAAGGACAAAGCCTGTCGTTGTCCACCTGACAAATCACCAGCTGCCATATCCAAACGTTCAGAGAGACCATTCCCCATTGTCGCAGTAATCTTAGCATACGCTACTTTTTTAGCTTCCGTTAACCCACGATTTTTTAATCGTCGCCGTAACCCACGCCGTTCGGCTAACAACATATTTTCTACAACTGTCATGCGAGGTGCAGTCCCTAATTTAGGATCTTGAAAGACACGTGCTAAAAACTTTGTTCGTTGTGCCTCATTTAAATGTGTAACATCATGATTACCCAAATAAATACTACCGCGCGTCAATGGTAATGAGCCAGCAATCACATTAAACAACGTTGATTTTCCAGCCCCATTTGATCCTAAAACGGTCACAAAATCCTCAGGTAATAACGTTAATGACACATCATCCAAAATTGTTTTTTCACCCGATTGTCCTTGATTAACAATGACAGTCGCATGGTCTAATCGTAACTTTGTTTCTACCATATCTCATCATCCTCGCTTTAAAAACGTATTTAATCGTAACTTTGATCGTAATCTTGGTAGCATTAGTGCCAATCCAAGGATAATAGCACTAACTAGTTTCAAATCGTCAGCATTAAAGCCAATGTACAATACAATCACCAATACAAAACGATAGAAAATTGAACCAACAATAATTGTAATTAAGCGTTCAGGCAGAGTTAATGTATCGGTAAAGATTACTTCACCAATGATAATCGAAGCCAGCGCTACCACAATGGTACCAACACCCATATTAACATCCGCAAAGCCATTATTTTGTGCAACCAATGCGCCACCAAGACCAATTAGACCATTGGCAACCATCAACCCTAAAATGGTCATATTATCAGTATTAATTCCCAAAGATCTTGCCATTTTAGGATTATCACCTGTGACAATAAACGCTTGGCCTAATTCAGTCTTTAAAAATTGCGCTAAACAAATGGTAATTAATATAATTATGACAATGCCAACAACAATAACCGGAAAATTTTGAGGTAAGCTCTTCAAAAAGTCATATGAAAATAAATTTGTTTTACCTAATAATGAACGATTAGCTTGTCCCATAATTCGGAGGTTAACTGAATAGATTGCTGTCATTGTCAAAATACCTGCTAATAAAATTGGGATTTTCCCTTTCGTATATAACAGCCCCGTAACTAATCCTGCTAGACTCCCAGCAAAAGTTGCTACTAGTGTTGCAATAATTGGTGATATACCATTAGAAATTAAGGTTACTGCAGTTGCCGCACCCAATGGAAAGGTTCCTTCAACGGTCATATCAGCAACGTCTAAAATTCTAAAAGTTAAATATAATCCAAATCCTAAGGTTGCCCAGATTAAGCCCTGACCAATGGCTGAAATTAAAATACCCATAATTGCCTCACTTTACAAATTTTGCATGTTTATACTCATTTGGTAACACCAAGCCAAGTCGTGCCAACTGTGACTTATTAATAACTAAATCACCTTTTTTAATAAAGCCAACTGGCAAATCTTTCGGTTGTTTTCCATCCAAAATTTGAGCAACTTGTTTACCAGTTTGAACGCCTAATTTTTTTTGATTAATAGATTCAGCTGCTAAACCACCATCGGCCACCATTGTATCAACCGTTGGAAATACAGGTACTTTAGCTGCATTTGTACTATCAATCAAAGTCGGCATGGCTCCTGCGATCGTATTATCAGTCGGAACAAACACTGCATCAACTTGATTATTAGCGACCATTTGCTTAGCTGTTTGGTTTAAATCGTTAGAAGAAGAAATCGTGTAAGGCTTAACTTGTAAACCTGCTTTTTTAGCTAAATTCATCATTTGCTTAGCTTGAATTGATGCTGAATCATCAGATGAAGTATAAATCACACCTAAATTTTTTAAATCAGGTACAAATTTTCTCATCATCTTTAACTGTGCACTCAAGGGCGCTTGATCCGACACCCCTGTCACATTACCACCAGGGTGTTTGTAACTTTTAACCAATTTAGATTGAATGGGCGTCGTTGATGCTGAAAAAACTACCGCTTTATCCTTAATTGTATTTGCTAAAGAAACTGCTGCAGGTGTAGCGATACCGATGGAAACATCAGCATTGGCGTTCTCAAATTTTGACGCCATTGTCTTTAAATTAGATTGATCACCCTGTGCATTTTCATACATAATTTTGATGTTTTTTCCCTCATGATACCCTGATTGGGATAAACCTTCATGAATGCCTTTATTAATATCATCCAATGCTGGATGTTTCATAAATTGTAAAATTGCAACTTTAGGGATTGTCTTTTTCTGGTTTGTTTGAACTGAATCATATACCCCTGCAAAAATTGTGAAGAAAGTCAGTGCGCCAATTGTAGCCAATATTTTTTTATTCATTTATCTATCCTCAATTATTGTTATACAAAATAAAAAACACGAGCAGATACAACAGTATCTTCTCGTGTCTCACATGAAAAGAACTGCATGATAATCCATACAACTCTTTCCCATTATTTCGGAAATTAGTCAGCACAGACCCAATACATCTGCTCCCAAAGGAACCACGTACCGAATCTATGTTTTGCCATAGTCCGTACGCGCTATCTGCGCCACCAACCATTAAAATTTAAAACAAAATTACTCATAACTAATTACCACCTTGTATATCATTTTCATAATGATAGCACTTTACTTTTACTTATGCAATATCATTAATCTATATTGTAATCATCGTCAGACATGGCTTCTACTTGACCTAACCGATAGCCATTTCCTACTTGAGAGAAGAAATCATGATTTGAGGTCGTTGTTGAAATACCATTCATCACAATTGGATTAACATCCTCAGCACCATCTGGGAACAAAGGATCTTGACCTAAGTTCATCAAAGCCTTATTTGCATTATAACGCAAGAATGTTAGTACTGACTCTGTCCAACCTATTTCATCATATAGTAACTTGGTATACTTTTCCTCATTACTATATAAATCTAATAGAAGTTCGTACAACCACATCTTTAATTCGGCTTGTTCATCTTCACCAAGTTCATTAAATCCTAATTGAAATTTGTAACCAATATAAGTTCCATGCACCGACTCATCACGCAAAATTAATTTAATAATTTCGGCAACATTATTCATTTTATTATGGCCTAAATACCAAAGTGGTGTATAAAAACCAGAATAAAATAAGAACGTCTCTAAAAAGACTGATGCGACTTTGCGCTGTAATTGTGTACCCTCTTGATAAATTTGATTAATACGATTAGCTTTATACTGTAAAAATTCATTTGTATTAGTCCAATCGAAAATCTCATTAATTTCTGCTGGTGTATGCAAAGTTTCAAAAATTGATGAATATGATTTGGCATGCACAGATTCCATAAATTCAATATTATTCAATACGGCTAATTCATGTTGTGTGCGTGTTGATTGCTTTAATGATGACATACCATCTTGTGATTGCAATGTGTCTAACAAAGTTAATCCACCAAAAACATGTCCTACGAGATAATGTTCTTGATCTGTCATTTTACGCCAATCATCTAAATCATTTGATAAAGGAATTCTCGTATCAAGCCAAAATTGTTCAGTTAACTTTTCCCAAGTTGCCTTATCTATTGTATCTTCAATTTCATTCCAATTAATTGCTTCATATGATTTTGTCATTTATCTATCCTATCTCCTGTCTGCAATGTGTTCTAAATTGAACAACTCTCGCATTCGTTGACACCGAATTCTTCCATATCATCGGTATAAGTACGAATATAATAAATAGACTTAATTCCCCGATTATGTGCGTACAAACGAAGAATATTTAAATCACGAGTCGTCATCTTATTTGTATGGTTTACTTTCCAATCATACAAATCATCTGGCATGGTTGAGCGCATAAATAGCGTCAACGCCATCCCCTGATCAATATGTTGCTGTGCTGCTGCGTACACATCAATTACACGACGCATATCCATATTATAAGCTGATTCATAGTATGGTAACGTATCCGTACCTAAATATGGTGCAGGATAGTAAATTTTACCAATTTTCTTTTCTTGGCGTTCTTCAATTCGATTAATAATAGGATGTAGTGACGCAGTGGCATCATTAACATACGAAATTGATCCAGTTGGTGCAATCGCCATACGATAAGCATTATACAAACCATATTGCTCAACTGACTTTGCTAAGGCTAGCCAATCTGCTTGGGTTGGAAAATGATGAACTGAAAAAATTTCTTTTACCTTATCTGTCTTAGGTGACCAATTTTGATTAATATATTTGTCAAAATAAGTACCATTGGCATAATCTGATTTTTCAAATTCATAAAAACTCGTCTGCCGTTCTTTAGCAAGCTTGTTTGATGAAACTAAGCTATAGTAGTTTAGCATCAAGAAATAAGCACTAGTAAAATCTAATGCTTCTTCATCACCATAGTACATATGATTCTTAGCAAAGAATGCATGCAACCCCATTGCACCTAATCCAATAGCGTGTGTTTGTCGATTTCCAAGCTGTACTGATGGCACAATATCTAGATCCGTTTGATCTGACACAAATGTCAAAGCACGAATCATTGTGTCGACAGATTTCCCAAAATCTTTAGTTGCCATCATGTTGACAATGTTAGTTGATCCTAAGTTACATGAAACATCTGTTCCAAGCTCATCATAAGTTTGTTCATTATTAATTTGTGATGGCTTTTGTACCTGTAATATCTCTGAGCACAAGTTTGACGAAATAACCTTACCAGCAATTGGATTCGCTTTATTTACCGTATCAATATTAATGATATAAGGATATCCTGATTCTTGTTGCAATTTTGAGATTTCAGTTTCTAAGTCACGGGCGCGGATTTTTTTCTTATGAATAGCAGTATTAGCAACCATTGCATCATACTCGGCAGTAATATCAACATAATTAAATGGCGTACCATATACCTTTTCAACGTCATACGGTGAAAACAAATACATATCTGCGTCTGCTTTAATTAAATCATAGAACTTATCCGGAACTGTCAATCCAAGTGATAAAGTCTTAACACGGATTTTTTCATCAGCATTTTCTTTTTTCGTTGCCAAAAAATTCATAATATCTGGATGGAATACAGATAGATAAGTAACCCCAGCACCATTTCGTTGACCCATTTGATTAGAATATGAAAATGAATCTTCTAACAATTTCATAACTGGAACAACACCAGATGCAGCATTCGCAATCCCCTTAATAGGTGCCCCTGCTTCTCTCAAGTTAGACAGAACAATCCCAACACCACCACCAATTTTTGATAGCTGTAGCGCTGAATTGATCACACGTCCAATCGCATTCATATCATCGGTTGCTTGTAAAATAAAACATGACACTAGTTCTCCACGTCTTGAACGGCCGGCATTCAAAAATGAAGGTGTTGCTGGTTGATAACGCTGGTGAATCATTTCGTCAGCTAAGTTTAGCGCCAAATTTTCATCACCATTGGCATAAAATAGCACATTCATCACAATACGATCCTTATAATTTTCAATATAAAAATCACCATCGTTTGTTTTTAAAGCATATTGTGCATAAAACTTGTATGCTGCCATAAATGATTTAAATTTAAAATTCTGTGTTTCTAAATAAGCATAAAGTGACTCAATAAATGCCATTGTATATTTATTAATCATCTTTTGATCAACATAATCATTTTCAATAAGATAATCAAAACGTTCTTGAATGGTATCAAAGTGTAATGTATTTGGCTTCACATTTTCTTTGATAAAAGCTTGTAATGCTTCTTGATCCTTTTGTAATTGGATACTATTATTCTTTGGAATATTTAACTGATTGTTTAAATCAAAATAAGTTACTTTATCCAAGTCTAGTGTTGCTAATGACATATACTTCTCCCACGTTTTACCTATTGTAAAGCGGAACCCCTATTTTGGTTGCACCGACAGGTAGGTATCGTTATTTTTTATTGAATTACATTGCTTGATTTAATTTTGCGAGTAAATCTGGTCGAAAGCCATGAACTGGCTCCCTATCTCCTGAAAAGACAACAGGAACTGATTGATAACCTTTATCCTTTAAAAATGCTAAAGCTTCAGCATCATTCTCAACATTTTTCTCTGAATAACTAATGCCATACTGTGTCAATGTCTTCTTGGTCATCAAACATTGAATACAATTATTCTTTGTATATACGGTAACATTTTGCATATTTCCACCTAAACTTTCTATGTTCAAAAAACTAACGCTTTGTTAATATGAAGTTGAGTATAAACCACTAAGCCACCTCATTGCAAGGGATTAAATTAACTAAAAAAAGGCTTGACACAGGCTTTTTCGCAGTACGAAAGCTTTTATAGTGATTATTACAAAATGATTAAATAATAACATTCTGTTAGTTGTATAATTGCTAAATCCAATATTTTTTTTTAGACTTAAGAGTAACATTAATAATTACCGGAGGACTTCATAATGCCACTTAATCTTTTATATATTTCTATTTCTGGTAACACACGTTCATTTATTGATAAGTTAACGACCTTTGCAGATGAACAAGGCCAACTATCTTTTGAACCAATAGAAGTATCTGACGCTTCACCCGATATAATTACGAATAGTCCCTTTTTTGTCTTTGTCCCCACTTATTTAGATGGTGGTAACGGTATTGGCAATGGTATTATCGAAATTATGACTGATGCTTTACGTGAACAACTAGAAATACCAGAAAATGCCAAAAATTTAATTGGTATTATTGGTAGCGGTAATAAAAATTTTAATGCACAGTACATTTTAACCGCTCGTCGTTATGCTGTTGACTTTAATGCCCCGCTAATTGCCAATTATGAATTACGTGGTACTCAAAGTGACGTTGAACGTGTTTATCAAGCAATTAATCAACGTTTTTATGAATACAATCATTAATAGAAGGACTTATTTATGCTTTTACCACATACAAAGTCAAAGAAAGTTTCGTTAACTAAAGAACGACGTCAAGAAACTTGGTTACATTTATCATCTGCGCAACAACTTGCAATTCAGCGACATATTCGCTATCAGCAAACATCTTTATTCATGAATTACGAGTTAGTTGGTCATGGTCGCCATTGGTCTTTAGTCGACTATCACGAAAATTTAAATTATGATACCAAAAATTTACCACAATTATATTGTGACTGTGGTCGTCGCTTAAAGCATCAATATATTCTGATCAATGATTTGGGTGAAAAAATCAAACTAGGTATTACGCATTTTGCAGATCATATTGGTATTTCTGAACAGGTTGCTCGTCAATTGCAAGCTCAAATTCATCGTCTGAATTTTGGCTTAGATGAACTATTGCAACGTATCCGACGTCATGCTGGATTAAATCCTGCTATGCAACGTTGGTTTTTGACTAATCAGGACTTATTTCCAGATGCACCTAATCATACGGCCGATTTTGTGAGCGATAATTTACCGCCAGATCGTGATATTCAAGCAGAAATTGTGCGTACGTACAAAAAAAATAATTATGTTAAAAAAGCACGAGTTCATAAAAAAACGACTAAACTCAATAAAGATGCTTGGCAAGAAATTTTTCGTGATATTTAAATCCTAAGGAGCTCTTTATGGCAATATTATATACAGCACCATCAGAAACAGTAACATATGCATTATTAGTTGATGATCAACAAGGGTTGGTCTCACAGGTTTATTGTCTACAGACATCTGCACTACAACAACAATCTCAAATAGTACTACCTGACATGATGGCCCTACACACCAAACAAACCCAACTGGTAGCTAACCTTAATTACTGGTTATGGCCAATTGACCAACGTAGCAATCAATTTCCATCTGAAACCAAAACACATCATCAAAAAGCATAAAAAAAGCTGTATCTAATGTTGAAAAAACACAGATGTTTTCGTCAACTAGATACAGCTTTTTTATTAAATTAATTTATTTCACCATGTGAGGTTGTTTTTACCACCAACCGTTAGCTGCACGGAATGAAATAGCGTTATCCACTGATCCATAGCGTGAGTTGGCGTAATTTAGCATACCAGCAGTTTGTGTAGCCACTGATCCATGGCCCCATG
This sequence comes from Weissella hellenica, assembly GCF_005405545.1. Classification (GTDB taxonomy): domain Bacteria; phylum Bacillota; class Bacilli; order Lactobacillales; family Lactobacillaceae; genus Weissella; species Weissella hellenica. Next base: position 78,617 of record NZ_BJEG01000006.1, read on the forward strand.
ATTGGTTAGTTTGACCTAATCCATGATATTGACCATTTGATGCATTAACATTTCCACCTGATTCAGGCATCACAATTGATTGCCACATTGCTGAATTACCACCAGCAGCAATAAATTGATCATATGTTGATCCTGAAGCAGCTGCAGTTGATACAGATTGTACTTGTGCTGCCTTTTGTTGTACAGGGGCTGCTTGTTGTACTGGTGCTTGTTGTACAGGGGCTGCTTGTTGTACTGGTGCTTGTTGTGCAACCGGTGCAGCAACCGCAACTTGTTCTTGTACAGGAGCTACTTGTACTGATGCCTGCCGTGTAACTGGTGCAGCAGCTTGATCATCTAACTCAACTTGTTGACCAGCAAAAATTAAGTTAGCATTTGCAATCTTGTTAACACTAATAAGACGATCGATAGTCGTATTGTGATTAGTAGCAATTGATGACAAAGTGTCTCCTGTTTGAACAGTGTATGTATCGGCTGATACCTCTGTGGCCATTGCAGCAGTTGCAATACCAGCGACAGCTAATGCAGTTAGTACTTTTTTATTCATTATAAATATATCTCCTTGATGTTTACCTATATTGGCATTGACACTTTCCTTAGTCCTCTTCAACGCGGATTCTATTCACTACGTTGGGAACTCATGCTTTTAACAACAGATATAAGTTTAACAATCTCACAACCATATTCGTTACAATGGTGCGACAGAGCGTTACACCTGTATCACAAATAATAATTTGTGAGAAATTTCATTGTAATATCAAATGAAAACTTGAACTAAAAGACTGATACAATAGTATTTTAAAATAATAATTAACCGGTTAAATAAGAAGATTATTATTTAAATAATCTACAAGTAAAACTGATAAAACCGTTTTCTTACTTCTAATTAGTTTTTTGATTACGAAAGTGTAACAGTGTTAAAGTTAACATATATACATTTTATTTACTTAAAAGCACAAAAAACAGATTAACTCATTGTCAATCTGTCCACAATTTATTTAATTTTAAGAATTTCTCGATCAACTAATTCATTTAAGTAAAAATGATACAGTTTTTCTAATTCTACGTGTTTCTGATGCTTAAAAATATTAACAGTGGCACTACCACTCGGATTAACCGTCTTAATTTTAATTCCCGTTAGCGCTTTATCAACAACAACTTTTAGCTTAATAGCATTATCTAAGCCTTTTTCTGGTTCTAATGAACGTTTCATTACATATGAACCAGCATTATTTTTAACAAAACCAGTATCACCTAAAGCATATTGTTTTAATTGTGGGTTAAATTGATAAATAACATCATCACCAATTACCTTAACAGTAGTATCAAATGCCATTTTATACCCCTTTTACCATAGAACTATTTTTTAAGATTGTGCCTTGAAGAAATCTATCAATACTTGTGCTGATTGCTTACCAGCTGCAATGATAAATTCATCAAATGTCATCCCAGCTTCTCCATTAGCATTATCAGAAATAGCACGTACTACAGCAAATGGGACATCAAAGTAATGTGCTGCCTGGGCAATCGAAGCACCTTCCATTTCAGCAGACTGTGCATCTTTAAAATGTGACAAAATATTTTGTTTCTGTTCATCACTAGCAATAAATGAATCACTCGTCACAATTAAACCATTAACCAGGTGTGCATCTGTTACAGCTGCATACACCTTTGATAACCCTGCTACCAAATCAACCTCTGTTTCAAACCGTGCTGGTTGTTGAGGTACTTGACCGTATTCATAGCCAAATGCACGAGCATCAGCATCAGCATAAGCTAGTTCATCAGCAATCACCACATCACCAATTTTTAAACCATTTCCTACTGCACCAGCTGAACCAGAATTAATGATGGCGTCAACTGCAAAATTAGTAATTAATAACGTTGTCGTTAATGCTGAAGCAACTTTACCAATACCAGATTCTACAACGACAACATCAACCTTACCAATTTTACCGTGATGAAATAGCTTTCCTGCAATAGTTGTTTGCTTTTCATCAGACATTGCCTCAACTAGCGCTGCCTTCTCTTCTGCCATTGCATTTATTACACCATACCGCATTTATTTATCTCTCCTTAATTCTAATCTGCTACAAGAAAAACAAAATGACATACGTTAATAAAATTAACCCAATTAAGATAGCAATTGCCATATTCAAACGATGTTTTAAACGTGTTGTTTTTCCCGTTTTGGTTAACTTACGTGTTTGTGGATCCAATTCATAACGACCATGTCGTGTTAATCGATGTTCTTCACGCGTTAATAACGTTGCACCTTGATTTTGATTATTATCCAAATCATCAAGACTTGACATGTCATTATTAACTAACTCATTCTTTTTATCACGTAATTTTTTATTAAATAACATCATATTTACCTATTATTGTAACGTACGCCAATATAAATATGCCATATTTGTTTTAGCATCCTTCAATTGACCACTATTAAATAACTCTGTTGCTTGTTCATAATCAACATAAATCAAATCAATTTGCTCGTCGTCATCCTGTGGTAATTCTGCTACAACTGGACTTAAATCCGTTGCTAAATATAATGTCATATATTCATCAGCAAATCCGATTGATGTATAGAATCCCGTAATTGGTGCAACTTTTTTTGCTGCGAGGCGCGTTTCCTCATTTAACTCACGGTTAACAGCATCCAATGGGTTTTGATCACGTTTATCAATCTTACCAGCCGGAATTTCAAGCGTTACCTGTTTTACTGGTGCACGCCATTGTTTTTCTAAAATCATTTTATTATCTTTTGTTAATGCTAAGATAGCAATTGCATCAGCATGATAGACAACATCACGTTTAGTTTGTCGTCCGTCAGGTAAAAGAACTGTTTGTTCAACGGCCCGAATAATATGACCATCATACTTAGTCGTTTCGTCTAAAACTTTTTCAGCAAATTTTGTAACTTCTTTTGATAAGTTAACCATTCTACCTCCTCCAGTATTTACGCTATAACTTCAACAGCAGCTGCTTGTGGTCCTCTAATTCCTTGAATAACAACTAATCTAACTTCTTGACCAACTATTAAATCACGTACACGTGGTGTTTGAATAGCCGAAAAATGCACAAAGACATCATCTTCACCTTTTAATTCAATAAAGCCAAACCCTTTATCTGATTGCCAAGTTTTTACATAACCACTAATTTTTTCCATTTATTTACTCCTTTATTATCTGCCACTTGTCACAATGTAAGCATAAATTGCAATACCAATCAAAATAATATAACTAGTCAACGTAATAATGCGCCACCAAATTAACCAAAAGCGCCGTGTGACAAATGTTTCGCGTATAAATCCTTGATACAAGGCCAAAGCAATTCCCCACAAAACAAACATTAAAAACATTGGTACTAATAATGTTATATGCCAAACTTCAAATGTCGTGGTAGCAATGCTCCACCAAACAATAAAAACACCCAAATCTGTCGTTTTTAAATTTTTTGGCCAAGAACTTTGCAAAAAGGTTTGTTTTATAATCCAAATAACTACTAAGGTAATTAAAGCAATAAAAACCGTTACTGGCCAATTAAATAATGTCAGCATTACTGCCTCCTAAAATGTATTAATCTATTTATTATACCTTTAATTATTCACTCTGTGGTATGTTATCTGTTTTTTTTGATACAATAGACTAAACGATATAGATTAGAGGTTCCACCATGCAAAAAAACAATAAAAAGAAAAAGTCAACAATGCAAAAAATCATCCAAACATTTGTTATTTTTATGTTAGTTCTATCATTCGCAAGTGTATTTATTACAATATTACAAATTTCTTTCTAAACTTATTCATATAAAAAGAGACATCCATAACTGGCACTTTAGAATTGCGGCCGAGTATGGATGTCTCTTTTTATTTATTGATTATCAAATTGCCAAATACCGGCTACTTGCAATTGGTTTAACAACTGCTCCGAACTTGTGCCATAAGCTAAAACATGACCTGTTTGTGGTAATAGATTGTCAAAATGATACATGGCAATTTGCCAATGTGATTGAATTTGCCAATGCCGATAAAGTAACGGCTCTTCTTTTTCCGTAATTGGCAGGTAAACTGCTGCGTGTTCAAAAACAACGTCAGCAAGTTTTTGACCAGTAATAGCACGTAAATGCTGGCCAGCGACACTTATATTAACTGAAACATCATATAAAACGGTCGTCTTAGACAAGCCAGGGATGACATTACGCAAGTATAAAGTACCATGATCTGACAATAAAACTGTCACATCATATGCCCCCACATAATTTAAAGTAGCTCCTAATTTTTCAGTGACTTTAGTTATTTCATCAACAACGGCATCAGCTATATTCCCAACGGTCCACGCGCTGTTTAAGTTAGATGAAATTGTTTGCACCTGCCGTAATGGGTACAAGGCCGTCTCATTATTAGCACTACGTACTGCTGTCATTACAAATGATTGCGTGTTATCTAACCACGGTTCGATTAACAACGTACTGCCATCAATCATAGGCGCGACTAATCCCAAGTCCCATTCACCACGTAAAATAACTTGATCATCAATATTTTTGTGCTTGAAAACTGGTTTTACAATAAGTGGATAACCTAGTTTTGTCCCCGCCTGTGCAATTTCATCTAACGAACTCCCTGTTTCGTAAGGTAAAATATTCAATGATTCACTTTCATAAAATGCTTTTGCTAATGCATGATCGTCAGTAATATCTAAGATATTAGTCCCTTGGGGTACAACTTGATTTGTTAATTGATCAGTAATTTGCACAGGTAACCATGCTGAAGTATACGTAATGATATCTGATAGCGCTACGAAACTTTCAATTTCATCATTGTTATCTTTTTGGCCTACAAAACGATAATCCGCCTCTTTTAAAAGAACTGAATCTGCATAACTACTATACCCTGCAATATGATAGCCCATATTATGAGCAATTTGTGCTAAATACCGACTTGTAATACCATCCCCAATGATTCCAATTGTTGCTCCTGGTAAAACTTCATAACTCATCTTATCTCACCCTTTTCAATCTGAATTTATTTATTATCATACCTATATAAATGATATGTTTCAATCATTTGAATTATTTTTTTTGCATATGTTGGATCAGTTGCATAACCGCCGGCTACTAACCCATTGGCAGCACTCTTATAATCTGTCGCCTGCACGACCGTGGCATATCGTTGTGGATTATCAGTTGTCCCATTTACCAATAATTGTGCATGGTCCAGCATGGATGATTGCCAGCTGTCATAAACACGAAACGATGCATTAATGGTTACCCATTGATTATTTTCATATTCTTTCGTTGCTAATGATGCACTTGGCTGACCAGCAACTGCTTTAACACCAAAAAAATTATTATATTGTGTTGATAATTCAGATTTTCCCCAATCTGATTCTAATACTGCTTGCGCGATACTAATAGAAGCTAATATACCATACTCTTGTTCAAGTTGCTGTGCTTGGGGCGCTATTTTTTTGATAAATGCTTTATGTGTTCGTTCCACTGTGTTCACCTCTTTAACTGGTTGATTTTTATGATGATGAATATCTGTTTGCCAAATTCCAAAACCTAAAATCAGGATGACACACAATAAAACATGTCCCCGCTGCAGCTGTCCATTCTTAACAAAGAATTTTTGTATACGTTGCTTATTTTTCCTTTTTGCCAGAAAATCACCCTCTTATTTGTCAGTTAAATGTCCATGATCCAATTCTAACAACTTTTTAAATCTTTGTTCAGTTACCATCAATTGCTGTGGTGTCCCTTGCATTGAAACTTTCTTATCTTCAATAAAAATCAATTCATCAACCAATTCAATCCCAGTTAAATGATGAGTGACCCAAATAATTGTTCGATCAGCCAATACTTCAAAAATAGTATTTAATACATTTAACTCAGTAATTGGATCTAAAGCAACCGTTGGTTCATCCAAAATAACAATTGGTGTATTTTGCAATAATACCCGTGCTAATGCAAATCGTTGCTTTTCACCACCAGAAAAACGGTTTCCCATTTCAGTCATTGGTGTATCTAACCCTTCTGGTAAACTTTTCACAAGATCTGCTAACGATACTTGTTGTAACGCCCGCCACAATTCTTCATTCGTTGCTTGTAAATTACCTAACCGTAAATTATTGGCCACAGAACTAGCAAATAAATATGGCTGTTGATCTAATACTGCAATAATATCAGAACGTTCTTTTTGCAATGTTTTAACATCATAGTTATTAATCGTAACTGTTCCCTTATTAGGTTGTTCATCACCCAATAAAAGTTTTAAGAAAGTTGTCTTACCAGCGCCAGATTGACCTAAAATCGCTAATTTTTGACCGTCCTTAATCGTTAAATTTAAATTTTCTAACACTGTAACTTCATTATACCCAAAATTAACTTTATTAAACTTAATTTCAGGTTGTGTAATACCCACCATTTCTTGTGTTACATTCCCCTGCAATTCAGCTTGTGCTTTGTCGTCCATTTGATTCAATCGTTCAATTGAATTTTTATAACGTGGCCACTCGCCGACACCAGTACTAATTGATGTCAGCGAATCTTGCACTGGGAAAATAGCCAATACAAAGGCTGCAATCCAGTTAACCCCAAAACTATCACTACCAAAATGCTTAGTGGCAAAAATCAATAGAACAATGGCTGTTGCGCCAATTATCACAGCGCCAAACATATCCCGCCACCAATTAAAATGATTTTGTTTTGCTTTAATTTTATTAATCGCATTAAAATCGTTTTGTTGGCGTTCAAATAGTTCTGACGTACGTCCAGATAAAATCCAATCCTGTAATCCCATAACAGAATCAGTTAAATCAGTGTACAGTTGGCCTTCAAGTTGTTGTTGTTTATAATCTCGCGCACCATTCACAACTATTGTGATAATCGGTGTCAAAATTGTTATCATACCTAACATCAAAAAAACAGCTAATGCAAATCCCCAATCAAACACGCCAATACCAACTGTAATCAAGACATATACGATTAACCCAATTACCGTTGGAAATAATGTCCGCAAATAAAAATTTTCAATTTTAAATAGATCATTATCCAAAACACCTAAAACTTCACCTGTTTGTGATTTTGCATAAACTGATTTTGTACCAACTTCAACTAGCTGATAAAGTCTTTTACGGAACTTAGAAACAATTCGCAAAACCCAATCATGTGATACCAGACGTTCAACATAACGAAATGATGGTCTACCAATTCCAAAAGCTCGCGTTAACACGATTGGTACATAAACCATCAATATATTTTCTGGAATTTGGGCCGAACGTGAAATCAAAAATCCAGAGGTAAACATCAAGGCTGCACCACAAAAAATCGTCATGAAACCTAGAAACAAAATTAAAGCTAACAATTTTTTATATGATTTTAAATATGGAAAAACCCAAGTATCTTTTTTAATTAACGTTATTAACTTATTCATTTTTTACTACCTCGCATTGCTGATTGCAAAGCAACAAAGTATCCTTGCTTATCATTTAATTCTGAAAGTGTCCCCTGTTCAACGATTTGGCCATCACGCATGACCAAAATCAAATCCATTTGTGCTAACCAATGAAGACGATGCGTTGCAAAAATAACCAATCGTTCATCAAATAATGGTAACATTGTTTCTTTTAATTTAATTTCTGTTTCAATATCTAAATGAGCAGTCGGTTCATCCAGCAATAACACACGTCGCTCTTGATCTAATAAAATACGTGCTAACCCGATACGTTGTGTTTGTCCACCAGAAGCTTGCACAGCCCCTTCACCAATTATAGTATCTAATCCGTCATCCAAAGACGCATACCAGTCGTCTAATCCAACAACTTGAATTGCATGAATTAATGCTTCATCTGTTTTATTCTTAGCATAAAACGCTAAATTATTTCGTAATGTATCGTGAAAAATATAAGGTTTTTGTGGCAACACTTGTAGTTGTGACTGCCAGTCTTTTTGCTGTAAATGTGGTAATGTTTGATCATTAATTTTGATATTACCCTCACCAATTAAGAATCCCCCCAATAGGTTTAACAAGGTTGATTTCCCTGAACCAGAGGTTCCTACAATCGCCACACGTTGGTGGCCCTTAAATGATACATTAATGTCCTTTAACGTATTATTATTAGCATTAGGATACTGGTAATTGAGGTTAGTTACTTCTAATGTATCATCAGCTTGCCAACGTTGTTGTCCTCGATGATAAACATTCGTATCTTCAACTGTCTTTGTATCAAGAACAGTCATAATATCTGCGAAGGCATTTTTACCATTTAATGTCGCATGATAATCATTAGCAAAATTTCTAATCGGTTCAAAATACTCAGGAGCCAATACTAAAATCGTTAGTGCTGGTAACAATGGTATCGTGCCGTTCATTAAACCTAGACCTAAAAATAGGGCCACAATTGCAATAGATAACGTTGTAAAAAAATCTAATGCAAAAGTCGATAATATTGCTATTTTTAGCGTACTAATCGTTGCTTTACGATGATCTTCAGACACATCATAAATATTATCGGCATATTGTTTAGACAAACCTACTTGTTTAAGCGTTGTTAGCCCACGTAATGAGTCGACGAAATGATTTGATAACCGATTAAAAGTCTCATACTCCCGATCAGCCTTAGCTTGTGCTGCATATCCTAGAATAATCATAAACAACACAATAACTGGATAAATAAAGAATAAAAAAACTGCTTGTTTCCAATTGATTGTAAAAACATATGCCAAAATAATCCAAGGGATAATCATCATATCAAACAATTTTACTAATACTAATGTAAAGTAATCATGCACTTGATCGATTCCTTCAACTGCCAAAGTTACTGATTTTCCAGTTCCCAATTGACTAATTGCACTTGGCCCCAAGTTTGCATATTGTTTCGTTAATTCACTTTGTAGCCGCCCTGTCGTTTGATCAGCAAATGGTGCTAACACATACTCTTTTAGGACACTTAAAAGTTGACGTAATACGTACGCACTAATAAATACTAAAATGATGATGACAACAGACTGTAACTGTTTGTGCTCCCATACTTTAGTTAAAGCTATACTTAACGCACGTCCTTGACCAATAATCGCAATTGCTTGTATAAAAGTTAATATACATAATAAACCTAAAGCTTTTTTTGCCCCAGGAAATTTAAATATTCTAGGATCTAACATAAATTTTAATAATTCCTTTCGTTTTAAAGCAAACCAGATATGTATAAAAAGGTTGGGACAGCAACTGTTCCAACCTTTTTGAATGTATCAACTATAACGCTAATACGTAATTAATAAGACATCTTCTTAACGTGAATACGATCACGGAAAACGTAAAAACTCCAGATTTGGTAAGCTAATACAATTGGCAATGCCGTTAATGAAATAATTGTCATCCACTTCAAAGTATACGGTGTTGATGTTGCATTCTTCAAAAGAATTGACATACCGGCTTCGTTACCAACGATAACGCGTGGGAATAAACCTGTAAACAATAGTGCTACTAGCACAATAATCACCAACCCTAACGTAATAAATGCTAAGGTATTTTTTTGCTTTAAGGTCACAGTCCATGCTATTACTGTCAATACAACAATTGCAGCTAACAAAACTACCGTAATTACTGGCTTTTTAACAAAGAAGTCAGTATAGATAAACAACGTAATTGCAAAAGCGACTTCACCAATCAAAAGTATCGGATATAATACCTTTAATTGTTTTTGAATACGATCATGTAATGAACCACTTGTAATCTTTAGACGTGCATAATTCAAACCATGTACGTATGAAAGCAACGATAATGCGACCCCACCAATAACTGAGAAAACATTAAAGTAATCCCAAAAACCAGCTGACATATCACCATGTACATCTAAAGGCATTCCTTGAACAACATCAGTAAATAGTAATCCAAACAAGAATGGTACTAACATTGATGTAATAGCTGATATGGTCGTCCACAAATTTCTAAACTTAACTGTTCGCATTTGTTCACGGAATTCAAATGAAACACCGCGATAAATCAAACAAATTAAGATAGCAAATAGAATCAAATAAAAACCAGAGAACAATGACGCATACCAGAAAGGCATTGCAGCAAACATTGCACCACCCGCAGTAATCAACCATACTTCATTACCATCCCAGTGTGGTCCAATTGATCTAATCAATGCATCTTCTTCAGTTTCACCCTTAGCTAGGGTTTTCAAAGACATTCCAATTCCAAAGTCAAATCCTTCCAAAAAGAAGAACCCACTAAACAGAACAGCAATCAAGACAAACCATAATATTTGATATTCTGTCATTATTTAGGCCTCCTTTCCATCTGTAAAGGCTTCAGGTGAAAATGGATCAAGATTCTCATCTGTTACTTCTTCATCCACTGACTCTGGACCGGCAATCATGACACGTCGTGAAAGAAGAATCATAATTAACCCTAACACAAGGAATGTTGCGAAATACAATATATTGGATGTCAACAATGACGTTGCTGAAACATTTGGTGACACTGCATCAGCCATTGTAAGAACCCCGTAAACAACCCATGGTGCACGACCAAGTTCAGTAATCAACCAACCAGACGTTATTGCAACATATGGTAGGAACGTTGATAATCCGAATATCCAAAGAACCCACTTGTATTTTGAAATATCAATTTTTGATTTTTTACGTACTGCCCACAATGCAACTAACGCAAGAAATCCAAATGCACCTGCGGAAACTGCCATAATACGGAAACTATAGTAAAGTGTATTATTGGGCAAATAATAATTCATATCGTGCCCAAATTTAACATCATACTTTTCATGTAACTCTTTATTTAGTTCACGCCAACCTTGACTACCACCCACAAGAGAATGATGAGCTAAAATTGAAAGCATGTATGGAATATCCAATGACCATTTAACCTCATGTGTCTTCGGATCACTGTATGCAATCACTGACCATGGTGCTTGTTCATCATCACCACCAACATTTTTATCAAGTGCTTCAGTGGCTGCAAACTTCATTGGCTGGTCATCTTGTAAGTACAATGAATGGCGGTCACCAGTATATAGCAAACCAACTGTTCCAATCAATGCAACCACAGCACCCACCTTAACCGACTTTTTGAAGAAGTCTAATTCATGATGAGGACGACGTAATAATGACCAAGCTGAAATACCAATCACAGCAAAAGACCCAGCCATAAATGTTGCGAAAATAACGTGTGGAAATTCCAACCATAATTGATGATTTTGTAACAAAGCCGGAAAATCAACTAAGACAGCTCGATCAAATTTATGATCAACTTTAAAGCCGACCGGATTTTGCATAAATGAATTAGCTGCTAAAATCCAAAGTGCTGAAAAAGCTGAACCAATGGTTGTTAACCAAATAAACATTAGATGCAATTTCTTATTAAAGCGATCCCATCCAAATGACCATAGCCCCAAGAATGTAGACTCCAAAAAGAATGCAACTAGCGCTTCAACTGCTAAAGCTGGCCCAAATATATCACCCACATAACGTGAATAGCGAGACCAATTCATCCCAAATTGGAACTCTTGAATGATTCCTGTCACAACCCCAACCGCAAAACTGAGCATGAAAATTTTACCCCAGAATTTGGTCATACGTTTGTATTGATCATCCTTTTTTATAACATACAAGGTTTCCATTGTCGCAACAATAATACCTAATCCAATTGACAACGGTACGAAGAAAAAATGAAAAATCGTTGTCATTGCGAACTGGAATCGTGCAAGGTTTAAAATGGATAGACCTGCTATCAAGTTCATACAACTAACCTCCTAATTGATAACTTAATTTTAAGCGCAATAAGTTCTCATACATTCTTATTGTACCCTATTTTAGTCATTTTTTACCACTTTAATTTACTAAATTATACATAATTTGTGAATATTTTCATAATCATTTCATTAACCAAATTTTTTTGTTATTTTTGTCGTAAAATCAAACTAATTTTATAGACCTTTTCCAATTTTTTGCTTAAAATAAATTAAAATATACTTTTTGGAGGACTTAGTATGACTGTGAACTTGTTAGCTTTATCACCTTTGACAGATGCTGATATTGAAACATTAAATGCCTATGACGTGGTAGTTATTAGGCCCGAAAACTTAACTATTAAAAATTACGGTGATATTGATATCAGTTATGGGTGGGATGGCGATATCATTAATCATATCTTAGCAACACCAAATCATCAATTAAAATGGATTCAAGCCTACTCTGCAGGTGTTGACTATATGCCTCTAAATACACTTGCTGAACAAAAAATCATCCTAACGAATGCAAGCGGTCAACGTTCCAAACCTATTGCGCAAAGTGTTATAAGCTATATTTTTTATTTCGCACGTGGCTTAAATGTCTATCAAAATCAAAAAAGTTGGCAACCCTTTACTAATCAATTTATCTTGCAAGCATTACCCGTTATTATCTTTGGTACTGGCCAAATTGGTCAACAAATTGCTAAGTATTTACAATCTTTTGATACACCTGTTTACGGTGTTAATACATCTGGTCATCCTGTAGATAATTTTGATAAAGTTTTCGCTATTAACAATTTAAATAATTTACCAGATAATATTGCAATTGTTATTAATAGCTTGCCCAGCACAGCGCAAACGAATCATTTTTTTGATAAACATAGTCTAAACTTATTTAATGACTTATTTTTATTTATCAACATTGGGCGTGGCGCTACAGTTAATGAAACTGATCTTTTAACAAAGCTCAATGATGGTACGATTAAATATGCTGCGCTTGATGTCACAGCTACTGAACCTATCTCTGATGATTCTAAATTATGGCAGCAAGATAACTTACTTTTAACACAACATACAACATGGGCTGGTAATTCAGAAAAACTCTTTACTATTTTCATGAAAAACTTACCTGATTTTATTGATCATAAACCACTATCCGTAAACGTTGTTAATTATGATACCGGTTATTAATACCTAATAAAAAAGGCTCTATACTTTCTAGCGTGAAACTAAACATTTCACGCTTTTTATTTTGTCTTTTTCACATAAAAAAAGACA
>NZ_BJEG01000007.1 GCF_005405545.1 Weissella hellenica
GAACACAGTAGTTAAGCTCAGTAGCGCCAAAAGTAGTTGGAGGATCGCCTCCTGCGAGGATAGGACGTCGCGATGCAAAGTAAAAAGGGTTCACAGTAAAATGTGAGCCCTTTTTTGTGTACAAAAAAAGATAATAACGTCTTTATAAAGAGGAGGTAACGTGATGAAAATTCATGACAAATCTTTATTATATGGTCGATATGTAGTTTGCACAAAAGACAATATTCATGCACTACCAAGTGATGCGACAATTTTTCCGGCTATCTTAAATGGGCAGTGTACACGATGTCAAAGTGAAATTTTAAAGGTATGGGAATTACCCAACAATGTTAGCTATTGCTGGGGGTGTGAAAAAATGGGGCGAATTACATCGAATGATTATTTAGTAACTTTAGCAGATCCAAACAATTTTAAGCACAGTGAAAGTCCTTGCATTTGGAAAGGAAAATTAACACCATCGCAAGAATCAGTTTCTAAACAACAATTAATTGCTTTAGAAAAAAATATTTCTCATTTGACTTATGCAGTAACGGGAGCTGGTAAAACAGAAATGTTATTTCCAATGATAACCAAGGCAATCCAAGATAATATGCGTATTGCGATCGTAGCTCCCCGTATTGATGTCGTCATTGAATTAAAAAAACGGATACAAGATACATTTAGAATCCCATTTGTAACCTTATATGGTGGTAGTACAGATGAATATTATTATACACAATTAGTAATTGCAACGACACATCAATTGATGGCTTTCAAAGAAGCATTTGATGTTATTGTACTTGATGAAGTAGATGCATTCCCATATGCAGAAAATACGATGTTAAATTATGCTACAGAGCAAGCTTTGAAAAAAACAGGAATTAAATTTTATTTGACTGCTACTTTAAATCGACACTTAAAAAAGTTAGTAAAACAGGGGGTAATAGCATTTTCAACGTTACCGCGACGGTTTCATGGATATGAGTTACCGAATATAACAATTAAAATCATACAAAATTGGCGCCGTAAATTACCAGTTAAAATGATTAAACATATAACGTATTTAAAACAAACTAAAATTAAATTTTTATTATTTGTGCCTGAGGTAGCAGATGTTGAAAGGGTGGTAACACAATTAAAACATACGGGTATTAATGTATTAGGTACTTATGCGACAGATGAAAAACGATTAGAAAAAGTTCAAGCCATGCGTGATAAACAAATTGATGGTTTGATCACAACAACTATCTTAGAACGTGGGGTAACTTTTAAAGGAATTGATGTTTTAATTCTTGGCGGAGATGAAAATATTTTTACAGTAACGACATTAATTCAAATTACCGGTCGCTGTGGTCGTAGTTTAGAAAGGCCAACAGGAACCGTTACCGTATATGCCAGAGAGAAAACAAAGCAACTTATGACTGCTAAAGCAGAAATAAATTATTTAAATATATTGGGTAAGAAATATGATGTGTGAATTATGCCAACAAGTTATTAAAAATGATTGGAATTTAAATATGTTATTTAATTTATCGTTAGTTAAACAAGATATAATCTGCCAGGAGTGTTGGAATGAATTTGAAATGATTAATCCCATAACCGGATGTCTAGAGTGTCAGATAAAGATAAACCAAGAATATTGCCAAGATTGCTTACAATGGTTTAAACAAGGCTATCCAAAAATTAAAAATCAAGCTTTATTTAAATATAATTTTAAAATGAAAGAATATTTTAAAAGCTATAAGTTTAGTGGTGGCTATCATTTACGTCTGGTTTTTAAAGATGTAATACAACAGAAATTAGCAACGATGGATGTTGATCAGATCGTGCCGATTCCAGTTACAGATAAAACATATGCACAACGAGGCTTTAATCAAGTTGTTGGTCGGTTAGAAGACTTAACATTTGCAGAATTACTAGAATGTCGTTATTCTAATAAAAAGGTACAGTCACAAAAGAATCGACAGGAACGTCTAAAAACGGAACAACCATTTCAACTGGCTGTTTCTCAGGCATATATCTGTAATCAAAAGATTTGTTTAGTGGATGATATCTATACTACTGGTCGCACTTTACGCCATGCAGCACAATGCTTATTAGATGCTGGTGCACGAGATGTAACGTCAATAACGTTAGCACGATAATGATACCAATTAAATGATAACGCTTTCTTTTTTTATTATTAATGTGTTACAATATAACTACCGGAGGGATACAAATTTAAAACTTCGGTAGGGTAAGATATAGATTTTGGGGATTAATATCTTGCAAATTCAGTTAGACAGGAGACGGGATTATGCTAGAATTTAAGGTACGTGGTGAGAATATTGAAATCACTGATGCAATGTCAGAGTACATCGAAAAGCGTGTTTCACGTTTAGAACGTTACTTGAACACAGAAGCTAATTATATTGCTCGTGTTAATGTACGCTCATACAAAGAAGGTACTTTTAAGACAGAAGTAACTATTCAATTACCATATTTATTGTTACGTGCAGAAGATACACAAACAGATATGTACCAAACTGTTGATTTTGTTTCTGAGAAATTAGAACGTCAAATTCGTAAGTACAAGACTAAGGTTAACCGTAAGTCTCGCGAAAAGGGTTACAAGGGATTAGAAAATACTGATTTCATGGTTGAACCTGAAGCGACTGATGACGAGTCAGAAGACGGATTGAACATTGTACGTACAAAGCATGTTGATTTGAAGCCAATGGATGTTGAAGAGGCTGTTCTTCAAATGGAATTGTTAGGCCACGAATTCTTCATTTTCCAAGATGCTGAGACTGATTTACCAGCAGTTGTTTACAAGCGTCGAGATGGTAAATATGCATTAATTGATACATTAAATTAAGAATAAATATTGTATAATTTAAGATAGGAAATTTAAATCATACAATTAATTAAATTGAAACGATTGAGACTGGGGATTTTTCCTAGTCTTTTTGTATTATAGGAGAAAAATGATGCCCAAGAAAAAATTTATTACGATGCAACAATACAGTGTCTTATTAGGCGGGGATATTGAAGCCATTGAAGAAGCTGGTAATCATGTTGCACCTTATTTTGAAAAATTAGATGAGGCAATAAAAGCTAATAGAATTTCAGAGTTGTCAGATCAAGAATTTTTAGAAATAGCAACAGAGTTTGAAAACACGGTAGAAGTGTATCAAGACGTTGTAGAAAAATTAAATCGTATGTCAGCTCCGGTTAGATTTATTGGGGCTCACAAGAACATACAACAATTATTTACAGCATATACAAGTGCAACTAAGATGATGGCTGATTCTTTAGATACTAAAACAAAACAGGTTGAGCTAACGGCGTTTAAACAATCAGAAAAAGATCAAGATGTCTATTTAGATAAGTTCTTTGCGCAAGTTCGACGTATTTTTACTATGGGAACAAAATAAAATGGCAGATTTAGACCAAACGAATGATATAATAACGATTAACGTGCCACAAAAAGTGGGTGAGCAACTAACATTGCCTACAAAAAAAGTGCAAGCAGTGACCGACTTATTGAACGATGGGAATACGGTGCCGTTTATTGCTCGATATCGTAAAGAAGCAACGGGTAATTTAGATGAAGTCCAAATTCGTGATATTCAAACCGTTACCAAACAATTAACTGAAATCCAAAATCGTAAACAAACGGTTTATAAAGCAATTAGTGAACAAAAAATGATGACACAATCGCTCAATAAAGCGATCGTAGCAGCAGATTCTCTACAAAAAATTGAAGATATTTATTTACCTTATAAGAAAAAACGACAAACAAAAGCAACTGTTGCCAAAGAGGCAGGACTGATGCTATTTGCGCAGTTAATCCAAACCATTCCAGATGTTGATTTGAAATCGGAAGCGATGCAATATGTTAATCCAGCAAAAGATTTAAATACTAGTGAAGATGTTTTTGCAGGAGTGCATGAAATTTTTGCAGAAGTGATTGGGGAAAATGCAGGGCTTCGTGATTGGGTACGTCAATTTACTTATAAAAATGGTCATTTGGCATCTAAATTAAAGCGTGGTGCTGATAAAAAAGATGAGCAAGGGGTATTTGAATTATATTATGAGTTTGATACGCCTTTAAAAAAGGTACAAAATCATCAAGTTTTAGCAATTAATCGTGGTGAAAGTGAAAGCGTATTATCAGGTAATATTACTACTGATGAGGAAGCGATTAATCGCTACTTTAAATTCCGCTTAGTTGGGACTAAAACAGGGTTAGCTGCCGATATTTTGAATACAGCGGCTATGGATGCCTATAAAAGGTTTATTAAACCAGCTATTGTACGTGAAATTAGAAAAGATTTGTTTACGCAGGCCAGTCAAGACGCAATTAAAATTTTTGGGACTAACTTATATCATTTATTAATGGCAGCCCCATTACGAGGACAAGTTGTATTGGGATTTGATCCGGGAATTCGTACGGGTTCAAAGTTAGCTGTTGTAGATAAAGCCGGTCAATTTTTGGATAAAGCGGTCATCTATCCGCATAAGGCCCCAAAATATAATCCAAAAGATGCACGGGATACAATAATTAAGTTAGTTAATAAATATGATGTGTCATTGGTTGCTATTGGTAATGGGACGGCTTCACGTGAATCACAGCAATTTATTGTTGATATTATAAAAAAAGATTTGCCAAATCTACGTTATGTAGTTGTTAATGAAGCTGGTGCATCAGTCTATTCGGCTAGTGATGTCGCACGATCTGAATTTCCGGAATTACCGGTAGAACAACGATCAGCTATTTCGATTGCTCGTCGTATACAAGATGCTATGGCTGAATTAATTAAGATAGATCCACAAGCTGTGGGGGTTGGCCAATATCAACACGATTTACCAACTAAAGAGCTATCTCTGGAATTAGATCACGTATTAGAAACAGCAGTTAATCAAGTCGGGGTTAACTTAAATACTGCGTCACCACAATTGTTAACTCATATTGCAGGCTTAACGAGTACCACAGCCAATAACATTGTGACATACCGTAATGAAAATGGGAGTTTTAGGGCACGGACTGAGTTAAAAAAAGTTGCAAAACTGGGCCCTAAAGCATATGAACAAGCAGCAGGATTCTTACGGATTCCCAGTGGTAAAAATGTGTTTGATAATACTGATATTCATCCGGAATCATATAAAATTGCTGAACAGATTTGTCTGGAGGCAGGTGTTGAAGATTTGGGACCACATGCTGCAGAAAAATTGCGTCAACTAGATACACATTCCTTTGCGCAAAAAATTAATGTCGGCTATCCCACGTTGCATGATATTATTGACTCATTGATTACACCCGGTCGAGATTTACGTGATGATGCTCCAATGGCAACATTAAGATCGGACGTGTTGACGATGGATGATTTGCAAGTTGGTATGCAACTGCAGGGTACAGTGCGTAATGTCGTGGATTTTGGCGCTTTTGTGGATATTGGTGTTCATGAAGATGGCCTGGTGCATATTTCAAAACTTTCAAAAGCACATGTAAAAAATCCACATGCTGTGGTTGCTGTTGGCGATATTGTCACAGTCTGGGTGACTGAAATTGATAAAAAAAGACAACGTATTGGGTTGTCAATGATTGAGGCAAATAATTAAAAAAATTGGGACATTTTCTTTTGTCCCAATTTTTTGTTCAGGATAAATAACGTCATTAAGTGAAAGTTAGGCGGTTGCATGTACTGCAGATATTTGCTAACATTATTTACGTATTAATAGTGAAGCGAATGTGGCGGAATTGGCAGACGCGCAGGACTAAGGATCCTGTGGTAGAAATACCGTGAGGGTTCGACCCCCTTCGTTCGCATATTGATGATTTTAAGAAACCCTTGTTATATTAACGAAACGTTGATATAACAAGGGCTTTGTTTATTAGGAGATACTGTTTTTTCTGATAACTAATTATTAAATATTATTATTTACTAAAACATTTGCTACAAATTTACTGTTTTAAAATTAGCAAAAAATTACATGTTAATGGCGTTGTAAGTCAAGATAACCGCACCAATAATGAATAAGACACTGCCCCAAATAATTTGAGTGATGACACTTTTATCACCAAAGTATAAGCGAATAAGTGGGGCACTATTACCTAGTATTAAGATTAAAAGTCCTAATATCACAACTGCCAAACCAATTAATCCAAGCATATTTTTCCTCCAAAAAACAAATTAAACCATTTTGATATGTCATTATACAACAAAATGTTTTTTATCTCGTTATTAATGTGATATTATAATACTCGAATTATGATATTTTTGTAAATAGAAAGATATCTATGCTGAATCAATTAAAAAAGTGTTGACATGTTTGACTTAAAAAGGTAAGATATTCTTTGTGGTTGTGTTAATCAATTACATACATGGAGATATACCCAAGTCTGGCTGAAGGGAACGGTCTTGAAAACCGTCAGGTCGGGAAACCGGCGCGTGGGTTCGAATCCCCCTATCTCCTTAAACATTATTAAATGTTTTATTTTAATATTATAGCGGGTTGGAGCAGTCTGGTAGCTCGTCGGGCCCATAACCCGAAGGTCGTAGGTTCAAATCCTACACCCGCAATTAATGGAGATGTACCCAAGTCTGGCTGAAGGGAACGGTCTTGAAAACCGTCAGGTCGGGAAACCGGCGCGAGGGTTCGAATCCCTCCATCTCCTTTTTTAAGATAACCGTGTCCCTTGGACACGGTTATTTTTATAATCATGACATTTTCTAAGTATGCGAGGGGTTTAATATATGCCGGTACGTAAAATTCGATATTACCAATACGCAATCGTGATGTTTATGTTAGCGTTGTTAGCTGTTATTTTTTTACCAACGCTATTAAATACATCGCCGTTAGTGACAGCGCATATTAACCACTTGATAATGACGCTGTTTGGGTTAGGCGCTGTAATGATTGTGTATTTAGACGATCGTATGATAAAACAAGCATTATATCAAAGTAAACAAATGAAGACGGTGACTTTATGGTTGCCAATTTTGGGGCAAACAATTTGGTACCTAGTTGTATTGTGGATTTATCTTATAAACCTAAAAGACCATGCCATGTGGACGATGACGCTACCAATGCTATTTTTGGGTATGTCATTCATGATGGGGTCACTAGGTTTATTACAACGAGAGACTTTGTCAATTATTGTTAATGAACCAATGAAAAAAACGACACATCGATTGAATATCATGACTGTATTTTTAGCCATCTATGCGTTATTATTTTTTGGCTTGACTGCTAGTTGGGTATATGGTTTAACAATAATGGTGTCAGTATTAATAATAGCTGATGCAAATTGGCCAGCATTATGGGCTGGATGGCATCGAGAAACAAGTTTAGATGATTTACCAGCACAAGGTATTAACTTTAAAGACGTTCGTGTTATTGAAAAATTGCATAATGTATCAACGATTGTGACTGAAAAAAGAGGGGTCTTAACCCATGATAGTGTAACTGTTCATTCTATTTTGTCATTAGATGAACGTTATAGTGACTTTGATATATTAGGACTGGCAACAGGTATACTAGCGTTAGAGCCTAAATCTGGTTTATCACAGGCGATTATTAAATACGCTGAAGACCACACAATTTTCCCCTCAACAGCTTCTGAACCTGAAATTTTATTCGGTGCAGGTGTGAGAGGTGTCGTTTTCAATGAACGTTTTGCTGTATTATCTGCTTCTCAGACATTGGCAGAAGGTTATGCTGTTGACGAAGAAGCATTAGCAACTTATAAAAGTTTGGGTAATTCCGTAAGCTATGTTGTTGATAAATTACAAGTAATTGGTGTTATTACCTTTGGTGATACATTAAGTAAATCATTAATTTCATTGAATGATTTTTTTATAAAACGTCATTTATCAGTTAAAATTGCTTCTGGTGATACGGTTGGTGCAACGGCACCGTTAAAAAAAATGATGTCTTCATTGACTGATATAAAGAGTGACTTGACTCCGGAAAATAAACAAGCACAATTAGATGAATGGTTAGCAAATAAAAATACGATGTTTGTAACTAACCAAGACAATTTACCTGAGGACACAGACGCAATTACAGTGGCTGTTAATCGACCTGATCTTAATGCAGATATTCATGTTGAAAAAATGACAGACTTGAAGAAATTCTGGGCAACTGCAGATCGATTAATTCAGATAGATAAAAAGATGTTACGCTGGGCTAGTTTGCCAGTTATTATATTGTTATTATTAGCAGCTGGATTAGGTATATTTATTTCACCATGGTTGTATATTTCACCAATTATTGCAGTCATAATTCGTTATGTCATGAGTTATATGTTACGCTTGCAAATTAAAAATAAAAAAATAAAGTAAATTGTACAGTTAAAATAGTGCCATTTCATCATGAAAATGTTGATATGGCGCTATTTTGTTGTTTACAGTATCAGTTAGTTGTATTGACTTATGGGGCGTAAAAGCCTAAAATTAGTTATGTGTTAATAAGCGCAAAAAAACACTATTGATTTGACATAAACGTCAATTCTCTAGACAGGAGAAACAAGATGAACAGCACATTAATGATCATCCTGTTGTTGCTTGTCGCAATCGTAATTAGTGGTGTGATTGGTTATCAAGTGGCTAAAACAAAAATTAACCATACATTGACCATTTCACATCAAACCGCTACAGACATAACGAGTCAGGCCGCTGTTGATGCTGAGCAATTAAAGAAAAATGCTTTAGTGGAAGCGCGTGACGAAAGCCAACGTTACCAACAACGTATTGAGGGTGAATTACAAGAACGCCGTTCTGCTGTAAAATCACAAGAAGATCGTTTGGTAAGTCGTGAATCTGTTTTGGATCGAAAAGATGCTTCACTACAAAAACGTGAAGAAGTCATTTCGAGCAAAGAAACAAAATTGGATCATCAACGCCAAAGTGTTAATGATAAGCAAAAACGTGCTGAGGAATTAGTCACACAACGAGAAGAAAAGCTTGTTGAAGTAGCTAGTTTAACTCGTGATGATGCACGTAATCGCATTTTATCAGAGACTAAAGAGGCACTAGTTGCTGAACAAGCCGTGATGATCAAGGATAGTGAAGGACAAGCCAGTGCAGAGGCAGATAAACGAGCTAAGAACTTAGTTGTTAGTGCAATTCAACGGTCTGCTGCTGATATGGTGGCTGAGTCAACGGTCTCAGTCGTGACACTTCCAAATGATGATATGAAGGGTCGTATTATTGGTCGTGAAGGCCGTAATATTCGCGCTCTTGAGACAGTAACGGGTATTGATTTAATTATTGATGATACACCAGAAGCTGTTGTATTGAGTGGATTTGATCCAGTTCGTCGTGAAATTGCTAAGAATACCTTGGAGAAGTTGATTGCAGATGGTCGTATTCATCCAGCACGTATCGAGGAAATGGTTGAGAAGTCTCGTAAAGAGATGGATGAGCATATTCGCGAAGTTGGTGAACAAACTATCTTTGATTTAGGTATTCATAATATGCATCCTGACCTCGTGAAAACAGTTGGTCGGATGAACTACCGTACAAGTTATGGACAGAATGTTCTTGTTCATTCAATAGAAGTCGCAAAACTAACTGGCTTGTTGGCAGCTGAGTTAGGGGAGGACGTTACGCTTGCCAAGCGCGCAGGATTATTACACGATATTGGTAAGGCTATTGATCATGAAGTAGACGGTTCGCACGTAGAATTAGGTGTCGAATTGACAACTAAATACAAAGAACGGTCTGTCGTGATTAATTCGATTGCTTCACACCATGGTGATGTTGAACCCGAATCTGCAATCGCTGTTTTGGTTGCTGCAGCTGATTCTATTTCAGCCGCACGTCCAGGAGCACGATCAGAATCTTTGGAAAATTATATTCAACGTTTGCAACAGCTCGAAGCTATCGCAAATGAATTCAATGGTGTTGAAAAATCGTATGCTATTCAAGCAGGTCGAGAGGTTCGTGTTATTGTAGAACCAGCAGCTGTTTCTGATATTGAAGCAACTGTATTGTCTCGTGATATTCGTAATCAAATTGAAAATGATTTAGATTATCCGGGCCATATTAAAGTAACAGTTATTCGTGAATCGCGTGCCATTGAGTATGCAAAGTAAAACAATAACTTAAAAGAAGCGTAGACATTGAAAATGTTTACGCTTCTTTTTGTATTAGTAAAATGATGCTTGGCACACATATGATTTGTAATCGTTAATACAAAAAATGAAATTTTTCTAAAAAAAGGTTTACAAATCTAATGGAAACGCTTACAATAGTATTTGTGTTAGAGATACGGGGGAACGTATACGAATAACAAGATTATGAAGTAATTAACGGAATTGGGGCCGTTAAGTTGGTATGTCGCATTTCACTCTTACTGTTCGAATTATTAATTAATTTCAAAAAAACTTGCTGAAAACTCTTCTCCTTCAGAAAAAATAGAATGATAATTAGAATTTTATTCGAGCAGTAAGAGGGTGATGAGACGACTCAATATCAACATCAACGCTTTCACAATCAAAAAATATTTTGTGGGTCGTCATCCACACCAAATCGTTTTGCGGATACGCAATGCGATTTTTTATTATAGAAAAATTAAAATCAAATTATTCGCATATTTAATTAATTGTCGATATACTATATGTATTCCCCGTGGTAGTTGCTTTAAAGCTATCAAGTACATCTTTTCATGTACAGAGCGCCGTAGATATACGGTGTTTTTATTTTAAATGATTAAATTATGTTGACAAAAATGAAAAATAGATTAAAATAAATATTATCAATTAAGTAAAGGGGCAAAAATGATGATTAATATGACGTTAACAACTGAAACGAAGTATTACTTTTGGTTTTTTAGGTGACTATCCGAAATGACCAAAAGCATTTTTTGCTAGGTTTCGGATAAAAAATATCCGAAACCAAATAATAACCGATTTAATTGATAGATTAAATTGAATTTTATTAGGGGCTGGGTATTTTATAATAAATACCCAGTTTTTTTATTGTAATCATTACTGGGTAGGGGCAGATCTAAATTAGAGTAGTCGTAAAATTACGGGAAAAGGTAGAATGAATATGAATAAAATGAGTAAAAAAGAATTTGGATTAGCAATCTTGAATGGTAATGCGAGTGGTATCATTATTGCTTTAATTCCAGCAGCGTTAATTAGCCAATTATTAGTTATAATGCCACAAACTGAAATTGTAAAAACTTTAAATATGATGGTCATGTTATCACAGAGTGCTTTGCCATTGATTGCAGCATTCGCTGTAGGAATTTTATTGAGATTTGGAACAATTGAGAGTGCATCAATGGCATTAGCTACTTTTATTGCTTCAGGTGTTGTTACGACACAGCATGGACAGTTTGTAATTAGCGGGTCAGGTGTAATCTTAAATATAATGTTGACAACGTTAATGGCTAGTTTGGTAACGATTTTTTTCCATAAAATACTTGGACAATTGCGGGCAGTATTTGAACCACTAGCTGTTTTAGTCGTTGGTGGTGGGCTAGGATTAGTGACTTTACCAATCATGGTATCAATCCAAAACAGTATTGGTAGGGTTGTTCAAGCAGCAACAACAACGGCGCCACTTGTGATGGGAATTTTGTTAGGGGCTTTATTTGCAATTTTAATTGTATCGCCATTATCGTCAGTGGGAATTGCGACTGCTATAGGTTTGGCCGGAGTTGGTGCAGGGGCTGCTAATGCTGGTATTGTGACAACGTCATTAGTGTTAGCGATTATGGGAATGAAAGAAAATTCTTGGGGGTTATTCATCGCTCATTTCATGGGATCACCTAAAATTCAAATGGCTAATATGTTATCAAAACCTAAATTATTTATTCCTGTGCTAATTGCGTCTGCAATTTCAGGAGGTATTGCCAGTCTATTAAAGATGGCCGGAACACCATTTTCAGCAGGGTTTGGGATGTCAGGATTAATTGGCCCCATTACAGCATTGAATGAATCAAGTGGTAGTCAAATAGGGATGCGGGTTATAATTACTTTCTTTGTAATCCCTATTGTTTTAGCATTATTAATGAAATACATTTTCGTTAATAAATTACACTTAGTTGATACTAAAGATTTAAAATTACCAGAAATTTAATGACGATAATAAAAACAGTTGTTCAAGCAATTAATACGCTGAACAGCTGTTTTTTAAATATATAGCTAACAAAACATTTGACAACCCAATATTAGATTGTGTATAGTATTGCTTGTAACATAAAAGAAATAAAATAGAAATATTAGGAGAAAAGTTATGACTGAATCATTATTGATTGCGAATCAATTAAATAAAAGTTATTTAAGTACAGCGGGTGTACAACAAGATGTTTTACATGATCTCTCATTTTCAGTAGATAAGGGCGAGTTTGTTGCAATTATGGGTCCGTCTGGATCTGGTAAATCAACGTTATTAAATATCTTATCAACATTGATGGCGCCAACTTCAGGAACTGTCACAATCAATAATAAAGATATTTGGCAATTATCTGATAAAGAAGTTTCAAAATTCCGTGGTCAAGATATGGGATTTATTTTCCAAAATTATAATTTGATTGATAGTTTAACTGTGCAAGAAAATATTAGTTTGCCTCTAACTTTACAAAAAGCTAGTGTCAAAAAAATTAAGCAAGCTGTTCAAAAAGTTTCGCAAATGTTGCATATTGAAGATTATTTAAATAAATACCCAAGTGAACTTTCGGGAGGACAACAACAACGTGTTGGTGCAGCACGTGCTTTGGTGCACAATCCGGCGCTTATATTTGGGGATGAGCCAACTGGGGCATTAGATTCTGAAAATGCACGTGAAATGATGAATTATTTGACAAGTATTAATGGTAATGAAGGTATTCAATCATTATGGTAACGCATGATGCTTTCTCAGCATCATTTGCATCACGTATTCTGTTCTTAACGGATGGTGAAATTACGAAAACAATTAATCGAGATAATCAACCGCGTGAAGTCTTTTATCAACAAGTTTTATCTGAATTAGGGAACTTTAACTAGTAGGAGGCGCATATGTTTGGAATTGCTTTAAAATCACTACGATCAAAGTGGCGTGATTATATTGTATTATTTGTTGGATTGATTATCTCAGCGGCCATTTTCTATATGTTTAGTGCAATGGCTAATAACAAAGCATTTTTGGAATCAAATTCCATCGTGTCACAAATCTCAATCATTTTCGTAATTGGGGAAATTCTTTTAGGAATTATTACTTTTGTATATCTAAATTTTGCCAATGCATTTTTGCTACGATTACGTCAGTCAGATTATGGATTGATGTCAATGTTGGGTGCAAGTAAAAAACAAATTAGTTCGCTATTGTTACGTGAAACGTTAAGTATTGGTGTTATTTCAACAATCATTGGAATTGTTTTGGGGTTTGCATTAACGTCATTGAGTAGTAGCTATTTGATTAAACTATTAGGGGTTGAATTGACGCATTGGCAGTCAATTTCGATTAAGTCAGTTGTTATCACATTGATGTTTTTCACAGTATTATTCTTGCTAAATGGTTTATACAATCAACGTCGCTTGCGGAAACAAGATACATTGACATTACTATTGGCTAATAAACAAGTTAATCAACCTAAAGTGCATGTAAAAGTAGATCTATTTTTTGGTTTAATTGGGCTAGCTTTGTTAATTGGTAGTTATGTATTAATGCCAAAGATAGCATCGTTAGGTATGGCAGGCTTTGTACTTATTTTGGTTCTGAATGTTTGGGGAACTTATTGGTTTATCAGTCGCACATTAAAAATGATAACGAATGGAATGCGTCAATCATCATTTAGTATGCGAGGATTACGTTCATTTATTAATGGACAGTTATCATTCCGTTTACCAGACTATCAACGGATGTTATCATCAATTGCCATTATGTTTGCACTAGCATTGGGTGCCATGTCAGTTGGTCAAGGTTACTACCGTATGTTGCCGAAATTAGCTGAATCAAGCTACTCAATGACAGCAGTTTATGATACTGACAAAGTTAAAACGGATAACTTAAAAGATATAACATGGCAACAAACATACCATTATGTTAAAAATGGACAAACTGTGTATTTTAATGGTGCAGAATTTAATCAAAATAAATTACCAGCTCGAGTACCTGAAAAAAATGGGGCATCAATGCGGACAAAATGGTTAACTGGAGATTATATTCGTCAAACACCTGGATCTGAGTATACGTTAGAAGGAATTGCTAATCAGTTACTTAACCAAAGCTATGGTGCTAAAGTAGTTGTTACGCAAAATCAATCAGAAATGCCAACTAATGCTAAGGTGCAGTCGTTACGATTAGTCAAAGTTGCTGATATGCTGGTTAATGAAAAAGAATTGGCGCATAATGCGGATATTGAAGAAAAAGTAAACAATACTAAGGTGGAATATGCTGCTGGTTCTTATGCAGGATATCAACAAACCAAAGGAATTTTTGGTGGTATTGAATTCATGGGAGTCTTTTTGGGAATTGGTTTCTTAGCAATGCTAGCAGCAACGTTAATGTTTAAGACGTTATCTGGGGTTGCAGATGATAAGCAACGTTACCGTATTTTGGCAATGATTGGTACAAGTAATAAGCAAATTACGCAGACCGTTGCAACTGACTTAGGGATCTTATTTGGTATCCCCATGATTATTGGTATTCTTGATGTTGTCTTTGGACTAAAAATGTTTGCGCCATTAATGGCAGGTGAAAAGAATATTTATCTCGGCTTTGGTCCGTCATTAGTAGGAATCTTAGTTTTGTATCTAATTTATTATGTCTTAACAGTCTGGATGTATCGTCGTTTAATAAAAAACTAATTCGCCATTTTTACAGAGAATACGTTATAATGAAGACATATTCAAAATGTTGTGGAGTAATGAGACGTCCATACTATATAAAACGCCTATCTAAACGCGCAAGATAGGCGTTTTTTCATTTATTATTTTATAGAGTCGATTATTTTTTATAGATTATTTGCGTAAACGTTTGTGCCTAATTAAATAATCTTTTTTGTAAACGTTTGCAATTGTTATAGAATTGCATTAAAATACCTTACGAATAGAAAAATAAATTAAAAAATCATAGGGGGATTCCCAAATGTCATTGTTAGGTGCTATTGAAGCAGGTGGAACAAAGTTTGTGGTGGCTGTTGCCCCAGTTGAAGATCCAGAAAAAGTGATTGCTCGTGAAAGCTTTCCAACTGAAGATGGAGCAGCAACTGTTAAAAAAGTACAAGAATTTTTTGATCAATATGAAGATATTGCAGCAATTGGAATTGCATCATTTGGACCAATTGATGTTAAACCAGATAGTGCAACATATGGCTATGTGCTAGATACACCTAAGCGGGGATGGTCAGGGTATAACTTTTTGGGTGCTATGAAATCATGGCGTGATATACCATACTATTGGACAACTGACGTAAATGCTGCTGGTTGGGCTGAATATGTTTCTGGTGCAGCATCAGATGTAGAAAATGTTGTTTACTTAACGGTTGGTACGGGTGTTGGCGCTGGTATTATTGCGAATGGTCAATTTGTAGGAGGGTACTCACATCCCGAAGCTGGGCATATTGTAATGGCTAAGCATGAAAAAGATACTTACGAAGGACTATGCCCATTCCATCATGATCGTTGTTTAGAAGGTTTAGCTGCTGGTCCAGCTATGGAACAACGCTGGGGCGTTTCAGCAAAGGAATTACCTGATGATCACTTAGCATGGGAAATCGAAGCATATTATCTTGCACAAGCTGCATTGACATATACGGCAACATTACGTCCAGAACGTATTGTGTTTGGTGGTGGCGTACCACATCGTGAAAACTTACTACCAATGGTTCGTGAGTCATTTGCTGAACAATTACATGATTATCTTGCTGTTCCTGATTTGGATGACTACATTGTCTCAGTCGGTAATGGGGATAATGCCGGAATCTATGGTTGCTTCTACTTAGCAAAGGATATGATTTCTGACTAAAAAAGCTAATTTTAATAGCTACAACACCTGTTTACAAATTATCTCAGATATATTTTGTTAAATTCTTGATATACGATATAATTAATTGGTTACCTCAAGATATAATTTACAAAAAAGTGAGAATTAATATGTTAACGGTTATTAAACAATATGAAGATAGAGATGTAATAATATATGATTATTACGTTGAAAATCGACAAAACGTTTATGCTGATGTTGGGCATATTATTATTAAATCCATGGGTGGTTTGGCAACTTGGCGAGCAGTGAATGATCCAAGAGAAGATTATCTTAAACAGGCCCTTAAAGGGTTATTTATGAAGAGAAATCAAAATGGTGGTGTTTACCCAGAAACTTTAAAAGTCGTTGTTGCAGAAAATAAAAAATGAAAGTCTCAAAAGTTCAATGGTAATTTTTGAGGCTTTTTTGTATTGTTTGTTTAATTGTAGTGAAATGACTAAAAATCAATTGTTGAATAGACATGGTTTAAGGTTAATGAAGGTAACGAAAACTGATTAATGGCAAAAAATAGAATGAAAAATTAAACTAAAATTAGAAAAATGATTGTTTCTATCATTTTTAAGTGATATAATCTACGATAAGTCATCAATCTTATTCATGTTTTCTACTCTTAAAAATAGATGATTTAAAGTGGCTATGTTCCGTCAGGGAGTAAAGCCACTTTTAATTTTGTTAAGGTTGTTTTTAAGTTATTTTATATTTATTTTAAGATGAAAAATTTAATATGAGTGTTGTTGATAGGGGAGCCCACCCCAATTAACAGCTCATACTCATAAAAATTTACTCAAGTGTTTAAAATAAAATTTAGATACCTACTCCTAAGAAAATCAAATGATTTATTATTGAGTTATTTGATTAAAAACACCTACTAAACAAACATTAGTAGGTGTTTTTCGTATAAAAAAGGCTAATTTTAATAAAAGCTTGATTTTTATCGGGACAACAGATAAGTTAGACAATAACTAATAATTACTAGTGAAGGGGTCGGGATGAGAGAGAAGAAAAATAGAAAAAAAGTATGGCAATGGGGATTAATTGTAATTATCGGTATTTTTATTATTGGAGGTAGTGTTTACGGACATAAAGTGTATCGTGAACAACATCCCAAATTATTAACAGATGAACAAATTAAAGATAATTTAGATATTCACCTAAGCAGCGGTTTGCTTGATAAACAAAAAGAGTTGAACCAAAAGTATGATAAAGCAACACGAGATGCTCAATATACGCCGGATAAGATGTTTATACAAGCTAATCCGTATAAGACATCCCCATTGACGGCTTTGGTCATTTTTAAAACTGATACACCGGCTAAAGTGAGCTATACGGTGGCTGGTAAAACAGATAATACTGCGATTACAAACACCGTTAATAAACAGACAAAAAATCATCGTGTAAATGTGGTAGGTTTATATGCTGATACGGATAATAAAGTAACATTTAAAATAACGAAACAGAATGGTCAAGTTGAAGAAAAAGTTATAAATATTAAAACGGAGCCATTGCCAACACGGTTGGCTGATGTCAATATTAAGGTTAACATGGCAAGTAAAGATCAAATGGCAATTGGGAATAATGGTTTAACTGTTTTTACAAGAACGACTAAAAATCCATTTGCAATTGATGCAGATGGTGCAATTCGTTGGTATTCCACAGAATATAATCAACATATTTTTAAAACATTAAAAAATGGTCATTTATTGATTTTACGTAAACAGAATAATAGTGAGCTTGTTTACAATGATTTAATTGAAACAGATTATGTCGGTAAAATTTATCGTCATTACCAGTTTAGTAATAAAACATCATCAACAGAAAATTTGAAATCTACGAATAAGAAAGATGGGGAAACAACGGTTGTCCATCATGATGTTATTGAATTACCGAATGGTAACTTGTTAGCCACTGTTTCAGACGGTTCAAAGTATATTGAAGATACCATGGTTGAAATTAATCGTAAGACAGGTAAGGCAGAACGGGTAATTGATTTTAAGAAGCTATTTCCTGATGAAACCTATGCGCATTACAATGCAACTAAGCGTAGTGATGGTAAAATTGATTGGTTACATCAGAACTCGATTAATTATGATCAGGAGGATGATAGCATCATTATTTCTTCTCGACACCAAGATCTAATTATGAAATTTGACTATAAGACAATGAAGCCAAAGTGGATATTATCTGGTAAACCAAAGGCGAAGTGGCCAAAAGAATGGCGGCAGTACGTACTTAAATACGCAGATGGCACATCAATTAATGGTGGTCAACATGACGCTCGTGTGGTGCCTGGATCACAAAAGGATGGTCAAGAGATCATTTCATTCTATGATAATAATAGTGCTGTTTCATATGGCGATAAAGAAACGACTACAAAGTATTCAGCAGGGCGTGAACTTAAAATTAATTTAAAAAATATGACAGCTAAAGAAATTTGGTCATATGGACAGGCGTTAGGAGAAGCAAATTATACTGATAGGATTGGTTCGAACCGACTATTAGATAATGGAAATTACCTAATTGATTTTGGTTATTTAAATGCCAAAAATGGGGATGCCTCAAATATTTTAGAGGTTACGCCAGAAGGATATCAGGTATTCAATGTTGAATTAAGTAACTTACAATCAAAGGGTTACGTCTATCGTGCTTATCGTATTAAGATATCTTAATTAATTTATTGACCTTGCATAATAGTATTTAAAACGATAAACTTAAATAATTATGAGAAAAAGGTGGTTAAAAAATGAGTGAAATTACCCAAGAACAATTAGCAGCATTTAAAAAGGATGTTGATGAAAAACCTGAAGCAGCTATTTTACGTGGGGCTGTAACAACTAATGGTATTTTAAAGGCAGCTCGTGACAATCAACGTGCTGGTGAATTGACCCCTGTCTTTAGTGTTGATTTAGAAAGCTCACCTGTGGCTAATCAATTACAGTCAGGGCGTTGCTGGATGTTTGCGGCATTGAATACAATGCGTCATGATATGAAAGCAATGTATGGGTTGCCGGGTGATTTTGAGTTATCACAAAGCTACACATTTTTCTGGGACAAGTTTGAAAAAGCAAATTATTTTTACAATAATATCGTGGCAACTGCAGATAAGGCAACAACTGATCGTGAAGTAAGCTTTCTTTTGGCAACACCACAACAAGATGGTGGTCAATGGGACATGATTGTTGCGATTATTGAAAAGTATGGGGTTGTGCCACAATCAGCATTTCCTGAGTCACAAGCATCATCACATTCAGCTGAATTTAATCGTCTGTTTAATGGTAAGTTACGTAAAGATGCAATTGCTTTGCGTAACTTGGTTAATGATGGTGCATCACAGGCTGATATTGATGCTAAGATTGAGGCTTTAAATAAAGAAAACTATTACATGCTATCACTAACATTTGGTGAGCCGCCGCTATCATTTGATTTTTCATTCCGTGATAAAGATGGTGAATTCCACCGTGAGCAAAGCATGACGCCACAAAATTTCTTTAAGAAATATATTGGTTGGGATTTGAGTGAGTATATTTCAATTATCAATGCACCAACTGAAGATAAGCCATACAACCAAACATATGGTGTAAAGATGTTGGGTTCAGTTGTTGGCGGTCGCGATGTCAAGCATTTAAATCTTGATTTGGATACATTTAAGGACCTTGCAATCAAGCAACTTTCAGCTGGTGAAAATGTTTGGTTTGGGGTTGATATGGGACCTAAGCTAGATCGTGTTGCTGGTTTGATGGATACTGAATTGTATGACGAAGACAGCTTATTTGATATTGATTTTAGCTTAACTAAAGCAGAGCGTTTAGATTACGGTGATTCATTGATGACTCACGCCATGGTTTTGACTGGTGTTGATTTAGTAGATGGTCAACCAACTAAATGGAAGGTTGAAAATTCTTGGGGTGACAAGAACGGTCACAAGGGATACTTTACAATGTCAGATGAATGGTTTGATCAATTCACATATCAAGTGGTGATTAAAAAAGAATATTTGCCAGAAGAATTACGTGACATTTTTGAAAGTGCAACACCTAAAGAATTAGCACCTTGGGATCCAATGGGTGCGTTAGCTTAATAATATGCTAATTAAAAAGAGTCGGACAAAAGTTTTTTGAAGCCGATACGTAAATTGTGTTGCTTGAGGCTTCAGCCTTTTGGAACGCGTTTACGCTATAAAACTTACAAGTGTTTGATTAATATATTTTTAGTGAAGAGCTACTAGTTTGAAAACTAGTAGCTCTTTTAGTTTATAATCATAAGATAGACTATTACGAAATGAGGCTTATATGTTAAAAGAACAATTATCAAAAAAATTAGAATTATTCAATAATCAAGCTATTGATGATCAAAAGATAGATATATTATTACGACCAATTTTAGTGCAGGGAATGCAACGCGGTTTTCAAGCAGCATATCTCTATATAATTGGCGTGTCTTCTGGAATTGAACCTGCAGCACAAACAGCTGCTTGGGTGGATCAAATTGAAGCATTGGCCAACGAACGATTTACACCATTTGTAGCCGAAATTGAACAGATTAAGACTGTTGTAGGGAAAGAAGTGGTCAGCATGCTATCTGAAGAAGCGCATGCTATAACGGCACACCAAGATAATACAATGAAAATCCAAAATTTTATTATGCCATATTTTAATGGCTGGTTTTTAGGGTATTATCATGCGTTGGTAGCAATGTTAGCAGCCGATGATGTGACTCAAGTTGATAAGCTAGATGTCCAAAAAAAGGCGTCTGATCAAGCCATGCAGGCGGTAGAAGTGGAACGACGAAATTTTCAAAAGCAGCCAGTTTATCGAGATAGTGTCTTACGCGATATATTAACAGGATTACAATAAGCCTATCAGTATATTTCTAGCTATTACAAACAGAAACAAAAGGATTATCCGGATTTTCTTTGAAAATAATTGGTATTATTTTCATGGTAATCGATCATATTAATATCTATCTGGGTAATGTTTTGCATCTACCGTTATGGGTATCACTTTTAGGACGCTTTGTTGCGCCTTTATTCATATTCTTTATTATTGAAGGATTTTACTATACACATAGTCGTCAAAAGTATTTCTTACGTCTATTTGTTGGTGGTGTGTTAATGTATGGTATTAATTTATTGTCCAATATTTTAACGAATAATACGACGAATCCTTACACAAAACAATTCGACGTCTTTTATCTTTTTCAAGGTCAAAATATTTTTATGACATTGGCGCTTGTGTTGCTGTGGATTTGGATATTAGATACGATGATTGTTAATCATCTGCACATTGCAAGATACACGATGTTAATTATCGCTTTGGTGGTGATAATGCCATTTATCATCATTAGTGAAGGTGGTCCGTATGAATTGGTAATGGGATTAATTTTTTATCTATTCCGAGGAAACTTTAAAAGAATTAGTATGGGTGTGACAATTTTTTCAATACTTCTGTTTGTGCATGCTTTGATGACTTACTTTGGACAAGTTGAAGTAGGTTCCTTATATCAGACATTGACCTTCGATGATGAATATATGATGATTACAGTATTACCGTTTATTTATCTATACAATGGGCAGCGCGGTGGTAATGGGCAAAAATGGCAGAAGAATCTGTTTTATTATTTCTACCCAATCCATTTGATCATAATATATATTTTGAGTAATATTTTTTAAAAATTTGATAGATGAAAAGGCCGATATATTAGCGAAAACACTGATATATCGGCCTTTTTAATTTGTATGCATATTATAAAAATTAATTTAATGCTTTTAAATTTAAAAAGCATTATATAAGGCAACAGTAAAACGTATTAAATATTATTTTTTTGAGCAGATTAATTGATAATCGTATTTATGCATGTTACTATGGCTTTGTAATTAGGGGTAAGACAGTTGTCATTATTTATTTTGTAGATAGATTGAGGAGTACTTATGAAAAGAAAAGATGGCAAACTTGGCTTATTAGAGAAAATTTCTCTAATTATGACAGTATTACAATTGTTGTCGCGCTTGTATGGAGTGCTTAAGCATTACCGTAATCGTAAAAGGTTTTAATAGTTATATGGCACGTAAGAAACGGGGGGAATAGATGATTGGTAAGATTTTTAAAGTGGCCCTATCTTTAATGCTACTTGTGAGTGGTATTACGATTTTAGGAACAATTTTTACAGCAAAGGGAATTGATGCAGTCGGTGATAAACTAGAAGATAAATTGCATGGTTAATTATTTCGACGAGTAAACTTAAATTAAGTCTAGAGGCGTGATATGCAAAAAAGTAAAAGAAGTCTATTAGTGATTTTTACTCTTGGATATTTGCTCGGAATTAGTTTGCTGATTTGGCCCAATATTTATACAGAATCAGTCAGATTACTGAAAGAAATTGGGCTGAATGTTACTTTGTCAGCTAGTACATTTATTTACTATTACGGTTTGACTTTATTAGCTATTACAGCGATTGTATTGATTGTTGTCTTAGGTTGGCCAAAACAGTTAAAGGATGTGCCACTGCAGAAGAATAAAAGTGGTCGTTTAGCACTAAGTAACTATGGTATCACTCAGTTTATTAAGCTAAAACTTTCCGGTGAAGATTTATCAAATATCAAAATTAAGGTTAAAAATACAAAGCGACAACATAAATTTTATATTGTTGCTGATGCAGCATATAAGCAAGCAACTGTTAAAGAGCTACCACGTATTTCAGATGAATTACGTGAGAGTGTTCAAGAATTGCTTGCGGGAGAAGGCAAGCAACCAGTTAAAGTTGATATTAAAGTAAATCAAAAATCAAATTCAAAGCGCAAAACGGCGCGAGTTATTTAATAAGGAAGGTGAATTAAATGTTGGACAGTAGATCAATGAAAATATTGATTAGTGGTCTTATCGGTTTCGTTCTATCAACTTTGTTAGTAACTGTTGGTTTTTGGAAAACGATATTAATCATAATCATTACTTTATTAGCAGCAGGAATTGGTTCTTTACTTGGTAGATATAATATTAATCTATCAGTTATTACTAAAATATTTACAAGAAAATAATGGATCCTATATACGTTTATAGATAAGAGGGGAATTTAAAATGGCTATTGAAAAGAAGAACGAAACAGCAGTTGCAACAAAAGGTGAACTAACATTTGATGACAAAGTTGTTCAAAAGATTGTTGGTAACTCAATTGAAAAAGTACCTGGTTTGCTAGGCGTTGATGGTGGTTTTGTTACTAACATTAAGAACAAGATTGTTAACAGTGACAACCCAACTGACGGTATCGATGTTGAAGTTGGTAAAGAACAAGTTGCTGTTGATCTAAGCATCATTATGGCCTACGGACACAATGCTCACGATGTTTACAAGGCTTTAGTACAAGCAATTAGTAAGCAAGTGAAGGATACAACAAGCTTAGAATTAGTTGAATTAAATGTCGAGGTTGTGGACATTCAAACTTCAAAAGAATTCGAAAGCGCACAAACGACATTACAAGATCGTGTAACTGATGCAGGTGGTGTTGTAAAGGAAAAAACATCAAACGGTGTTGAGAGTGTAAAATCATCAACTGCGAATATGGTATCTGATGACGAACGTGTAAAGTAATAGTTTGCGACATAAATTAATGTAAATTATAGCTCGTGAATCTGTGATTATGCCAGGTTTTCGAGTTTTTTAACTGTGTATCAGCCATTGATTTTGTGTAACTATTTTAGTAGGGACTTCTAGCTTTAATTGTCAAATTTGATTCTTATATATATAATTATTTGACAAAGTTGCTGCGATTCAGTATAGTATGAACAAATAAATTCGGAGGGTTCATTATGATTCAATCAATGTTTAATGTGATTAATAACTGCTGTCAAGCATCGCACTTTTGGCGATGTTTGGCCTTTTAGCGTTGACATTTTTGAGGAATAATGACCTTGAAAATTCAATGCCTGTCAAAGGCATGAACTTAACAAAGGGTGCGAAAATTCATTTGAGTTTTCGCACCCTTTTTCTATTTAAATGATTTTTAAGAAGGATAATATTATGTTAATAAAATCAGTTTCAGAACTTATTGGCCATACGCCGCTTGTTGATTTACAAATTGATGTGCCGCATCATAGTCACATTTATGCAAAACTGGAAATGTTTAACCCTGGTGGCAGTATCAAGGACCGCTTGGGACAATATCTGATTCAAGACGCAATTAATCGCCATCAAATTACGACAGGTACGACGATTATTGAACCCACTGCAGGTAATACCGGTATTGGTGTTGCTTTAGCTGCCCGGAGTTATCAGCTACCAACCATTCTAGTTGTACCGGAAAAATTCAGCCATGAAAAACAGATCCTCATGAAAGCATTAGGGGCTAGACTAATCAATACACCCAGTGATCAGGGTATTCGTGGCGCCATTGAAAAAGCCGAGCAACTTGCGGCTGAAATTCCCAATAGTTTTGTCCCAATGCAATTCCAGAACCCAGCTAATCCGGCAACTTACTACCATACATTAGCACCAGAATTACTTGACGATATGGATCATCCAATTGACGCATTTGTTGCTGGGGCAGGTAGTGGTGGCACGTTTGCGGGTATTTCTAAATACCTGAAGGAGCAAAATTCTCGCACCAAAACGGTTGTCGTTGAACCAGAGGGATCCATTTTAAATGGGGGGCCTGCGCATCCTCATCGAACCGAGGGAATCGGGGTTGAATTTATTCCGCCATTTTTTAAAGAAGTTCCCATAGACGAAATCTTAACTATCTCAGATGTTGATGCATTTAAACAAGTTAAGGAAATGGCTGCTTCGCAAGGCCTATTTATTGGTAGTTCAAGTGGTGCAGCGTTGGCAGCGAGTCTAAAAATTGCTGAGAATCTACCAGATAATAGCCACATCGTTACCGTTTTCCCCGACAGCAGCGAACGGTATATGAGCGAACATATTTATGAATTATAAAACACAAATAAGTAGGGCAAGCACTATGCAATTTGGCACAAAATTATTATGTGGCGAAATCAGTGAAAACAAGGGTATTGGCAAAATTGCAGCTGCAATTGCTATATCAATCCTTTATCAAAAGATAATTGGTGAGAAAAATTTCGAATATGGCCGTTCAGATGTGCTAATTTGGGCAGCTTTTGGGAATTTGATTGCTGATATTACAGAGGAAATTAAAAATCAGAGAAATCAGCTATTAGTTGGTAGAAAGAGGGGTGGTGCTCATGTTTCAAACGGCGCAATCAATCTTGAACCGTGATCCAGCAGCCCACACCCTTTTGGAAGTAGTGCTAACTTATCCAGGAATCCGAGCTTTGTTTTGGTATCGAATTGCCCACTTTTTAGCGTTAAGGCGATTTTTTACAATAGCTAATTTACTCAGTCAACATGCAGCCCATACGACAGGAATAACTATTTCACCCCAAGCCAGAATTGGTAAACGATTGTTTATTGATCATGGGGTTGGTGTTGTTATTGGAGCAACAGCAATTATTGAAAATGATGTTACCATTTTACATGGTGTTACGCTTGGTGCTAGAAAAACAAATCCGGATGTGCGTCATCCTTATATTAAACAAGGGGCTTTCATTGGTGCTAATGCTCAAATATTGGGGCATATCACAGTGGGCGCTTTTAGTAAGGTTGGCGCCGGTGCGATTGTTTTAGTTGATGTTCCGGATAAAACAACAGCAGTTGGTAATCCAGCTAGAATTATTTGGGAAAATAGATCATGACAAATAAAAAGACACAAATAGAAGTTAATACACGTTGGTAAAGTAATCACAAAGAATATGGTAAATAGCTACAATATCGTAGTTAAGCACGACTTTTTATTAACACGCTTACCAATTGCAGATGTATTTACAAGGCACACTCGTGTAACTAAGAGATTAGGCGAATCTACACTTGAGGGGGCAATATTTTACACCCTGAACAACTGTAGTTAACAGCACGTTACACACAGTATCAAAATTTAATCATTAAGACTTTATTGTACATTTGATTGAAACGGAACTTAAATATTTCTAAATCTGTGTAATCGCAGTCAAGGTTTGTCCTAGATACATGTTTTATTAACCAAAGAGAATTATTGATGCTTAACGATGGTATAGGTTTAGCTGATTAAAATTAAGTCCCACTGGGTAGAGTAACTCACTCTACCCAGTGGGACTTTTGTGTTTTTTTCGATATAATTTGAAGTCAAATATGCTAAATCAATCAAATTGTAATAACAAACAAAAGACCCATTAAGATAAAAACTTAACAGGTCTAAAAATATAATTAACAAACCAAAATTGAGTTTGCCACTAATTCGGCACCAAATGTAATGAAAACGCCTTTAAAACAACGTTTCTAGTACCTATAAAATGGAGCCGAGGGGAGTTGAACCCCTGTCCTAACATTTTGCAACCGACACATCTACGTTCATAGCAAAACAATTTAAATTTCACTAATCGCACGCCGTTTTGCTAAGCGATCGAGTTAGCTAGCCTGATTATCCTCTTCTAAATTACCCCAGACGGAGATAATTTAGCGCAGGTTGTTCATTTTTAGACTTATAGTAGCACACAACTAATACAACTATAAGCAACGCTAGCCGGTTTTTAGGCAGCTAATGCGTAATTATTGTTTGAATTTTTTGCAGTTAATTCTACTGAGTGGATTATAGGGCCACAACCCCTAAACGCAGTGCCGGCCCAAACAATGCCAGTCGATTCCGTAACGACCCCGTCAAACAATTTATTATAGCAAACATTTCGTTACTAAACAAATATAAAGTTTATAGAAAAACCTCTATAACATTCGCATTTTTAGGTTGTGAAAAAGTTGTTTATTATATTTAGTTCGTGTATAATTTACTTTTGGTGGTTAAGATTAAATTAAAACAATAAAAAAGCGAACGTTTATTTTAGGAGTTTATTAATATGGAAATTACAACTGTTTTTGATTATGAAGATATTCAATTAATCCCTAATAAATGTATTATTGATAGTCGTTCAGAAGCGGATGCTTCGGTAACGTTAGGTAATCATACATTTAAAATACCTGTAGTCCCTGCAAATATGCAGACAGTTATTGATGATGAATTAGCTATGCAATTAGCAAAAGATGGTTATTTTTATGTCATGCACCGATTTAATCCAGAAACACGTTTGGATTTTGTGCAGAAGTTTCATGAAGCAGGTCAAATCGCATCAATTTCTGTTGGGGTTAAGCAAGAAGAATATGAATTTATTGATCAATTAAAAGCAACAGATTTAATTCCTGAGTATATTACTATTGATATTGCGCATGGTCATGCTGACTCAGTCATTAAAATGATTCAGTATATTAAAAAGACGTTGCCAGAATCTTTTGTAATTGCTGGTAACGTTGCCACTCCTGAAGCGGTCCGTGATTTGGAAAACGCTGGTGCTGATGCAACTAAGGTGGGTGTTGGACCTGGAAAAGCTTGCATTACTAAGTTAAAGACTGGTTTTGGAACAGGCGGCTGGCAATTAGCAGCCCTTCGTTTGTGTGCAAAGGCTGCTAAAAAGCCAATTATTGCTGATGGGGGGATTCGTTATAACGGTGACATTGCCAAGTCAGTACGCTTTGGGGCAACGATGGTGATGATTGGTTCATTATTTGCTGGTCATTCTGAAACACCTGGCGATATCGTAGAAGTTGATGGGGCAAAGTTTAAGACATATTTTGGTTCAGCTTCTCAGTTTCAAAAGGGTGAATACAAAAACGTTGAAGGTAAGAAGTTGTTAGTACCATATCGTGGGGCTATTAAAGATACACTTGTTGAAATGGAACAAGACCTACAATCATCTATTTCATACGCAGGTGGACGTCAGTTGAAAGATTTACGATATGTGGATTATGTTATTGTAAAAAACTCAATTGTGAATGGAGATTCATACTAATTTGGAAAGGCACTTCAGCTTGAAGTGCTTTTTTATATGATAAAAATCTGGATAAAGGGTGCATGGTAATGCAAAATTAGGTATCATATTGTTGTATATATTATTGAAGGGAGTTGTACATGAATATTTTGCAAAGATGGTTAATCAATAGTTTTGATTGGCAGGCTATTGGGCTCGCTTTAATAATTCTAATTATAACGATTATTGTAACGAAGGGGATTGTTACCCCATTATTTGGA
Organism: Weissella hellenica; assembly: GCF_005405545.1. Taxonomy (GTDB): domain Bacteria; phylum Bacillota; class Bacilli; order Lactobacillales; family Lactobacillaceae; genus Weissella; species Weissella hellenica. The sequence continues at coordinate 28,062 of NZ_BJEG01000007.1, forward strand.
CAAATTGAAAAACGTGTCTCAAAACGGTTCTCAATTTGGCGCGATATTTTAAAAGCATTTGAACGGCCTGTAAAAATTGCAATTCTATTTGCGGGGATAGTCTGGGCTTTGCATGTTGCACACGCACCGCGAACTATTCTGCATTATGCTCATGATATTAATAAATCAGTTTTAATTTTTAGCGTTGGTTATGGTATTTATACTTTAATGACGTCATTAGCCGATTTACTTAGGTATTTTGGTACGAAAGTCCATATCGAAGTTGATTCTATTGTGATGCCATTTTTAAAACGCACATTACAATTTATTGTGATGGCTTTGACTGTGACGATGATTTTATCTGACTGGGGAATTAATGTTAACGGTGTTTTTGCAGGACTGGGATTAGCAGGATTAGCTGTTTCAATGGCGGCGCAAGATCCAATTAAAAATTTGCTGGGTGGTATCATTATTATTACTGAGAAACCATTCCAAATTGGTGATAATATCGAATCACCTTCGGTAGCTGGAGTTGCAGAAGACATCACATTTCGGTCAACGTTAATTCGAACTTTAGATGGTGCACTAGTAATTGTTCCTAATGCAACATTATCAAATGAGCCAATTACAAATTGGTCGCGAGTCGTTACTAGAAAAATAGGCTTAACATTTTATTTATCTTTAGATACCACAACGCAAGAAATTATTGCAGCATCAGAAGATACGATGGCAAAATTAGCGCAAGATGATCATTTTGTTGAAAATTCAGCATCAGCTTCTATTAGTCAAGTGCTTCCAGAAGGATATGAATTTGATGTTAGCGTTATGCTGAAAATGGCAGCTGACACTAATTTTGCAGGTGAACGAGCAGATGTAAATATGACAGTGATGCGTATTTTAGCGGATCATGATATCCAATTAGCAGTCACTAATCGTTTGATACCAAACTCGTAATTGACTTAATTTTTAGAAACAGGTATAGTTTTATACAATAAAAATATTGCTTTTTTAATGGTCAGACGAGAGCTGGCCAAGGAGCGCGTAAAAAAGATAAGTATACTTAATCGCGCCATTGCTATGGTGCGATTTTTTTACTTAATAATAAGGAGAAAAAAGTGGCAAAAGAGTTTGGTCAAATTCAGGCTATTGGCAAAAATCAACGAACGATGTCAAATTGGGATATGTTTGCAACGTGGATCGGTGCTAATGCAAACAATGGTACTTGGTATATCGGTGGTGTCATTGCGGCAGCAGGTATATATACAGCTTCAACAACGTTAATTACGACAGGGATAATATCGTACATATTTTTAGCGTTGGCATCATATATGGGCTACAAAACAGGATTGCCAATGATGACTCTAACACGGGCTTCTTTTGGATTGAAAGGATCATTTGGACCTTCAATTATTAATATGGTTCAATTCATTGGATGGGCTGCAGCAAATACTTTTATCGCTGCTATTTCTATATCTGTCATTTTTAAAGATTTATTTAATTGGACATCATATGCTGATGGCGGTAAGACTGGTTTAGTTGTTGGAATCATTATCATGTCATTATTGCATTTAGCATCAATTTCATTAGGCGAAAAATCAGTTCGTATGATTGAACGTGTGGGGATTATATTAGTTATCATTTTTGTGATTTGGGAAGCAATCGTGGTTTTTCAACATGTTTCATTGGATCAAATTTTTGACTGGCAAGCACCTAAGTCTGTACGTATTTCATCAGGGGAAGCAATTGATATATTGGCGGCGTTTAATTTGGCTTGGGTAACGGCATCATCTGACTTTTCTCGTTTTGCTAAAAAGAAGTCAGGTGGAACTACTTGGTCATTCTTGGGTGCTAATGTTGGTTTGTTTAGCTTTGCTTTTATTGGTTTACTAGCAACCATTGGTACAGCGGTAATGAATCAGGCATTTGACCCTAATGATTCAGATCCCTCAACAATAGCTTCTAAATTGGGATTGGGTATTATTGCACTATTAGTTATTATTATTACATCAGCCACTGCTAATGCTGTGAACCTAATGGCTGCTGGCTCAGCATTGACAAATATGTGGCACAAGTTAAAGCTAACACCAGCATTGTGGATTGTAACGCTAATAGCAACATTGGTATCATTTATTCCGCTATTGTTTGCAACGTTTTTGGATGCTTTTACTGTATTTTTGGATTATATTGGGATGTTTTTGGGGCCAGAAATAGCAGTGTTCTTAGTAGATTATTTTATTATTCGTAAAGGACAATATGAAATTAGTGAAATAACAAAAGTTTCCGGTAAATATTGGTATGCTAGTGGTATAAATTGGCTTGCGATTGCATCATGGGCTGTTGGAATCATACTATATTTCAGTTTGAAATCAGTCTTTTGGATTAGTCAAACCATTGGTGTTACCTTTGTGACGATGGTTCTTTCTGGTGTCATTTATTATATTTTGACAAAAGTGTTTGGTAAATATGTAAAATAATAGATTTTTTTCGTACAATATATTTGAGGATTATAAAATGAAATATTTAATTGTGACGGAAAAACCATCTGCAGCCAAGAATTTTGTTAAGGCATTAGGTGGCCAAACAGGACAATTTTCAGGCAATGATTATCGCATTGTTAATTTACATGGTCATATGATGGGGTTTAAAGAACCTGAAGAAATGGTTAGTGAAGATAAACAAACAGCATATAAATCTTGGACCCTGAATTATTTGCCTTGGCAACTAGATGAAATGAATTGGCAAAGAACTTATTTAAAGCAGCGCCAACCACGAACGGGACGCTTAAAGTCAACTAAAACAGAATTAACAGAATTACGGCAAGAAAGTAAAAATAAATATGATGCGCTAGTAATCGCAACTGATACAGATCCATCTGGTGAGGGTGATTTGTTAGCATGGGAAGTGATTGATGCTATTCATTGGCAGGGGCGTGTGTTGCGTGCAAATTTTGTCGATGAAGCGCCTAATAGTATTCGAAAAGCGATGGAGAACCTAACGGACGTATCTGATAAATGGCAACATGGTGCTTACTTAAAAGGTGAAACACGTAGTCGTTGGGACTTTGCTTCAATGCAACTGACGAGAATTGCCACTACTTCGGCAAAAAAGGCAGGGTACAAAGTTGTAGCACGGGAAGGACGCTTGAAATCAGTCATTGTTTGGAAAATTTTTGAACAAATGCAGGCTATTAAAGATTATGTAAAAAAGCCATATTACGAAATTTGCTTTGCAGATGAATCAAATCATATCTATCGACGGCAAGTTTCTAAAAGTACGATACCTGATTGGCGATATGATGATAAAGTGCAAGCAAAACAGGAGCTACAACGTTATGATACGGCTAATGTCATTAATGAACATCATGAAAAAAGGCAACAAGCGCCTGATAAGTTACTCGATTTGGCAGGCTTAGCAGCAATTTTGGCCCCAAGAGGGTTTGATAGTAAAGAAGTATTACAAACTTATCAAAAAATGTATGAGGCACAAATTGTGTCATACCCTAGAACGGATGACAAAACCGTTACACCAGAACAATTTTTTGAACTGTTACCAAAGGTTGATCAAATTGCTGATGTCGTTGGTGTTGACAAACAACTGCTCACACATCGACAAGTGCGCGCAACACATGTGAAAGAAACTGGATCGCATGGTGCAAATCGACCAGGAATAAAAGTACCGGTTAATTTAGCTGATTTATCTAAATATGGACCAAGTGCAGCGGCAATTTATGAAATATTGGCTAAAAACTATTTGGCAATGTTGGCAGAAAATTATGTTTATGACCATGTAACGGCACAATTAGCAGAGTATCCAGCCTTTAAAACGGCATTTAATATACCGATTGCACTTAATTATAAGCTTGTGTATGATGCACAAAAGGCGTTACAAGTGGATGAAGAAGTTACGCATACGCAAAATAATCAAGTCGGTCCCCAAGCAACGCCATTTATTTTTGAAGGTGCTAATAAAAAGCCACCTTATCCAACAACCAAGTGGTTAATGGCATTCTTGGAAAAACATAATGTTGGAACTGGGGCAACACGGGTATCAACACTTTCACAAATGAGTCAAGGTAGTAAAGCAATGATGCAAGAAAAAAAGGGGCGCCTAACGTTAACTGAGACAGGCAATGTTTCAGCTATTATGGTACATAATACATGGATTGCATCACCCAAAATAACCAAACGTTTATTTGAAATAATGAATGAAGTTGGTGAGTTTAAGATATCAATGCCAGACGCACTAAATTCACTAACACAAGTTGTTGCGCATGATATGCCGATTATGGTTCAAAATGCCCAAAAATTAGAAACAATACTAGGCAAACCTAAAATAAAAAAGACGACTAGTAAGACAAAAAAGACTGAAAAAGTAAGTGGTTTGTTTAATAATCAAACCATCCAATTTTCTAAAACATGGAGTGATCATACGTTTTCAGATGCAGAAATCCAAACGTTATTATCAGGTGGTGAGGTGAGTTTTTCATCTAAAACAAAGCGAGGCAAGCAGTATACTGCAACAGGAAAGCTAGCAAAGCAGACTTTCAAAGGGCATTCATACTACGGTTTTAAATTAAATCCTAAATCGTAGTAGGTATAGATTAAGAGGATAGGGACAATGTTAATTAAACAAGTTGTGATTGAAAATGCAAAAAAGAAACAAGATGTACGAATTGTTGATGGTAAATTTGAAGCAATTGCAGATTATTTAGAAGCAAATGCAGGTGAGCAAATTATTGATGCCAATGGTAAATTGATGATACCGCCATTTGTAGATCCACACGTACACCTAGATTCTACGATGACGGCCGGTGAGCCTGTGTGGAATGAAAAGGGAACCTTGTTTGAAGGAATTCGTATTTGGGGTGAACGCAAGCAAACATTGTCACATGAAGATGTTAAACGACGGGCAATAAAAGCATTGAAAATTCAAGCTGCACACGGGCTACAATTTGTCCGCTCACATGTTGATGTGACTGATCCTGATTTGGTGGCTCTAAAAGCACTGATAGAGGTACGTGAAGAAGTAAAACCATGGATGACGTTGCAACTAGTTGCCTTTCCTCAAGACGGTATTTTATCATTTCCTAATGGTAAAGAACTGATGACCAAAGCGGCTGAAATGGGTGTTGATGCGATTGGTGCAATTCCGCATTTTGAGTTTACACGTGAATATTCAGTTGAGTCGTTGCATTTTGTATTTGACTTGGCAAAAAAATACCATTTGTTGATTGATGCGCACACTGATGAAATAGATGATCCTGCTTCACGTGGCTTAGAAACATTAGCCACCTTAGCATTGGAGACTGGCTTAAAGGAACGTGTAACTGCTTCGCATACAACAGCAATGGGATCATATAATGATGCCTATGTTTCTAAGTTAATGAGATTATTAAAGCTGGCTGATCTTAATTTTGTAGCTAATCCATTGATTAATATGTATTTGGGTGGCCGTTTTGATACTTATCCGAAACGACGTGGCTTGACGCGGGTTAAGGAATTAGACCAAGAAGGATTGAATGTTGCTTTTGGTGAAGATGATATCAAAGACCCTTGGTATCCAATGGGAAATGGTAACATGATGGATGTGCTGCATATGGGCCTTCATGCGACACAAATGATGGGCCATACAGAAATAATGAATTCATATCGTTTCATTACTAGCCATGGCGCACGTGCACTACAAGTTGAAGATCAATACGGGATTGAAGTTGGTAAACCTGCTAATTTCTTAATTTTTAATGCAGACAACTGGTACAATACTTTAAATGAACGCGTTGAAATGTTATATTCCGTTCATGAAGGAAAAGTGCTAGTAAAGACACAACCGGCAAAAATAGAGGTTGATTTACCACAATTAGATTAATTATAAAAAGAGCAAGTCATCGTTAGGTGATTTGCTCTTTTTATGTATTTAAACACTAAAATATACAGGGTTATATAATCGGTGTTTTTGTGATGTTATGCACGTTTTAGTGGCTACTGGCAAGTTAAATGATGTTTGTAATTAAAAATAAATCATTTATTGATAAATCCCGCATGTTAACAATGATTGGTATTTAGTGTTGCGTTGATGGGATAGCCCTATAAAAAAAATTGGGCCACATCGTTGTATAATAATTGTGAAGATTTTTTTAAAAATAAAATATAAACAATCATGAAATGTCGGGTGATAAAATGAATTTATTAATGATAGAGGATAATACGGCCGTATCAGAAATGATGGGGATGTTTTACAAAAAAGAGCAATGGAATGTGGTTAACGCTTATGATGGTGAAGAGGCTTTGGAATTATTTGATGATGATAAACAAGCTTGGGATGTCATTGTTTTAGATTTGAACTTGCCTAAAGTCGATGGCATGCAGGTTGCCATTAAAATCAGAGAAAGTACAGAAACAGTAGCATTAATTATGTTAACGGCGCGTGATTCTGATTCTGATCAAGTATTAGGATTTGAAGTTGGCGCAGACGACTACGTCACAAAACCATTTAGTCCAATTACGTTGATTGCTCGAATTAAAGCGTTACATCGTAGAGCAACGATGCAAACCAATGGACAAGATGATAATGTTGCAGATGATTTTGATATTAAAACACGGACCTTTAAATTAAATTCACGGACCCGTGAAGCATATATAAATAATGTGTTGATACCAGACTTAACACCTAAAGAATTTGATTTACTTCGTGTGTTGTCACAAAAACCACGGCAAGTTTTTTCACGTGACCAACTGCTACAATTAGTTTGGAATTATGAATATTTTGGTGATGAAAGAACCGTTGATGCACATGTTAAAAAATTGCGTCAAAAAATTGAAAAAGTAGGGCCACAAGTTATTCAAACAGTATGGGGTGTTGGTTACAAGTTTGATGACTCTATTTTGCCAGAAAATCCAAGAAAATAGATGAAGGACTATGAATAAATATGAAAAATAGAGGGCTTGAGATAATATTAATAGTTTTGAGCACACTTCTTTTCTTATTGACTAGCTGGGTATTCATTAATAATGCTAACGTAGCCTTGTTCGTGATACTGGTGATTGTGATCGGGCTGTTCGTTACAACGATAACATTGGTTACACGGCAAAAAAAAGTAACAGCGCAACAGGCAGATGAAATTGCAACCTTGCAACAAGAAATAGTTAAGCAAAGAGATGAAGAAGCAACCATGCTAGCCAATGTGTCACATGAAATGCGCACCCCATTGACGACAATTACAGGACTTGCGGAAGGTCTTCAATATGGTGTTATGGAGGGTAACGAGCAGCGATCTTATGATTTAATCAAAGAAGAAGCGGATCGTTTAACGAGATTGGTGAGATCTGTACTTTCTTTGGAGCGTATGAGACAAGGAAATGCAGGGGATCAAGCAGAAAATTTTAATGTAACATCGTTAATTAGTGAATTGATAGAAAAAATGTGGCCACAAGCAAATAAATTTGGTAACGAAATTCAAAATCTTTGTGAGCCAGACGTTTACGTGTATGCTGTAGTTGATCAAGTAGAACGAATTTTGATTAACATTTTGGCAAATGCAATTCAATTTACTAAAAATGGTATTATAACCGTTTCTGCCAAAGATGTTGCAGGTAAGACACATCTTTTTGTTACCGATACTGGTATTGGTATGACTGCTGAGCAAATAGATAGAATGTGGCAACGTTATTACAAGGTTGATCCATCTCGCACGATAAAAGGAGAATCCGGATTGGGGATGTCAATTGTCCGTGAGCTAATTAAAGCAAATAATGGTGAAATTAAAGTGACTTCCAAAGTTGATGTGGGCACTACGTTTGAAGTGGTATTGCCACAAAAATCAAGTTAACCTTTTAGGTTATATTATTTATGAAAACGGTTTATTTATGTACAATTAGAAACAATATAATATGTTAGAATACAATTGTATTGAAAAACGGACCACTTTAGGGGAACGAAAGAGGAAATTAAAAATGACAGTATCAGTTCATGAAATCGGAAAAATGCCGAATGGTGACTTAGCACAACAAATTATATTAGAGAATAAAAATGGTCACCAAATTGGTGTCACAACTTGGGGGGCAACTTGGCAATTCTTTAAGACTAATGATGGTCATGACTTGATGGTGGGATTACATACAACTGATAAGTTATGGGAGCAACTATACTCAGTAGGTGATGCCATTGGTCGTGTCGGTAATCGTATCACTGGGGCAACATTTACATTAGAGGGTAAGCAATACCATTTAAAGGATAATGAATTAGGAAATGCTTTGCACGGTGGGAAAGATAGTTTTTCAAATCGTACATGGGATTTTGTGATCGACCAAGAAAATAATGCAGTTACGTTTACAACAACTATGACGGAAGCAATTGATCATTTCCCAGGGACGATGCCAACGTCAATTACTTATACGTTAACTGATGACGATGAAGTTATTTTAGATTTTACTGCAGAATCGGATAAAACAACTTTGTATAACCCAACAAGCCATGGTTACTTTAACCCAGCAGGGATTGATACGGACGCTCGTGATTTGAACTTACAGATTAATTCACAACGCCGTTTAGAATTACGTGATGAAGATACGACACCAACTGGCAATTTCTTTGAAAATGCTCATACAGCATATGATTTTTTAAAGCCAACACGCATTGGCGATAACTTGGCACAACTAGAAGGTCCATATGATGTTAAATTCGATGAAGCTTTTGAAATTAATCAAGTAGCAGGTCAACCAGCTGCAGTTATTGCTGATCCAAAATCAGGCCGTAATATTGAAGTTTATTCTGATCGTAATGCTGTGATATTCTTTATTGCTAATCCGGAAGTGGCTTATCATGAAGGTGATCGTGAATGGTTTGATGCACATCCTTATAATGCAATTGCACTTGAAGCTCAAACTTTGAGTGATGCGATTAATCATGAAGGATTTGGTGATATTGTATTGCCTGCAAACAAAAAACAAACATATCGTACTACCTATAAGTTCAACAATTTAGCATAATCGAAATCATTGTGAATAAATTCATGAAAACACTTTCAATTTAAGGCCCAAAAAGTTATAATTGGTCTATACCGCAAAGTTGAAAAATCGGACTTACAGGAAGAAGGAATTAATTATGAGCACACTATCATTTGATACTTCAAAGTTATCGGCATTTGTTGGCGAAGAAGAATTGTCAATGATGCAACCAATGGTAAATACAGCAGATGAACTATTACGTCAGGGTACTGGTGTGGGGGCTGAGTTTACAGACTGGCTACATTTACCAACGGAATACAACAAAGATGAGTTTGCACGTATTAAAGCTGCTGCTAAGAAGATTCAAGGTGATTCAAAAGTACTAGTTGTTATTGGTATTGGTGGTTCTTACTTGGGAGCTCGTGCAGCGATTGATTTCTTGAATGACTACTTTAATAACTATTATGGTGATGAAGAACGTGATTATCCACAAGTATTATTTGCAGGGAACTCAATTGCGCCAGCATACTTAAATAGTTTAATTAAGTTGATCGGTGATCGTGATTTTTCAGTAAATATCATTTCAAAGTCTGGTACAACAACAGAGCCAGCTGTAGCATTCCGTATTTTCAAACAATTATTAGAAAAAAAGTATGGTGTTGAAGGCGCTCGTGAGCGTATATTTGCAACGACAGATGCCCAACGCGGTTCTTTGAAAACATTAGCTGATGCTGAAGGTTACGAAGAATTCGTTGTTCCTGACGGAGTTGGTGGTCGTTTCTCAGCGTTAACTGCAGTTGGGCTATTGCCAATTGCCGTATCTGGTGCAGATATTGATCAATTAATGGCTGGTGCTGCAGCTGGTGAGCAAATTTATGCAGATGCAGATGTGGCTAAAAATCCTGCTTACCAATATGCAGCTTATCGTAATATTTTGTACCGTAAGGGTTATACAACTGAATTGTTGATTAATTATGATCCAACGTTGACACAATTTGGTGAATGGTGGAAGCAATTGCAAGGTGAATCAGAAGGTAAGGATGGCAAGGGTATTTTCCCAGCATCTGGAAACTTCTCAACTGATTTGCATAGTTTTGGTCAGTATATTCAAGACGGTCGTCGTAACTTATTTGAGACTTTGGTTCGTGTAACAGAGCCTGTTTCAGATGTTGTGATTCCAACAATGGACGCAGATGATGGTTTGGGATATCTACAGGGTAAAGATATGAGCTATGTTAACCGTACTGCTTCAGAAGGTACGTTGCTTGCTCACGTTGACGGTGGTGTGCCAAACATGATTGTTGAGATTGATAAGCAAAATGAATTTGCCTTAGGACAAATGATCTACTTCTTTGAAGTAGCTGTTGGTATTTCAGGATACTTAAATGGGATTAATCCTTTTAATCAACCAGGTGTTGAAGCATACAAGCGCAACATGTTTGGTTTGTTAGGTAAGCCTGGTTATGAAGAATTAACAGAATCATTAAAGGCACGTCTATAATTTATAAATTAATGAAAGAATCGAGACAATGCTAGTTTCGATTCTTTTTGATAAATATAAAAATATTTACAAATATCGTGCTAAAATTAATGTAATGCTGGTCTTTATTCAAAAAACCTGCTAATATAATGCAGAAAGACATAAATTTAGGAGAATTCAATCATGGCAACTATTGGTATGAATGACTTGAAAACAGGGTTAACAATTTTGTATAACCAATCAATCTGGCGCGTTTTGGAATTCCAACACGTTAAGCCAGGTAAGGGTGCAGCTTTTGTACGTTCAAAGTTGAAGAACTTGCGTACTGGTGCGGTAAATGAAGTAACATTCCGTCCTGGTGACAAGTTTGAAACAGCAAGTATTGAGCAAACTGACATGCAATATTTGTATGCAGATGGTGATCAACACGTATTCATGGATAACGAGACTTACGATCAAGTTTCTATTCCAGCAGATAAAATTTCAGATGCATTGAAGTTTTTGCTAGAAAACATGACTGTTAAGATTACAACTTATGAAGGTGAAATCTTGGATGTTGAATTACCAAAGACTGTTGAATTGACAGTTAAGGAGACACAACCAGGTATCAAGGGTGCTACTGCTAATGGTGGTGGTAAGCCTGCTACTTTGGAGACTAGATTGGTAATTACTGTACCTGATTTCGTCAATGAAGGTGATAAGTTAGTTGTTAACACTGATAACGGTGGCTCATATACGTCACGTGCCTAGTTTTTACTAGGAAAGTTAGGTATAATAACGATATTAATTAAGAAAGCGCCGACCGGCAGCCGGCCGGCGCTTTCGACTTATTTAGGAGGTTAGTTCCATATGGCAGAAGAGACAATCGTATTAACATATTCAAATGAGGCCTCTGGCGAGACGTTGGTTAGCATGCGCGTACTAGAGATTATCGCAGGGTTGGCAGCACAAGAAGTTGACGGCGTTTCTCGGCTACGCGGGTCATTAACAGAACGTGCACAAGAAGCATTTGGACGACGCGTACACGGAAAAGGTGTTGAGTTACAACAAACTAAATCAGGACTAGATGTTGATGTCTATGTATATCTTAACTACGGTGTGAGTGTGCCAAAGGTATCACATGCTATACAACAACGTATTACATCACAAGTGGCAGCGATGACAGAATTGCAAGTTAACCTTGTAAATGTTCACGTCCAAGGTGTAATTTCACAAAAAACAACTAATACAATTGATGTTAATAATTTATTTGGTGATGAATCAGATACGGAAGGAACTAAGAAATGAGCGCACTAAATCGACACCAAATTCGTCAAACAGCCTTTCAATCGCTATTTGGTTTGGCGTTAAATCCAACGGCTGATGTTGAATCAACTATTTCACAAGTATTAGTTGGTGATCCAGAAGTAGCGTGGACTCAAGAAATACCAGCTGATTTAACAACGGTTGTTACTGGGGTTGTGGCGCATCAAGATGAATTAGATTTAATCATCTCAGATTATCTATCAACAGGTTGGACACTAGAACGTTTGAACACAACAGATCTTGTTTTGATGCGTTTAGCAATCTATGAAGCAAAGTTTACTGAAGTACCTGCTAAAATTGCTGTTAACGAAGCATTGCAATTGGCGCATGATTTTACAGATGATAAGTCACGTAAGTTTATTAATGGTATTTTGAATAAGGCCTTGACTTTAGATTAGTCCGGCGTATAATAAGTATTTGTTAGGAAATAAAGTAATGGCATACCCGCTATTCACCTAGTTAAGATTACTTAGCAGGTTAATCACTTTATTATTAAAGATGATAAATGGCGGGTTGTCGTGTGTAACGGCAAGCCGTTTTTACTTTATCACAAGTTTTTTCGGAGGTAAGGATCATAGCAAACGCACGCCAACCACAACAACAAAAAGATTTAATTAATGATCACATTCGTGCTCGTGAAGTTCGTTTGATTACGGATGACGGTGACCAAGGTGTCATGTCTAAAGTAGACGCACAACGCCTTGCTGACGATGCTGAATTGGATTTGGTATTGGTGCAAGCCAATGCTAAGCCACCAGTAGCTAAGATTATGAATTATGGAAAATTCAAATTCGAAGCACAAAAAAAGCAACGCGAGCAACGAAAGAACCAAAAAGTTGTCAACGTTAAAGAAATTCGTCTTAGCCCAACAATTGATATTAATGATTTTAATACTAAAAAGAACAATGCAATTAAGTTCTTGAATAAAGGTAACAAAGTTAAAGTATCAATTCGTTTCCGCGGACGTGCTATCACCCACAAGGAAATTGGGCGTGAAGTAATGAATCGTATGGCAACGGAGCTTGAGGAAATTGCTAAAGTTGAATCAAGAGCTAAGATGGAAGGGCGCAGCATGTTTATGGTGCTTGCACCCAGAGAAACTAAGTAATTAAACCAGTTTGGAGGACATATCAATGCCTAAGTATAAGACACACCGCGCTTCAGCAAAGCGTTTCAAGAAAACTGCAAATGGTGGGTTGAAGTCAGCTAACGCCTATACGTCACACCGTTTCCACGGTAAGACTAAGAAGCAACGTCGTCAATTGCGTGGTACTTCAATGATGAACCACACTACTTTGAAGACATATGTACACATGTTGAGCCGTTAATCATAATTATTGTTAAATAATTATAACTGGTTCCGAGTAAATTAGAAATTATTGGAGGAAATACCCATGCGAGTTAAGGGTGGTAACGTTACGCGTTCACGTCGTAAGAAGATGATTAAGTTGGCCAAGGGTTACCGTGGTCAACGTCACATCAACTATAAGGTTGCTAAGCAACAAGTTTGGAAGTCATGGTTCTATGCATTCCGTGATCGTAAGCAAACTAAGCGCAACTTCCGTAAGTTGTGGATTGCACGTATCAATGCTGGTGCACGTATGAACGGTTTGTCATACTCACGTTTCATGAACGGTTTGTCATTGATGGGTTCAACTTTGAACCGTAAGATGCTTGCTGAACTAGCTGTTTCAGATTTCGAAGCTTTCTCAGCTTTGGTTGAATCAGCAAAGAAGGCTTTGTCTAACAACGGACAAGTTGTTGCTGAAAAGTCAGCTGCTACTTTGGAAAAGGGTGTTGTTATCAACGCAGCTTCTTCAAAAAAGGCTGTTGCAAAGCCAACTGAAAAGAACACTGTTGCTGAAATTAAAGCATATTTGTCAGAAAATGGCATTGAATTTGCTTCTTCAGCAAAAAAGGCTGATTTATTAGCTTTGGTTTAATTTAAAATTATTGAAAAACACCAGAATATTATTTTTGGTGTTTTTTTATTCTCAAAATAAAAATGTATAAGCAACTACTATGCCGTAACTAAGGGTGATGGCAGGTACGAACGGAAGTGTTTTTTTACCATTAATATAATGGCAAAAGATTTGAATCCCGCAAGAACAGGTGCAAATTAGCCAAAAATTATAAAAATTAACGTAGAAAAGTATAATGACTAATATATCTAAATCACCATTACCAACATAACGTTCGTGTGTTGATGTATTGATTGTTAAACAAATAATGTAACCGGCTAAGATGAGAAAAACCGGAACGCGGTAGAAAAGGGCACCTAGAAACAAAGGCGTTGCTAACCAAACGCTATTAAATTCTTGTGAACGAATATCTTGATAAGAAATATAAATTAAGATTAGCAACAATAAAAAATCAAGCAGCATAGTAAATCCTTTCTGTATAAAACTAATTATAAAGACGGGGAATATCATTATTTTTACAAAAATGACACGCCCGGAATTGTTTGCAAACTAAAGGTTATTCTATCAACGTTTTTTATGTGATAAAAGGGTTGCATAATATCCGAGTCAGTGGTATATTATTAATTGTGCTTTTAGTTAGCAGGGTGTTTGCGGTTACGCGACGTGCTGAACTCGTAAACCAAAAGTACCGGATGATCAAAGTTCATTAGGTTTGTTGTTTAATAAATGACACGCCTGGAAATGTGGACTAAACACTATAGAATAAAAAATTGAAAGGGGACTCTTCGAAATGCCTACAATTAACCAATTGGTTCGTAAGCCTCGTAAGTCACAGAGCTCAAAGTCAAAGTCACCTGCTTTGAACTACAGCTATAACTCACAACTAAAGAAATCTACCTATGTATCTTCACCACAAAAGCGTGGTGTTGCTACTCGTGTTGGTACGATGACACCTAAGAAGCCTAACTCAGCTTTGCGTAAGTACGCTCGTGTACGTTTGTCAAATCTGATTGAGGTTACTGCATATATTCCAGGTATTGGACACAACCTACAAGAACACTCAGTTGTTTTGATTCGTGGTGGTCGTGTTAAGGACTTGCCTGGAGTTCGTTACCACATTATCCGTGGTGCACTAGATACTGCTGGTGTTGACGGACGTATGCAATCACGTTCTAAGTATGGTGCTAAGCGCCCTAAGAACAAGAAATAATTAAGGGAGGACTTATATAATGCCACGTAAAAGTTACACTAAGCAGGCTGAAGTTCTGCCAGATCCAATTTACAACTCAAAGCTTGTTTCACGTTTAATCAATCGTTTGATGCTTGATGGTAAGCGTGGAACTGCTTCAACAATTTTATATGATGCTTTTAATCGTATTAAGGAAGCTACTGGTAACGAACCATTAGCTGTCTTTGAAGAAGCTTTGAACAATATTATGCCCGTATTGGAAGTTAAAGCACGCCGTATCGGTGGTTCTAACTACCAAGTTCCTGTTGAAGTTCGTCCAGAACGTCGTGTGACATTGGGATTGCGCTGGTTGGTGCAATACTCACGTGCCCGCGGTGAGCATACTATGGAAGAACGTTTAGCTAAGGAAATTATGGATGCTGCCAACAACACTGGTGCATCTGTTAAGAAGCGCGAAGACACACACAAGATGGCTGAAGCCAACCGTGCCTTTGCACATTACCGCTGGTAATAGACCAATTTTGTGGCTGCAGTCAAATGACAGTAGCCACTTTTGGTGTATTTACGGTATAATATATCTAGACAACCAACGATTAACAAATTAATGGGTTAATTGTTAAGAAACTCAAGGAGAATTACTCATGGCTAACAAGCGTGAATATCCTTTGCTACGCACTCGTAACATCGGGATCATGGCGCACATCGACGCTGGTAAGACAACGACGACAGAGCGTATTTTGTACTATACTGGTAAGATTCATAAAATTGGTGAGACTCATGATGGGGCTTCACAAATGGACTTTATGGACCAAGAAAAGGAACGTGGTATCACGATCCAATCTGCAGCCACAACAGCTGTTTGGCATGGTTTTCATGACCAATATAAGAAGGAACCATACCGTGTTAACATCATTGACACACCAGGTCACGTGGACTTCACTATCGAAGTTGAGCGTTCATTGCGTGTTCTTGATGGTGCCGTAGCCGTATTGGATGGTGCTGCTGGTGTTGAGCCACAAACAGAAACTGTTTGGCGCCAAGCTGAAACTTATGAAGTACCCCGTGTTGTTTTTGTTAACAAAATGGACAAGTTGGGTGCTGACTTTGGTATGTCTGTTGATTCATTGAAGGAACGTTTGGATGCTAATGCTAAGGCTATTCAATGGCCAATTGGTGCTGAAGACGATTTCGAAGGTGTTATTGACTTAATCGAAAAGAAGGCAATGTACCCAACTACTGAACTAGGTGAAGAATGGGAAGCACGTGAAATACCTGCTGACTACGCTGATTTAGTAGAAGAAAAGTACAACGAATTGGTTGAAGCCGTTGCTGATGTTGACGACGAAATCATGGATAAGTACTTGGAAGGTGAAGAAATTAGCGAAGCCGAATTAAAGGCTGGTATTCGCCGTGCAACAATTTCTCTACAATTCTACCCAGTTCTTGCAGGTTCAGCCTACAAAGATAAGGGTGTTCAAATGATGTTGGATGCCGTTGTTGAATACTTGCCATCACCTTTGGATGTTAAGCCATATGTTGCTAACGATCCAGAAACTGGTGAAGAAATCGACTTGGTTGCTAATGATGAAGGTCCATTTGCTGCCTTGGCATTTAAGGTTATGACTGATCCATTCGTTGGACGTTTGACATTCTTGCGTGTATATACTGGTACTTTGGAATCAGGTTCATACATCATGAATACGTCAAAGGACAAGCGTGAACGTGTTGGTCGTTTGCTACAAATGCACGCAACTGATCGTAAAGAAATCCCTGAGGTATTCTCAGGAGATATCGCTGCTGCCATTGGTTTGAAGGATACAACTACTGGAGATTCTTTGACTTCACCAGATCGTCGCTTGATCTTGGAATCAATGGAATTCCCTGACCCAGTTATCCAATTAGCTGTTGAGCCTAAGACTAAGGCTGACCAAGCTAAGATGACTGTTGCTTTGCAAAAGTTGGCCGAAGAAGATCCATCATTCCGTGCAGAAACTAACCAAGAAACTGGGGACACACTAATTTCTGGAATGGGTGAGTTGCACTTGGATATCATTGTTGACCGTATGAAGCGTGAATTCCACGTTGATGTTACGGTTGGTGCACCACAAGTTGCTTACCGTGAAGCATTTACGAAGACTGTTCAAGCTCGTGGATACTTCAAGCGCCAATCAGGTGGTAAGGGACAATATGGTGATGTTTGGATTGAATTCTCACCTAATGAAGAAGGGGCTGGATTCGAATTCGAAGATGCCGTTGTTGGTGGTGTTGTTCCTCGTGAATACATTCCTTCAGTTGAAGCTGGTTTGAAGGATTCATTGAACAATGGTCCTTTGGCTGGATTCCCATTGGTTGATTTGAAGGCTAAGTTGTATGATGGTTCATACCACGATGTCGACTCATCTGAAGCTGCCTTTAAGATTGCCGCTTCATTAGCTTTGCGTGAAGCTGCTAAGACTGCTGGTGCAGTTATTTTGGAGCCAGTCATGAAGGTTGATATCATGGTTCCTGAAGATAACTTGGGTGATGCTATGGGTCACGTTTCAGCTCGTCGTGGATTGCTTGAAGGACAGGACCAACGTGGAAAGCAAATGCTAGTACACGCTAAGGTTCCGTTGTCAGAAATGTTTGGATATGCTACTACTTTGCGTTCATCAACGCAAGGTCGTGGAACATTCCAAATGGTCTTTGACCACTATGAAGCAGTTCCTAAGAACGTACAACAAGATATTATTGCTAAGTACGGTACTACTTCAGCTGAATAATTTTTATTTAACAAAAATTAAGAAGGACATTGATAATTATTTGTCAGTGTCCTTTTTTGTTTTATTATCGACTATTTTTTGATTAATTTGTATAATAAAGTTTATGTAAAGAAAGGTGGTACTAGTAGTGGCACAACCAATTATCGAATTTAAACATGTTGCTAAGCAATATGATGACAATGTTGTCTTGAAGTCTGTTGATTTAGAGATAGAAGCTGGTAAATTTTATACGTTATTAGGACCCTCAGGTTCTGGTAAAACGACGATTTTACGTCTAATTGCTGGCTTTTTAGAAGCTACTTCAGGGGACATTTTATTTGAAGGTCAAAGAATTAATGAATTACCGCCTGAAAAACGACGCGTTAATACAGTATTTCAAAATTATGCATTGTTTCCAAATATGAACGTTTTTGAAAATGTTGCATTTGGTATGTCTATTAAAGGGAAAGGTAAGTCTGAAATTAAAGTAAAAGTTGCTGAAATGTTAAGTCTAGTAAAATTATCTGGTTTAGCAGATCGAGAAATTTCAGAATTATCTGGTGGGCAACAACAACGCGTAGCGATTGCACGAGCATTAGCTAACGATCCTGAGGTTTTATTGTTAGATGAGCCATTATCAGCGCTAGATTATAAGTTACGTAAGAAAATGCAGTATGAGCTACGTGAGATACAAAAGCGTCTGGGAATAACGTTTATTTTTGTAACACATGACCAAGAAGAAGCGTTGGCAATGTCGGACTGGATATTTGTTACCAATGAAGGTGAGATTGTCCAAAATGGTACACCAGTAGATATTTATGATGCGCCAATTAACCATTTTGTGGCAGATTTCATCGGTGAATCGAATATTTTACCAGGTGTGATGCGTAAAGATTATTTGGTTGCATTTGCTGGTAAAGAATTTGAAAATGTTGATGGTGGTATGCGACTTAATGAACAAGTTGAAGTAGTATTGCGACCTGAAGATTTAGACTTAGTAAGTGCGGATAAGGGTAAACTAGTTGTCACGATTGATGATCAGTCATTTAGAGGTGACTATTATGAAATTACAGCATATGATGATGATCAAAATGAATGGCAAATTCAAGCAACTAATCCTGCTGTTATTGGTGAACGGCGTGGTTTGCTCTTTGATCCTGAAGATATCCACATTATGCGTTTAAATGAATCTGAAGAAGATTTTGATGCACGTATGGAAGAATATGATGATACTGAGGAGGCGACAATGAATGAATCGTAAACGGACACTAACCTATACAATTCCATATATATTGTGGTTGGGATTATTTGTCATTGCCTCTGTCATTTTATTAATTATTCAGTCATTTGGGAATCTTAATGGTCATTTTACATTCAGTAATTATGTAACATATTTTAGTTCAGGTACGTATCTACGAATGACCTTTAATTCAATCTTTTTTGCATTTATTGTCACAGCAATGACGTTATTAATTAGTTATCCGATGGCATATGTAATGAGTCGTTTAAAGCATGCCCAATTTTGGTTATTGCTGGTTATTTTACCAACCTGGGTGAATTTATTATTAAAAGCATATGCCTTTATAGGATTATTTTCAAAAACAGGGACTATTAACGAGTTTTTGTCATTAATCGGTTTTGCACCACATCAAATGATGTTTACAAATATGTCTTTTTTGGTTGTTGCAGCATACATAGAAATACCTTTTATGATTATGCCAATTTTTAACTCACTAGTTGAGTTAGATAAAAGTTATATTAATGCCGCTCGCGATTTAGGGGCAACCCAATGGCAAACATTGGTTAAGGTTATTTTTCCAATCTCAATTGGTGGTGTTAAAGCTGGTATTCAAGCTGTATTTATCCCAACACTGTCATTATTTATGATTACGAGATTAATTGGGGGTAACCGCGTGATTACCTTGGGAACTGCAATTGAGGAACATTTTTTGGTTACGCAAAATTGGGGAATGGGTTCGACAATCGGCGTCATTTTGATTGTTGCGATGATTTTAACAATGATGCTAACCAGAGATCGCAAGAAGAAGGGGGGCAAGCATGGTAGATAAGCACAAAAAGTGGGCGAATATTTATTTGGTCTTTGTCTTTATATTAATGTATGCACCAATCTTTTATCTTATCTTTTATTCATTTAATAAGGGTGACTATATGGCAGGATTTGCGGGATTTTCATGGCGACATTACATTGATATGTTTGCCGATGCCCGCTTAATGCAAATGTTAGTAAACACCTTTATTGTGGCACTATTGTCAGCATTAATTGCAACGTTGATCGGTTTATTTGGGGCTATTGGTATTTATAATACGAAACAAGCTAGTACTAAAAATGTTTTGTTATCGTTAAACAATGTCTTAATGGTCTCACCAGATGTTATTATTGGTGCCAGCTTTTTGATTTTCTTTACGATGATTGGCTTGAAATTAGGTTTTGGTTCGGTTGTGTTAGCCCATATTGCATTTTCAATTCCTATCGTTGTGTTAATGGTGTTACCACGTTTAAATGAAATGAATCCAGCTTTGATTGATGCGGCACGTGATTTAGGTGCAAATAGTTATCAGGTGTTATCAAGAGTTGTTTTACCTTACGCATGGCCAGGAATTTTATCTGGATTTTTCATGGCAATTACGTATTCATTGGATGATTTTGCAGTAACTTTTTTCGTAACAGGAAACGGATTTTCAACGCTTTCAGTCGAAATATATTCACGTGCGCGTCAAGGAATTGATCTTTCTATCAATGCAATGGCGACATTAATGTTTTTGTTGTCACTAGTTTTGGTTATTATCTATTACTTCATTTCAAATTATAGTGCTGCTAATAGCAAAAAAAAGAAAGGTAATAGAGTGGTGGTGCATTAATTATGAAAAAAATCATTTGGTTAACAACGATTATATTAGGTGCCACGTTAGCATTATTTGGGGTTAATATCTTTTTAGAACACACTGAAAATGTTGGCACTAAAAATAATGGTCATCAGGAATTAACAATTTATAACTGGGGAGATTATATTGATCCAAATTTGTTAAAAAAGTTTCAAAAAGAAACAGGTTATAAAGTTGATTATGAAACATTTGATTCTAATGAAGCAATGTTTACTAAAATTCAACAAGGTGGCACACATTATGATTTAGCAGTACCGTCAGATTATATGATTCAAAAGATGAAGGCTGCTAACCTTTTGTTACCATTAGATCATGAAAAATTAACTGGGCTTGGTAATTATGATAAGTAGTTTATGAATCAAGCGTTTGATAAAGGCAATAAATACTCTGTTCCGTATTTTTGGGGGACGTTAGGCATTGTCTATAATGACAAATATATTAAACCAGATGAAATTAAAACTTGGAATGATCTTTGGCGGCCTAAGTACAAAAAGAGTATTATGTTAATTGATTCTGCACGGGATATTATGGGGATGGCTTTAGCATCTAGCGGCCAATCAGTTAATACAAAAAGTATCCCTGAATTAGCTGCGGCTAAAGGGAAACTAGATACATTAATGCCAAACGTTAAGGCAATGGTTGCGGACGAGATTAAGACGTATATGGCACAAGAAGAAGCAACACTTGCAGTTGATTACTCAGGTGATGCGGCAGAAATGATTTCTGAGAATAAACATTTGCATTATGTTGTTCCTAGCGATGGTGGTAACTTGTGGTTTGATAATATTGTGATGCCTAAAACGGTTAAAAATAAAAAAGCAGCTTATGCATTTTTGAATTTTATGAGTAAACCAGCTAATGCAAAACAAAATGCTATTTATGTCGGTTATGCAACATCGAATAAAAAGGCAGTTAAACAATTACCGCAAGCAACTAAAAATAATCCATCTTGGTATCCTGATGATAAAACATTGTCAAAACTGGAAGTATATGAAGACTTAGGGCCAAATTGGGTCGGTAAGTATAATGACTATTTCTTAGAATTTAAGATGACGAATCGTTAATTTCAAGTCAAATTTTATCTTTATGCTAAGCATTACATTATAAAATGGTGTTAATAAAGAAAGTTAATTAAGAATGGGAGTTAACATAATGAAGAAAGGCAAGTCAGAAAAGATTGTCGCATTAGTTGCAGGTATTTTTGTTGTTTTAGGACTGACGATTGCGTTTCAATCGGCACATTCAACTAACGATGAGATTTCTGAAAAACAGCAATCTCTTTCAAAAACAAAATTAAATAAATTATCATTGCCGCAATTATCAAAACGGGTTCATAAAAACCAAATAGTTGTGACAATCGAAACAACAGCAGGAAATATTAAACTGAAATTATTTAATAAATATGCTCCGTTAGCTGTGAAAAATTTTGTTAAGCATTCTCAAAAAAATTATTATAATGGGACAATTTTTCACCGTGTCATTAATGATTTCATGATTCAAGGTGGTGATCCAACTGGTACAGGAACTGGTGGGGCATCGATTTGGCGGGATAAAAATGAAAAAATTGATGATGGTTCAGGTTTTAAGAATGAAATTTCGCCTAATCTGTATAATATAAGGGGCGCAGTCTCAATGGCTAATGCTGGTGAAAACACAAACGGCTCACAATTTTTTATTAATCAAAATCATGAGAATTCAGCAACCCAGTTAAAAAAGTCAAAGTATCCTGATAAAATTATTGATGCGTATAAAAAAGGTGGTAATCCATCATTAGATGGTAATTATACTGTTTTTGGGCAAGTTATTAGTGGTATGGATGTTGTTGATAAAATTGCAGCTGCTGAAGTTAAAGATAATGCGGATAATTCCGAAAAATCAACACCAGTTAACCCAGATAAAATTTTAAAGATAACAATTGATAAAAATTCTTAGTTCGCTTTATTAGTTTAATAGCCTTTAAAAGAGAGCGAGACGAAAGCCACTTTGAGGCTTCAGACTTTCGGAACGTGCTTATGCTATAAAAATTGCAGGCGCATAATTAAGCTATTTTTAAATAGAAAAAAGTTGGGATAAAAGAAGATATCCCAACTTTTTTTATTTAGGCTATAAATGATGCTAGATTAAGAATTTGAGTAGGCTAGGGCAGTATTAGTAACAATTAACTGGAAATAATTATCAAAACCAGGTTTATTGTAACTACGAAGTAAACCAGCAAAATCGGCTGGTGACCAGTCCGAAATAACAATCGCGCCATCCTGGTATTGTAACGAATGAGACATAGCTGAAGTACTTTCAACGAGATAGAAAGTATCATTAATGTCTAAGTAAAGTAGCTGTAATTTAATATTACGATTGGCACCTAGTGAGGTTGTCGAAGTTAAAAATGGATCATTTAACCAATGTTGGCTAACGTGTCCGTGTCTAAATTTATGAATTGTTTCTAGAGTATTTCCAATAATTTTCATAGTACATCCCCTGTGTTAATAATGATTAAAAACATAGAATTATTATAACCTGATTTTAATAAAAGTCCATTAAGTAATATTAAATTAAGTTGGATAGACAATAAAAAAACCAACTACGAAGTAGCCGGCTCTTTACAGTTTATTGAACAATTAAAACATCTGTTTTAGCATTTTGTACCACAAATGATGTAACTGATCCAACCAGAATACGCTCTAATGTATTTAATCCTGACTTACCAAGCATGATTAAACCAGTATCGTGATCACGTGGGAAATCGCGGGCGATAACCGCCTTTGGTGAACCGAAACGAACGTGAATATTAACTTGTTCTGCACCATTATCACGAGCAATCTGGGCGAATTTTGTTAGTTTTTCTTCAGCATCTTGTACTAATTGATAAACAACGTCACCAGATATTGACATACCAGCTAGACCAGAAATTGAGTTTGTATCAATAACATACAACAAATCTAGAGCAGTTTGGTTACGCACAGCAACTGCAGCAGCCTTTTCAATTATGACGCTAGAAATTTTTGATCCATCAATAGGAGCCAATATGTTCTTGTATGCAATCTTGTCCTCTGCCATGGAAGTCACCATCCTTATAAGGTATTATGTTTGAATAAATTATTTTATACCTGTATTATATACCTAATAATAGTCAAATGTGAGCGCAATCTTTTAAATTAGGTGACATCTTTAATGCATAATTCATACAAAATATGAATTTGCGCACAATATTATTTTAAATGATTTATTAGATTGTTTAAATTAATATTGTGTGCTATAATTCTATTTATGCGATGAGTCGAGAAAGATCATAATAGATCTTTTATAAACGGTCCTCATTAACAGTCGTATATACTGGAGGATGCAAAACGAGTTGTGGAACTCGGATTGCTGCACATGACTACTTTTAGCTTAGCTATTGGGTGTACGTTGACTGATGGGTAACCATCACGTGAGCTAAGACGCGTCAATCTTAGCAATGCCAATCTAAATGCACTGTCTTATTATGAGACAGTGCATCTTTTTATATAAATAAAATTTTTGTATTTCAAATCTATGCTGAAATAAGATATTTTCCGTAAAATGGTATATAATAAAGCATGGGTTGAATATATTTAATAAGGTACAAGGGGGATGCACCAATGGAAAAATTAATTCAAATACGTGTTGAAGAAGAGGTCCGTAATGCAGCGGATAATGTTTTTAAAGAAAATGGGCTAACCACACAACAAGCTGTTAAAATGTTTTTAACGCAAGTTGCGCATAGTGGGAAATCACCATTTGATGATTTATTTAGGGCCAAAGAACAACATTAATTAAAGATTTTCAATATTAGCGGAAATGAATTTTTTTCATTTCCGCTTTTTAATATATATTAAAGAATAATTCGCAAGACATTTAGCCAAATATAACTGTAATTTTGATATACTGTTTATTAAGAATAACTGGAGGAATTTTATGAAAACAGTTACTTTTAAGAATTTTTCTTTTTGGCAACGCATTATTATTAATACAATTACATTATTAGCAATGGCAGGATTGTTTAGAAATGGTCTTTATATCAGCAGTATTTGGACAGCGATTTTAGCGGCATTTATCTTAGGTATTTTAAATGCCCTCGTTAAACCAGTGCTACATTTATTAGCATTACCATTTACCATTTTGACATTTGGATTATTTGGTTTGGTGATTAATGGCTTGGTGCTTTGGTTAACGTCTTGGGTCATTGGGGACGGCTTTAAGTTTGCTAGTTTCGGTTGGGCAGTATTTATTGCGATTATAATGTCACTTGTTAATCTAATCATTTCTAATTATTTCAATAAAAATAATCAATAGGCATAAGATGGGGAATTAAAGATGGCAAAAGAACTAACAGTTAAAGATTTGTTAGACAATACGCGTCTAAAAATTGTGGCAGGTGAGGAATATTTAGATCGAAAAATAATGACACCAGATATTTCACGCCCTGGTCTAGAAATGACTGGATATTTTAATTACTATGCACCAGAACGTATTCAGTTAATGGGGATTACGGAGACGTCATTTGCGCACCGTATGAATCACGAAGAATTGTTATTGATTGCAAGGAAAATGATGCAACCAAATACCCCAACATTTGTTGTGTCGACAGGTCGGCAATTACCAGATGAATTTATGCAATCTGCAAAGGAAAATCATATTCCAGTATTAGCAACTGAATTGACTTCTTCTAAAATTTTGGCTAATATGACGTATTTCTTAAGTGGTGGTCTAGCAGAACGTGAATCTATTCATGGGGTTTTAGTTGATATCTTTGGCTTGGGTGTTTTAATTACCGGTGATTCTGGTGTTGGTAAATCAGAAACGGCCTTAGAATTAGTACAACGTGGGCATCGTCTAATTGCAGATGACAGAGTGGATGTTTATGCGCAAGATGAAGAGCGTTTGGTAGGTGAACCACCAGCAATTCTAAGAAACCTAATGGAGTTGCGTGGTGTTGGTATCATTGATGTGATGGATTTGTTTGGTGCTGGCGCAGTTCGTTCACATGCAACAATTGCGTTTAATTTGCATCTTGCCAAATGGCATGATGATCAAGACGTTGACCGTTTAGGGAATGGTGAGGAAGTGATGACCATACAGGGTGTTGATTTACCACGCTTTGTTCTCCCTGTTCAGGCTGGACGCAATTTAGCTGTTTTAGTTGAGACAGCAACGAAAAATTTCCGTGCTAAATTAATGGGATTTGATGCAACTCAGACATTTAATAATAACTTAAATAAATTAATTTCTGATAATTCAAAATAATATTTTCAATATAGACAGGTAGTCAAACCTTAAGTTTTGATTGCCAAGATATTAAGATGTGGTATTATTATGGTATTCTCAGGGATATTAGTAACAAGGAGGAATCTCGTGAGTCGCGAAATTATTGCAGTTTTAGGTGCCGGTTCTTGGGGAACCGCTTTGGCAAATGTAGCCGCTGAAAATGGTCATATTGTCCGTTTGTGGAGTCATCGTGCTGAACAAGTTGATGAGATTAACGAAACACATCGTAATACAAAATATCTTGGTGAACACCCAATTAATGAAGGTGTCATCGCAGTTGCTGATATGAAGCAAGTAGTTGCAGATGCCGATCTGGTGTTGAGTGTTGTACCAACTAAGGCGACACGTGAAGTTGCGCGACAGTTAGTTACAATTTTAAAGGAAACTAACCATAAAGTTGTTGTTATGGCAGCAACTAAGGGTATCGAACCAGTCACTTATAAGCGGATATCTGAAATGCTTGCCGAAGAAATTCCATGTAAATACTTAGGCGGATTGGGTATTATCGCTGGTCCCTCGCATGCTGAAGGGGTTATCAAGCACGATCCAACGCTAATAACGGCAGTCAGTTCCGATTTAGCGGTTGCTAAATACGTACAGAATGTATTGAGCAATCAAATTTTCCGTGTTTATACCAACACAGATGTGGTGGGATCAGAAATCGGAGCAGCTCTTAAAAATGTGATTGCTATCGGAGCCGGTGCGTTGGAAAGCTTAGGATATGATGCTAATGCTAAAGCGGCATTGTTTACAAGAGGATTAGCTGAGATTAGTCGTCTTGGGCAGGCTTTTGGTGCAAATCCAATTACATTTATGGGCTTGGCTGGTGTTGGAGACTTGTTTGCAACGGCAACATCAGTATATTCACGTAATTATCGCGCAGGTGTGCAATTGGGCCAAGGAAAGCAGCTAAGCGATGTTGTGGCTGATATGGGGATGGTTATTGAAGGCATTTCAACAACCAAAGTTGCGCATGAACTAGCACAAAAGAAACATGTTGAAATGCCAATTACTTCAGCTATGTATCGTGTTATTTATGATAATGAAGATGTTAAAAATGTTATGCAGTTATTAATGGGACGGCCAGTCTCACAAGAAGGGAAGTAATTAAATCATGAAACCAGTACGTAAAGCAATTATTCCAGCCGCAGGATTAGGAACACGTTTTTTGCCAGCGACTAAGGCATTAGCAAAAGAAATGTTGCCAATCGTTGATAAGCCAACTATTCAATTTATTATTGAAGAGGCATTAGCTTCAGGAATTGAAGATATTGTGATTGTTGATGGTAAGTCAAAGCGTTCTATCGAAGATCACTTTGATTCAAATCCTGAGTTGGAGAATAACTTACGTGATAAGGGTAAGGACGAGTTGTTGAAGATTGTTGAAGAAACAACAGATATTAACTTGTACTTTATTCGTCAATCACATCCACGCGGTTTGGGGGATGCTGTTTTGACTGCTAAGTCATTTATTGGGGACGAACCATTTGTTGTTATGCTAGGTGATGATTTGATGCATGATGATGAACCACTAACAAAGCAATTGATTGACCGTTATAATACAACAGGTGAGTCAACCTTAGCCGTTATGAAGGTGCCACATGATCAAGTTTCTGAATATGGTGTTATTGCACCTGAAAAGGAAGTTGCTGATGGACTTCACCAAGTTAATAGCTTTGTGGAGAAGCCAAAGCCTGAAGATGCACCATCAGATTTGGCTATCATTGGCCGTTATCTATTAACACCTGAAATTTTTGAAGAGTTGGAAAACACAAAGCCTGGTAAAGGTAATGAAATCCAATTAACGGATGCAATTGATACGTTAAACAAGCGTCAACATGTTTATGCGCATGAATTTAAGGGTGACCGTTATGATATTGGATCAAAGATTGGTTTTTTGACAACTAATATTGAATTTGGTTTGAAGCACCCACAAACAGCTGAGGCTTTGAAGCGCTACATTAAAGATTTGGCTAATAAATTAGATTAATTTGAAAAAATAACAATGAAACTGTTGGTATGATAAAAATACTTACAGTTTCATTTTTATTAACAAAAAGTAAGCAAACGGCTTGCTTTCTGTTTAAAAGAAGGTAAAATGTAGTAGAAGTAATTAGGAAATAGTAAAATAAAGTATTTGAAGATGGAGGTGTTGTTATGGCTCAACATTATGACACAATAATTTTAGGTGCAGGACCTGGTGGTATGACGGCGGCAACGTATGCATCGCGTGCAAATCTTTCTGTATTGATGATTGATCGCGGTATTTATGGTGGTCAAATGAATAATACAGCTGAAGTAGAAAACTACCCTGGTTTTAGTAGTATTTTAGGCCCTGACTTAGCCGAAAATATGTATAAATCTTCAACACAATTTGGTGCAGAATATGCTTTTGGAACAGTTCTGCATGTTCAAGCACAAGCAGATGGTTCATGGCATGTGGTAACTGATATGGATGAGTACACGAGTAATACGGTTATCGTTGCAACTGGTTCTGATTATAAAAAATTAGCAGTTCCTGGTGAAGATACCTATGCTGGTCGTGGTGTATCATACTGTGCAGTATGTGATGGGGCATTTTTCCGTAATCAACATGTCATTGTTGTTGGTGGTGGTGACTCAGCCGTGGAAGAAGCAACTTACTTGGCCGGCTTAGCTGATAAAGTGACCGTTTTCCACCGTCGTGATAAGTTACGTGCACAACAAATCTTGCAAGACCGTGCATTTGCCAACGAAAAAATTGAATTTGTTTGGAATACTGAAGTTGAAGAGATTTTAGGTGATGATAAAAAAGTTACTGGGGTTCGTGTTCATAATAATGTGACGGACGAAGTTTATAATGTTGATGCTGCTGGCGTGTTTATCTATGTGGGTGTATTGCCAGTATCACAAGTTGTGGCTGATTTAGGTGTCACAAATGAACAAGGCTGGATTGAAACTAATGAGCGTATGGAAACAGCGCGTCCGGGTATGTTTGCACTGGGTGATGTTCGTGATAAGGAACTACGTCAAATTACCACTGCTGTAGGTGATGCTGCCGTAGCTGGTCAAAATGTCTTTTCATATAACGAAGAATTTAAGTTAAAGCAGCAAAAGGCAGCAAAGGCATAATTGGGTATACTTACCAATTATGCGAGGTTATTGAAAATCTTTGGTATCACTTGGCTGGAACATAATTTTTGTTCCAGTCTTTTTTAGATAATACAGGAGAATAACACGATGACAACCTTTTATTTTGTACGACATGGGCAAACGTTAGCGAACGCAAGCGGTTTAAAACAAGGCCAAATTAATACTGAAAATACAGTGTTAAATGAAACGGGAATACAACAAGTTACACGGTTAGCAGAGCATTTTAATTTGGGTTTTGCACAACATTTAGTAGCTAGTCCATTGAATAGAACGCAACAAACAGCGATACTATTAAATAAAACAGCCCAATTACCATTACATACTGATGAAAGATTATTAGAAATTTCGTATGGTCAATGGGATGGTAAAAGTAATCAGAAACTAATGACTGAATATCCGGATGTGTTTGATGACAATATGCATGATGTTTTGCCAGAATATGTTAAATATGCAACTGACGGCGAAACATTTGAACAGGTCGTTGAACGTGTACAGAATTTTTTAGATGAGATGACAAAAACTTATCCAAACGATAATCTTGTGGTAGTCACGCATGGCTTTACGATTAAGGCAGTAATAATGGCCGTTTTTGGGGTTACGACATCAACCATACATTTACCAGAGCCGGACAATGCTAGTATGACAAAATTGACACAGACGACTGATGGTCAACAGTATCTGCATTTCTTTAATCAACACTATTAATGAAATGTAATTTTTATTAAAAATTAATGTTTTTTTTGGTTTGTACAAGTATAATAGCGTGTAATAGTATTTAGGAGGAAATCAAAGTATGGCGCAAGGCGTAAAAATTGTTGCCTCATCTCATTATGTACCCGAAGATATTGTCACCAATGATGATTTGGCAACAATTATGGATACAAATGACGAATGGATTCAAACACATACGGGTATTAAGACTAGACATGTATCTCTTCAAGGAGAAAATACTTCAGACTTAGCAACTAAGGCAGCGCAACAAGCACTTGAACAAACGTTACTTACGCCAGACGACATTGACTTGATTATTGTGACAACGTTTACGCCAGATGGACTAGCACCATCTACCGCAGCGTTAGTCCAAAGAAACTTACAAGCAAAAAATGCGTGGGCATATGATATATCAACCGCTTGTGCAGGATTTGTGTTTGGCTTAAGTACTGCCGATAAATTTTTGAAAGCCAATGCAGGTAAACATGCTTTAGTTATTTCAGCTGAAGTTAATTCTAAAATGATGGACTTTAATGACCGAACGTCTGCTGTATTCTTTGGGGATGGCGCAGCTGCCTTTATTTTAGAAGCTTCATCAGAAAGTCTTGTAATTGCTGAGAAAATGCAGACGATTGGTAATTCAAAAGTAGTTCATTCTGGGTTAATTGCACCGTTAAATGAAATATCTGCAAATAATTACCCTAAAACATCTGCTTTCCATCAAGAAGGGCGTCAGGTATTTAGTGAAGTAGAACGCTTAATTCCAGCGCACATTAATGACTTATTGCAACAAAATGATTTAACGCCAGATGACATTGACTATTTTATTCCTCATCAAGCAAATTTGCGGATTATTGAAATGTTGGCTAAAAAATTAAATCAACCAATGAATAAATTTGTTACAAACGTAACCAAATATGGGAATACATCATCAGCTGGAATTGCCATGGCCTTAGATGAACTAAGACATCAAGTGCCTTTGCAAGGCAAGAAAGTGCTATTAACTGGATTTGGTGCTGGTTTTACTTATGGAAGTATCTTGTGTCAATTTTAAAATTAACGGTATAATATAGGTGAGGAGGCCAAATGGATTATAATCAGATGTTAGATCAGCTTAGATCAGGTGAATTAAATCAATTTATAGTCACTGCAAAAGAGTTTTCAGATTTCTATAATGTTTGGCGTGACTACCCATATCAAAATGCAATTACTGCTACTGCTGAACGAGGTGGTATTATCACGTATACAGCAAAAAATGACGAAGCATCATAGAATTAAATTTATTGATAAATATAACTCAATGGATATTTATGAAAAAAATATGTAAGCGCTTGCGATTGTATTTAATACCTGATAAAATGTTTATAGAGGTTAGTTGAAAATAGATTGTTGAAAGTATTGATTCACTAAGCCCATTTCTAGAAATAATATTTAAATTTAGAGGAGATTATCACCATGGAATTACGCGAATTTCACATTGTAGCCGAAACTGGTATCCACGCACGTCCAGCAACTTTGTTGGTACAAGCAGCTTCAAAGTTTTCATCAAACGTTACCTTGTCATACCAAGGTAAAGACGTAAACTTGAAGTCAATTATGGGTGTTATGTCATTGGGTGTTGGTCAAAATGCTGACGTTAAGATCTCTGCAGAAGGTGATGACGAGGCTGATGCCTTGGCAGCTATTGCAGAAACAATGTCAACTGAAGGTTTGACTGATTAATTTGTAATTAAATAAACAGATTCAAAGGGAACAGAGTAATGACTAAAAAAATTACAGGAATTGCTGCATCTAATGGTGTTGCAATTGCAAAAGCATATAAGCTTGTTGACCCGGATCTGTCTTTTGAGACTCGCACAATCGACGATGCTCAAGGTGAAAAAGACCGCATAAATGCGGCCTTTTTGGCATCTAAGGCAGATTTGGAAACAATTCGTACTAAAGCTGAAGCGTCAATGGGGGCTGATGAAGCTGAAGTATTTACTGCACATATTATGGTATTAGAGGATCCAGAACTTCTAAGTAGTATCAATGACAAAATTGATACTGACAAGACAAATGCTGAAGCAGCACTAAAAGCTGTTACTGATATGTATATTGGTATGTTTGAAGCTATGGCAGATGATAATCCATACATGGCTGAACGGGCAGCTGACATTCGTGACGTGACAAAACGCATTTTGAGTCACTTGCTAGGTAAAGAATTGCCAAATCCAGCGTTGATTAATGAAGAAGTCATAGTTGTTTCACATGATATGACGCCTTCGGATACGGCTCAACTTGATCGTCGTTATGTTAAAGGATTCATTACTGATGTTGGTGGCCGTACTGCACATGCAGCTATTATGGCACGGACACTTGAAATTCCGGCAATTGTAGGATCTGATCTGGCCACAAAAGAAATTTCAGAAGGTGAAACCGTAATTTTGGATGGTTTAGATGGTGTTGCTTTAGTTGAACCGTCTGCATCAGAAATTGAGTCATACCAACAAAAAGGTAACGAATATGCTGCTAAAAAAGTAGAATGGGCTAAGTTGAAGAATGAAAAGTCTGTTTCTGCTGATGGCAAAGAATTCGTGCTTGGTGCTAACATTGGGACACCTAAAGACCTTGATGGCGTTATTGAAAATGGTGCTGAAGGAATTGGTTTGTATCGTACAGAATTTTTGTACATGGACTCTGCTGAATTACCAACTGAAGAAGAGCAATTTGAGTCATACAAAAAAGTGCTTGAAAGTATGGATGGTAAACCCGTAACGGTTCGTACAATGGATATTGGTGGAGATAAGCATTTGCCTTATTTACCATTACCTGAAGAGGAAAATCCATTTATGGGTTATCGGGCCATTCGTATTTCATTGGATCGTGATGATATTTTCCGTACACAACTACGTGCGTTATTGCGCGCATCTGTTTATGGTCAATTATGGATTATGTTCCCAATGGTAGCGACAGTACCTGAATTCCGTGCAGCTCGTGATATTTTCAACGAAGAAAAAGCAAAGCTAGTTGAAGAAGGAGTTGCCGTTTCAGATGATATCAAATTAGGTATTATGATTGAAATTCCAGCAGCTGCAGTTTTGGCTGATAAATTTGCTCAGGAAGTGGACTTTTTCTCAATCGGAACGAATGATTTGATTGGTTATTCAATGGCTGCGGATCGTGGTAATGATCGTGTATCATACCTATATCAACCATATAATCCATCAATTTTACGTTTGGTTAAGAATGTGATTGATTCTGCCCACAAGTATGGCAAGTTTGCAGCTATGTGTGGTGAAATGGCGGGTGATCCGATTGCTGTACCCTTGTTAGTTGGTATGGGATTGGATGAATTCTCGATGTCAGCAACATCAATTTTGCAAGCTCGTTCATTGATGAAGAAACTAGATACACAAGAAATGGCTAAGTTAGCTGATCAGGCTGTTGATTCTGAAACTAATGATGAAGTCATTGCTTTAGTACAAGCTAATGTCTCAGTGGACTAGTTAATATAATATTTAATGGAGATTATCTGAAATAACAGATAATCTCCATTTTTAATTAGCGATAATTTTAAATTTTGATAAGATTCTGTTATCGGTAACATATCCTAACCCGATATGCTTATTTATATATGCATAAACTAACAAATTGTATTTATAATAGATTTTTACATGATAATTTTATTATAAAAAGTTCAAATAAGATAAATGAAAGCGGTTACTTTTATTGTAATTATATTATTGAATATTTAATAAGTCTCCTATAAGCTAAAGTCATTAATAAATAACTGGGGGATTTATAATGAATACAAAATGGTGGCAAAATGAGGTTGTGTATCAGGTTTATCCGCGTTCTTTTCAGGATACCAATCATGATGGTATTGGTGATATCCAAGGAATGATTAATCATTTGGATTATATTAAAGATTTAGGTGTCACAATGATTTGGGTATCTCCAATCTATAAATCGCCAATGGTTGATATGGGATACGATATTGCTGATTATCAAGATATCGATCCACAATTTGGTACGTTAGAGGATTTTAAGAAATTCTTGATGGAAGCTAAAAAAAGAGATATTAAGGTAATAATGGATTTGGTCATAAACCATACATCTGATCAACATCAATGGTTTATTGATGCATTAGCAAATTCTGATAGCGAGTATCGTGACTATTATATTTTTAAGCAAACCAATGATAGTGAAGTTCCAAATAATTGGCGCAGTATTTTTGGTGGCTCTACGTGGGAGCCCGTACCTGGAGAACCAGGAACGTATTATTTCCATACATTTGCACCTCAGCAGCCAGATTTAAATTGGGAAAATCCAAAGCTAAGACAAGAAATTTATAAAATGATTAACTGGTGGCTAGATATGGGTGTTGCTGGTTTCCGTGTTGATGCGATTACGCACTTAAAGAAGGATTTGGACTGGGCAAGTCTACCCGCTGATGGGGTTGATGGTCTTGTTTCGGTTGTTAAAAAGGGACAAAATCGTCCAGGTATTGACTTATTTTTGAGTGAATTAAAAACGGAAACCTTTGATAAATATGATGCCTTAACAGTGGGAGAGGCATATGGTGTTCCGGATAGCGATCTTGGAAAATACGTCGGGCCTGATGGTTATTTTTCAGCTATTTTTGATTTTTCATATATGAATATTGATGTTTAAAATCCTGATGAGTGGTACCGCGGTCGCAGTAATTGGCGTGTTAAAGATTTACGCCAAGCAATGTTTAACGCACAACAAACAGCAATTGATATTAAAGGTACATTGGCTAATGTTTTGGAGAACCATGATCAACCACGAGTGCTCTCAAAATTGGTGCCAAATAAGGCATATCAAACTTCACAGACAGCCAAAGCATTAGCAACAATGTATTATTTCTTGCCAGGATTACCTTTTATTTATCAGGGGCAAGAATTAGGAATGAAAAATTTTGAACGGCAAGATATTGCAGAATTTAACGATGTGTCATCGATTAATAATTATCATGAAGCATTAGAGGTGGGTTATTCAAAGGAATCAGCTTTAGCTTCAATAAATGCAAAATCACGAGATAATGCACGAACGCCTATGCAATGGAATGCTTCTGAGTTTGGTGGCTTTTCAGACACTACCCCCTGGTTAAAGATGGGAAATGATCGTCAAGGTATTAATGTTTCTGATGAACAGACAGATAATTCATCAGTATTACATTATTATCAAAAATTAGGACAAATTCGCCATGATGAAATTTGGGAAAAACTTGCAGTGTCGGGTGCGTTTACGCCATTGACGTCATTACCTGATACCGTGATTGGATATCAACGAACATTAGGACAACAAGTTTTGACGATATTGATAAACTTATCACCAAATAAAGCACGCTTTGGGTTGTTACAACCAGGTAAACAACTTGTGACTGTTGGGGATATTGTGATAAATCAACATCGCGTCACAATGTCAGGATACAGTGCAATAGTGCTTGGTATCAAATGAATATTATGAATATATAAGCAAAAAACACGTTTGAAATGAATGATTTTGCATTTTTTAATGAGTTGCTATATTTAGTTTGAGTGTAAATAGTTCTGCACAACTATGCGTGGTATAATTGGTTTTAGTATAATGAGGGATGGTAATAAAGATGTCACGACGACCAATTGTAATTGCAAACTGGAAAATGAATAAACTGCCAAGTGAGGTATCGCAATATATCCAATATGTTGCACCAAAATTGGATGGTTATTCAAATGTTGATGCTGTACTAGCAGGGCAAGACGTGTTATTAAATACAATGGTTATGGCAGCTAAAGATACTTCAATTGAAATTGGGGCGGAAAATATGTATTGGCAAGATAAAGGGGCTTATACAGGTGAAACTAGTCCACGTGCCTTGGCTGATTTAGGGATAAGCAAAGTTATTATTGGTCACTCAGAACGTCGTAATTATTTTCGCGAAACTGATGAAATGGTTAACTTGAAAACATTAGCAGCGCTAAGAAATGGCGTGGAACCAATTATTGCGATTGATGAAGCTGTCCAACTATCATCTTTAAATGATCATGCGCATTGGATTGTTAATCAAGTGGTGGAATCACTTAAGGGTGTGACAGAACAGGAAATGAGTCGTATATTGTTAGCGTATGAACCAACTGCTGCAATCGGTTCAGGGCAGGCAATGACACCAGTTGATGCACAAAAAAGCTTGCGAATTATTCGTCAAACAGTTGCGGATATGTTTAATCAGAATATTGCTGATCGTGTGCGTATTTTGTATGGCGGTTCAGTAAAACCAGCTAATGCTTATGATTTATTAAAACAACCAGATATTGATGGTGTATTAGTAGGGGATGCAGCTTTAGATGCAACGACTTTCCTAGAATTAATCAGTTTAGCTGATCAGGCTAAACGAAATTAAAGTTAATAAATGAAAAACGCTTTGCCCCTATGATGTGGGACAAAGCGTTTTTTCATTTTACTAAATCAATTTAATCAATTGATGAAATTGCCGTATCCGGCTTGGATGGCGTAACTTCATCTGGGACATCATCGTCAATTATTTGTGACGTGTCAGTATCATTGTTAGATTCATTTGATGAATCAGCAGAATGACTACTTGAATTATCTGAACTATGCGAAGAACTATCACTATGTTCAGATGAACTAGATGTTGATGAAGAGGTGCTTTGTGAAGCACTGCTATCAGAAGATGTAACGGCTGAAGAGGTGCTTTGTGAAGCCGAAGAAGTCGTTTCTGAAGCACTGGTACTACTGCTTATACTAGTTGTTTGACTACTTGAAGTGGGATTATGTTGCGAGCTAGTGTTAGAACTAGAATTTTTTGATGTTTGGCTTGCGTTGCTTTGTGAAGCTGAAGAAGTCTGAGTATAAAATGACTGCTGACTTGTTTGTGTTTGTGAAGAACGTTTTGTGCTCGTTGGCACAGCAGCTTGGTTATTTGTATTAGTTGTTTGTTCTTGTGAGTCAGTAACAAAGACACCATTATCAGCTAATCTTGAACTAAATTTGGATGACTCAGATTTTGACGAAGCTTGTGCTTGTTTTTGTGATTGTAAATGGGTTACTTCTTCTCCAGGGTTGGTTAACCAACCTGAGAAAGCTTGGGAGGTACTTAAAAAACACACAGGAATGATAAAAAGTAGTCCAATTAGTAGTGAAATTGTATAAATTGTACGTTTCATAAATTATCCCCCCAAAAAAATCATTCGATTTAATTAGTTTAACGTGATTAACAATTACATGACGGTCAAAAGTGTAACAAAATGACAACAAATCACTTGCAAATTAATGTCTAGAATTTGAAAGAGTGAACAAGCAAAGTGTTTTTAATGATAGATATATCCGATATTTGACTAATTTATGAACTTTTTAACTGATGAAAAGGTCATTGTTAGCATATACTTTGAATTATGTTACAATAGTTTTCGAGGGATAATCCCATATAACTATACTTTCAAGAATGAGTAAGGAGAAGACAACATG
Organism: Weissella hellenica; assembly: GCF_005405545.1. GTDB lineage: Bacteria > Bacillota > Bacilli > Lactobacillales > Lactobacillaceae > Weissella > Weissella hellenica. Next base: position 65,123 of record NZ_BJEG01000007.1, read on the forward strand.
TCTGCAATTACTGATATTTACGCACGCGAAGTTTTGGACTCACGTGGAAACCCTACTGTTGAAGTTGAAGTTTACACTGAACTAGGTGGCTTCGGTCGTGGAATTGTACCATCTGGTGCTTCAACTGGTGTTAATGAAGCTGTTGAATTACGTGATGGTGACAAGAGCCGTTTCCTAGGTAAGGGAACTTTGAAGGCTGTTGAAAATGTTAACAAGGTAATCAAGGATAAGTTGATTGGTATGGATGTTACTGATCAAGTTTTGTTGGACCGTACAATGATTGCCTTAGATGGTACGCCAAATAAGGGCAAGCTAGGGGCTAATGCAATCTTGGGTGTTTCAATTGCTGCTGCCCGTGCAGCTGCTGATGAACTTGGTACACCATTGTACAACTACCTTGGTGGATTTAACTCAAAGGTCTTGCCAACACCAATGATGAACGTTGTTAATGGTGGTGCCCACGCTGACAATTCTGTAGACTTCCAAGAGTTTATGATTATGCCAGTTGGTGCTAAGTCTGTTGCTGAAGCTATCCGTATGAGTTCAGAAACTTTCCACGCATTGCAAGCTTTGTTGAAGGAATCAGGTCACTCGACTGCTGTTGGTGATGAGGGTGGATTTGCACCTAATTTCGCTTCAAACGAAGAGCCATTCCAATACTTGTTGCAAGCTATTGAACGTGCTGGTTACAAGCCAGGTAAAGATGTTGCGATTGCATTTGACGTTGCTTCATCAGAATTCTACGATCACGAACGTAAGATTTATACATTAGATGGTGAGCCTGATAAGAAGGAATACACAACTGATGAATTTATCGATTATCTAGAAAACTTGGTAGAGAAGTATCCAGTTGTATCAATCGAAGATCCTCTTGCAGAAGCAGAAGATCTAAATGATGAAGAGCAATGGGATAACTGGGCTAAGTTAACAGATCGTCTTGGTAACAAGGTACAATTAGTTGGTGACGACTTCTTCGTTACAAATACTGATTTCTTAGCAAAGGGTATTGCTAAGGGAGCAGCAAATGCTATCTTGATCAAGGTTAACCAAATTGGTACTTTGACTGAAACAGTTGAAGCTATTGAAATGGCTAAGGAAGCTGGTTATACAGCTATCGTTTCACACCGTTCTGGTGAAACTGAAGACACAACAATTTCTGACTTAGTTGTTGCAACGAATGCTGGTCAAATCAAGACTGGTTCAATGTCACGTACAGATCGTATTGCAAAGTACAATCAATTGATGCGCATTGAAGATTTGTTAACTGATAAGGTTGCTGAATACAAGGGTATCAACAGCTTCTACAACATTGACAAGTCTGCTCGTGATGCAATTGTTAACTACGAAGCAAAATAATTAAATATTTAAAACAAGTGAGACTTGGCTATTATTAGCTTAGTCTTACTTTTTTTATTGAGACAAACTTAGTCCTATGTTATGCTATATAAGTATATATAGACTATAAATAGAAGAAAGAGGAGGCACCAAGATGTACGACATATTATTAACGGCAATGATTATAGTTGGTGCGCTAATTATAATTGCAGTTATGATGCAACCATCAAAACAACAAGATGCTTTGTCAGCATTGTCAGGTGGTGGCGGTGGTGACTTGTTTGCAACCCAAAAGGCCCGCGGATTTGTTGCAGTTATGCAGCGTATCACGACTGTTCTTGCAGCAATCTGGTTTATTTTGGGATTGGCGCTAGTTTACCTTTCTTCACATTAAAAATTACCAGTACTCAAGACCCTTCGTGACATGTATTGCGAGGGGTCTTTCATTTTAAGAAGAGTGAGAAATCAATGGAATTACAAAATTTACAGGACCAATTATTTGGTTTTTTGAAAGGGAATCCAACCCAGGCTTATCCAGCACAAACCTTGACTGATGGGTTGCGGTTAGATGACGCAAATGCGTTTAAATTAGTGGTTCAGTCTTTGGCTGCTTTAGAGCGTAGTGGCAAAGTTAAAGTCAACGAGGCAGGTGCTTTCCAATACAATGCTGAACATGAAGGTGTTATTGGTACATTTAAAGCGAATGATAAAGGATTTGGCTTTGTTCATTACGATGAAACAGCACCAGATGTTTTTGTTAATCCTGACAACACAGCTTTTGCAACGCAAGGTGATGAAGTTCGTGTTAAATTACTTAACAAGGGTGATGAGAAACGTGGACCTGAAGGAAAGATTATTGAAATCATCACCCGTGGTCGTGAACAAGTAGTCGGTGCATTTACATTAGGTAGCCCATATACGGGTTATATTGGTAGCATTCGGTTAACTGATAAAAGATTTGCCTCATTTGAATTTTTAGTTAAAGAAGGTGGCTTAGCAGCAACAGATGGTGAAGTCGTAGTGGCATCAATTGCAACATACCCTTCAGCTGAAATGCCAAAGCACTTTACGGGTTCGATTGTGGAAAAAATTGGTTATAAAGACGAACCAGGGGTTGATATCATGGAAATTGTTTATAACCATGATGTACCACATGTTTTCCCTAAAGCAGCAATGGACCAAGCTGAAAAAATACCTGATGAGGTGCAAGATAGTGAACGTGAAGGTCGTGAAGATATTACGGACCAACCACTAGTAACCATTGATGCAATTGAATCAAAGGATTTGGATGATGCCGTTGTGGTTTGGAAGTTGCCAAATGGTAATTTTCATTTAGGAGTTCATATTGCGGATGTTTCTCATTATGCTGTTGAAGGCACGCCATTAGACGAAGAGGCATATAATCGTGGTACATCAGTCTATTTGACGGACCGTGTCATTCCAATGCTTCCTCGTAAAATCTCTAATGGTATTGCATCTTTGAATCCAGGTGTTGATCGACTAGCAATGTCGGCAGAGATGGAGTTTACACCAAAGGGGAATTTGGTTAAACATCGTTTACATACATCAGTGATGCGTTCACATGCGCGTATGACTTATAAAGCTGTGAATGCCATTCTAGCGGGTGATGAAGAAACACGTGCGGAATATGCAGAATTGGTGCCGATGTTTGAAGATATGGCTGAATTACATGAGGCTTTGGCGGCAAAGCGTACAGCGCGTGGTGCTATAGAATTCGATGCGCCAGAGGCAAAGATTATTGTCGACGAACAAGGTAAGCCCACGGACATTGAGTTACGTGAACGCGGCTTATCTGAACGCATAATCGAGTCATTTATGTTAGCAGCGAATGAAACGGTTGCAATGCATTTTGATTTGGCGAAAGTGCCATTCTTGTATCGTATTCACGAATCACCAGACGCTGACCGCGTTGAAAAGTTTGTTGATTTTGTTAAAGCATTGGGTGCACCGGTTAAGATTGATCCTGAAAAAATTAAGTCAACAGACTTGCAAAGCATTCATAATTTCTTTATAGATCGTCCTGAAGAACAAATGGTGTCAACCATGATGTTGCGGACAATGAAACAAGCCAAGTACTCTAATGATCCATTAGGTCATTTTGGAATTGGTGCAGACTATTATACCCACTTTACGTCACCAATTCGTCGTTATCCTGATTTAACAGTTCATCGTTTAATCAAGTGGTACGAAAAGAACGGCCTTGGTGAAGAAGCGCAAGCCAAGTATGCTGATAAATTAGCTCAAATTGGTGAAGAAACTTCAGTTAAGGAACGTCGGGCAGTTGATACCGAGCGTGATACAGATGCGATGAAGAAAGCAGAGTATATGCTTGATAAGGTCGGACAGGAATTTGATGGTGTTGTGAATGGTGTCTTGAAGTTTGGCATGTTTATTTCATTAGAAAATACGGTTGAAGGCTTGATTCATATCTCTAACTTTACCGATGATCAATATGTTTATGATGAAGCGCACATGGCACTTATTGGACGCCGTTTGCATCACATTTACCAAATTGGTCAACCTGTTAAGGTACGTGTTGTTCGTGTTGATAAAGAACAATCATCAATCGATTTTGTGTTAGTAGATCCAGAAGAAGCACCAACTACTGATATCAAAGTACCTGAAGACAATCGTGGTGCTTTTGGTAACAAGAATCGTGGTGATCGTCGTCATAATGATAAGCGTAACCGTTCAACAAAGGGTGGTAAGACACATAATGATGGTAAGCCATTTGGTGCATACCATAATAAGCGCAAGCCTGATGACAAGCGTCAAGATTCTAATCGTAAGGGACGCCATTCATAAGACAATTTAGGGGGTTATCATGGCTAAAAAAAAGCGACGTACAAATGACGCATTGGCCACGAATAATAAAGCGCGCTATAATTATGCAATTGCTGAAACATATGAGGCTGGTATCGAATTAACGGGAACCGAAATTAAATCGGTTCGTGCTAGCAAGATTACAATAGGGGATGGATTCGTACAAGTTCGTAATGGACAAGCGTGGTTAGATAATGTTCATATTAGTCCGTTTGAACAAGGTAATCGATTTAACCATGATCCATTACGTAGTCGGCGTTTATTATTACACAAGAAAGAAATTGATACCTTACAAGCAGCTGTTGCGCAACAAGGTAAAACGATTGTGCCATTACGAGTTTATTTAAAACATGGTTTTGCGAAAGTATTGATTGGTGTTGCTACTGGTAAACACAGTTATGATAAGCGTGAAACGATTAAAAAACGTGATCAGGATCGCGATTTACATCGAACGATGAAAAAACGCTATTAGTAGGCTGAAAATTTAATGATTGACGAAAGAATATAAAATAAGTCTTTCGTTTTAAAAAATAGCAAATCAGCCATTTAGGTTGATTTGCTATTTTTATATATTGATGTTAAATCATATAATAATCGTGTAAAAAAAATTTATCTTGCTGCTTTTTATGTTAGAAAAACTAACATTATTTACCCGCTTATTAGGACAATAGCGTACAATTAATGGGAATGAGAAGATTCTTGGAGGAATAAAGAATGCGCAAGTGGTTAATGAGTCTAATAGCGTTCGCTAGCTTGGCAATTGGTGTCACGATTAGTTCACCAGCTGTCCATGCTGCAACGCCAAACTATACCATTACAACTGATACGACCTTTCCACCGTTTGAATTTCAAACGGATAAGGGAGACTATCGTGGTATTGATATGGATATGTTGAAAGAAATATCAAAACGTGAAAATTTCACCTATAATTTAAAGCCAATGAGTTTTAACGCAGGGGTGCAAGCCGTTCAAGCAGGGCAGGTTGACGGGATCGTTGCTGGTATGTCAATCACTGATGAACGTAAAAAATGTTCAATTTCGGAACTCCTTATTATAAAAGTGGGATCGTAATGGCTACCACGGATAAGGCGAAAGTTAAAGGGTTATCGGACTTAAAGGGTAAGACTGTTGCAGCAAAAACAGGTAGTGCTGGGGCTGATTATGCCCGTGAAATATCAAAGAAGTATGGTTTTAAAATAACTTACTTTAATGATTCAAATACAATGTACAACGATGTTGCAATTGGTAATACAGTAGCAGCGTTTGAAGATCAACCTGTTATGGCCTATGCCATTAAGCAAGGAACGAAACTAAAAATTGTTACTGATCCAGCTAAAGGAAATTGGTACGGTTTTGGTGTTAAAAAAGGTGCCAATAAAGAATTATTACAGAAATTCAATACAGGTTATGCTGCGATTGTCAAAGATGGCACATATGATAAAATTGTCAATCGTTATCTAGGTAAAGGTAGCTATAACTACAAAAAAAATGCGGCTGATAATTCTGAGAAAGAAACAACTATTTGGAGTCTGTTTAACGAAAATAAAAGTGCTTTGTTTACTGGGTTAGTTAAGACGTTAGAATTGACGTTAGTTGGTATTGTTTTAGCTGGAATTTGGGGAATACTACTGGGAATTCTTGGTGTTATGCCAAGTAAATTTGCTCGCGGTCTATCAACAACAGTTATCTATATTTTCCGTGGATTACCTATGCTAGTACTAGCATTCTTTATATACATTGGTATCCCCAACTTAACAGGCCAAAAGATTCCAGCCTTTACAGCAGGGGTCATTACGTTAATTCTAAACGAAGGTGCCTATATTGGGGCATTTGTAAGTGGTGGTTTTAAGTCTGTTAATTCGGGCCAATTAGAAGCAGCACGTTCACTAGGATTGCCATATGGTAAAGCGATGCGTAAAGTTGTGATGCCACAAGGAATTCGTTTAATGATTCCAAGTTTCATTAACCAATTTATTATCACGTTAAAAGACACGTCAATTTTGTCGGCAATTGGTATCATTGAATTGACGCAGACGGGTACGCTAATTATTGCTCGTAACCTACAAGGATTCCGAGTTTGGTTGATGATTGCTGCATTGTATCTTATCGTGATTACGTTGCTAACGTGGTTATCAAATTGGGTAGAAAAGAGGATCAAATAATGACAGCAATTATTGAAGCACATGATGTTCACAAAAGTTTCGGTAAAAATGAAGTATTAAAAGGTTTGAACTTAGCTGTCAATGAGGGTGAAGTTGTTGTTATGATTGGTCCTTCTGGTTCTGGTAAATCAACCTTTTTACGCTCACTAAATAAGTTAGAAGAAATTAATAGTGGTCAAATTGTAATTGATGGTCATAACATTAGCGACTCTAAAGTTAATATCGATAAAGTCCGTGAAAAAGTGAGTATGGTGTTCCAACATTTTAATTTGTTTCCACATTTAACTGTTATGGAAAACATGATTTTAGCACCAGTCCAATTGGGTAAAATGACTAAGTCTGAAGCAATTGATAAAGCTAAAGTATTGTTAGAACGAGTTGGTTTGTCAGAAAAAGCAGATGTTAAGCCAGATACGCTTTCTGGTGGTCAAAAATAACGTGTTGCCATTGCTCGTGCGTTAGCCATGAATCCTGAAATTATGTTGTTTGACGAGCCAACATCAGCCCTTGATCCAGAAATGGTTGGGGATGTGTTAGATGTCATGAAGGAGTTGGCTAGAGAAGGTATGACGATGATTGTGGTGACACATGAAATGGGATTTGCAAAACAAGTGGCAGATCGTGTCGTCTTCTTTGCAGATGGTCTTATCAAAGAAGAGGGTAGGCCAGTTGAAATATTTGAAAATCCACAAAATGAACGTACACGTGAATTTTTGAATAAGGTTTTAAATGCTTAATTTGTACAGTAGCTGAAACACAAAGTGCCTCGCGTTATTAGAAATAGTCTAATAACGCAAGGCACTTTTGTTTTTGTAGATTATTTTAGGTTGGATGGTTTTGATCTGCTAAACGGCGTGACTAACGGTGATGGTGTGTTGAACAGATTGGGCCAAGTGAGCGGGTAACGATGAGCAATAAATAACCAACGGTCTAAAAAAGCGATGATTAACACAAGTAAATCTTCTTGATTATGATTTGGTAGGGTCACCTCTAATCGTTTATCTGCTAGTGGATAAGCGTTTGCTAATTGATGGTTAACTGTTGATATTTGAAAATGACGTTTTTCAAGACGTCCCAAAACAAACCAATTAAGTGTATTAATATATAAAAGTTCATGACGTTTGAGTGAAATACCGAATGACCCTACTTGCTTATCGTGTTTGGATAATATAAAGCGTGGTAAGAGACCACCAGAAATTTGCGTAATCGTGGCCAATGGTTCATAACCCTCATTGAAGATGGTTAATTTGTTATGGCGATGACCAATCTGTCCTGAAACAAAATATTTAATCGTTTGGTCATAAGTCGTAACGGTAGTTGTACCGGAGCGTTCTTTAAGAGGTTGTGATAAATATAAATGGTGCAAAATAAGACCTCCTTATAGTATAAAACAAGGATTTAACTTACTTTATTTTAACATATCCCTTTTAGATCAGTGTTTAGTCAGTATAATGAATAGTAGATAACATTTATGAGGAGGAAAGTTAATATGGCATCATTTTTACCAGCAGACTGGGAAAAAGTAGTACAACCTGCCGTAGGTAGTTTATATTTAGAACGTATAAATTCCTTTTTAGACACCGCCTATGGCAATGAAATTGTTTATCCAAAACGTGAGAATATATTTGCCGCTTTAACAGCAACGCCACTAAGTGAAGTGAAGGTCGTTATTCTTGGACAAGATCCATATCCTAATCCAAAGCAAGCGCAGGGAATGAGCTTTTCAGTCCCTGCGGGGATGGCCTTGCCTAAGTCGTTAATTAACATTTATAAAGAATTGGTTGATGATTTAGGTATAGCAGCACCCCAAGATGGTGATTTACATCGTTGGGCTAATCAAGGTGTTTTATTACTAAATACAGTGTTGACGGTACCAGCACACCAGGCTGGTGGTCACGCTGGTAAAATTTGGGAACCATTAACAGATGAAATTATTCATTTAGTAGCGCAACAAAAGCAACCGACAGTATTTATTTTATGGGGCAAGCAAGCACAAAAGAAGCAAACATTAATAACTGGAGTGCAGAATTTAATTTTGCAAGCACCACATCCGAGTCCATTATCGGCATATCGTGGTTTTTTTGGATCTAAACCGTTTAGTCAGACAAACCAATTTTTGGTGGCAGCAGGTTGCAACCCCATTGACTGGGGATAATCTTTTTAATAACTGTCCCATTAGTGAAACTCTTTTAAAACGTTGGTGTATCAACATTTGTGTTATAATAATTGTGTAATATGATAATGAATTATTAATGAAAGAGACGAGGTTTGTCCATCATGGAATTGTTCGAACAATTAGCAGATAAAATTAAAGGGCAAAATAAAACCCTAGTATTTCCAGAAGGTGAAGATCAACGTATTCAAGGAGCTGCAGTTCGTTTAGCAGCTGATGGATTGATTAAACCAATTTTATTAGGTAAAAAAGCAAGTATCGATGCAACCGCAAAAAAAAATAATTTTGATTTATCACAAATTACGGTGATTGATATTGCGTCTTATCCAAAAGATGATTTTAAAGAGATGGTCCGCGTTTTGGTGGAACGTCGTCATGGTAAGACGGATACAGCAACAGCTAAAAAATGGTTGCGTGATCCAAATTATTTTGGGACGCTGCTCGTTTACATGAATCTAGCTGATGGTATGGTTTCAGGTGCCAACCATCCTACTGGAGATACGGTGCGCCCAGCTTTGCAAATTATTAAAACTAGCGCTGATGCATCACGTATTTCAGGTACTTTTGTGATGCAACGTAATGATGAACGCTATATTTTTGCGGATGCTGCAATTAACATTGACATTGACGCCCAAACAATGGCTGAAATTGCCGTACAATCTGCTAAAACAGCACGTGTATTTGGTATTGATCCGAAAGTTGCTATGTTGAGTTTTTCAACTAAAGGTTCAGCGCGAGCACCACAGGTTGATAAGGTTCAAGAAGCAACTGAAATAGCTAAGCAACTAGCACCAGATTTGCCGTTAGATGGTGAGTTACAATTTGATGCTGCCTTTGTACCAGAGGTTGGACAAGCTAAGGCACCTGATTCATTAGTTGCTGGTCATGCAAATGTCTTTGTCTTCCCAGACTTACAATCTGGTAACATTGGTTATAAAATTGCACAACGTTTAGGTGGCTTTGAAGCTATTGGACCAATCTTACAAGGATTAGCACAACCTGTTTCTGACTTGTCACGTGGTGCCAACGAAGAAGATGTCTATAAAGTAGCGATTATTACTGCGGCGCAATCAGTCGCCAATTAAATAAAACATAAAGCGTCGTTTGAGTTCGTTTTAAAAGTCATGTAACTTTTAAGAGAATTTAACAGCGCTTTTTTAATAAATATTTTTTCGGTAAAGGTAGGTGGAACAGTATGTGTACAAGTATTTTACAAATTGCAAAAGATGGCACACATGTGTTATCACGCACAATGGATTGGCCACAACTTGAAAATTCACCAATGTTTGTGCCAAGAAAGTATAAGTGGCATTCATCTTTTAACAGACATTTAATTCAAAATAAATATGCCTTCATTGGCGGTGGTGAGTTAAGCAGTAAAAGAACAGATATTGCAGATGGGGTTAATGAATTTGGTTTAAGTGCGCAAAAATTGACGTTTGGTAATGGTGCCAATTTTGTGGATGATATTGATAATGACAAGGTTCAAATTGCACCGTTTGAATTTATGTTCTGGTTATTAGGCAATTTTAAGTCTGTTGCCGATATGACAGCGCATATTGATCAAATTCAATTGATGTCAGAAAAAAATAGTGTTATCAAATATGGTAACCCAGAATTGCATTATGCAGTCACTGATACAACTGGGGCTGTCGTTGTTGTTGAACCGACAACTTGGCCAATGAAAATTGTGGCGAACCCACTAGGGATTGTGACAAACAGTCCCTATTTTGAGCAACAAATTAAACAGTTAGAAAAATATGTTGAGTTTAAACCAGAATTTAAAGCAGGAACTATTGGTATCAACGTGCCAAAGGTGACAACTGGGAAACTTTCTGGTAAAGCAACCCCACCAGGCTCATATTCACCAGGCGTTCGTTTTTTGAGAGCGGCTTATTTAAAAGAACGAGCTGATCAGCCTAATGATGAGAATGAAGCCATCATAACAAGCTGGCATTTACTTGATAGCGTGACAGTCCCGCAAAATCGAGGACATCAACAAACTTTTTCTGTATATCGTGCAGCTACTGTATCAGAAAGTCGTAGCTATTATTTTCAATCGTATCACCAGGGGAGTATTACCAAATTACAATTAACGGATGAAATGCTAGCTTGGACAGAACCAATTGTATACGAGGTGCCCGACGAATTATCAGTTAATCAATTGAATTAATCGATTCTGAAATAATTAGGATCAAGAACGCTCAGCAAAATTTATTTTACATGGGCTTTTTTGTTGGCAGTCTGGCCTGTGGTTAAGCTGTAATCAAAAGGTGAAAAATGGTATACTTTTAATTATGAGAATATTAGTTGAAACAGTGAATGAAACACAAGAAATAGCTGCAAAATTAGCAAAAAATGTTAAAGCAGGAGATACAATTTTATTATCAGGTGATTTAGGAGCTGGTAAAACCACTTTTACGCAAGGATTTGCGAAAGCACTGGGTATTAAACGGCCAGTTAAAAGTCCAACCTTTACATTAGTACGTGAATATCAAACAACACAATTTCCTTTGTATCATTTAGATGTTTATCGTTTGGGTGAAGAGGGCAACGCTGAAGACCTTGGTCTATCAGAATATTTTGGTGGTGAGGGAGTTGCGTTGGTTGAATGGTCACAATATATTAAGCCAGACTTGCCTGATGATGTTTTAAAAATTGTTTTTGAACGTGTCCCAAACTATGACACAAAACGTGTTATTACACTGACAGCAAGTGGTGATAAATCAGTCGCCTTGTTGTCTGAAATGGAGAAATAATGGAAGTTTTTGTTCGTCCAGCTGACCGGCAAGATGCCGTTAATTTAATGCATTTGATTTTTCAACTGCAAGATGAATCAAATACCTTCATTGTTGAACAAGATCTAAATCAAATTGAAGTGCAGGAAGAAGCGGATAATATTGATATTTTACAAACAACAACCAATAATATAATGCTTGTATCCAAAACAGAGACCGGTCAATTAGTTGGGTTAGCATCGGCAGCCGCTATGCCAGGACAACCCAAAGTTGCAGAAATTGGGGTAGCTGTCATAAATGATTTTCAAGGACATGGATTAGCACAGGCAATGTTAGCAGAATTGTGCGATTGGGCACAGACATTCAGTACAGTCGAAAAAATGATGCTAACTGTTCAAACTAGTAACGCTGCAGCAATTCATATTTATGAAAAAATAGGATTTAAACGGGTAGTTGGTTCAGAAAAAATGGTTTTAAATAGCGACCACGAAAATGTACCGGCTTTTGATATGACTTTAGTAGTCGTAAAGTAATGAGGTGTAAAGATGAATTTTGTCGCAATGGATTTCGAAACGGCTAGCGCTAAACGTCATAGTGCAGTCTCACTGGGGTTAGCAATTGTACGTGATAATCAACTTGTTGATGAGTTTTATACGTTGATTAAACCGGATACGATATTCGATAGACGAAATACAAGTATTCATGGTATTTCAGAAGTAGATGTCATCAATTCACCAGTATTTCCTGAAGTATGGGAAAAGATTAAACAATTTTATACACCTAATCAGTTGGTTATTGCACACAATGCATCTTTTGATAATAGTGTCTTGCGGGCAACGCTTGCTCATTATGACATTACACAACCACATTATTTATCGTTAGATACTGTACGGACATCGCGCAAACTTTACCCTCAGTTGACTAATCATAAGTTAAATACAGTTGCTGAAGCATTAGCAATTGATCTACAGCATCATCATAATGCGTTGGATGATACGGTTGCTGCTACAAAAATATTAGTTAAACAAACAGAAGTTTTTGGTGTAGAACCACTAAAACAATTGGTTAAAGTAATTTGATTGAGGGAAAAAAATGAAGACGTTGATTGAAATATTTCCAAAGTATAATATTCAAACGGATGTTAAGTTAGGAAATTATACCAACACGCGTGTTGGTGGGCCAGCAGATTGGTGCTTTTGGCCAAAGACACAAGCAGAATTAAAAGAAGTTGTGCAATATGCAAATGAACAAAATATTTTGATAACAGTACTAGGAAATGCATCAAATTTGGTTATTACAGAGGATGGATTATCTGGATTAGTTATTTTCTTGACAGAAATGAAACAGATTAAAGCACTCGGTAATCATATTGTTGTAGAAGCAGGCGCCTGGATTATTGAAACAGCTCAAATGGCCTATGAATATGCTTTAACAGGTCTAGAATGGGCTGCAGGGATTCCAGGTTCTGTCGGTGGCGCCGTGTTTATGAATGCGGGTGCTTATGGTGGACAAATTGATCAAGTGTTAGAAAGTACAGATGTGATTACAGCGGATGGTCGGCTCAAAACATATGCAGCAGCAGAGTTAGCATTTGGTTATCGGCATAGTTTGATTCAAGAAACTGGTGATATTATTGTTAGCGCAACTTTTGTATTAAAGCCGGGGAAAAGGTCAGTTATTGGCGCCAAAATGGCAGATTATAATGAGCGTCGTGCTCAAAAACAGCCATTAGAATTTCCATCATGTGGTTCAGTATTTAAGCGACCAACTGGATATTTTGCTGGCAAATTAATCATGGATGCTGGGCTACAAGGGTATCAAATTGGGGATGCGCAAGTGTCAACTAAACATGCTGGTTTCATTGTAAATCGGGGGCATGCAACAGGAAGTGATTATGTTAATTTAATTAAACATGTTCAGACAACTGTTTATCAAACATTTAAGGTTGATTTGGAAACTGAAGTTCGAATATTGGGTAGAAAATAGGAATTAAAAAGGAGAGTGCGAATGGCGTTACTACAAACCGTTGTAGGCCTGACATTTTTAGTCGTGTTAGGTAATGTGTTAGGTTATTTTTTTAAAAAAATTCCGGTTAGTTTATTTCAAATTGCTTTAGGATTATTAGTAGCTATTTTTTTAAATGTTAAAATTGAACTTGATACAGAATGGTTTTTGCTTTTATTTATTGCGCCTTTGCTTTATTCAGATGCATGGCGTTTCCCCAAAAAAGAGTTATGGGAATTGAGGGGACCAATTTTTGGTAATGCTATCTTATTGGTTTTTATTACGACAATTATTGGTGGTTTTTTAATTTATTGGATGGTACCAGAATTACCATTGCCGGTCGCTTTAGCGATTGCAGCTATTTTGTCACCAACTGATCCAGTAGCTGTATCTGCAATTGCATCGCAAGCAAAGTTACCACCGTCAATTATGCACTTGGTAGCTGGTGAAAGTTTAATTAATGATGCTAGTGGTCTGGTCGGCTTTAAATTTGCTGTTGCAGCTGCAACAGCTGGTACATTTTCTTTGTGGGAAGCAACGGGCGAGTTTTTCTATGTTTCAATTATGGGAACCTTAGTAGGGGCTCTAATGGGATTTATCCTTAATGCGATTGGAGATTGGTTATCTTCGCATGGTAATAATGATGTTTCTTTACGAGTTGTTCTACAATTATTCACACCATTTTTGGTATACATTTTAGCTGAAGAGATTCATGCATCTGGTGTTATTGCAGTAGTTGTTGCGGCCATTATCTTAAATATTCATACAAAATATGATGTGGACTATACTGGTGAATTACATGTTGTTGGTATCAACACGTGGAATGTTTTTGGTTATTTATTAAATGGGTACATATTTGTTATATTAGGAATTGAATTCCCCTTAGCCACACATCTAAGTGCAGCTATCTCACTACCAATGGCATTATTCTATTCAGTGGTAACTTGGCTAATTATTTTCGGTATTCGTGTGACTTGGACTTATGTAACGCAATGGGTGCGTTTAAAAAACCACAAAAATGAAACAGCTTCATGGCGAGTGGCCTTAACATCTGGTTTGACTGGTGTGCGTGGAGCTGTTACTATGGCCGGTGTGTTATCTGTACCATTGGTAACAGATAGTGGCGCACCTTTTCCACAGCGAGCATTGATGTTGTTCATTGCAGCTATTACGATTATCTTATCTTTGATTATGGCGATTGTCTTACTACCTATTGTTGGTGGTGAAAAGAAGACACAAGTCCCACCAGGAGCAACTAAAGCGAAAGCGAAAGTTGCTCAGCATATGTCAGAACCTAGAGCGCGTGTCTACGTATTACAGTCGGCTGTTCGTGAGATTGAGGCTCGTCGTCGAGAATCCAATCAAGCGGTTGTTTATGATATTATTCGTCGCTATCAAAGTCAAATTAGACAATTGCAACTGCAATTTATGAAAGCTGATAAAATGAGTCCAATTTTGGATGCAGAAATGACGCTACGAGAATTTGCATTAGAGACAGAACGCGGAGCAGTGCAAAGATTATTAGTAGATGAGCGGATTTCACCCTTAGTGTTTGCTAGTGAAGGCCGTCGTATTGATCGAGCTGAATCAGAATTAGATGATTTGGTCACACATGATCGTGGTAAACGAACATGGCGTCAAATTCGGCGATTTTTCACTGGCTTTGGTCGGATGATTCGTGTCTGGTTAAGTGATGATTCCTCAGATAAATTGTTGTCAGAATATCAATTAGCTCGCCATGAGGCATCAAAGGAAGCAATCGCTGCTATTTCGAAATATATCAGTACCGATGAAGCGCAAAGTTCACATCTTGATCAAACTGCGGCGTATAATTTAATTATTATGTATCGTGCTCAAATTGAACGTGAACGTCATGGTCAATCGAGTGTTAAAAATGCTGAAGCACTTAAAATGGAGCTCGAATTAATTGGTTTAAATGCGCAGCGTGAAGCAGTACAACATTTGACGGAAGCTCATTTTATATCTAGTACAACTAGTTTGAATATCCGTCAAAATATTAACTTTACTGAAGCAGGTATGTTAACTAATTTGGAAGAGTAGGAGTTAAGATGAATTTTGATATTGAGACCCTGTTAAAAAGCATAAGTATTGTCCGTATTATTGATGTGCTCATCGTTTGGTGGGTACTATATCGATTAATGATGTTGATTCGCGGGACCAAGGCAATAACCTTGTTGCGTGGTGTGGCGATTGTTATTATTGTGAAAATTATTAGTTGGTATTTTGGTCTAGCCACAATTTCATGGTTAACCGATCAAGTTATTAATTGGGGAGTGATTGCTTTAGTTATTGTATTTCAACCTGAGATTCGTCGAGGACTAGAACATCTAGGTCGTTCCGGGTTGTTTAGACAAAAGCAAGCTTATCAATCAGAAATGCGTTTGGTAAATGAATTAGATGATGCCATTCAATATATGTCAAAGCGCCGCATTGGTGCCTTGATTTCAATTGAAATGGAAACTGGTTTAGAAGAATATATTGAAACAGGTATTCCAATTGATGCAGAAATATCTAGTCAATTATTAATTAATACGTTTATTCCAAATACACCTTTACATGATGGTGCAGTGATACTAAAAGATAGTCGTTTGGCAACTGCTGCAGCTTATTTGCCATTATCAGATAGTGCCACAATTCCTAAAGAATTAGGAACGCGTCATCGTGCCTCTGTTGGGATTTCTGAAGTAACAGATGCATTAACGATTGTTGTTTCTGAAGAGACCGGTGCAGTATCAATTACGAGAAATTCGGAATTGATGCAATCGTTGTCACGTGAAGATTACCGTAAGTATCTTACCCGCCAATTGGTTACTTCAGATGAAGAAGCTGATAAGTCATGGTGGACACAAGTGCAATCTTTTTTAAAGCGAGGAGATAAGTGATATGAAATGGCATACGGATAAAATAGTATATGGCCTTTTGACTCTAGCTGTTGCTGTCTTTATGTCCGCTTATACTGATTCACAAGCGTCATCTAATCGACGGACGGATAATCAAACAGAAGGTTTTGCAAATATTAGTAAAATAGCATCATCTAAAACTGATAAAGTAACAGTACCCATTCAATTTACGGGCATTAATACAGATGACTTTTACATTAGTGGTGCACCAGATAACGTTGAAGTGAGTGTTAGTGGACCAGCAGCGTTAGTTACTGCGGCTAAAAATACAAAAAATTTTCAAGTAGCAGCTAATTTAAAAAATTTATCTGATGGTACACATACAGTAACGTTAAAAGTAGTTGGATTAAATAAGGACTTAACTTATAAAATAAAACAACCCAAAGTAAATTTGACAATCTATAAGCGAACGTCATCTTATTATTCAGTAAAAACAAATTATAATAAGGAAGCAATCGCTGATGGTTACACGGTAGGTACTGTGACAAGTTCAGTTAATAATGTACAAATCATGGGCCGGCAAAATGCCATCAATGCTGTAGATAGTGTGGTGGCAAATGTACAGTTAGAACGTGATACAAAAAAGACAACAAAACAAAAAGTCACTTTGCAAGCAGTTGATGTGAATAACAATCCCGTTGACGTTGCCGTGTCACCACAAGATACAACTGTAAAAATCCCGATAGAGAAGGGGAATGGTACGAAACAAGTACCGTTAGATCTAAAAACAAAGAATGGCAATGCTACTGAATTTACACTATCTGGTTCAGTAAACGAAGTTGCTGTAAAAGGCAATGTTGATGTGTTAAATAAATTAAAGAGCGTCCAAGCGGTCGTTGATTTATCAAACATTACAGCAGAAAGTGAACAAGAAGTGACAGTTAAGGTACCAGATGGTGCTGAGAGTGTAGAACCCAAGACAGTATCAGTAGTTGTTACACCTAAGGAGTAAGAAAGTTATGGTTGAATTACATTATTTTGGAACAGATGGCGTACGCGGGATTGCTAATAAAGAATTGACACCTGAATTAGCATTTCGATTAGGTCGTATGGGTGGTGCTGTATTAACACGCCACGCCGTTGATCATCGCCCACGTGTATTAGTAGGACGTGATACACGTATGTCAGGCCAAATGTTGGAATATGCACTAATTGCAGGTTTATTATCTGTTGGTATTGAAATTCAACGATTAGACGTTATTTCAACGCCAGGTGTTGCGTACTTAGTACGTGCCCAAAAAGCTGATGCGGGTGCTCAAATTACAGCATCTCATAATCCAGCTGAAGATAATGGGATTAAATTCTTTGGTTCTGATGGTATGAAACTATCTGATGAGCTGGAAGCTGAAATTGAAGCTTTATTAGATGCACCAGAAGATACATTACCTCGTCCAGCAGCAGAGGGTCTCGGATCCGTTTCTGATTTTAAGGAAGGAACTGCTAAATATTTGGAATATTTACAAACAACTATTCCAAGTAATCTTGATGGTATGAAGTTAGCTATTGATGCTGCTAATGGTGCTACATCTGGTTTGGTAGCTAATTTATTTGCAGATATGGGTGCTGATTTTGAAACGATGGGAACCAATCCAGACGGACTTAATATTAATAAAAATGTTGGCTCAACTCACCCAGAAACATTGGCTAAATTTGTTTTGGAACATGATGCACAAGTTGGTCTTGCTTTTGATGGCGATGGTGATCGTTTGATTGCAGTGGATGAAAAGGGACAAATTGTTGATGGTGACCAGATTATGTTCATTGTTGGTAAGTTTATGTCGGGTCATGGTCGTCTAAAGCAAGATACAATTGTTACAACTGTTATGTCTAACATTGGTATGTATAAAGCGATGTCTGCTAATGATATGCACTCAGTTAAGACTGCTGTTGGTGATCGTTATGTCGTTGAAGAAATGCTCAAATCTGGTTATAACTTGGGTGGTGAACAATCTGGACATGTTGTGTTTTTGGATTGGGCAACAACCGGTGATGGTATGTTAACAGCCTTGCAATTACTACACGTAATGCAAGAGACTGATAAATCATTATCAGAATTAGCAGCCGAAATGACTATTTATCCACAAAAATTAGTCAATGTTAAAGTGCAAGATAAAAAAGAAGCTTTAGATAATGAGGCTATTAAACAAGTGATTAATAGTGTTGAAGCTGAAATGGGAGATGAAGGTCGTGTACTAGTACGTCCTTCAGGAACACAGGATTTGTTGCGAGTTATGGCAGAAGCACCAACCCAAGAGTCTGTTGACGCATATGTTGATCAAATTGTTGCTGTTGTGCAACAAGAAGTTGGTGTTCAATAATGGCAGAAGCCTTTCAAACCTTAGATATTATTGAAGAAATCACACGTAATGATGGTTCCTCGTATAAAGAAATTGGTAATTTATTACATAATGGTCAATCAGAATATGCGGTTGAAGAGGGCATGATTAAAAAAGTGCGTATTTTGAAAATTAATATTCCACATTCTACTAATGTAATAAAATATGAAAAATTTGTGAATGAAAGTTTTGAGATTCCAACCAACGTTGCCATTTCTGAGTTTACTGAATGGCAACGTTCACCAGAAATGGATGAATTAGTAGAAAAAATTTTAGCAGAAAATAAAGTTAGTTAGTTATAGTTTAAGAGCTAGAAAGTTTTGTTGTTAGTCCTAATTTTTAGGACAATATAAATTTTCTAGCTCTTTTTATATTGCTTTTTAACCGTTCTAAATGGAATTTTGGTATTATAAAGGGATAAGCTATTTAGTGAAAGGCTGGTTGGTCATGAATATTGGGTTATTTACAGATACATATGCACCACAAGTTTCAGGAGTTGTCACATCAATTCAAACGTTACGTCAACAACTGACTGCACGTGGTCATCGTGTATATATATTTACATCTACTGATCCAAATGTACCAAAGGATGTTTTAGAACCAGATGTTTATCGGTTCCCAAGCTTTCCTTTTATTGGATTTAAAGATCGACGATTGTCATATCGAGGTGGGATTCAGGCCATACAATTGGCAAAAAAATTACAATTAGATATTGTGCACACGCAAACTGAGTTCTCATTGGGATTAATTGGTAAATTAGTTGCACGGCAACTAAAAATACCAGCAGTACACACATTCCATACAAATTATGAGGATTATTTACATTATGTTGCTAATGGCAAAATTATTAGGCCTGCAAGCGTTGCCGTGATTGCACGTAGTTTTATGATAGGAATGACCGGTGTTATCGCACCTTCTAAACAAACGTATGATACTTTGACAAAATACAAAGTATCAGCCCCTATCGAAATTATCCCAACTGGTGTTAACGTAAAACATGCTGAGTCCGAAGATACAAGTAGTCAATTACGACAAAAATTAGGGTTATCATCTGATACCCCAGTTGTTTTATCTTTAGGGCGTATTGCCTTTGAAAAAAATATTGATACGGCACTATCAATTTTTGCTGAAGTATTGATAAAAGTCCCCGATGCAATTTTTTTGATTGTTGGTGGTGGACCAGCAATGGCAGCATTAAAAGATCATGTTCGTTCTTTAGAAATTTCAAATAATGTTATTTTTACTGGGGAAGTTGATCATGATGAGGTCTATGGCTATTACAAATTAGCAGATGTTTTTTTATCAGCGTCGATTTCTGAAACGCAAGGCTTGACTTTTATTGAAGCTATGACAGCTAATACACCCGTTGTTGCAATACGTAGTCCGTATTTAGAAACAGTTGTGATTGATGATAATATTGGCGCATTAGCTGATGATAGTTACGAATTATTAGAACCAGTTGTTAATTATTTGATGGCGAAACAAGCACATCGTATAATTGGTCAACCGTCGATTCGTGAAAAAGTATTATATGACATAGATGCGGTAACATTTGGACAACGTGTGTTAGATTGTTACTCTGAGGCATTGGTTGTCTACCATGAAGAGGAGGATATGGAAGAAGCAACTAGTAATGATTTGGAATATGCAAAATCATTTTTAACTAGGACGTCTTTCCATAAAGAAGGAAAATGATTCGAATTACAATGTTTTCTGCTGCGGAGACAGTTCCTGGACAGGGCGTTGGCTCAGCTTATCGAGAACTCGTTAATTTATTAACTGAAAAGTTTCCAAATGAATTTGAGTTGAAATTTAACAACTTAGCTAAGACAGATATTAGTCATTATCATACGATTAATTTGGGGTTTTTCTTGAATACTTTCTTACCTGGGCGTGGTACTAAGGTCGGATACGTGCATTTTATTCCAGAAACGCTTGAGGACTCAATTAAGTTATGGTGGCCCTTTAAAAAGATTTTTTATTGGTACATGATGACATTTTATAAGCGAATGGATCAAATTGTAGTCGTAAACCCAGTATTTATTGATAAGCTAGTTGCACTAGGCGTGAAACGGGAAAAAATAACATTTATACCAAATTTTGTTTCAAAAAAAGTGTTCTATAAACAGCCAATAATACAAAAAACAAAATTACGACAAAAGCTAAATTTACCTGAGCAAGGGTATACTGTGTTGGGCGTTGGCCAAGTTCAAGTTCGCAAAGGTGTCCTTGATTTTATTCAGTTAGCAAAAGATAATCCCGATTGGACTTTTGTTTGGGTAGGCGGTTTTTCGTTTGGATCAATTACAGCTGGATATGACCAATTAAAAAAAGTAATTGATAATCCACCAAAAAATTTGATTTTTCCAGGCATTGTTGACCGCTCGTTAATGAATGATTATTATAATGCAGCGGATGTATTTTTATTACCAAGCTACACGGAATTATTTCCAATGTCGGCCTTGGAAGCTTTTAGCACAGGAACGCCCACTATTTTACGAGATTTAGAATTATATCAGGCAATTATTGCAGGATATTATTTACCAGCTTATGATCGACAAGCTATGCAAACTCAGTTGGACAAGCTTGCAAAAGATGATGGATTACAAGAACGCATGAGTCAACAGTCATTGTCAGCATCAGAGTATTATTCTGCTGAACGTGTTTCTAAAATATGGGAAGCTTACTATACAGCGCAAGTTCAATATAAAAATAATGAGGTAAATTAATGACAAGGCGAAATAGTATTGTATTCGTTTTGATGATGATTGCTGGTGTCGGGATATTTTATTGGTCGTTTAAAAGTGTTAGCATGAAACAATTGGTTCATGATTTAGGTAATGCTAATTGGTGGTGGCTATTGGTGGCGGTATTAGCAATGGTAGTTTATCTATTGATTGAATCAGTAGTCGTTAAAATTTTTGTAGATGATTCACATGAAAAATTGTCATGGTCGAATGCTGTGCGTATACCATTAGTAGAACAGTTTGGTAATGGTATTACACCGTTTGCCGCTGGTGGACAACCAATGCAACTGATAACGTTAATTCAGGCGGGTGTTGATCCAGGTCGCGCAGGATCAATTTTATTGATGAAATTTGTTGTTTACCAAGCGATGATAGTTGTTAACTTTTTCATAGCCATGATTGTTGGTTACGAATTCATTGCTGATAAATTGAAAGCATGGGCCTGGTTCCTCGTGTTGGGATTTTTAATTCATTTTATTGTTATTGTTGGTTTGCTTTTGGTTATGTACTGGCCGAGTCTAACAAGAACATTGGTTAAAATTGGGTTTAAACCAGTGCGATGGGTTAAACCTGATAAAGTAACGGAATGGCAAGCTGTGGTCAACGAAAAAATTGATAACTTTCATTCAGAAAGTGTCCGAATGAGTCATGATTGGTTAGTTTTGCTAAAAACAATTATGTTGACTATGGTGCAACTATTAGTTTATTATCTAATTCCGTATTTCATATTGTTAGCCTTAGGGGCGGAACATGTTAATATTATTTTAGTAATGGCGTTACATGTGCTAATAGTGATGGTTATTTCACTATTTCCAATTCCAGGTGGTACAGGAGGAGCTGAGATTGGCTTTTCAATGATTTTTTCAACATTCTTGCCCAATGCAGGGTTGTTAGTTTGCGCTATGGTCTTGTGGCGTATCATTACATACTATTTGGGGATGTTTGCGGGAATTGTTGCTTTTAACGTCAAGACAAAATAACGGAGTTAAACAAATGGCAATAGAAAATAATTTAGATAAAATAGTCCATCGTATTAATGCGATGGTGCAAGACCACCAAACAACGCTACAACAACGTGACTTTAGTATTTTTGGTGTTTTGGTCGTGACTGTTTTATATGATTCAGAGTCAGGCATGTTTGCGTTGGAAGTTAACCAAGAAAAACATAAGCGTTTTGCCTTTGATGATGTTGATTTATTAGCTATTGACGTCTATGAAGCATTGTCAGAATTTAAGGAAACCTTTTAAGACTGGCAATAATTTATGGTCTTTTTAATATGACACTTGTTTAATTGTTAAATTAGATACTGAATTTTTAAAATTAAATGGCTGCTTAGCAGTTAAAACAGTTTGGAGAGAATATAATGCAACGAGTTATGTTAGCCATAAAAAAGAAGTGGCCTGATTTTAATGCCACTGTTGGCTTTTTCTTGTTATCTGTATTTTTGGTATGGATCAAAACTTATTGGGCCTATAAAACAAGTTTTTCTTTAGGTGTTAAAGGAACCCTACAAGAATTTATTTTAATTTTGAACCCATTGCCGACAGCAATAATCCTTTTAAGTATTGCTTTGTACTTTAGAGGTAAAGTAGCCTATTGGTTAATGATTTTAATTAATTTAATACAATCAATATGGCTTTTTGCTAATATGTTGTATTATCGTGAATTTTCAGATTTTCTATCTTTGAATATCATTAATTCTGGTGGTTCAGTAGAAAATAATTTAGGTAAATCAATTGCTGAAATCATTAGTCCATTTGATTTTTTAGTATTTTTAGATATTATTATTCTAATATTGCTAGTATTATTCAAACGTATTAAATATGATAAGGTGATTGTACAAAAGCGATTTGCAGCATTAACAACGTTGTTCGGTGTTGTTTTGATGTTAGTTGGTTATGGTATATCAAGTAAAGATCGATCAGGGATTTTAACACGAACTTTTGATAATAATTATATCGTTAAATACCTGGGACTTAATGAATACGCTGCTTATAACATGTTTAAAACTAAGCAGACGGCTGATGTCAAAAAAGATGCTGATGCACAAGATTTAAATAAAATTAAAAACTATCTAAAAGATAATCAGGCTTTACAAAATGCTGCTTACTTCGGTAAGGAAAAAGGCAAAAATGTTATCATGTTCCACTTAGAGTCGTTTCAACAATTTTTAATTGATTACAAAGTGGATGGTGTGGAAGTAACGCCTAACTTAAATAAGTTCTATCATGATCAAAATACATTATCATTTGATAATTTTTATAATCAAGTTGGTCAAGGTAAAACAGCGGATGCTGAAATGATGTTAGAGACCGGTTTGTTTGGAACAGCTTCAGGATCAGCAATGGTTAATTATGGTACGTCAAATACGTACCAAGCAGTTCCTGCTATTTTAGATCAGCAAGGGTATACGACTGCATCTTTGCATGGGGATGTTGCTTCATTTTGGAATCGTGACAATACCTATAAATCATGGGGATACGATTACTTCTTTAGTAAGCCATATTTTAAAAATGCAGATAATGCTAATTACAATATTGGTTATGGTATGAAGGATAAGATATTCTTGAAAGATTCTGCAAAGTATCTAGAGCAGTTACCTCAGCCGTTCTATTCAAAGATTATTACGGTTACAAATCATTATCCTTATGATTTGGATAAGCAAAATATTTCTATTGCTAAAACTAAGACTAACGATAAGACTGTTGATGGTTATGTACAAACGGCACGTTACTTAGACCAATCATTTGCTGAATTCTTAAACTGGATGAAGAAATCAGGCCTATATGATAATTCAGTTATTGCCTTGTATGGTGATCATTATGGTATTTCTGAAAATCATAAGGCAGCTATCGCAAAACTAACTGGTAAGAAAAGTACAACTAATTTTAATTTAGCAAACTGGCAAAAAGTACCTTTTATGGTGCATGCACCAGGATTAAAGGGTGGTGTTAATCATACGTATGGTGGTGAGATTGATGTCATGCCAACTATTTTGCACTTGTTGGGAAAATCAACGCAAGATAATATTCAGTTTGGACAAGATTTGCTAAGTCCAAATCGACGTCAAATTGTACCATTTAGAAATGGTGATTGGGTATCAGCTGAATATATGAAGTATGGTGGTGATTATTACGTCACAACTACGGGTACAAAGATTAAACCTCAGGAAGATCCAAGAGCTAAAGAAATTATTGATCAGACTCAAGCATATGTTAATAAAATGTTAACTTATTCTGATGACGTACAAACAGGCGACTTACTACGTTTTTATAAGCCAAATGATTTTAAGAAGGTTAATATAAAAGATTATTCTTATCAGCGAGCTAAAGGAATGAGTTTGTTGCAAAAGATGAATAAGGAACACAAAACATCACTTAAATCGCAACATGATAATAAGTCGACATTAAAAGACTATGTAACGGATGCTCCAGAATTAGGTGGTGAGCCACAAACTATTCAAGATGTTTCTTCATCATCGGAGTTGTCTAAGACAGACGAGAATAATGGTGAGGACGATGAGGCAAATGCAACGCCCGCAACTGATATTCAACAATAATTAAGTTAATGGGTATCATTTAAAATCTCATTGGCATACTGCAAATTTATTTTTTGTGGTGTGCCGGTGGGATTTTTATTATGGGTTAAATGATTCATTAGCCGGTGACCTTTGATATAAAAATGTTCGTGAAAATTAAAATAAAACGGCTCTATGTCAAACAGCGTGAAAATCGTGAAATTGACTTAAAGAGTTTGTGAAATATAGCTTGCGAATCTGA
>NZ_BJEG01000008.1 GCF_005405545.1 Weissella hellenica
GAGGACTTGGTAATCCGAACCTCAAATTACATCAGTTGGTTTAATTCCGACAGAATTAGAACGAGTGTTTAGAAAAAGATGTGCCATTTATTGACATAGGAGCATTTCAATTTTTTTGAATTGCCCACAAGAAATATGAAAACCATTAATTGCAGATATTTGATCCATTATATTCTCTCCAACTGTTTGATATTAATTCATATGATAACACAGTTTCATGGTATAATATGAACAAAAAATTAGAAAGAAGATTTCATGAAATCTATAAATATTGATGAAGAAATGAGAACTTACGCAACAGCTGAATCTCAAAAAAGACATACGCATATTAAACATCAT
Source organism: Weissella hellenica (assembly GCF_005405545.1). Lineage (GTDB taxonomy): Bacteria > Bacillota > Bacilli > Lactobacillales > Lactobacillaceae > Weissella > Weissella hellenica. The sequence goes on from NZ_BJEG01000008.1 coordinate 340, forward strand.
TTTGAAGTTACTCATTTTTCAGACGCAGAAAGAGATGAAACAGGTTTTTAGGTGAATTTTCTTGTTGTAAACTTTTAGGAATAGATTGGAAAGCGAACATAAGGGATAATTATTTAACTATTGACCATGGTGATAGTCATTGCAGTAAAGGTATATTTGATGTGAAAACTGAAACAATTCCAGAAAAATATTTCCAAAAAGTAGTTCCAAAGCAAATTAGCGCTGATCAATACTACGGCTGTCGTTGGATTAATGAGGATCAAGTACCATTATTAAAGAAATATGATATCATTATATTTGGTGCTTTTTGTCGTGAAAATATATCGGAGTGGTATCCATTAGGATGGTTAGAAACTGCTTACATAACGAAGCATTATCGCATTTCTAGTGGTGATAATTATCATAGAACAGTAACACCTGCTTTGAAAATTAAAACTAGTGATCTAAAGTCAATTGACTTACTAGTAAATATCGAACGGATATAATATAATGATTTCAACTAATGATATTAATGTCTTTTTAAATAGCAATAATTATGATATAAGGAAAAGTGGCAATGCTCGTTGGTTAGATCAAAAAGTTACATATGATGTGTCTTCTATTATCGCGGATTGTGTTTTAAATTACATTGATAGTAACGAAAACAGTGAGTTCACTTCTTCTGATATCTGGCATAGCGAGTACACGGCTAACAACATCTTGGCAATTTTTAATAAACCAGATGTTAATGAACAAAAAATGAAAAATGAGTACGATAAATTTTTCAGTCAGCCACTTCTTTTCCTTGCTTCTTCGAAAGTATTAACATTAACAAAAAAGGGTAAAAGAAATTTTTATAAATTAAATAATCGAGATATGTTAGAGTTCATTGCTGCCAGGGAATATAACTCATTCACTTTTACAACGATGTATATTGAAAAGGTAATGCGTGACAGTGATCTTTGGCCAGAATTTGAAAACTTTTTTGTAAATCAAGACAAGGACTCTTACAATAAATTAAAAGAAAGCTTTGGAAATTTTCTTCGTGAATACACCCCTATTAATGGTGAGCTGGAACCAAATAGAATATTTACTAAAGTCATTAATCCCCTCGCAGTTTCCAGACGAAAATATGGAACAAAAGGTGGCCATATCAGTAAATCAATAATTTCATTATCTGATTTACAATATAATCAACCTAACTTCAGAGATTTGCATACTAAAAAACCAAAGGATACGTCTCGGAGCGATTGGGCTACTCAGTTAAATCAATCAGTCAATATTTTACGAACAACCTATCAAATTGGAAAAGTTAAAAAATTTCTTCATAACTACAATAAGGAATATCGAAATAATCAATCTGAAATACTAGATAATTGGAGCGTGGGATCAGCCACACAAATGCATCATATATTTCCAGTTGCGGATTATCCAGAAATTAGTGATGTAATTGAGAACTTAATTGCACTTACTCCAACGCAACATTTAACAAAAGCTCATCCCAATAATAATACTCAGCGTATTGATAGATCTTATCAGAAATCGCTTTTGTTAAGTAAATTGGCTAACATAAAAGACAATTTATCTGGGAAAACACGCCCTAAAATATACGACTTTCAGCAATTCGTAAATGTCGTTGCCACAGGTTTTGATGTGGATTTAAATATTGAAGATGATGACTATGAAATATTAATTAACATAATTAATCATTATTATATTTAAAGCAGTAAATTGAAAAAGGCAAAGTCTAGAATTAGATTTTGCCTTTTAGCTTATTTATATAATCCAAAAAAGTAAACAGAGCTTTTATCAATATTTAGACTCCGAGTGCTATAATTTCTTGCAATTCTATAAAACAGTTCAAACTTTTTACTGCTTAAAAATTTTAACTGTTTATCACTGATTTCTGAATTAGTCACTTTTTCGAGTATAGCTACTGATCCATTAACTATTGTGTTTTTGGGCTTTGTAACTACTCTTGGGTAATAAGTCATGTTGGGACTTAAATACACATCATCACGAGTTAGATACTTTGAAACGGTAAATGTAGATAATTCCGATTCATTGATATAACTGTCATAACCTGGTATCTCAGTAAAACCTGAGCCATCGCGGTTGATATTCCGACTTTTTAGCACTCTTATTTCACCACAATCTTTCATAACTGACTTGGTTAACTGCCTGTCTCGAAAAACTTTAAAGACTCCAAACTCCATATGACTAGCTATATCTTCAAAAAATCTATCTCGATAAAGAAGCCACGAAGGATATTCTTCGCTAGTCAATATGTCTTGTTTTACAATATTCTGTAATTTTTTTGTTACTGAATATGTGTAGCTTAAGTTTTTTTTCTCTTCGGTACTAATAAATAATGCTATGGTTTCAATCAATACGCCTTTGAATCCTTTTTCGCCAAAATCCAATATTTTGTTGATAGCAAGCTTACTTATCCGCTTTCTTGTTTCTTTGAAATCAGCATTGCTTAAAAAATATTTAGGCATTATCATTACAATATTTGATCCGATAAGAGTTGATTGTTGAATGAAAAATCCAGATATATTTGTGGTGATAGTATCGTTGTATTTCTTACTAAATTTATCTAATCCTGAAGTACTTGTTAATTTCATAAAAGGTGGATTACCAATAACAAGATCATAGTGCTGTGTGTACTCATTTGATAAAAAGTCATGAACAGTGTAGTTGATTACTACATTAGCTGGAATATTTCTATATTTATTCAGAGCTTTAGTTAATTCAATACTTTCAGGATCTATATCATTAACATCGATAATTAGTTTTTTTGCGTTTACATAGTGATCAATTAAAATTTGAATAAAGTTGCCTACACCAACCGATGGCTCCAAAATATGAATAATTTCTTTATCGATATTAGGCAAATGCTGACTAATTAATTCTAGTGTCTCTGGATCTGTATAATAGGCAGCTGTATCTGATCTATTGTTGTTAACCAATTCAGCAATTCGTGACAATTCCTCAAGGTTTAAATTTTTCGGATTGCCTTTAATAAAATTAAGGACCTCTGTTCTATCCTGTAACTTGTAAGCGGTTATTATTTTTTTTAGATTGTGATTTTTCGATATCATATAAAGTATCCTTGATATTTTTGGCAATTTTCTGCATTATTATAGTTGGTACAGCTTCACCAATGCTTTGACGAATATTAATTTCATTTTTTTTCAAAAAAATTTCTTTTTCTCGTAAAGACATCGCATTTAAAGTTTCTTCACTCTCCATTGTCCACTTAAACGAAGAAGGAATGTTCATCATTCGCATTAATTCGCGTATACTAAAAACTCTATCATCTGTGGGGTGCACAGTATTCTGACTAGCCAAAATATCATTTCTTGTATGAACGCATGGAGCAACAGCGCTCCAACGCTGACGTGTATACTTATCGCCATTTTTATTTACATTTGGAATTAATTCTCCTGTTTTTGACACAGTATGAGGTCTCTTTAATGGATCTATGTTATCAAAAGCTGTTTCTCCTGGTTTAAGATCTTTAATCCAGTTGCGCATATCAGGACGATATTTTTTAAAATTGTGATATATATCTTTAGGATCAACTTCCCCCATTGTCTTCAACGACTTTAAATCACCAATAACATTAAAAAGGTTCTTTTCTGGCTCTTGACTTGGATAAAGTGATTCAATATTTATTGATTGAGACAAATCTTTTCTAACGCCAATCACCACGGTACGAGTTCGACTACTATTTGCGCCAAAGTTTTTAAAATTAAAAATTTTTGATTCATAAACATAATCTTCAGAAAGCCAATCTACAAACGCATCTTTAATCTTTTTTTCTACATCATGATCCATACATTTTGTAGTCATAAATGCTCTAACATTTTCTGCAATAAAAAATTTGGGCTGTATTTTTTTTACAATCTCAAGAGCTTCAACCACAAGTGAATTTTTTACAATTGTTCCATCATTTTTTTTATGGTTAGCTACAGACATACCTTGACATGGAGCAGTAAAAATCACAGCGTCAATTTCATTAACAGATTCTTCCTTTTTAAAATAATCAATTGCGTTGTAAAGCTGGTCTTTTGTTTCATCTTGTGTAATGTCACCTAAAACATAGCCGTTATCATATTTAACTTTATCATTTGCTTTTTGAACATTTAACCGACGTTCTATTAATTCAGAAGTCGCTACTCCAAGAAATCCCTCTTGTTTAAAACCAAAACACCCTACTCCTGCGGAGCTAAATAAACTAACATAATTCAAGTTATTCACCCTCTTTTTATATTCTACAATTTCTTCTAAACTGCAATCCAAACTATCACATATTCTAGCTAGAGCATCCATTGAGACGGTTTCGTTTTTTGATAATCTGGCAAGAGTAGAGTTTGTTAAGCCAGCTTCGTCTCTTAATGCTGTTTTGTTTAGATGACGACTATAAGCAAGATTCCATAATTTATCATAACAAAATACCATCAACAGTCTCCTTTCTCAAAATACAGAATAAAATTTCTATAAATGCAGAATTAATTATACCATATCTTTGGTCTTATAAATGTTTTCAAAATAAAAAACCGTGCATCAAATTAAAAGCACAGCATACATCATGATGACATTTAAAATTAAAATATTGTAGACTTATTCATCTAACAACTAGATTAGTAAGCCATGAATCTTTAAATCATCTATTAGTTCTTTACAATTAATACGACCAGCGATATTACCCACCCCTGCTGTCATATTATCTAGTAAACAATTAGGAACTCCAGTAAAACTAAAAAAATGTATTCGATCTTCTGGTCCCCAAGCGTTTTGATTTTGATTATTTTCATGCGTAAAAGCTATATTGGTATTATTAGGATCAAGTAAATAATCAAACGCCCTTTGCTTGTCAGCCTCTGAATCAAAATGCACCTGTTTCTTTACTCCATAGTCAAGTTTACTCATAAGCGGTATCTCCATATATCTATTTTCATTAACCAAAACTATTGTATCACTAAATTAATACAGAAAATTCAAAAATAGAATATAGTTTAAGCACTCATTTTTTAAATGTAGCACGCTAAAATGCATATTTTTAACTTGTTTCTCTATTTTTTAATAAAGCAAGATTTCACACATATGCTAATTTGCGACATAAGCCTTAGGCGCAACTTATATGCCACTATAAGTGCTCATCTCATCGGTCTTATGATTTTCTTCAACACAGTACCAGACTTTTCTCTCTGTACCTGCGCTTGGATTGATCGTTGATAATCATATAAAATTAGGTTATTGAAAATAACTTTGAATTTTGATTCTCATTAATAACGTTGTCGAAGGCATTATTTTATCAGTCAAGAGCATATTTGGTTTTCAATGTACTGAAACACAGCTAGTAAATCTAGTTGTGTTTTTTTCGTGCTGATTTTTAATGTTAATACTTTCTTAAGAAACATGCGTATTTGACAAAAAGAATAAGCACAAGGAATGTTACAGAAGTATTTCAACTTCTGTTTCACTCCTTATGCTTATAAGTTTATACTTTAAGAATAAGCTAAAATTTGGCCATTCTAACCCGTCGTGTTATAATTTATCTGTAAAAAAGCCCCGTGCTACCAACACGAGGCCCAGGTTACTTTAACGGTGACTGACTTAAATATATGTTTAGACCGCCTTGCCAGTCAAAGCATAGGGCGGTTTTTAGTTTGTCTCACTTCTTATGGTGGTTGTCAATGTATGTCAACAACGCCAACAAGAAGGTCGCGAACAATATCGCTAAAGACATTGCATCGTGAACAGACATTTCTGGCTGATCTTCCTTTCGTTAGATTCTGGTGTCCATGAATATCATTCAAAGGCATCACTTTCTTCCTACTGGAAAGTCAGCCACCGCCTTTGACCTGTATCACTACTATAACATAAAAGGTGTATCAAACACTGATACTATCGTGTTTGATATACTTTTCGTATTGGTCAATAATTGAATTTTAATTTTAAAAATCACCAATTTGCATCATCGTTTAACCAATCTTAAATTTGTTCCGATATATTTAACGCTTCATTTGGAACAAATTGAGAATAGAATTGAATATCTTTTACAGCATCCTCTACTTGTCTACGCTCTTTGGCTTTTCGTATTGTTCTTTGTTTTCTTGACTCTTTGTTACTCATAAACTCTCCATCCTCAAAACAAACCCTTAGACATTTGGGACAGCCCATTGAATTATGTGAAAGTGATTCGTCACTTCTTGACTAATAATTCATTTTAGAACATTCGTAAGCCTAGGCCAAAACCATCCAAAATACCACGTTGATTTATCATAGAAATAAGCTTTGTAACAGATGTTGGAACACCTTGATGTGATTTACGGACTACTTTTGAGATTCCCTCAGTAAAACGTGGTATTTCAAGGCCTTTTAGCTGATTTTTGGCTAATTTTGTCTGATAAGTAGTTAAAAAAATCCCTAATTCACTGTTTTTTCCTACATCATTAATGGCTAAAACGAATTGTCTTGATAAATCTTTTTTTCTCATGTTTCGCCCTTTCTTTATGTTTTATATCAATACCTTAATTCTACACCTTTGCATATAACGATTTGTATATTAACTCTGTAAAATCTATAAATGCCGTGATAGTGATTCATCGCTAACATTTTGTGATTGTTCAGTCGTAGTATCTTGTAACATCCGATGCATCTGTTGTAGTTCTTGGCGACTTTGTTTCGTCATCCGTTTTGCAATTTTATTTAATTTACCGACAGGTGCAGGTTTGTGTGGTGTCACCATTTTAGGATTTTCAGGTTGATCATTACGTTGTTTAACCTTTTCAAAATTTCCTTTTGCCTGTTTGTGAAACTTACCATCGTTAATCTTCTGATCAGCTTTAAACTGTTCATTAAATTGCCGATAAATCCCATTAGCTAACTCTTTACGTAGTCGTTTATCTTGTGCTTCTGACCATTTCTCTTGGCCTTTGTGTTGATTTCCATGCGTTTCTGCCATCATGCCATCCATTTTTTGCGCAGTCGATTGAAAGGCTTGGTAATCATCTTTTAATTCATGAGTCAATAACTTATCAATCAGACCATTCATTTGTCGATTAGCTGGAGCCATTCGGCTTGTATCATCCGTCACCAACGTATCAGTGTTACCAACTTTCCAACGCCCCCGTAAATCTTGTGGTAAGACATCATAAATTTTCTGCAGGTCCGCCGTGTACTTGTGTGTCCGATCCAGCCTTGTAAAAGAATCTTGTTTAATTTGTGTGCGATAATTTCCTACCGCTTCATAAACATTTGCCCGTTTAATTTTCGTAGCGTCTGATTCTATTTCATAACGAAATTTACTTTCAGCTTGGTGCTTTGCTTTAAAATCAATAACACCTTTTGGTTCACCATTTTTAAGTAACATACTAGGTCGCGTTTCTGGTGAAATCTTGGCGAACCAAATGTGCATGTTAAGATGGTCGGTATCTTGGTGCACGGCACCAAACCAAACCACATCATCAGGACCTTGTCCTAAAGGTTGTGACCCACCTTTTTCAAATAAATCGTGCACAATATGTTGTTCAGCCCGCTTTAATTTATCTTGATCTAATTGCTTTGTTTCTGGATCATACAGATTATTCTCAACCAACCAATCACCTCGTATTGAGAAGGCCATCTCATGCAAAATATTGCCATTTTCTTGTGCCAAGTTTAGTTTATTTTCCAGGTTATCCATCTGTCCATCGGTCATATTTAAAGTGTCACTATCAAACAGAGGGTGTTCATCACCCATAGCAGAAAAGCGAGAACTGTAACCAAAACTATTACTTGTCTTCTGGGCCTGTTCAGCGTCCGTTATATCTACTAACGCTTGATTATTTTCATCCATCACTTTGGAACTTTTAGCAGCATAGGTACGGACTAAATTACCAAACTGTTTACCTTCTTTCGTTGCCTGGGCAGCCGTTGTAAAATGCGTGGGTAATAAAACAGCCCCGGTTTTCTTTTCACCTGTTGCAAAGTTCGCAAAACCTCCCGTTTTAGCCATGTACATTTACCCCCTGTGTTTTAGCATAGCCTGTCAATTCATCATGTACTTCTACCAACGTTTGAAAATCTTTAGATGGAAAACGAGTAACTGCACGTGCGACATATTTATGATTTGTTGATTTCAAAATTCTTGCACAAGCATGACTGCTTTGTTGGTACTGATCCATTAATAAATGAGAAAATTGTGCGATCCAATAACTTTTTTGTTGGTACTTCTTATCGATTTCCGTTTCCTGTTCCATCGGCATGTCTTGTAATGCTGCTTGGTCAGGATGTAACCAATCTTCTTCATGTAATTTAGCCAAAGCAGATTCTAAATCAAATTGATTATTAGTCATGTTTAAACTCCATTCCTTCACCACGACGTCGGTGACGTTTGTTAGCTAGATCATTTTTACGTCGTTTTTGATAAGCATTGTAATCTTTTGCATACTGACTACTTTCATCAATTTCCGACCGAATATTTGTTTGAATGATTTCATCAATTTGTCGCGCCGGTCCGAAATCTTGCATATTTTCTAAGTAATCCATAGCAGCAATAAATGACGTCATTTCCTTTAAATCTGCCATCTGTTTATTAATTTGGTTTAACATTGGATCGGCGTCATTTATTTCATCCATACCTTTCAATAAATCACCATAAGACAACGTATTATTTTTAGGATTTAAGATTACTTGATTCACAAAAAAGTTTAAAGCAAAACGATACATACCGGCATTATTATCACCACTAACACCTGTTTCTGGATGTTGCGCAAGCCAAGTTTTCAGTGTCTCACGATACCATACTTCTTGACGACTAGTTTTAATAGCAATTTGTCGTTTAAATAAATTTTCATCAGTTGGTTCATAGTCCAAAACTTCCGTCACGTTCATCAACCCACGTAATTCATCAGCAACGTGATCATCTAAGTTTTCGTCAGAATAGTTCTTAAACTTAGTTTGTAAATACTTCAGGCGATTTTGATTTTTACTCTTTAGTTTTTGTCGAAATTCTCTTAATGTTTGCATGGTTAATTCTCCTTATCTTGTTGTAAAGCCGTCCCAGTGTAGTAATTAATTTGCCAGCCAGGTTGGCTATTAAATATATAAACATGAAACTTAATTTGATCATCGCCAACTGATTGTCCAGCCATTTCTATACCACGGGGTACTCGTTCAACATTACGATATAACGGCGTCACCCGGTAACGGACAAAGTGCTTTGGTGACTGCTTCAAATAACTGGCTATTTGATTTTCAAATGTTTCCATCGAACCTTGATTGTCGTATTCATGTATTGCATTCATTGCGCGTGTCCCTGTCACTAAATTACGAGCATCATTATTTAATCCTGTTAGTTGATAACCAATTAAATGTGACCGGTTATAAAGATAATCTTGTTGATCATTTTGGTTAAAGCGATACACGTGATAGCCAGGTGTTTTAACGGTCAATTTTTTTCTTTTCAGGGTTGGCATCTGTTCTTGATTCAATAAGGCATCAGCTTGTTGTGGTCGTCCTATCCAATCTCGATGTGCCAGTTTTTGCCAAGCACCTTGATCAATTTTCAATTCGCTTGTTGTAAAATTAGGTTGATTGTTGGTAACCGGAATAACTTGCTGTGTTGTGAAATCTTGTGCCACTAATTTTTTTTGCTGGTCTTCATGTTGTGGTAATTTTGGTGCAGCTGTCGACTGGCTAAATTGATTAAATATTCGATTCAAAATAACATCGCGCTTTACAAAAATCAGAACTGCCATAACACTCATAAAAATGATAATGAAGCGACGTAACCATCGTCGATTGTAACTGTACATCCTACCTCACTCCTTATTAACCAATGGTGTCGTCATACATATATTTAATTAACTGTTCAATACTATTTTTCAATGCCGTTAAATCATGTGAAATAGCATGTTGTGATTCGGTTGTGACATGCGTTAAAGTATTCAATTGTTTCGTCACATCTTGCAAAGGTTCCAATAAAATTTCCGTGGCGTTTGCTTGTTCTAAATTGGTAGCAAAGTTCTCAATAATGATTTGTAACAAAGCATTACGAGAAACATGATTGCGTTCTGCTTCATCATTCAATACTTTGATTGTATGCTCCTTTAATCCTTCTACTTGGATAATATTTGTCAAAATTAATTCCTCCATTGTTAAGTTCAATTTCAAACTTTTTGTCGTGGCTAAATAAAAATCAAAATCAATCAATAATAAATAACAGGTTAAGGGGAAATCCCAGGACGGCGTCCTGGAGTCCCGCTGTGGGAGGATTTATTGTCCTTGGTATCGCTTATGAAAACTAACCCTTTGGTAACCCTCTAGCTACACCTTTGGTAACCCCTTAGATACCCTAGTGATAACCCTCTGGCTACACCTTTGGTAACCCCTTCATTAAGGTAAAAAAATTGCGGAATTACTGGTTATTAGGCAGCAATTCCGCATCGGTTATTGTCCTAGTTTAGGTACGTTAAGTTGTCCATTTTGTTGCTTTGTTTTTTACTTTTCTAACTGCTTGATTTTCTCCTTTTTACTATCAATTGTTGCTTTGGTATCTGAAATATTTTTCTTAAGATCCGTCATCTTTGATTGATAAGATTCAATCGTTTCATTAGCTTGTGCTTGTTCTTTATCGGCCATATCTGGCATCTGTTGCCGTGTTGCTCGAACATTTTCGGTTTGTTCTCTGATGGCTGCTTGCCACTCTTTAATGGCTGTTCGATTTTCTTTAATCGTTTGCTTTTGTTCTTGGATATTCGTGTTTGTTTGTGCCACAACTAATTGCTTTTTGGTGAGTACTTTTCGTTGCTTATTAACCGGTAACTTGTCATCGTTATTAATTACAATGGTTGCTACCTGATCACTTGTTTTTGCTGGCTTTTTTGCTGAATCTGACGACTCATCAACAGCCGTCTTAATATTTTCGGTATCAATACTTTTATCCGCAAATCCAACCCGCACATCTTGAAAATTAGTTTTTAATTTTTCAAATTGCACGACCATTGTATTCGTCGAAGTGGCAATAATATGATATTCAGATTGTCCATTTTGAATATAACGATCACCTGCAAATGACAACTTAAATCGTTTCATATTAATACCAGTTGTCAGCGTATCATCAGTGTTCCCAGTAAACTTAAAATGTAACTCTAACAAACCCGTTTCATCATTAAAGACCTTCTTTGTTAGCTGGACATTAGTGCCCTGATTACCAAACGCCATTGTCTGATTTAACTTAGTTGAAACGGTACTCGATGGTCGTGGCATTACCATTGAATAAATCAAAATAGCAGCGGCAATACCAAGTAAACTTAGCAATCGTAAGGTCACAGTTTTTCGTTGTTGATCATAATGATTATAGCGTCGATTATCATGCTTAATCTGTCTGTGATACCACCATCGACTAAACCAGGTAGCACCTTCTTTTAAATGTGGTTTTTCACTGTATTTCACCTTAACATGCTGCATTTTAACCTCCTATCTGATCTCTAAATCATCAGCAACTAAACCGGCTAAACCTTGTAAAACATATTCGTCTGATTCATCATTTGCAATCACCGTTTCATCGTCAGTTACAACAGATTTATCATGGTTACCAGTCGCCCAAGGCATGAATGAGGTAATCACATTTGTCGTTTGATAGTGGCTACTTTGTATATTAAAGTGCAATTCAATCGGCATACCCTTCTGATTCGCATATTGAGATAGTATCTCTGCCGTTTTGCCAAAGGCCACATAATAAATAAAATCTGTTTGCGATTTTTGACTTAAATAACGTTTAACTGCTAACCCCAAACGTACCATTTTTATATCTTTGTGCTCACCAACTGTTTGTAGCTCAAATTCTTTTAAAAGTCGTCCCACATGAATATTTGTTTGCATTGTTAATTCCTCCTCTTAACCAGTTATTCATCAAAAAGTGTCCGAATGATAGGGTAGTCATCTTTCAATTTTGCAGCTAAATACTGTTCCAAATTTTGTTGTGTTTTTTGCACACGAAACAAGTCATTTTGTTGGATAATACGACCATTTGCAACTTGTTTTTCAACGACAAATAATTGTGTATTTTCTGCTACCACTACCTGTCCAATTAGTATCTCACTTTCATCAAGCAAGCTGACAAAATGTCCCACATCACTCAAACCATGTTCTGTTAATTGCTTTGCCAAATAAATATTTTGTTGCTTTGAAACCACTATCTGCTGCGTAAATAAATCTAATTGTTCCCACATAATCTACCCCCACAACTGTTTAGTTATCCGGTTGTACTAATTGATTAAAAGGCACCCCAGTCCGATTAATTTCTTGTTGGACTTGTACCAAAACTTGTTCTTCAATCCGATAAATCCAAATCGCTTGTTGTTGGATAACTAATTGCCCTTTCTCGGACAAAATCAAACGATTTAACCCGGCCATTGAATCAGCACTTAATAAAATATGTTGTCGCTGCCAATCCACTGCAATGTACTGAAAATCCATCTCCTTTACCTCCGCCCTCTAACTGTCTCAATTACAATTAAATCCTGTAATCTATTCCCTGCTCGTAACCCCACTATAATTTCAGACCAAGCCTTTTTAGATAATCGACCTAACCAAAAAATTCCTGCTTTTTGTGCTTGCATTGCTAATATCTGCTTATGTAAATCTGACTGTGTTTCAGCAAATGCTTTAATGGTTGAAAAAGTCCCATCAAACGCTACATATATATAATTTATTGTATCGTGCGGCACACGATTTATTGTTTTTAATTGATCAATTGCTAACATCATTTTTCTCCCGTTCTATCCAAACAATGGATAACAAAACGACCTTATTTCATGTAGTTATTAATCAATAGACCAGTGCTTAACAACTCAACAACAACGCGTAGCGTTAGTTAGGAGAGTTCGCCCTTGAACGAGCTATTCCAACAAAACACTAATTGCGATCAGAGTGATCAAAATCACTGTTTTGTCGTCCAATTACAAGAATTGGCACACGTTTAAAGCCAGCACTGCCCAGCTACAATCACAACATCATTTCGAGTTAAAAGGTCGAATTATGAACTAAGCACCATGAACCAAATTGTGACTGCCGTGTGACGCCATTTTCAGTACGTCCACCCTGACCTTTTAACGCATTTGTTTGGTTGTCACCACCAGTGGCTATCAATTACACCACATTACTTTAAACGTTCGCTACGACGTTCTCTGGCACCTTTCTGACGACGTGTAGGCGATGCGAACCCCTTATTTGCTTATACAAGTTACGACGTCGCATTTTGTAACTGCTTAAAGCCATCTTGGTATAGTCAAAAATCGCTACTATACCCCCTCAGTGGATCTTAGTAACGTCTTTTAACACCAGGTTATGACCTCTAATATGCACTCATTTCATTCATAACTTCACATGATATGTCATAATATGTTATACTAATGTATACATTAGGTTTGGTGCTAAAAAATGTCGCACTAAAACCAGCTCATTTTCTTCATTTTTTAAAAATGATACTTGTACTTTCTGTTTTAAAAAGTATTGCCGTACTAATCGCAACAGAGGGTAATTTATTAAGTTTTGGAAGATCAATAACAGTTGATAACATCGGTCATTTGCTAGATGAGATGTTATCTTCAGTTATTGATCTTTTTGTTCGTCATCACTAAACCAACGTGCAATGACTTCATCCGTCGACATATCAAGGGCTCGTGCAATTAATGCTAAATTTTTAATACGCGGGTTTCCCTGATCATACTCAATACGTTGAAAACTTGCATATGGAACATTTGCTGCCCTAGCTGCATCACCCATCCGGTAATGATGAAATTTCCGCCAAGCTTTAACTGCTTGTCCCAAGGTTTCCTCGTCTTTATAATTCATCAATTCTCACCTCCTCGCTCTTTAATATCGATAATGGAAGTTCCTGTTAAAAAATTAACCGAACTTGTCGGTATTTAGAAACTAAAAAGCCTCCTTGTTGAACAAGAAGGCCTTCACTGTCAGTTATTACAGGTTCAAGATTGAACCTATTTTTTTTACTGGCAGCAAGAGAATAAATCCTATTAAATCAAGGACTCAGCACCTCTTGTTGCCTTTAATATAAATGTAATGCTTATATAATTAGCATTATTTTGAAGTGTTTTTGTTACTTATTAGGCTTAATTTGTAAATATTTAGTATTTTTTCAATTTAAAACGCTATTTTTATATTTTTTCTATAAATTATACCTTTTACGTATTTTAGTGCTTATTATTTTAACTGTACAAAAATTAAGCTCATCCGGCTATTTTTTACGCATAACTCATCAGCTCGTTTAATTAATGATATCTGCTAATATTTTCAGGCTTAAATACCTTGTAGCCCGTTTAAACATATAATTTGGTAATCTTGGGCCTTTTAACGATTTTGTCAACGGTTTGCTGTTATGTGCTATATCATGACGTTAAAGATGCCTGTGCCTTTATCTTGTGCGCATTGCGATTAGCCGTTTCATCGAGAACACGTTCATATGGGAAATGTACAAACCAAGCCCACCTAATAACAAGATAAACTCCATTGTTTAATGTGATTTTTTTCACATATAAATTATGCTACTGAGCCCTAATGTTACTGATTTTTTACCACCTTCCATTTGGCCATTAACACTTCATCGTTGTTCAAAATTATATAGATCTTTTTATTCTAGGTTACAACCGGGCAAAATGACTGATAATGACGATGGTTTTTCTTTGCTAAAGCTCGTTTGTATTTATTTAATAGATCATTTATTTATTGGATCTTTTATAGTAAGTTGGTCACCTTATGTAATAAAAATGACCGTAGAATACGTTTCTCAGCATATTCATTGTACTAAAATAGTAAAAAACAGGTACACATTTTGAATTGTACAATTTTACCTCGTTAGGTTAAAACTTGTCGTAATAAGTTTATCTAATTCGTTTTCGGAAATTTGCTCTAAGCGAACAGACAGCCAGTGAGTTTTATTCATATGGTACGCAGGTAAAATTCCGAAAATTCACTTAAACTTGCTACTTTTTCGGGACTTAATTTAACATCCATTATGTCTTCCTTACCAATATCAGCCTCACCTAATTTGTTTTTTTCAACGTCCATGATAATCGCATACCATTTATGATTGTCCCCATGACGTAGAACTGCATAGCTAGGAAATTTTATCCAAAGATATTCAGGTTCTGTTTGATATTTTTCTTTTACGTAGTTAAAAACTTCTGTACGTTTCATTTAGTGTATTCTCCTTGATTTATGTATTCTCCTTGATTTATGTATTCTCCTTGATTTATAGCGTTAAATTATAAGATACTAATTAATACAACCGTTTTTAATTAAATTTTTCTAAGGGATATACTTGGTTATCATCAAAAACATTTTCATCATTTTTCTCCAGTATACACTAACTTCTTCCGCATCTGAATCTTTGACTATATTGAGATATTGAGGCTTGTTTTACTATAAATAAATAGGTTATCTCTTTTGAATTACAACCGTCTTTTAATTTTTTTGAATAGCTATGTTATAGTTTACCCGTAAATTAAAAGACCTCGTGCTACCAACACGAGGTCCATTTTACTTAAAATCTATGTTCTAAAATAAGCCCATGCATTATTTTAGAATGCCAGTCTTGATTAATAACATATTTTTTTACTTCAAAAATTGTTGAGAAGCTTTCACAGTATAATCCCAAATTTGTTTCTGTCCGCTCGCAGAAATCCACTTTGGATCAACATTTTTTTCTTTCTTATCACTACCATAAAACTTACCAGACACGCCTTCAACATCAGGAGACGTAATCAAATATAGTCCTGCTGCTGCCGCGTCTGTAATTGACCATGAATATTGTCGATATTGTGCCATCACTTCTTTCATTTCTGGAATTTCACCAGAAATACGTTGTAACCCGGTATCCAATGCCGTACCAGGTTCTACAGAATTAACGGTCACATTTTTAATGTTTCTGTCTTGTAAATCTCTGTCAAATTCACGCATTAGCCACCAAACATAGAGCTTTGATAAGCCATAAGCATCACCAAAAGTATAATGTTCCTTCAGTTCAATATCGTCTAGAATTGGATCAGTTTGTCGATAACTTTCTGAAGACTGTGTCACAATTCTAGCTGATGAACTTTTTTCAAGTAATGGTAATAATAATTTTGTCAGCAAGAACGGTGCAAACGTATTAATAGCAAAAGTTTTTTCATGTCCTTCAGAAGTCACTTCTCGTTCTTCACCAAACTGCCCCCCTGCATTATTATAGAGAACGACTAAATGATCAACCTGTCCTTTTACTTTGTCTGCGAATTCAGCAACTTCTGATAATAAAGAAAAATCACCTGTTATCATGCTTACATCTGTATTACCGAGCGCAACAATCTCATCGTACACTGCTTTGGTTCTTTCCGAATTTCTACCATGAATAATTAATTGGTAATTCTCTTTAGCTAAAGTTAACGCTGTTTCTCGACCAATTCCATTAGAAGCACCTGTGATTAAAACAATTTTTTTACTCATACTTAAATATCCTTTCGAGATTCATTTTACAGAAATTTTGTTCTTTTTAATTTTTAACGATTAGTTTTTTAAGTATGGTCTGACTATGTCCATACAATAATCCCATACTTTTTGCTCATTTTCTTTAGAATAGTATTGACGATTTTCTTTTTCAATACGCCCTTTTTTATCAAAAAACTTACCAGTTAAGCCATAAAATTCTTTTGTGGTCGCCAGCTTCGCATTGGTTTCTCCTGGGACAGCTGGATCCAACATCATAGGACGCCACAAAATATAAATAAATTTCCAAATGGCAGGTCTTTTCGCAGCGGCTTCACTTCCTAAGTTAGTTAAAGCACTTCCTGGTTCCATACAGTTAACAGTCACGTTATTAATGCCTTTTTTTTGTAACTTATCGTTTAAATGCCACATAATCCATAAAACATATAATTTTGAAAGACCATAGGCACGGCTAAATTCATAGTTGTTTTCAAGTTCAATATCGTCTAAATATTTATCACTAGTCCCTTGGTTATAAGAAGCAGAAGAAACCGTAACAATTCTGCCATCTGAACTTTTTTCTAACAGGCTAAGTAAAGACTCACTCAATAATAATGGAGCAAAAACATTGATTGCCATAGTTTTTTCATTACCTTCAGAAGTTACCAATTGATCTTTGCCCATTTGAGAACCAGCATTATTGATTAAGGCATCCAAATGGTCATATTTCCCCTTAATTTCATTCGCTAATCGTTTAACTTCGGACATTAAGGACAAGTCTGCGACCACCGTATCAAGTTCTTCGTTACCTGACTGTTCTTTAATTTTAGCCAAAGCAATTTGAACCTTCTGTTCATTTCTGCCATGAATTATTACATGATAACCTTGCCGGGCCAAGGCTAAAGCGGTTTGATAACCAATTCCACTATTAGCTCCAGTTACTAAAACAATTTTATTAACCATTATCCTTCCTTTCTGTAATCTAAATTACATGAGAGACAAAATTATGATATTTTTCTGATTAAATAGCCTGCTAAAACAAAATCCCATAACATTATAGTGTACACTGAAAGTCTTTCAAAAGTAGCAGCATATTCCGTCATTGAGGTTATCAATAAACAAATGATAAAACTTAATAATCCTATTGCACCTAATAAGTAACTAAAATAAGTAAATTTTTTTGACCTCGCTTGTTGTGCAATGAATTTTCCAATTAAAATCAAAAACACATTTCCGCCAACAATTGCCATCGTCGCACCTATACCATGAAACACAGCTCCCCACCATTGATAACCCGGGAAAAATCCAACTAATATAATCCCTAATCCCTCTATAGATGCAAGACTAAAAATAAAATTATTATGTTTGGTAAACAGTCCTTTAAGTAAATAGATTGCCAGAATAAATAGAATACCATATAACACAAAACCAGTATTCATGACATAATATAAAGGCGAATCAATAGCACGTGTGATAATTGGAACACCCAGATCACTAATAAAATTTGATAAATAGTGATAATCTGGTTGCGTCCATGCAAGTGAACTAATGAGTTCACCTAGTAAATAAATCAGCGGTGCAATAACTAATAAAGTTGTTCAAAATTTAATTTTTTTATTCATTATATATATTGATCCTCATTATCTTCATACTTAATCCAATCTTTTTGTCTAGTCATAACAAAATTAAATAATTAATTAGCAACAAGTGAAAGAAACCTTTGAAAATTTATTTATCATCATCAACTGCTTCAAATTTATTTTTATAAAAGTTAGCACGCTCTGATAGGTTATAGATATCCTTGTTTTTTTCACTTAATTTATAAAGTAAGATTACGTTGCATAATGAGCTGACGATAAAAATAATTCTTTTCATAATAACCATTCCTCTCAATTTTTAACTCCTAATAGTTGCCCCACCATCCACATCAAATGTCATACCAGTTAAATAATGGCCTTCTGGTAAAGCAAGAAAGAGGCAAACACTCCCAACATCTTTTTGTGTATCTCCCCAACGACGCATAGGAATTGCATTTACAATGGCTTCCGTAGAAGCTTTAGCCTCGGAATCATCATTAATATTTTCACTTTCCTGAGAAGGATTGAGTGGATTAACATTATTTAAATTAATATTATATGGTCCCCACTCCTTTGCGGCAATTCGAGTGATTGAACGTAAAGCAGCTTTATTTGAAGCATAAACTGCATAATGGGGTGTATTAATTGTGTCTGCACCAGAAGCAAAATTAATAATAGTACCTTGACTTTCTTTTAAATAAGGTAAAGCTTCCTGCATTAAGCGCCATGCTCCAAACACACCAGATTCATAAACGGCAGTAATATCATCCGATGTAACATCTTCGACTTTAATATTGGCACGAAATGTTTGCGCACAATTAACCAAAATATTTAATTTCCCAAAATGGTCAATTGTTTGTGAAACAATCTTTTTTGCCGCACCATGATCGGTGTTATCTGCAACAATAACTAAAATTTTAGCATTAGGTGCTTCTGCTTGAATTTCTCTTTGCGTATTTAATAATCTTGATTCAGTTCGACCAGTTATAACAACGTGAACGCCTGCTTTTGCATAAGTCTTTGCTATACCTAACCCAGCTCCTGAAGCAGCACCAGTTACAATCGCAACATTTCCTGCAATAGATGTAAACATAACAATTTTCCTTTCTTTGGCTATCTGGCATGTTTTTGAAGCATGCATACCTATTTAAGATACGGTGCCACAATTTCCATGCAATAATCCCACAATTGTTGTTCTTTTTCCGGCGTATATTCCTTATCCTGTGGCTTTTCTAATTGTTTTTTATTATTGAAAAACTTTCCAGTCACCCCTTTTACATCACCTGATGATGCAAGATATATATTAGTAACTGCTCCTTTTTCTGGTGCGGGCATGAAGCGTAAGGCAATTTTGTAAATCAAATTATTGATAAAGCCGTTATCACTGTCCTGTCCAAAATTAGTTGCAACAGCACCAGGATGCGAACAATTAACAGTAATGTTATTAATTCCTTGTTTTTGTAACTCAGTAGCCAAATGTTGTGAATTCCAAATGACAAATAACTTCGAAATGCCATATCTGGCTTGACCTGATGAAACATTTTCCAAATTTAGGTCATCCATATCCGGTTTCGCTTGTCGATGTGTCGCTGAGGACATATTGATGATGCGTCCATCTGAACTTTGCTTTAAACTTGGTAATAACAATTGATTTAATAAAAACGGTGCTAATACGTTCAATGCCATCGTATTTTCAATGCCATCAATTTCTCTACGGGTGTCATCTAGCACAGCACCCGCATTATTAATCAAGATGTCTAGATGATGATATTTTTCCTTGAATTCATCAACCATCTTCTTAACTGCGGGTAACGAGAAAAGATTTGCTAGTACATAGTCTACTTGCGTATTACCTGATTTATTTTTAATTTCATGAACTGTTGCTTGTGCTTTTTCTTCGTTACGTCCGTGGACAATCACATGATAACCTTGTTTTGCAAGTTCAGTAGCAGTGATTTTTCCAATGCCATCTGTGGCGCCAGTTATTAAAACTATTTTATTATTCATTAAAATCTCCCTTCAAATATAACTAAATAGTTAGTTATAAAACAATAAAACAAACAAGCTATCTTCTAATAGCTTTGATAATCATGTTGCTTATTTTTCCCAATTCTTCTTGCGTAATATCCGGTTCTCTTTTTAAAATTAAAGTTGGCACCGTAAAGAAAGTTTCAAGGACGTCCCTTGAAATATCTACATATTCATCAGAAACTTGTATTCTTTCAAAAAGATCAGCTAATGGACCTTCCATAGTATTACCAAATTCAATCGCATGTTCATCTAACATTTCTTGGTTACTCCAAAGAGTACCCATGAAGTATGCTTGATCCGGATATTTACGATATTGTGTCACAGTATAGGCAATAGCTTGTTTAATTTGGCTATCGATATTTTGATCATGATCAATAGCCTCAGCTAGCCCAACATGTAAATTGATTTTAACCTCCTCATACAAACGACTTAATAGATCTGTTTTATCTTGATAGTGCAAATAAATTGTGGCCGGACTAACACCGGCATTCTTAGCAATTTTAGCGGTAGTCATGTTAGAAAGACCTTCACTTTGACTTAAAGTAAGTACGGATTCCTTAATAGCATGAATTTTATTAACATCTGTTTTCCTCATGCGTTAATTATGACTGATTAGTTAGTTAAAGTAAAGTGTTTTGTCTTTAGCGTTATAAGTTCGTATTACAGAATAAATGATTATGTTCATCACTCTGCTCATTTGGTTAATTAATTAAGTCATGCTATAATTTACTTGTAAACAAAAAGCTCCGTGCTGGACACACGGAGCCGGGCTGCTTCAACGGTGGCTGATTTAACATAAAATGTAAACCGCCTTACTCGTCAAAGTTGAGGGCGGTTTTTAGTTTGTCCTACTTCTTGTGGCGGTTGTCGATATACGTCAACAACGCCAACAAGAAGCTTCCAAACAGTATCATCAAGGATACTGTCTCGAAAACAGACATGTTTAGCTAATCCTCCTTTCATTAGATTTTGAAGTCTACGAACACTCGTTCATAGGCACCAACCCCTTTCGGAAAGATTAGCCACCGCCTTTTAACCCATAAATATATTTTAACATAAAGCCAGTTACTAACGCCTATATTATCAAACTTATGACTGGCTCTTTATGTCATCTAATCGTTAAAATTTTCACCCTTTGTTTAATTATCAATTTTCTTCACGTAACTTGAAATCTAATTTAATAATTCTTAGTAAATAAGGCATACCAACTATCATAATAACCAACCAAGAAATCCCAGCAATCAGATAAACTACCGAACCATTCGTGGTTTGTTGAAAAATAAATGTAAATACTATCGTTCCAATTGGCATAATAATTGTGCAAGCTGTTGTCATAATGGTAGTTACACGTCCTAATATTTTCGTTGGTGTTGTTTTTTGAATATTGACTTGCGTTGTTATATTTAGCATAGCCACACCAAAGCCACCCAAAAACATAATAGTACCACCAATTATACTAATCAAATGCATATTTTTAGTTGTCAATAACAATGTTCCTAATAATATAAAGTAGAAACTACAAATAAATAAAGGCGTAATAATTTTAAATTTTTCACCCCTATTGTTCGGCCAAAAATTTAACAACAAAGCTGCAACTAATCCACCTATTGCATTAAAAGTATCCAAAATACCAATTAGTGCGTTACCCAGTCTTAATTGCGTATTGATTGTATATGGTAGCCCGATATTGATTGCCGCAAAAATAAAATTTAAAAACACTGCAGCAAAAATTAATACTTTAATTAGTGGTCGTTTAGATACATAAATTAATCCTGCTTGAAAATTTTTTAACGAAGATTTTTCTTCAACTACAGTATCAACATTAGAATCTTCGGTATAATAAAAATGCATTGTCATCACAATCAATACTGATAATAGTAATGCACTCACAGCTATCCAAACAAAAATACGAAACCCAAAAGCTGCATACAAGCCAACACCTAACATAGGCGCAAAGATATTTGCTAAAGAATTGGCGCCACTGGTTAATGAACTTAACTGATGTATTTTTTGATTATTCACTAGTTCATGCACTGATGCAGCATAAGCCGTACTTGCAAAAACAGTTGCAATGGTATTCACAGCAACAAATATGCTGATTGGAATAAATTTAAAAACACCTGTAAAATAATCAATCGTAAACACTAAAATTATTAATAGTAATACACGAATTAACATACTCATAAGAATGATTTGTTTATGCGGTAACCGATCAGTTAAGTTTCCTATCGGTACCATAAACAGCAAACTAATAATTGGTCCAATCGCTAATTCAACACCAAAGCTTAACGCTGAATGCGTTTGATTTAAAAGCATTAGCCCAAGACCATATGTAAACATATTACTACTTAATGAGCTAATTAAATTAGTCAAAACGTCTTTAAAGATTTGCTTATTTGATGCTCGTGTATTAATTGTCATCACTCTATCTCCCTAATAAAATTTAATAATTTAACTTTATCAATAAATTAAGAGATAATATCATTAATTGAGTTGCAAATATGCAACATATTATTAGGAGAATTATATGAATAAACTAGGTCCTACTATTAAAAAAATACGCATTATTAAAGGGTTATCCCAAAAGCAAGTATATACAAGTATTATTTCACGATCATTTGCTAACCGATTTGAGAGTGGTACCAATGATATTCAAGCTGAAAAATTTTTAATGATTCTTGATAATTTAGGTATTTCGCCATCTGAATTTCAATACATTAATAATAATTATGAGCTACCTTTAACTGAACAATTATTAACTAAAGTAAATTACTTATATGAAACACATGCCTTTAAAACGTTATCAGATTGGTTGAATCAATATAAAGAATCACACGATATTCCAATACAAATTGTTAGTGGTTATGCTGAAGTGTTATTAGCTGCGTATAGTCATCACTATTTTCCCTTGTCAAAAAATATTCAGCTGCTAATACTTCACTTATTGAACGAAAAAAGTTGGACACTCCAAGAAATTAAAATGGTTAAAATTTTAATTCCTATCATTGCAGGTCATGAACAATTTAATGTTGCTATTGACACCATCACAGCTCGCATTGAAGAAAATTACAAACATTATTTAACAAAATATGCTGATCCCTTTCAAGTTTCTGATGAGTTAATCAATTACTACGGGGTTGTCCTACAGAACTATTTAAATACTAAAAATTACCAGGCAGCATATGATTTACGCAATAAATTTAATACAGATGTTCTTTTCTTAGATTGGAATGGCCAAATTTCTAAACAACTATGGTTGGCTGTATGGGAACTATACTTTGGTGATTATGAATCCGGGAAAGCAACACTTATTAAAATAATTGACTTTAAATCAATGTTTCCAACCAGTTTTTCACTAAATATTGATGCCATATTTAAAATTCGGGTAGCAGATTCCAAGTCTTACCAATTTAGGCAAAAAAATAAATAACTATATAATTATGAATTTTATACTGAACGCCTTTGAATTTAAGAAATTCAAAGGTGTTTAATTAGTTGCTTGTTATATTTTTTGTTAATAAAACCATATCCTGCAGTTCTACCCCATTAGAAAAAATTTTTTTATTATAACTATCAAAGAAATTTTTTCTAACTCCCTCAAATCGAAAACCATTTTTTAAATAAAATAGGATGTTTTGAACATCAGCATCGCCAGTTCCAACTAATACAACACTATATTGCGCTCTAACTTGTTCTAAAATATAAGCTATCATTTGAGAACCTATTCCTTGACCTTGGTTATTGAAGTCAACAGCAATATTTTTAAGTTCACCAATATTGCTGTTACTTGTTGGTACAATCATCGCTACAGCCAGAGTTACATTATCTTGTTCTGCCAAAAAAAGTTGTCCCTGATTGATGTACTTATATACTTTACTTTCGTCTCCATCACCGATTAAAAGTAATCTCATATATTCACTACGCTTATTTCCTAAATATTCTGAGTATTTAATCATCTAGCACCTCTTTTATTTGTTAGAGACAATCAACAATACCAATATCAAAGTTGAATAAAGCCAACATTCCAAGAAAATATCTACCCTAGATATACCTATTTATCAACATCATTGATTATTTTATTATAATAAATATTTATGTCACCATTTTTAAGACAATGATCATTTTCACTTAAATAATCATGACTGCGCCACCACTTTTTTAAATCACTTGTACAAAAAGGTAGTTTTTTATTTTGATTATACCGAACCGTTGTAGCAAAAGAAACGTCCAAGTAATAAACAAAAGCATGGTTATCATAACTACCAACTAATTTTTCTAACATAATGCCATAAACATCTTTTCGCAAAATTCCTTCTAAAATAACAAACTTATAGTGATCAAGTCCCCAGTTTACTAAAGACTCAATTAAACTAATAGCAGGTGTCCCAAAATGGTCGTCAGCATGCAATATATCCCGACGGATAACATCTTGCTGGAGTAATAGACAGTTATCATACCCCCAATATTGTTGTAATTTATTTGCTAAAACTGTTTTTCCACTCCCAGAATTTCCTCTGATTAAAATAAAAATTGGCTTCAATTTATCACCTCAAATTTGTTTTATTTATATCCAAAAGTTATGTGATGTACTCTGTTTATCTTTATTATATACTACACAAAAAAGGGCCCAAACCTTAAGTTATGGTCTGCTTTTTACTTTTTTATACGCACTATGTTATAATGTATCCATAAACAAAAAGCCCCGTGCTACCAACACGAGGCCCAGGTTACTTCAACGGTGACTGATTTTAATTAATTATTAAAACCGCCTTGCTCATCAAAGTATAGGGCGGTTTTTAGTTTGTTTTACTTCTTGTGGTGGTTGTCGATATACGTCAACAACGCCAACAAGAAGCTTCCGAACAATATCATTAAAGATATTGTATCGTGAACAGACATTTCTGGCTGATCCTCCTTTCGTTAGATTCTGGTGTCCATGAATAACATTCATAGGCATCACCCTCTTTCTAATAGAAAGTCAGCCACCGCCTTTAACCCGTTTGGATATTATAACATAAAAGAATGCCACGAGCACGATAGTATCAGTGTTTGTGGCATTCTTTTATGTTAACCATATTTTGAACTAAAAAATTCATTTCACAAATTCTCAATGCTTATTTACTTAAGAATGATCGTTTGCCGAAATAAAATGTCTTTCAGACCATATAAAGAAAGCAATTAAACACTTTTTAAACCAACAATCATCATTTACAAAATGAAAACAAATTAAAGTTAAATAATAATAATTGGTCTTGGGTGGCTAGGTGCGTTCCAAGCTTCTTTAATATTTTCTAATTTAAATATGTTAGTAGCAACTTGCCAGTTATTTATAATTGCTAACTCAAGTACATTCTCAATTGCTGAAACTAATTCTTTACCACGAAGTGATCCCATTCCTGATCCCAATAAAGTTATTTTAGTTGACCTTAATAAAGCCCCAGGTAAATTAATATTTGAGGCTACTAATGTTCCTATTTGAACATAACGGATTTCTGATTGACGATTACTAAATTTATAAAGTGCTTGCATAATTTTTTCAGCAGTATCTCCCCATAAGTAATCTAAGACAATCGTAACATCAGCAATAATTTGACCTAAATCTTCTATATATTGAGATTGACTTTTGCCTTCATAATCGTTTGATGCTAGATAAAAATCTGCACCAGCAGTTTGTAAAGCTTCTTTATCGCGACCTAATGCAATAACTTTTTTGGCGTCCAAACCGTACGCCATTTTAATTGCTAGTGTCCCCGCTGTACCAGTAGCACCATTAACTAAAACAACATCATTTTCAGTAATTTTAGCTCGATTTACCAATGCTGCATATGAACTCATTCCTGGATTAGCAATTGCGGCGGCGGTAATTGTATCTAGTCTTTCGGGTACCTTTACCATTCGATGTTTATCAACAACTGTCTTTTCAGCTAATGCACCATATATTCCTTTTGACCCATTAAAAAATAATAACGTTCGCCACTATCAGATTCACCAACTCCTTCCATACCAGCAACTTTAGAAAATGCATCATCACTAGAATAATGATTTCCTAAAGACACACCTTTACTAACGATAGTTAATGCACTTGCTTTAACGTTTAACATTAAAGCATCATCAGACAACACTGTAGGTTCTTGTATTTCTTTAATTACTAGTAAAATTCCTTTATTTGTAACAACTGCTGCTTTCATATAAAAATCCCCTTTTTATTTACGTGCATTTTGCACATAAATAAGTGTAGCACAATCCGTGCAAAATGCACGTATTAAGTTTATAATAGCAATATGGAAACTAAAAAAATGCAAGAAATATATACCGAAGTCATCAAACTAGTCACCTTTTTTAATAAACCGGAAAATGATAAATTTTTACTAGAAACAAATAACATTGAACTTGATTTTAAGTTATTCCCCTTATTTATAGCTATTTCTCATATGCAGCCTGTCACTGTTCAGAAATTAAGTAACTTTTCGGGACGTCCACATTCAACCATTAGTCGCCAAATTCAACGTTTAGAAACTAAAAATCTCATTCAAACCAAAACAAATAATCACGACAACCGTAGTCGGGTCATTACATTAAGTCTGGCTGGTGAAACTTTATCCAGTGATATCAAAATCGCAAGATTTAAAACTATGGAACAAGTATTAAGTGACATCACAGAACAGCAAGAAGAGACAATTATTGATAGTTTAAAATTACTAAACAAAGCCATTTTAAAAAATGCACCTACTAGTAAAAATAATGATTAATCTCTTTAATCATATTTTGGTGGCGTTGGGACAAAAGAAGATGTCCCAACGCCTTTTTGGTTAAAATATATTAATTATAAACCTGTAAACATTGAGGCTTCAGACTCTTGTTTTTCACTCACTTCTTTCTCTCATACAATCAACGTAAAAAAGCTTGCGAATCTGACAAAAATCATCAGATTCACAAGCTATATTCCATAAATTTTTTAAGTCGATTTTATATTTTTTTACACCACTTGACATAGAAACGTATTATCCTAGTTATACCACTAAATACTCGGATTTACTTTAACTAGTTATTGTTAACTAAGCTGTTATAAAAGTTAACTTTTGCCATTTGATAATAAGGTCCTACCCAGATTACTAATAACCCTGCTGTTAGAACAACTAAAATCCACCAACCAATAAAACTAATCAATAATTTAAAGTACTGCCATTTATGACCATCCATCAATTCACGGCTTCTAGAAATCGCTTCAATATAACCGATTGATTCACCGCTATCCACAGCATCACGATATATCAATATTGCTTGTGAATATGCTAATGATTTAACAATACCAGGAACAATCAAAAGTACTGTCCATAGTACAGTCCAGATAGTTTGTAAAATCAAGATCACTATCGCCCCAATGAAATAAGAACCATTGGAAAAAATCGTTCCCCATTTTCTAATAGGTTGTGTGTAATCTTCACGATCTCTAATCGCATCAAGTACAACAAATAATAGACCACTTGTAATAATACTAAATACAAGCGTCGTAGTCATTGATAATGACGAACTACTGAAATTGTTGTTCGTAATCAATAAGGACTCGGCTTGCGAAGATGCGTTATTCGTTAGCAATAGCCCTCTATAAATTGCCTCTAAATCCAGTGCTAAAAAATCCAAAACACATTGTAAATAGAAATAGATAAAATACGGTATAAATAATATTAGAAAAAAACTTAAATGCTGCTTCAGTAGTTTTTTTGCATTTAATTTTAATTAACTATTATTCATGATACATTCCCCCCATCTAGGCAATACGCAGATTATTCATCTTCTTCATAATCAAATAAATCGCCTGGCTGACAATCCAACACTTGGCATAACTTATTTAAAGTAGAAAAACGAATACCTTTTGCCTTTCCTGTCTTTAAAATTGATAAATTAGCGGGCGTAATGCCAATCTGTTCAGCTAATTCTTTTCCTGATATATGTCGCTTTAACATCATAAAATCTAACTTTGTTAAGATCATATCCTTCTCCAACTAAACAAATTCATCATTTTCAACCTTCAGTTGCATACCTGAATTAAATACCTGATAAACAACATACAAAATAACAACAAATAATAATTCTGTTAGCCACAATCCGACACTATCATTTCGTCGAATGGCTGATACATGGAGGTCGTTAGATGCAATACAAGGATAAAGTAATACTAATTGCATGAATTGTGTTACAACGGCTGTTATTGCTGCTAAAAATAACTTTTTTATATAACGTAAGTTAACGGTTGTAAAATAGTTTCCCTGTTGAATACTAGTAATTAATTTTCTAATCATTATCATAATGATAAAAATCATGATAATGATTATTAGATGAATAATGATCGTTATACCACTTAAAAATTGTTGTCCTAATGTATTAGGTGTAATGATTTTGAAATAATACACAAAAAATTTACTATACATACTATTGCTAGCTGAGTTAATTGATCGAATTAGCCAATAAACATTTTGTAAGGCTGCAATCATTAATATTAACTGCACTAACCATGTTAGGCCTTTAAAAATTGTTAACGACATATTTTTAATCTTAGATTTTGCCATTTTTTCTCCCGCATTCAAAATTACTCTTTTTCGAATATAAATTATTGTAAAACAATAATTAGCGTTTGTAAAGAAATATATATCAGTACAGAATACAAAAAGTAAATAAGAATTAATTCTCAGGTTAACCCACTATCGTTTTAGACTTTTGATACATTCATTCTTTTTTCAATAATTCACTCTAATAAAAATTGCTATACATCAAAATAAGAAAATATAGTGATTTATACAATCAGTGTTTTGTTCTCCTTAAATTATTAAAAGGTCAACAAACTTTAAACATAACAACTACTTAAAGTTATAGATATTAAAAACAAAGAAGTAAATAACCTATAGTTATCAGGTTACCTACTTCTTCTATAAATTAAAATATAAAATTCTATTTAATTAATTGCATATCAATATGTGGGGTTTGTTCATGGATATAGGGTTCGCCAATTACTGTAAAGCCCCACTTTTCATAAAAATGCTGTACTTCAATCTGGGCAATAATCCTAACTTCACCATTTTTGAAATTTTCATTCAGTACATCAAAAATCTTTTCCATTAATTCATTTGCTAACCAATTTCCTTGAAAATCCTTTTTACACCAACTCTATCAAACACCGCTATGTTATTTTCTTTAAAAACACGTGCATACGCAATAACATGGCCATCTTGCCACTTAAAATATATGATGGCCTGAAAAAAGCCCCGTGCTTTGAGCACGAGGCTTAGGGTTACTTAAGAGTAACCGATTTAATTCATAAAATTTATATTTTACTTTATCAATTTTTAATTGTTGTCACAAATCTATCAAAAAGCACACGTTCATGTAGATTACGATTACATTGTAAACTATCAACACAAATATAATTACCTTTTTTAGTATAGCGACCATCCCCATGACGCTTATTTAGGGCCAAAAACATCGTCACATTTTCTTCATGCTGACAAATCGAACAGTACCCTCGTACAATTGGGCTTGAAACATCCCCAACTAATCCTAAAAGTTCTTCTTGTTCATAGTACAAGATATATTTACGGCGTGTTGCAACATCATTCCAAGCAAAAAAAGTATACTCACGCCAATCCACTACTGATAAATCTGGTAACGTCAACTTCTTTGCCTTTTTAAATGTTTGCTGGATTTGCTTTTTGTTTGGTGTCGCAAAGGGTACGATAAACGCTTGTAACGTTTGCACCATCTTTTCAGTCGCACGGTGTCGTAATCGTCGATCCATGATATTTAAAATTAACTGTTCAACGATAGGCTCATCCCCAGGAATAGTTTCACGTATTTCTTCAGCGGCTAATTCCTGTAATGCACTTACCGTTCGTAAATCATTGACCGATTGATATTGATGTACCAAGTTATCAACAATGTCATTAACTTTCATATACTGATAAGGTTGTATGGTTAGTGTCATAATTTTTCCCTTTCTTTTCTTACGATTTGAATCATTAGAAAGAAAGTTTTTTCTAGTGATTCGATTAACAGTCGTTAACCTTATCACTAGCAGATACTATACGTATCATTTGATCACCTCCTAGAGTTATCCTAGTTTATCAAATCTGTTTTAAAAAAACAAATCCCCCTTGCATATAAGCATTATTATTATAAAAATGCTTGGTAATCATTAAACTAACCAATGATTTCATAATTTTACATAAGTCATTAGATTTGTTACGGTTGTATAGTAATTAATCATTAAAACATCGCTATTACGTAGCATTTTTCTATGCTAATAGCAAACATGGCACTTTTATCTAATAAACGAAATTTTAATTTATTTATCAAAGGAGAGAAATAATATGAAAAAAGTTTTATCTAATAGCCATGGAGACCATGGGTTTGATTTTTATTTTCCTTATTATTTCCAAATTTATTTTCATTGACAGTAGCAAATAAAATTTATTTACTCGTCTTTTTTGTCACTGTTCTCATTGGTAACACTGTTAGGGCGTTAAGAAATAATTAACAAACATTTAATCACATAAAAAGCATGCTATCACGGCATGCTTTTTTACTAAATCAAATATCTTGTTTACTTCAAATGCTTTAATTTTTATTTTTAATGCCAACCGTCTTCAACATACGAAATATGCTCCAAATAATTTTTAATGGCGACTTTACGATCCGCAATTAAATTTTCTGGTAAATTATCTAAAGAAGCCCATATTAATGCTGCATTTTTATGAGGCTCTAAAATCTTTGGTTCACCTCGATAATTATCAAGTATAAAATAGCCGTTAAAATAAGGGGTGTTCGTATCTTGATAACGTTTATGCATGATAGATGAAAATGCTAAACTTTCTGGTTTTACCGCTAACCCAAGCTCTTCTTTCAATTCACGAGATAATGCTTCACGCATAGACTCACCATCTTCAACATGACCCGCTGTTCCTAAATCATAGAAGCCATCCTTTGTACCTGTATGAACTCTTTTTTGTAATAAAATTCTATCATGTGTTTTATTCATAATTAATGCAAAAACGGCTGCCGTTGTTTTATATCTATCCATACAATAAATTCCTTTCTTACAAGTTACCGTCCGTAAAGGCTACTATATATATTTAATTAAAAATACTAGATCCATCGCTTCTTTAATATGCACTTCTGCGCGGCCCGTCAATCTATAACCACTCTTAGTATATAGATGTAATAATTTACTTTCTTGTTTAATGGTATGCCAAAAGCAGCTAATTCTATAAAAAATTAGCTGCTTAGTCTCATTTATTCAAACAAAACATGATAGTCTTGTTTAATCTAAATCATGAAATCCAATATCTTTACGGTAATAAAAATTAGCTAAGTTCAAATTAGCTAAGCTAGTATTAACAATTAATTGGGCATCTTTAAGTGTTGGTGCATGTGCAATCAAAGTAAAAATACGTCCGCCCGAACTATATAATTTTTGATTTTCTGCCACAACACCACCATAAAAGACATTATCTGGTAAATCGGGTAACGCAATATGCTGTTGAGGATCACTTGGATAGCCCGGTGCAGCAACAACCGTTCCTAGATAGTAATCTTTATTTTGCCAAATCATTTGTGGACTCTTACCAGCAATTAAATCAGTTATTGCGGTATAAAAATCACTCTTTAACTGTGGTAATAAAATTTGTGTCTCAGGATCACCTAAACGAACATTAAACTCAATGACTTTAATACCACCACTAGTTAACATACATCCAATATATAAGGTACCTGCATACATTAAATGTTCATTTTGTAAACCAGTCATAATTGGTGCGACAATTGTTTTTTTAACTTGCGCAATAATATCATCCGTAATATGAGGAACGGGTGAATAAGCGCCCATCCCCCCTGTATTAGGTCCCTGGTCGCCTTCAAAAATTCTTTTATGATCCTGCGAGATAGGTAAAATAATTGGCTCAGGTCCACCAACAAATACCATTAATGAAAACTCTTCACCCACTAAATAGTCTTCTACAAGAACTTGATGAGATTTTTGGATGCCATCATGTAAAGCTGAAGATAATTCATCAGTGTCTTTGACAATTTGGACACCTTTACCACCTGCTAAACCATTCTCTTTAATGACTACTGGTAGTGATAACTGCTGGCTGTAATCTAAAGCCTGCGCCACATCAGTAAATACATTAAAATCTGCAGTCGGCACGTGATTACGTTTCATAAACTCTTTAGCAAACTGTTTATCACTTTCTAATCTGGCAGCGGCCTGATTAGGGCCAAAAACTTGAATGCCTTTCGCCGATAAAAAGTCAACAATACCATTAGCTAACGGCGCTTCTGGTCCGACAAAAACCAAATCTATCTGTTGTTGCACCGCAAAAATAGCTAATTTTTCAAAATCATTTTCTGAAATTGCTACTGTTTCAATACCGCTTATTTGCATGCCAGGATTCCCCGGAGCGCAAAAAACCGTCTGTACCTGTTGACTATGCAAAAAAGTTGTCGCAATCGCGTGTTCACGTGCGCCAGAACCAATGACCAGAACATTAAACATTAAAGTAAGCCCTCCTAATGTCTAAAATGGCGTACGCCAGTCGTTACCATTGCAATACCATACTTATCGGCCATGGCGATTGAATCCTTATCATGGATACTACCACCTGGTTGTACAATAGCCTTAATATTATGTTGTGCTGCATACTTTACACAGTCATCCATTGGGAAAAAGGCATCTGACGCTAAAATAGCATCTTCATAACCATCCTTTGCCATCGCTTTTTGTACGGCAATCTTGGTTGCATCAATACGGTTAGGTTGTCCCATACCGACACCTAATGTCTTTGTAGCCGTCGTAACAACAACAGCATTACTTTTTACAAACTTCACAACATGTTGCCCAAATTGTAATGCTTTTAATTGCTCAGCTGTCGGCTGTTTCTTTGTCACGACTGTAAAACTTGGTGCTGCTTCAACTTGTCGGTCCGTTTCTTGTACAAGCAAACCACCACTAACTGCAATAGTCTCAAAACGTTCCGCTTCATCAGCATGGCTCAAATCAGCTTGTAATAAGCGAATATTCTTTTTCTTACCTAAAATTTCTAAAGCTTCGGCACTAAATGACGGTGCAATTACAATTTCTAAGAAAATTTCATGCATCTTTTGTGCAGTTGCGGCATCAATTTCACGATTAACTGCGACAATACCACCAAAAATAGACATCGGATCTGATTCGTATGCCTCATCCCAAGCTTGTTCAATATTATCAGCAATACCAACGCCACATGGATTCATGTGTTTCATTGCCACCACACAAGGTTCTGAAAATTCACTAACCATGTTCAAAGCTGCGTTAGCGTCTTTCAAATTGTTAAATGATAGTTCCTTACCATGCAATTGTTTTGTGATAATTGACAACTTTGTAGGAATAGGATTACGATAAAACGCTGCTTTTTGGTGACTATTTTCACCATAGCGTAAACTTTGTTGCTTTTCATACGTTAACGTTAACTTTTCAGGGAATGCTTCAGTTGTTAAGTAATTCGCAATTAGGGTGTCATATGCAGCAGTATGCTGGAATACCTTAGTTGCCAGTTCTTTTTTAAATGCTAAATCATTATGGCCAGCTTCTAAAAATGATACGACTGGTTCATAATCGGCTGGATCCACAACCGTCAAAACATCCGCAAAATTTTTGGCAGCTGCACGTAACATCGACGGACCACCAATATCAATTTGTTCAATGGCTTCTACTTCAGTTGTATCAGGCTTTTCAATTGTTTCCTTGAAAGGATACAAGTTAACGACCACTAAATCAATTGGTGCAATGTCTACTTCACGTAATTGTGCCATATGGGCTGGGTTATCACGTTTTGCTAATAAACCACCATGAATTTTGGGATGTAAAGTTTTGACACGACCATCTAACATTTCAGGGAATCCTGTAATGTCTTCAACACCTGTTACCGCTAGTCCACCTTTTTCAAGTGCCTTTTTTGTACCCCCGGTTGAAATAATTTCAAAATCTAAGTCAATTAACTGACGTGCAAATTCAAGTAACCCAGTTTTATCTGACACACTTAACAACGCTTTTCTAGTCATTTTTAGAATTCCCCTTTTTCTAATAGCTCTTTAACAATTGATGGATAAAATGTATGTTCTGTTTGATGAATTCTTTGTTCAAGATCCGCTAATTTATCCGTTTTATAGATTGGTACTTTATGTTGTGCAATAATTTGACCAGAATCAATGCCTTCATCAACCCAATGAATCGTAACCCCAGTTTCTGAAACACCTGCTTGATAGGCATCTTCAATTCCATGACGACCAGGAAAATGAGGTAATAACGCTGGATGAATATTAATAATTTTGCCAGCATATGCCGCTAATAAAGTTGGCCCCACAATACGCATATAACCAGCCAACAAAATAAAATCAATTTGTTCAGCCGCTAATTTTTTGATAATAGCTGCCTATGCTGCGGCCTTATCGGCATAGTCTTTAAAGTTAACAACCAAACTAGGTACTTGTTCTTGCTTTGCCCGTTGTAAGACATTAACATTTTGATGATCACATACTAGCAAAGTAACTTTAACTGGCATTTTTTCATAGTCAAAGGCCTGACACAGCGCTGTAAAATTTGTGCCCTCACCCGAAGCAAAAATCGCTATTTTTTTGATCGTTGACATTACTGCAACTCACCTTTCAAATTAACTTGCCGTGTTCCCGGTATAATATGACCAATTTGATAGGCTTGTTCCCCTGTCTGCTGTAAAGCGTCCATAACAGCCTTAACATTTTTGGGATCAACTGCTAACACCATACCAATACCTAAGTTAAAAGTTTTCGTCATATCTGAAAACGTGAGTTGTCCAAGTTCTTGGAGTGAATGCATGATTTTGGGAAGTGGCCACGCATCAACGTTAATTTCAGCATCTAATTCATCAGTTAAAATGCGACCAACATTTTCAATTAAGCCACCACCGGTAATATGAGCAATAGCATGTACTTGATTTTGTTGTATCAACGGATAAACTGCATCCACATAAATGCGTGTTGGCTTCAATAATTCTGTCTGCAAATCTTGTTTGTGCCCGGGTAAAATATCCGTTAATGCATAATGATGCTGTTTAAATAAAATATCACGCACCAAACTAAAGCCATTTGAATGTAAGCCATTTGAAGCTAAGCCAATCAATACATCTCCAGCTTTGGTATTATCAGCTGTTAATAACTGCGCTTTATCAGCAATACCAACTGCAAATCCCGCTAAGTCATAATGCTGATCATGATACATATCTGGCATTTCAGCTGTTTCACCACCCAGTAGAACAGCGCCAGCTTGTCTAACACCTGCAACCACACCAGTCAAAATATCTTTGGCTTGTGTCGCATCTAAATGACCCGTACCAATATAGTCTAGAAAAAATAATGGTTTCGCACCCTGTGCTAAAACATCATTGACACACATAGCCACCAAATCAATACCAACTTGTGTGTTTTGTTGCGCCTGAATAGCAACCAACAACTTGGTCCCAACACCATCGGTACCTGCAACCAACACTGGGGTTTGATACGATCCAATATCTAACGGAAACAACCCGCCAAATGAACCTAGTGACTCGTTTTGTGTTAATTCCTTAATTTGGTTGACAAGTTGATATCCTGCATTTATATCAACACCCGCCTTTTTGTAGGCATCCATTTTATGATCCTTCCCTGTTGGCTTTATTTATAATACTGTAGCGATTGTTTTTACATCACGATGATGTAATGCTTCTTGCTCTGCATCATATTGTTTTTGATAGTCATATAACGGCGTTGGATACTTACCATCAAAGTAAGCGACACATAAACTACCATTTGGTGCGCCTGTTTCTAAGCCCACTGCCTTTATCAGACTTGGGACACTCAAAAATCCTAATGAATCAGCACCAAATGTTTGGCACATTTCTGACAGCGTTTGATTGGCTGCAATTAATTCACTGGCATGTTGGATATCAATACCATAAAAACAGGGGTATTTTAGTTCTGGGGATGCAATTCGTAGATGTACCTCAGTTGCGCCTGCATCCTTTAACAACTTGACAATTCTGCGACTAGTGGTGCCTCTTACAATGGAGTCATCAACCAAAACAACTCGTTTTCCTGCCACAACACCCTTTACTGCCGAAAGCTTCATATTGACGCCTTGTTCACGTAATTTTTTAGTTGGTTGAATAAATGTCCGACCAGAATACTGATTTTTAACCAACCCCATCTCATATGGGAGTCCTGATTCTTGTGCGTAACCCATAGCGGCTGATAGTGAAGAATTCGGTATACCGATTACGATATCTGCATCGACAGCTTGTTCCTTAGCTAATAGAGCACCCATTCGCTTACGGGCAGAATGAACATTAACCCCATAAATATCTGAATCTGGGCGTGCAAAATAAATAAATTCCATAGAACAAATTGCTAGTTGTGTATCTGCTGCATAAGTTGAGACTGATAATCCATTATGATCAATTTTTAATAATTGACCAGGTTGTACATCACACAAAAAAGTAGCCCCAACCGCATTTAATGCACAAGTTTCACTACAAACGACAAAACCGCCATTTGGTAGTTTACCAACAACAAGTGGTCGAAAACCATTTGGATCAAGTGCTGCATAAAGACAATCTTTTGTTAAAAGCAAATAGGCAAAGCCACCTTTAATTTGGCGTAAAGCATCTTTTACTTGTTCATCTAACGTTGGCTCTTTACTTAGACGAATAAGATGCATGAGGTTTTCCGAATCTGAACTTGATTGATAGATAGCACCTCTGTCTTCCAACGTTTGACGAATTGTTTGTGCATTCGTCAAGTTACCATTATGTGCAAGAGCAAATTGTGTATCGCTAAAATTA
This sequence comes from Weissella hellenica, assembly GCF_005405545.1. Taxonomy (GTDB): domain Bacteria; phylum Bacillota; class Bacilli; order Lactobacillales; family Lactobacillaceae; genus Weissella; species Weissella hellenica. Next base: position 37,283 of record NZ_BJEG01000008.1, read on the forward strand.
AAAGGTAGTGGTTGAATATTTTCTAATAAATTACTTCCTGCTGTTGAATAACGCACATGCCCAATAGCTGCTTGGCCCTGTAATTTTTCAAGCTCTACTGTATCAAACACATCATTTAGTAATCCTAAATCACGCTTCGTTCTCAGCTGACCATTATTATTAATTGTAATTCCTGCACCTTCTTGACCACGATGCTGTAGGGAAAACAAACCAGTATAGGTTAAGAATGCTGCGTCAGAGGTACCCCAAACACCAAAAACACCACATTCTTCATTTAAATGACTTACTTCAGACTGCATGGTAAAGCCCCTTTCCAAATATTCAATGCTTGTGAAACTGCTAGGTCAAAGGCCCCGTCTTGTGCGGTTACATGCAAATGATCATCGTCAGTTACTTGTCCTAAACGAGTTGCATCGTCACCCACTAATTGTTCAAAGGCAACCTTATTTTCCGGACTTACTGACACAACAAAACGGGATTGTGTTTCAGCGAAAAATTGACGTACTGTTAATTCACTGGTTAAATTAACCCCTAACTGGTTTTTAAAGGTTGCTTCGGCAATTGCAACAATCAATCCACCTTCTGATACATCGTGCGCACTATTTAATAAATCGTTTTGAATGGCTTGTGTGACCAAATTTTGCATTTTAAGTTCGTTATCTAAGTCAAAATCAAATAATTGCCCTGATACTTTACCTGTTTGCATTTTTTGGATTTCTGAACCATTAAAATCATTATATGTTTGCCCGATAACATAAACGAAGTCACCAGCTTGTTTGAAATCTTGTGTTGTTATATGCTTTAAGCCTTGAATTAGCCCAACCATTCCAACCATTGGTGTGGGATAAATTGGTACATCATTAAATTCATTATGCAAAGAAACATTTCCTGATATAACAGCTGTCTCAAACATTTCACATGCTTCACTCATACCTTGTACAGCTTGGTCTAATTCATAAAATTGTTCTGGCTTTTCTGGATTTCCAAAATTCAAACAATCTGTGATACCAAGTGGTAAAGCTCCTGAAGCCACAATATTTCTAGCCGCCTCAGCAACAGCCATTTGTCCACCAACTCGCGGATTCAAGTACAAATAACGACCATTAACATCTGTTGTCATGGCTAGTGCTTTGTCATGATGACGAACTCGTATAACTGCTGCATCCGAACCAGGCTTCACTAGCGTATTTGTTTGAACTTGTGAATCGTAGGTTTCGTATAGACTTTCTTTAGAAGCAATTGTTAATTGTGCCAACATTTGCTGCAAAACCTCAGTAGCTGAAGAAATATCGGGAACAAATTGCGTTGCACTTGCTTGTTCAATCCGAGCGGGTATTTTACTTTCACGATGATAAACAGGTGCTTGTGAGGCTAATGCATCAACTGGCACATCAGCAACAATTTCACCATGATGAATTAATTGATAATGATCATTATCAGTCACATGACCAATATTAACAGCCTCTACACCATATTCAGCAAAGACTGCTAGTACTTCTTCTTCATAACCATTTTTGACACACAACAACATCCGTTCCTGTGATTCAGATAGCATCATTTCAAATGGTGTCATGTCGGCTTCTCGCTGGGGCACTAAGTCCAAATCCAAAATCATACCATTGCCACCAGCTTTTGATCCCATTTCTGCTGAAGAAGAAACTAAACCTGCTGCTCCCATATCTTGCATACCAATCAAAGCGTCTGCATGATTAGTACTAATTTCTAAACACGCTTCCATAACTAACTTCTCAGTAAAAGGGTCACCAACTTGCACTGCAGAACGTTGGCTTTCATGTTCAGAATCAAATTGAGCTGATGCGAACGATGCACCATTAATCCCATCACGCCCCGTCTTAGCTCCAACATAAATAATACTGTTACCAACACCAGCTGCAGCACCAACTTGAATTTTATCCAAATCCATCAGTCCAACGCACATGACGTTTACTAACGGGTTTTGTGAATAAGCATCGTCAAAGGCGATATCACCACCTACAGTTGGTACTCCAATACAATTACCGTATGCAGCAATTCCAGCAACAACTTGGGAAATTAAATACCGATCAGCTGCTGTACGCGGTGTGCCAAATCGTAAACTATCTAAACTAGCAATTGGCCGTGCACCCATTGAAAAAATATCTCGTAAAATACCACCAACACCAGTTGTTGCACCTTGAAAGGGTTCTACAGCTGACGGATGATTATGACTCTCCGCTTTGAAAACAACTCCCTGACCGTTGCCAATATCAATAATCCCGGCACCTTCACCAGGACCTTTCACGACACGTTTACCCTTTGAAAAGAATTTTTTCAAAACCGGTTTTGAATTTTTGTATGAACAATGTTCACTCCACATACCTGAAAACAGACCAACCTCAGTATAATTGGGTAAACGACCAAGTACTTCATTTTTAATTAATTGGTATTCATCATCTGAAAGACCTAGTGACTGGTAAAGTTTTTGACTTTCAATGGTGGCTGGTGAAATTTCTGTAGTTTGGACACCGACATTACTCATTAAAAGCTACCTCACGTTCCTTAACAAAGTTAATCATTGCTGTAAATATTTTCACACCATCATCAGATCCTAAAATTTTTTCAACTGCTCTTTCTGGGTGTGGCATCATGCCCAATACATTTCCTTGTTGGTTTGTAATACCTGCGATATCCGATAAACTACCGTTAGGGTTATTTTGATACTTAAAAACAATTTGATTATTTTCTTTTAAACTTTTAAGTGTTTTATCATCACAATAGTAATTGCCATCACCGTGCGCAATTGGTAACGTAATCACCTCTTGATCATCATACAAATCAGAAAATGGGGTTTGATTATTTGTAACAATCAACTTTTGATCACGACATACAAATTGTGCGACTGTATTCTTTTGTAGCGTCCCCGGTAACAAGCCTGCTTCAGTTAGAATTTGAAAACCATTACAAATACCAATAACTGGCTTACCACTATCAGCAAATTCACGTAGAGCAGGAATGATTGGTGCAAAACGTGCAATAGCGCCACTACGTAAATAATCACCATAAGAGAAACCACCCGGTACAATGACAGCATCAAAATCAATTAATGATTCTGAATCATATGAAACTAAGGCTGCCTCTTCACCAAAAACATCAGTAATCGCATAATAAGCATCTAACTCACAATTAGATGCTGGAAATGCTAAAATCGCAAAGTTCATGACAAATCCTCCGACTCACTAATTTCATAGGTATAATTCTCCATGTTGTAGTTTGCCAACATACGATCACTGATTTCATTAACTTCTTTCTCAATTGCTTCACGCGTCATGCCATCTGCAAAAGTTAATTCAAATGACTTACCAACTTTTAATTGCGTAATATTATCATAGCCAAGGCGCCCAAGGGCCTGTTGAATAGCTTGAGCTTCTGGGTTTAGAATTGATTCTTTATAATTCACAAAAACTTTAACGACTGTCATAGCTATTAAGCCTCCTCTGAATGTAGTAAACGTTGCAAAATTTCTTCATAAACGGGGACCATGTCACCCAGCCCTTGTCGGAAAATATCCTTATCTAGTGACTGTTTTGTTTGCATGTCAACTAAACGACAATTATCAGGTGATAACTCATCTGCTAAAATAACATCGCCTGTATTTGTTATCCCGAATTCAAGTTTGAAGTCGACCAGTTGAACGTTTATTTTTTCAAAAATTTTTATTAGATGTTGATTAACCTGCAAGGCAATCTGACGAATTTTTGAAATTTGCTCTCTTGTGGCAAGTTCTAGCGCTAAAGCATCATCATCATTTAAAAAAGGATCGTCTAATGCATCATTTTTATAAAAGAATTCAATGACTGGTTGTGCAAATTCTTGTAAATATTCTGTCTGATAGCGTTTTACAAAGCTACCTGATGCACTATTACGAATAACGGTTTCCAACGGAATAATTTTTACACGTTGTACCAATTGATCTGTTGGCCCAATCTGTTTAATAAAGTGATTCTCAATACCTTGATTGCGTAAATCCGTAAATAATTGTGTTGAAATAGCGCAATTTGTTTTACCCTTATCTGCCATTTGAACCTTACGTTTACCATTCAACGCTGTTACCTGATCAAGGTAGTGCACCCACAAAATATCAGGATAATTAGTGGTATACATTTCCTTTGCTTTGCCGCGATATAACAATTCTTGTTTTTCAACTTCTGCCAATTCAGTCATCGTTAATCTTCTCCCTTTAACATAGCTGTTGTTGCTAATAACTCATCAACATCCTTACCTACAACCGTAATATGACCTAATTTTCTTTGCGGTCTAATCCCACTTTTACCATAATCATGAAAATGCCATTCGGGATGCTTATTGAATAATTCACGGGCTAAAGTTAAATCATTTCCCAATAAATTACGCATCACTGCTGGCTGTTCTTGCTTTATATATGGTATTGGTAAACCGCAAATACTACGAATATGCGCTTCAAATTGTGAAATATTGCAAGCTTCAATTGTATAATGACCAGAATTATGTGGTCGTGGTGCCAATTCATTAACGACTAATTCATGATCATTAATGACAAAAAATTCAATGCCTAAGACACCATAAAGGTCTAGCTCATTCGCAATCTTTTCAGCATAAGTTTGCGCTTTATGCCGCAATGTATCAGAAAATTGATTAGCCGCAATTGTTGTATGTAAAATATGATTTTTATGTTGATTGGTTACCAAAGGAAAAGTATAAATTTGTTTGTTAAGATCCCGCGTTACCATCATTGAAGCTTCTGCTTGAAAAGCCTGTCGCGCTTCTAAAATACATGGTACTTGTTCATACAATTGTGACGCTTTACTAATATCACTTGGGTTATTAATGTCTAACTGGCCATGCCCGTCATAACCACCACTAACTGTTTTCAAAAGTGCAGGATAACCTATTTTCTCAATAGCTACTTGTAATGATGATTCGTCCGTAACTGAGGCAAAATTCGTTACTGGGACTTGTATATTTTTCAAAAAGCTTTTTTCTCTTAAACGTTGACCACTAACGTGTAATAAGTTGATTCCTTGCGGTAAGGACGTATACGCAGTTACCTTTTGCAACGTTTTTTCCGCTACATTTTCAAATTCGTAAGTTAACACCGCACTCCGCTGCGCAAGTTCTAATAATGCTGCTTCATCGTCATAGTCAGCTGTTATTTGAAAATCAGCAACTTGAGCTGCTGGTGCATCTAGAGTTGGATCTAAAATACCAACTTTATATCCCATACTTTTAGCACTTAACGCCAACATTTGTCCTAATTGTCCCCCACCCACAATGCCAATGGTTGCTGGTGGCAAAATGGTTTTAATCAAAACGTGCCTCACTTTCAATAGCCGCTTGGCGTTGTGTTTCTTTTAATGCAATTAACTTTTCTTGAACACTTGTTTGTGTAATCCCCAACATTTGTGCTGCTAAAATAGCTGCATTTTTAGCACCAGCATCCCCAATGCTAAGTGTTGCAACCGGTGCTCCTGCTGGCATTTGTACAATTGATAGTAATGAGTCCATACCATTTAATGTTCGCGTTTTAATCGGAACGCCAATTACCGGTAATGTTGTATTAGCTGCAATCATTCCAGGTAAATGTGCTGCACCACCCGCACCTGCAATAATGACTTTTATACCCTTATTACGCGCATTTTCACCAAATTCTTGTAATTCATTCGGCATACGATGAGCTGATATGATCTTTTTTTCAAAAGATATCCCTAACTTTTCAAGCTGTTCACATGTCAATTTCATTGTTGACCAATCTGAAATTGAACCCATTAATACTGCAACTTCATTTGCAACCATTTATTCCTCACCTTTTAAATGCTTTATCACAATGTCTATTTTCACCTTCATAATACTTAACTTTAAATAGTAAGTCAATGTTTTTCGTTCGTATTTATTCGGATAAACGGTTTATTTATAGATTAAATATTTAATTTAGTTCGTTTTTTAAAGTAAGAGCACCACCGCTTTTAGATACTTGATCTAAAAAAAGAGGCAAAACGAAAATTATTCCTTTCGCTTTGCCTCTTTTTTATTAATTAATTTTAATTAGTGATGCTTTTGATAGTACTATAACCTTTTATTCATACAAGACGGTCATAAACAGCTATCTCTTACTAATTCATAAGCACTAATTGGTACAAACACTGTTAATATCATTCTTTTAAAACCATTACCAGTTAAATTTCTTAGCAAGATAAAGTAAAATTAGCCACAAAATCACACCTGTCATTGTAAAGTATCCCAAAATAATTAAAGCGTCTTTTAACCCTGTCAACGGAAACCATCCACTAAATAATAGTATTGGATAAATTGTTACCAACATACACAAAAAATGAATAATTGTCTTCTTAATCAAGGTCCACTGATCAATATCATAAATAATTGTAGCAAAACCAATAAATAACGCCATTAGTGCCACACATAAAACACTCTTCGCATTGGAAAAGTCATTTTGCAAATAAAGAACATACGCTATGATACTCATAATAATAAAAGGAATCCCACCAAAAATTGTCCCTTTAAGAAGTAACTGAACGCCCATTAGTAATCAACCTCCTGTTAATGTACACTCCTATTACACTAAAATTATACTATATAGGACGAAAACACTGTTGTAACAGCATTTACATTAATTATTCAACATATAAAATATCTGACAGCGAGAATACTTTTATATTATTTGCAAGTACGACATTATTATCCTAAAAGCCTAGTACTTTCCCATGATATAAAGGGCTAACAATTCCTTCAGCATTATGATTTCTTAATTGAATAGTTACTGAAAACTGCTGATCAAAGGCTTGCATCAAATGTTGACTAATCGACTCTTCAGACATCTCTTCATGGTCTTCACGCATCCTGTTATCCATACGATTTTTAGAATATTTACCAACATCCTCAGTATGATCACTAAGGAAATAACCTTGCCATTTAACCATACCTCTATCTTGGTAATCATTTTGAAAAAAACGAGCTGCATTTATTAACTTATAGTGTAATTCATCCTGATTATCCATAAGCGTTACCACCGTTATGACCACCAACTAACCCCGCACGCTGCATCATTGTCCCACCTATACTTAGCGATGATAATTTTACTAAACTAGTGATACCAAATTTTTCTCTAATATCATCAACTACTTGATCAATTCTAGACGCATTAATTTGCTCTACAACCGGTGTTAATAAATCCAATTGCTCGTAACCTGCTGGTTGTAATTTACCAACCGATACACCCAAATTACGTACACTACCATCTGTATAGTGTTCCTCAAATAAATCAATTAAGGCAGTGCTAATGATATGTGACAAATTTGATGGTTCAATTTTCATTTGAACATTAAAACCATGTGTCTGTTTTTGCTCACCTGTTGCGTAAGCATAACCAACAAATAATGATACCGTACCAGCTGCTAATTGCTTGGCACGTAAACGTGCAGCAACTTGTTCGCCAATTTCACGAATAACAACTTTAATTTCAAGCGCATCATTATAGTCGCGTGGTAAAACTTGGCTATTAGAAATATTTCTCGCTTTAACCTTATGTTTATGACTAACAATGCTACGATCAACTCCCCAAGCTAGCGCAAATAATTCTTCACCACGAACACCTAATTTTTGTTTAAGATAATACGGGTTTGTCATAGCTAAGTCATACATTGAAAAAATGCCTAACCGATTTAATTTTTTTGCTGTTTTTAGACCAATACTCCACACCTCATTCAATTTTGTAATGGGCCACAAATGTTCCGGTAAGGTTTCAAAATGCCATTCTCCAATTAAATCAAAATCGTGCTTTGCTTGAATATCTAAAGCTACTTTAGCCATTGCAATTGTGTCACCAATCCCAACTGTTACATATAATCCTAATTCTTTTTTTACTTTTAATTGAATAATTCGTGCTAATTTTTTTAAGGTTAAATCTTTACCATAGATAAATTTTAAATATTTCCAGGAATCCGTTATATCAAGAATACTTTCATCAATGGAATATAAATGAAGATCCTCTTCAGCAACAAATTGACGAAAAATATCATTAACTTTTTTATTTACAGCAATATATCGATTCATTCGTGGCTGAACAATTAATAGTCGCAAATCTTTTAGCACGTCACGTTGGCGCATGACATTCTTAATACCCAATTCTTTTTTTGCACGAGGTGAAGCGGCTAATACGAGTCCGCCATTAGTGTTTTCCTGTTGACTCATAACAACCAATAATGAAGTTAATGGATTTAACCCACGATCGGCACATTCCACACTAGCATAAAAGCTTTTTGAATCAATCACCATAACTTTCCTTCTTAGCTCATGACCAGTCACATCTGAAAAATTCATAATCTTCCCTCCAATCTTAAATTATAAGTTTAACTGTATAACGTTAGTTTAAACCTAACGCATTAATTAATCAATCTCCGTTTACCAGTGATAAAATTTTTCCCTGTATACTGATCGTTGTTCGCGGTACAATTAATGAACACTAACAATTTCTCTTTGATGTCAACATATGATAAGGAGCAAATAATTATGAAGCAGCGCTGCGATTGGGCACAACCTGGTAATCAATTATTAAAAGACTATCACGATTATGAATGGGGTACCCCAACAACGGAAAGTAAACGACTTTTCGAGTTGTTAACTCTTGAAGCTTTCCAAAGTGGACTAAGTTGGCAACTTATTTTAAATAAACGAGAAAATTTTAAACAAGCATTTGATGACTTCGAATTTGAAAAAATCGCCCGTTATGATGATGATAAAATCAGTGACTTGATGCATAATAACGGTATTATTCGTAATAAGCGTAAAATAGTAGCCACCATTAATAATGCCAAAATTATCCAAACAAAGTTTCCTAATAATCAATTTAGTGAATATATTTGGTCATTCACGGGGAATCATACAATTTGCCATCACTATGCCTCATCTGAAGCAATACCAAAATATGATCAACTAGCGCTAATTGTCAGTAAAAGTCTAAAAAATGCCGGCTTTTCATTTACCGGTCCAGTTACGACTTACTCATTTCTCCAAGCGTCAGGTATTATAAATGATCATCAGGTAAACTGTTTTAAAAAATAACCTAATAAATAATAAAAGACGTCCAACAATTTTAATGTTGAACGTCTTTTATGTCCCCTAGGTATAAACCCTACCATTCATTATGCTTAATCATCGCTGCCAAATCAGCTTGTGTTACTTCCTGTCTAGGTAGCGATCTAGTGGCTCTTTTAAATTCTCTATTTAACTTTTCTTGTTCAGCTAAAGCTTCGTTATCCGAAAATTCTGCATGTTTTCTATTTAAAGCTGCCATCATGCCCCCTTTTACAATAACTTATTCTTATTTACGAGATTTCACATAACAATCAACTGCTACAATAACATTTGCAACATCTTCAGCTGTCACTTCAAATGGCATTTGGTGAATCGTCTCAGAAGGAATAGTTGCTTGCTTACCAACATTCAAAAAATCTTCATAAGTAGCATCTTCTAAGTGTAGGTCTGCCAAGGTAGTTGGTAATCCAAGCGATTGATTAAAATCAATATACTTATCTAATACTTTCGCTGGCACGTTGTCCAACATTAATTCACATAAATAGCCATAAGCAACTTTCTCACCGTGCATCATGGTTTCGCTTTCGCCAGATAATACAGTGAAACCATTGTAAATCGCATGCGCAGCTGCTAATCCAGAGCTTTCAAAACCAATACCACTTAATAATGTGTTGGCTTCAACAATTGTTTCCAATGCTGCTGTTACAACGTGTGCTTCAGCCGCTGCCACAGCTTCATGAGCATGCGCAAATAAATTATCTTCACAAGTTTGTGCAATCGCTAATGAGGCTAATGTTGGGGCTTGACCAAGCATGGACTTATTGTGTCCCTTAGCAACATCTTGTGCTTCAATATTAGTTGCCATCGCATCCCCAATACCAGCGATTAAACTTCTAACTGGCGCATTAGCAACAACTTTCGTATCTACCAACACAATATCTGGATTTTTATCATAGAAAGCATAATTCGTAAATTGTCCTTCTGGCGTATACAACACTGACAAAGCTGAACATGGCGCATCAGTTGAGGCTACCGTTGGTAAAATAGCTACTGGTACTGCTAGTTTATCAGCAATATTTTTAGCTGTATCAAGTGTTTTACCGCCACCTAAGCCAATAATAAAATCATTATTTTCTTGCTTACCTATTCCAACGACGCGCATAATTTCTTCTTCAGAAGCTTCGCCACCAAAGGTCACACGAGTTACCGTAAAATCACTTGATAAGGTTTGATTTAATTTTTTACCAACAATCTCCCAAACAATGTCATCACAAAGCAATATCGGTTGCTTCCCCAAATTCTCAAGATATTCTTTTGGCTGATCTAATACACCATTACCTTGTACATAATGTGCTGGACTTGAAAATGCTTTAATCATAATTTTCTCCCATAAAAGTATATTGTGATTTATTTCACTATATACAGTCTAACAATATCTGCGTTAGATGACTACTTATATGCTTACTAACGTTCAAAATCACAACTCTCGCATGCCACTTAAAATTGTATATATTCAAATATTATTGGATAATAGCTATATTACAACAAAGATCATAATAGCACTAACACCAAAAATATTTAATTCACAATTCACGGAGAACAATTAACATGCAAATTATTATTTCACCTGCCAAAAAAATGACAGTTGATCAAGACGATTTCACACCAACTAATACGCCACACTACTTAGAAAAATCCTTACTAATTAAACGCAAACTATTATCACTTTCTTATGATGAACTAAAAAAATTGTGGCAAACTAGTGATAAATTAACAACTGAAAACTACAACCAACTTCATCACACAAATTCAAATAACGTATTAACACCCGCTATATTCAGTTATATTGGCATTCAGTATCAGTATATGGCGCCAAACGTTTTGAGTGAACAGTCATTAACTTATCTTCAGAAGCATTTATGGATTTTATCTGCTTTTTACGGTATATTACGTCCATTTGATGGTATTGTGCCTTATCGTTTGGAGATGAAATCTCGGTTAAAAGTTAACGATAGTCGTAATCTTTATGAATTTTGGGGAGATACATTATACCAAACGGTCCGTAACCAGGGACCTATTATTAATTTAGCATCTAAAGAATATGCACAATCAATATGTCCTTTTTTACAACCTGAGGACGAATTTATTGATGTTATATTTGCACACATTGTATCAGGAAAACTAAAAATTAAAGCTACCGATGCTAAGATAGCTCGTGGTGAAATGGTGCGCTTTATTGTTGAAAATAAACTAAAAACTATTGATGAACTGAAACAATTTAAAACAGCTGTATATTCTTTTGATGCATCACAATCAACTGATCATAAATTAGTTTTTATCTATCAGTAAATTCATCGCTACTACAATTTAAATCTTATCCTTTCACCTACACAAAAAACATAAGAGCTATCACTTAAGCAGTAGCTCTTCTGTTTTTTAACCTTAATTGATTCGTTTTGCCAGTTATGTTTACTCAAACGAACAATGCCTTGATAATATGTCTTCTTTGAACATCCCCAACAAATACACGATTACTTGTGCTTTATTATTTAACAATAGCATATTCATCAATTGATTTATTATCTGAGTCTTTGAGTACTAACCAGCTATTAGTCCCACCAAAGTAAAGAAAAAGACCAACTTCATTAACACTTTTTAAAATAATATCTTCTGTCGTGATAGATTTTTCTATTTTATTTGCTTGTTCTTGACGTAACTGCGTCCCCATACGAGCATCTAAACCAACAGAACCATCTTTATTTAACGAATAATTTTTTCTTAAAATAGCCCCTTTAGCAATACGCAACTCCTGACGTTTTTGCCAAAAGACAGTTGCTTTGCTACCAAATGCATCTACCATAAAAGTAACATCAGCAATCGATTTTTTCCAACGATGCTGGGTTTTGGCAGAAACTTTTGTTTTAGGAATTATCGCATACATAAATTGATCAAGCAGCAAAACTATTCCTTCTATATAATCAATGAGGTTTTGATTATCAGTAACTACACTAAGCTTTTTATTACTTACTGTTTTTTTAATGCTTTCTAATAACGCTGTTTCATCGATATCTTTAGGTGATATTAGTTGAATAACCGTTCCCACATCAGCTGGTTGTAAACTAGCTGATTGCAGATTTCTATTTTTAAAATTTAAATAAACGCCTGACAATGGTTGACCATATTTGAAATTGTGGTGAATATATAGTCTACTCTGTTCATTGTTAAATACCAATTCAACGAAATCTGGTGTAACTGTCATTTCAGCCTGAATTTTCATATAATCTCCTTTTCATTTTAGAGAAGCACTAAATTAATCTTCTATTCTATAAGTTTTCAAATAAATAATTCATATAGCAGCTTGACATCAACAATGTTATTTAACTTTTATTAACTTTTTAATTGTAGCATAAACACGTTTTAAAAATCTGAAGTCTCAATACAATTTACATTTCTCCTCCAAAACAACTTTTATCCAGTTTACCTTTAAATATACAACCTGTCTCAAATGCAATCATACTTTACCTATGTTACCCTGTTAATATAATTAAGTGGTGTATTATGAGGAGGTAATCAATATGGATCAGACATATAATCGTAAAACAATACGTAAAAAAATTAAACGTCAAGCTAAGGATGTTCTACACAGAGATTTATGGGGAAACGTCGGCTTAATTGCTCCTTGGATGATTGTTATTTATATAATATTCATCTATTCTTATGTTACAACAAGTATTACTACAGGGCAAAATGAGACACCGACTGGTCAGGCAGTGTTTGAGGTACTATTTAGTTTTGTCTTTGCAATTATCACCGCATACACTATTTATGTTGCTGAATATCAGTCATTAAAACAAATGCGTGATGAAACTACTACTGCCAAACCTGTAGAGTCATGGTTTAAAACGTATTTCACTAAAAAATGGCAAAAAACTATCTGGTTAAGCATCTGGATGACATTTCTTTTCTTAGTTGGTTGGGCCTTACTAATCAGTTTTGGTCGGACAGGTATCGGATTATCAAGTATTACAATGACTCTATATGCTCTAAACAACATAAGCATACCGACATTCCTTGTAGTAGCCTTTATCATCAGCTTTATAGTATTTGTCGTCTTTGGTATTATTTACCTGATGAAACAGTATAAGTATATTTTCATCCCCTTTGTTGGTTTAGATAGTCCTTCAACAAAAGGATTTAAATTAGTCGCTAAATCACGTGAGTTGATGAAAGGTCATCGTTGGGAGCTTTTCGTCATGCATCTTAGTTTCTTTTGGTGGATTTTGTTAATTGGTGTTACTTTAGGATTAGCTAGTTTCTATGTTATGCCTTACATATACTTAACATTAGCTGGTTATTACGATGTTATAAACAACACTCAAAGAAATAAAGCAACAGAAGTAACGGATAAACAGGGTCCTATTAAAGCAATTGTCCTACAACCAAATTCAACGTATTAGATAGTTAAAGGGCGTTAATCTAACCAAATTTGGTAGATTGACGCCCTTTTCATTTTACGCTATTTTATTTTTTAAGCACTCATAAATGACACTACCATTATATGTTATCTCATATTGATTAGGTCCACTAATGCCTTATTAAAATTTAGCTACTACAATGAAGATGAAGGTTATTATTATGCAAATGAGTTATCAAATCGATTCAATGACATGTTTTAAGACTGGAATCACTTTTTCAATGATTTTAATCATCTAACACCATTTACTCAACAATTAAAGAGTGATGTTGTGGATTCAGACAATCATTATGAAGTATCAGTTGATGTACCTGGTATTAATAAGGACGATATTAATCTAAGCTATCAGGGGAATACGTTAACGATTTCTGCTACAAAACATGCTTCTAAAACTGATAAAGATGATCAAGGTAACATATTAACTCAAGAACATTCTGTAGGACACATTCTATTTCAATTGATTAATTTAAACAGCTAAAAAAGGCCTGGCAGATACTGTTAAATCAGTAACTACCAAGCCTTTTTACCTTAAGAAAATGCTAATTATTTAAACCAACTATCCACTTGTGATTGATGGTTCTTAATCCACTTATTAGCAGCTTTTTTTGGTGACATACCATCGTCCATATCAAGCATAACACTAGACATATCTTCCTTAGTCCAATGGAATTTATCTAGTGCCTTATAGGCATCTGGTTTATCTTCCTTCAATCCTTGACGAGCAATTGTTTTAATTGATTCCTCACTACCCATCGCCTTCTTAGGATCTTCCAAATATTTCAAATCATACTTTTGGAATATCCAGTGTGGCTGCCAACCAGTCACAATAATTTCTTGTTTAGCTTTGATTGCCTTACCCAAAGCAACTGTCATCGCACCAGTTGATGATTCGGAAAGCTTCCAACCTTTTTTATCTAGTCCATATGCTTTAATAGTATCCTTAGCTAGGCTTGAAATACCAGCACCTGGTTCGATACCTGTAATTTTCTTACCAGCTTGGTTTTGCAGATCTTCAATACTATTAACATCAGTCATATACTTAGGTACAGTCAGACCATTTGTCGCACCCTTCAAATTAGTTCCTAACATATCCAATTGGTCTTTATACTTCTTATATTGCGCCGCATGAGTAGTTGGTAACCAAGATGAAACAGAAACATCTGCTTCACCATTTGCAACTGATTGCCAAACAATCGCATTATCTAATGATGTCATCTCTACATCATAGCCATGTTGACGTAACGCTTGTGCTAAGACGTTACTTGAGGCAACTTCAGAATCCCATTGCACGTAAGCAATTTTAATAGTTTCCTTTTGAGAACTAGCTGAAGTAATCGTTGTAACAATACCAGTTCCGACCATAACCATAAGTGTTACCAGTATGGTCCAAAGTTTCCAATGACGTTTAGGGGTTGTCGAACTTTGTTTAGACGTTTGATTAATTTTTTGTGTTAATCGATCCATGATGATAGCTAAGACCACTAATGAAATACCATTAACAAATCCCTTACCAACATCTGCACCTTGTACGGCCGATAGAATACCACGTCCAAGACCCGGTGCTCCAATCATGGAAGCTACCACAACCATTGATAACGCGAGCATCAATGTTTGATTAATACCAGAAAAAATAGTTCCCTTAGCTAAAGGTAATTCTAGTTTGAACAATTTTTGCCAACCCGTTGACCCAAATGATTCAGCCGCTTCTACTAAATCTGTTGGCACTTGCTTAATTCCTAAACATGACATACGAACTGTTGGTGGTAATGCAAAGATAACTGAAGCAAATACACCAGGTACAACACCAATGCCAAAGAACGCTACTGCCGGGATCAAATATACAAAGGCCGGCATTGTCTGCATAAAGTCCAAAATGGGTTGGACAATTTTATTAACCATCTCATTTTTAGACATCCAAATTCCCAATGGGACTCCAATAATCACCGATAATAGACTGGCCATGATAACCAACGTAAAGGTATTCATCAAATCAGACCACAAACCTTGGTTCGCAATAATTAGTAGTCCAACTAATGTAAATAATGGAAACCCCCATTTTTTATGCGACAAGACACCCACGATCAATGTCATCCCAATAATAAATAACCAAATTGGAACTGCTGTTAATATATCTGTCATGGTATTCATTACGGTATTTCCACCCTTTTGAACACCATCAAAAAAACCGCTCAAATGATTAGTTAACCAATTAACACCACTATCAACCCATGAGTCTAGGGGGATTTTAGTGAATAAATTTGCTAAAACAAACATTTTATATCTCCTCCTTAGCTTATATGATTATCACTATAGTATTTATAATTTTTAAACTGACAACCTTATTATAAACACAAAGTTGTCAGTTAAGTCAAATGTTAATAATCTAGCCTACCATATAAAAAAGCCTTGTGCCCTTAAACACAAGACTTAAAACACTATTTTAGATTCCAAGCAGCATATTGTGAATTATCAAATAATTCTTTGATATCTGCTTTTGTTTCTTTTGTTTGGTAGGCTTTTACAATTTGCTTATATACCTTTTTATTAGCCTTATCTTTTGGTGCTGCAATTAGGTTAACGTATGGGGCACTATTCTTCTTAAGGTTTTGTTCAACTAGAATGTCTTTATCCTTTAAATTAGCATCATGAGCAAAATTCCCATTAATAACACCAGCATCTGCCGTCTGCAACGCTGAAACTGCTTGACCAGCATCAACCTCTTTAATGTCTAACTTTTTCGGATTTGAAGTAATATCCTTAACTGTTGGATCCGTGACCTTCTTGTTATATTTAATTAACTTAGCTTGTACTAAAACATCTAAAGCACGTGCCTCATTAGTCGCATCATTTGGTACAACAATGCTAGCACCTTGTTTAATATCACCGACTTTATCAACTTTCAGTGAATACATCCGCATTGGCACAATAACTGTTTTACCAATTGACTTTAATTTATTGCCTAATTTTTTATTTTGATCATCAAAAAATATTTTTGTCTGAAATGCATTCAAATCTAAACTACCGTCTGCCAACGCCTGATTTGGTTTAACATAGTCATTGAATTCCTTTAACTTAATTTTAATACCATGCTCTTTTTGCGTCCGTTTACCAATGCGCTCCCATAATTCACGTGACGTATCACCAACAACCCCAATCGTGACTGTTTTAGTTTTAGCGGCATTAGCTGTTACAATTGGTAAACCTGCTGAAGCAATTAGTAGTGCTGTCGCTGACACTACCCCAAATTTAATTCCATTTTTCATAATGATATCTCCTATAATTATTGTTCACTATTATTAAATTACTAAAAAAAATCCCGTTGTATGACACTATACATGTCATACAACGGGACGATTAATTATCGTGTTACCACCCGAGTTCTGTTCATTAATTATCTGAACACTCAATTAAGTACGCGCAAAAATGCGGTAATACTCTAGCGCAATAACGGGCGCACCCGGAAATAACTTATTCTCATCAACTCGTCATTTCACTCACTCTAAGGCCATTTTCACCATCCTCATTGATTGCATTCCACCAAACCGCAACTCTCTGAACAATTAAAGATTGATTACTTACCTCGTCTTCGTTGTTTATATTATATTTGTCGTTAAATAAAAAGTCAATAAGTTTAATTAGATAAAACTCATTTAAACACAACCAGCTAACAGCCATAAAATAATCTTCTATAATTTATGATGGTATTTGCTTATCTACTATGCGTAACCGTTCATCCAGTGTATAAATAATTGGCTTACCATTTGGAATCTTAATTTGATCCAATTGATCATCAGGTACATGTTCTAAATATTTAATCAATACCCGAAGACTACTACCATGTGCAACAACAAACTCATTACGGCCAAGTTGAAGCCTAGGTGCAAAGTTAATGTTCCAATAAGGCAATAGTCGTTCTTGCGTCATTACAAGACTCTCTGCTAATGGAATTGCCACACCAATCCGATCATAAGCCTGTTGGTGCTCTTGTTTGGTTAATGTTGGTGGAACATCTATAAATCCTCGCCGCCAACGTTCAACCTGTTTATGACCATATAGTTGCCGAGCTGTATCTTTATCTAAACCAGCCAATGCACCATAATGACGTTCGTTTAAACGCCATGTCTTAAAAATTGGCATCCAATTAATATTTAAGACATCACAAACAATCAGAGCTGTCATAATCGTGCGCTTTAACATTGATGTATGAACATCATCAATTTGAATACCCGTTTGTTTTAATGTTAGTCCTGCCTCATAGGCCTGTCTCTGTCCCTTATTTGTTAAAGAAGCATCTGTCCAACCTGTAAAAGTATTTTTCATATTTGCAGTACTTTCTCCATGACGCATTAAAATTAATTTAACCATTGTCACTCCTTCATCTATCTGGAATCATCCCCATATTTATATAGCATACAATAACAAACATTCGTGACCTAAACCTGTAATATTCGGTATCTTCACATAAAATATATTATTTTTTATAAAATTCTTTCAATATCCTCGTTAATTTAAGGATTTTTTTGAAAAATGCGTTATTTTAGTTAAATGATTTACTTTTCAAGTCATTAAAAATTAAAGGAGTATCTAAAACCTTTTATGATATCAACAGTTAAACAAACAAAACAAACTAGAATTCTTTGGGCTGACTACGCTAAATGTTTCGGGATTATTGCCGTTGTTGCAGGTCATGCTATCAACGATGTTGCCGGCCAAGGACTTGATATTGCCTATAATGCCATTTATTGGTGGCATATGCCACTATTTTTTATGATTGGTGGCTTTTTTCTCAAGAAAATAAATTTTAACCTTGAAGGTTGGCGTTATTTATTAGGTCATAAGATCAAGCCCTTATTAATCGCTTATCTACTAAATGGTTCAATTTTAATCATTCTTAGTCACTTTTTTAGACAACAATCTTGGGATTACACACTCGCTTATTTTGGACGTCTAATCTACGGCGGTAGTACTTTAAACAATTATTTGAGTGTTTTTTGGTACATGACGACTTATATGTTAGCTATTTTTATGACAACCATCTTATTGTCAGCAATTAAATCTATTTGGTGGCAATTTTTAATTGCGGGTGGTTTATTTATGTTAGGTATCGCTTTTCAAGATATAACATTCTTTGGACACACTGATTTTCCATGGAATGCGCAAATATCATTATTAGCTGTCTTTTGGATGTTATTAGGTCATTATCTATTCAAAGTTTTTCCAAAAATAAAGCCGTCTTATAAATTTACCTATGCCATTGTTGCAACGCTATTTTTTATTGGCCTTATCTATCTATACTCACAAGATAAACTTAATTTTGTGCTCTGGTTGAAATCTTCTAATATTCAAAGTGGTCTCCAAGCGCTCGTTATTCCACCCATCTTATGTTTACTTGTTTTTATTATCTGTGAAGCGCTTGAACATCTGGGAGAAATGCCCCCCTTAATTTTTATTGGTAAACATACTGATACCATTATGTTTTATCATCGTGCCGCTTTTGATATAACAACTTTAATGGTTTTTACAAATAATTGGTATTTTAGAATTATTATTGGCCTAGCAGCCCCCATTTTATTAGCCATCATACTTCAGAAAATTAAAAGCACTACAAATTATCTAAAGTGGCAACAATACGTAAGTACGCATCAACAACAATATCTAAAGATAGGAATGCCAATATTGGCTAGTTTAATGTTGATTGGTTTGGCAAGTGTTGTATATCTTTATCACCAAACAAATCAAATTGTTAAGCATTACACAATGTCAAGCACCCCGACTATCTATATGCATGGCTGGGCAAGTAGTATTCGTTCTGAACAGGGATTAGTTAAAACAGCAACCGAACAACAAATCGCAACTGAAGCAATGATTATTCATGTTGATCATCAAAATCAACTCCAAATACAAGGGCGCTTAACTGGTCAAAAGAATAATCCTATCATTTTAGTTCAGTTTGACGATAATCAGGTTGGTGAGGTTCGCTATGCACAAGGACTATATCGCATTGTAAAATACTTACAACAAAAGTATGGTATTACTGAATTCAACGCAGTAGGTCATTCAATGGGCGCTTATGCTTGGGTTTATTATGGGATGCATTGGGGCGCTAACCCACAGCTACCACAAATTAATAAAATGGCACTTCTGGCCGGTCCTTATAATGGTATTTTAAATAAAGGACATCGTAACCAACCAACGAGTGGAAAATTAGCTAAACTTTGGACTGATAAGTCACATCAGAATCAACTCCAAGAAGATGGACGTCCTAAAATTATTCACGACGAGTATCAAGCATTATTGAAATACAGGCATGATTTTCCGACTAATACACGTGTCTTAAATATCTACGGTAATTTAAAAGATGGTAGCCAATCTGATGGCCTGGTCACTATACAATCTGTCAAATCTTTACGATACTTAGTTGCAAATAATGCCAAATCATATCATGAGTTTGTTGTTAATGGTAATACCGGTCAGCATAGTCGTTTACACACGGATAATCCAACTGTTAGTCATGAATTAAACCATTATTTATGGCATCATTAATGGCTACTAAAAATGTATTAATGATAAGCTTGAAATTTTAATAGCATAAACGCATTTCAAAAGTCTGAATCCTCAATGTCATGCTACAAATTTGGCTAAAATAAATCATAGGTAACTCATTTAATAGTGTTATAATAATTAAAAATAAATGAGTTTTTATTTCATTTTATTCTAACTAAATTACTGAAATTTATTAAAAAGAGGTGCCAATTATGAATAATCAAGAATTTGCGCAAATACTATATGATGCTGATACCAAACGACAAGCCTTATCACAAAGCGAATACGCTACTCAATTAGACAACGAGTCAGCTGCATATGATGTTCAACGTACTTTAATGGCTTTAAAATCAGAAAAAATCGGTGGTTATAAAGTTTCTTTAACTAGTAAAGAAACACAAGCTATGTTTGATTCCGATATGCCACTTTATGGTGCGCAAGTTGTTAGTCATTTCAAACAAGGTCCAATAACGTTATCTGCCAATCAAGTCCTTGATCCCTTAGCTGAAGTTGAATTAATGTTTACTGCCAAAGAAGACCTACTTCCCGAAGATTCCCTAAGCAAATTAATGAAAAAAACATTAATCGCACCAGCTATTGAAGTACCTGATTCACGTTTTTTGAATTGGTTCCCTAGCCTTTCCAAATATCTGGTTATTGCTGATGCAGCAGTTGGTGGGTACATCGTCTATGGTCAACAGGTGGAAACAATCGATTATTTTAAAACGCCTGATGAATTAGCATCAGTTGCTACCGTTTTATATCACAATGGTAAAGAAATTAAAACGGGTAATGCAACCGAAGTGTTAGGTAATCCGTTATTGTCTTTGCAGTGGTTAGTAGCAAAACTAGCCAGTCAAAACCAGCAATTAACCGCTGGTCAACATATTTCAAGTGGTACTTTTCTCCTACCAGAACATTTAACTACGGGAAGTTGGCAAGCATCTTTTAGTCATCATTTAAGTGACGTTGTTGTGAACGTAAAATAATACATAAAAATCATCAATCTACCAACTAAACATGGTCAGACTGATGATTTTTTATATAGAATGAATTTTCCTAATAAAAAACGAAGGCAAATGATTTGCCTTCGTTAGCTTCTTTGATTACCTGGCATGTCGCCAATCAGAATCCATAAGTATCCGTGCGACAATTAAACCTAATGGTAAGAATAAAACAATCATCATTGCTAAAATAAACCATTGACCGCCTGTTGCAATCTCACCAATACCAAGATAATACATAGCCCTATACATATACAACCCTGGGACCATGATTACAATTGCCGGTACTGTTAACGAAATGCGTGGATAACCCATTCGTCTATGAAACAATGATGCTAAAATACCAGCTGTCAAAGCACCAATAAACGCTGCTGCTGGTGCTGGTAATGAAGTTAAATCAACTAGCTCTAATCGCAATGTATTGGCAATTGCGCCAATGAATCCTGCCGTTGTTGCCATTTTAACAGGACTATTAAACATAATAGAAAAGCCAAAAACGCCACAAAAACTAGCAGGAATACGTAACAAACCTATTAATAGCAGTGACAAATTAACTGGCAAAAAACCGTCAGGTGTTAAGTCACCAACTAATGCCACCAACCAGCCGACTAACGTTGCAATAATAATGATTGATAATGCATGAATCAATCGTTCAATACCTGAACGCATGTCAGATTTTGCTATATCCAAACCACTTGTAATAAATGGAAAACCGGGGATGGCAAAAAGCATAGCCCCAATATAACCAGCTTCGTGAGCAACATTAATATTAAATAAAACTTCCAAACTACGAGACACCACAAGATAAGTTAAACAAGCAACTGCAACACCTGTTGCCAACCCTGCAAATAATGTCAATTGTTTACCATTCATTTTAGCCCGAGTGTAATTACCAAGCCCAGCACCAAAGAAAGTACAAAACATTTCAATTGGCCCACCGCCTAACAGAAAGACGAAGGAGCAACATGCTAATGCAGCGGCAAATCCTAATAAAATCGGCGTATAATTACCTTGCTTACCATTAATTTCATCTAACTGTTGATGAATTGTCTTAACTTCTAATAACGCTCCTTCATCTTCAAACATCTGAACAAAGTGTTCCATATCTGTTAACTTATCAGTATTGACACCCGTTGATTTTAAAGATAATGATTCTGTATAGCTATTTTCAGCGTCCAAACAAGTGTATGAAATGGTTGTTAATCCACTATCTGCTGAACAATAAATATTTAAGACTCGCGAAATGGCATTCATTGTAGCTCGAACACGCCAAGCACCTGTCCCGCATGAAAGCATAATTAACCCAGTCCGCCCAACAATCATTGTTTTTTCACGCAAAGAAGCATTAATTGCTAATAAATGGGATTCTGTATCTGCCAACTCTCCCCATGGAATTTGCATATGATTTGTCAACAAACTATCATTATATTCTGCCATTTTAAAACCTTCTTCAATTATTCTGTATTATATGATTTATTTATCATATATATATTAATCCCTATTGTTTTACAGAAATTCTTATAATTGTATCATTAACTGCTGTAATTGATTTACATAATCAAATTTTTGATTGATGCTTGCTAATAACTCATCATCATGGGTATGCGCAACACCATCAAATAAAATTTCTTGATACAAATTGGTATATGGTACACCAGCCTCTTTTGCTTGTGTTAACTCTTCATTTAGATCATACGCAATTTTTCTAAAGGTCACGTTCGCTAAGCCTTGATCATCAATTTCTAAAATAGCATATTGTGCACGTCGGTCCTGATTTAAAATTGCGTGTTTAAAAAAAGGTTGTCCTATCGAACCAGGATTAATAATGAGTTGGTCCTGATTGCTATAGCGCAACATTTGATGATGTACATGTCCATAAATGGCAATGTCAATGTGTTTATCTAAAAACAATGCATCAAAATGATCTGTATCAGCTTCTGCTAATAAAGCCGGTCCAGAGTTTAAATCATTTAAGTTATGCGATAAATTAATTGATAAACCATTAACATTTCTAATCATATGAATTGGAAATGACTGCAAAAATTGCTCATTTTTTTGACTCATATATTTTGCCACGTATTGACCTAACATCCCAATATACACATCTGATGGATCATCTAGATGATTACCAACCGTATGGTCTTTAACATTTAAAAAACAATCATCCCAATTACCACGAATATATACCGATGTGTTTAATTGCTTAAGTTTATCAAACAACACGTTCGTTGCCGGCCCCGGCATTACCAAATCACCCAAAAACCAACAGTCACTAATTTCTTGATTTTTCATATCATCAGCAACAGCGTTTAAAGCTGTTAAATTACCATGAATATCTGACAAAATGGCAATCCTTTTTTTCATTATGGATCTATCCTCCTTACTTTTTTAAAGGTGTTTTTGCTGCCTGTTTCAAACCATCATTAACCGTTTGTGCATAAATAACATCACCTTCATGACGGCCAGCAAAATGAACGCCGTCCGTACCGGCAAAGACCTCTGGATGCTTCTGAGCCATCTTTTGCCAATCTGCAATCGTGATAAAATTATATTTTTGTGGTAACGTACGTTCAAATTTTGCTAATTTAGATGAATTCCAAGTTTCGTCAGCACGACCATCATATGGTGTCACCAAAATAAGGCGATGTCCTGGCTTTAAATCATGAATTAGTTTTTCTAATTGCTCATTAGTACCCGCCAATGCATTTGTACCAATGCTTAATACAACATTTTCACGCAACAAATGGTTCGCTTGTGCACGCATCATCACATCATAGCCTAACTGCATGGTACGTTCACCAGCTGCGTCAACCGTACTATCAGCAACATTTTTCTGTAAGTAATCTCGTGTACCAGCCGTCACGCTATCACCAATAATTGAAACACCCTTCGGAATTGTTGCCGCCTGCTTATGTTTATCTTTTGCTACTTGCTGTTGCTTAATATCGGCCAGAACAACTGTTTTGCTAGTTGTCATATTATCCCTGGCTTGATATAAACTACTAATCCATAGCTTTTGATCTAACTGCGTTAAACCAGGCGCAGTCTTTATAACAGCAATCGCAACAACTAATAGTGATAAACCACCTGCAGCTAACCCTACCTTAATCGGTTTTAATAATGCTGTATTTTTAATATCCCGTGGTTGTTTACCAGCCAAAAGTGGCTCAATAATATAGTATGATAAGGCTGAAAAAGGGACACCAATCATAATTGTCATGACCACTGCACTGATTACATTCATGCGTTGTGAAAATATAACAAATAATGGCCAATGATACAAATACATACTATAACTAATGTCGGCAATAAAGGTTGCCCATTTAGGTTCATCAATATCTGGTGTTAAGTGATGCAGCGTTCTTGCTTTCACAATTGCAAAAGCTGTCACTAGACTAGCCACTAAAATACCACCTAAGTATGTTTTTTGACTATCAAAATGCATAACAAATCCCAACATGGCTAAGAATACAACAGCCAAAACTAAACTAACGAGAGTTGGCATCAATCTAACCTGATTTAATGTTTGTTGAAAACGTTTAGGTACCGTTGCAATTCCCGTTAACGAAGCCGCTAATGCACCAATGAAGAATGGAAAACAGTGTGTCAAACTAGAGAAATAAACAGCCGAATAGTCAGTCAGATTAAAACTACGTAATCCCATCAATATCACGCTCATAGTAGCAAATACTAATGAGGTTAAAGCGATTGTTGACCGAAAAGAAACAATCATTTCTTTTTTATTACTACTAGAATTATGCATCCATTGCACAAATCCAGCAATAACTAACCCCCATAGGATGTAAAAGTGAACTTCAACTGCCAATGACCAAGTATGCACAAATAAATGTGGGATAAATTTGCTTTCGTAACTACCACCGTTTGCAATTTCAAAATAATTCGTGGTAAACCCCATTGCTGCCGCAATCTGCTTACCAATCCCCGTAACATAGTCCGGACTCACTAAATATGTAAATGGTAATACAACCACAATTGCTAATAGTAATGGTGGTACAATCCGATTAAATCGACGTTGGTAAAATTTAACTAACTTAAATTGATGTGTTTTTGCAAATTCATCAATCATTAAAGCAGTAATTAGAAACCCCGAAAAAGTAAAGAAAATATCAACACCAATAAAGCCCCCTGGATAACTATTTTGAAAAAAATGGTAAGTCAGCACCGACAACAAACCAGCAATTCTGATAAAACTAAACCATTTAATTCGCATCGATTAATTCTCCCTTCTTAAAGGTAACCCGATATTTATGTTTATCGATTGTTAGTACGCCCTTGCTATCTGGCAAATTATTTTTAAATGTGCCTTGATATTGCCAACTTTCATGAGAAATAAATTTTCCTTGCCCCTCAAACTTGCCATCAACAAAATGTCCGCGATATTGATCCTTATTTTTGAATTTAATCGTGCCCAAACCATTAAATTTTTCCTTAAAAACATCCCCATGGTATACAATCTTGCCACTATCTAATGTAAGTTGTGCTCGTGGTTGCTGTCGTTCTGGTAATAAGCTATAAATCGCTGCGATGATTAAAATGATTACAACTAAGCTCTGGAGTATATTTCTAATTTTCATACTCTAACTCCTCAAATCAATAATAGAATGAATTAATCTAATGTTACCATATCAACGCATCCTTGTACTTATTCTCAACATGGTCTTAATATTACTTAAACAATATACTAAAAGCCGCCGAATTCATTAAAAATTCAGCGGCCTTTAAATACTATTTTATTTTAATATTTCAATTTATTTATACTAATTAATTAGTACTCTTCCCACCACTTACGCTTAGTAGTCTTTCCAATTCCAGGATTGAAACTGTTAGTAGGGTCGTTCTTTTTGTAATGTTCAATCAAAGCTGGTGCTGCATCATACAAGTGACCAACGTTGTGCTCAGCGGGATAAATTGCACCACGCTTATCGAACAACTTTAGCATTTCTTGCTTTAACTCATGTGCATCAACACCTGGCTTTAGGATATAGTCTTGGTGCATAACGTGATCTAAGAAGTGACCATAATATAACTTGTATTCAATCTTATCGTCAATTTCCTTTGGTAGTGTTTCAAACCAATCATCATCATTACGACGTAGCGCCACATCAATTGGCAAGATATCAATCTCATCCTGGTGCAATTCTTGGTAACGAATTGGCACTGATGCTGTTACATAACGGTGCAATGAAGCCTTGTTAGCCTCATCAGCATTAGCCTCAAAGAATTCCCCTTCTTCTTCTTTAAAGAATTCATTCAAGTATGTGCGAGCTTCGGCAATACCTTCACCAGACATCTTTAATTGTAGATAGTGTTGGAAGCGGTTAGCATAGTCTTCCATACGCTTTGGTAATTGGTTAGGGAACAAGTGTCCTGCACGCTGCAAGAAACGGTCTGGGAAGTATGGCTTAAACGTTGGTACATGACCTAGCAAACGTTCTGCTGAAGCCTTTAAACCAAACATTGTTGGCAAAATATCAGTACCAACCTTGTCAATAACCATCAAAGAATCCTTACCGTAAATCTTAGCTAAGTCATAGGCATCTTTATGCATGTACTCACCTGAAACAGGTAGGTTCTTGAAGTTGGCTAGAATGTGACGACGCATCTTTTCCAAAACAGCTGGTGAATTTGTTCCAATGTAGAACACTTGTGATTCACCTTCTGATGGATAAGTATCCAAACGAACAGCAAAAGTTGCAACCTTACCAGCAGCACCTGAAGCTTCGTACAATCCCTTTGGATCAGCATTGTAACGTGTTGGCATGTCTGAATCGACAGCACGAACACGTTCTTCATAATCACGGTTATGACCAACACGTTCTTCTGAATTAGGAACATTGTTTAAGTCAAAACGGTGGTTTGCAAGATTATCCAAAATTTCTTCTGGTGTATTACCAAGATCAATTCCTAAATGGTTAACCAAGTGCAACTCATTATTTTCATCAATACGAGCGTACAAAGCCAATTCGGTATATGCTGGTCCACGTTGAATCAAAGCACCACCTGAATTGTTATTAATTCCACCAATAACTGAAGCACCAAGAGTTGATGATCCAATAACTGAGTGTGGCTCACGGCTCAATGGCTTCAAAGTCTTTTCTAGATTAGCCAAGGTTGTTCCTGGGAATGCAAGAATTTGCTTACCTTGATTGATCAATTGTAGATCTTTAATGCGACTTCCCTTAACAACGACGACATCACGATCATAACCTTCTGATGGTGTTGAACCTTCTGTCAAACTAGTATTTGAAGCTTGCATAAGAATGATAATATTATCACGGTGCAATACCTTCAATACTTGCCACATTTCCAAAAGAGTCCCTGGCATAACTACTGCTAGGGCTTCTCCTTGTCCTGAACGATATCCCTTACGATAACGCAATGATTTGGCAGCAGACGTCACGATGTGATGGCTACCAACAATTGCTGTTAAATCTTTAATTGTCGACATAAATTTAACCTACCTCCTAATGTACATTACCATTCTAATATACCACGTTTTTTCATAAAATGTTCATGTTTTTTCACCAATTTTCAATTGTACTATTTTTCACAATAGATCGTCAAGTTAAAACTATATTGTTAACAATAACCGCATATAATGGTTGTGAATGTTATCATTATTACCCATTTACAACATTAACTGGCTTTCCAGCTAAATAACTTTCGATATTATCAACAACAATATTTAACAAGCGCTCACGTGTTTCTTGTGGTGCCCATGCAATATGCGGTGTAAGATAACAGTTTTTTGCTGTCAGCAATGGATTGTCATTATTAATTGGTTCTTGAGATGCAACATCCAAAGCAGCATAAGCAATTTGACCATCATTTAAAGCTGCTGTTAGTTCTGCTTCGTTAATTAACTTACCACGAGCTGTATTAATCAAAACAGCTGTATTTTTCATCTTATGCAAAACATCCGTATTAATAAATTCAGACATTTCTACTGTATAAGGAATATGCAAGCTAATAAAATCTGATTGCGCATAAAGTGTCTCTAAGTCTACTTGTTTAATCGCCTCATCAAAAACATCTTTTGGTCGATGGTTATAAAAAATAACTTTCATATTAAACGCTAAAGCCATTTTCGCAACTGCTTGGGCAATTTTACCAAAACCAACCAAGCCCAGCGTCTTATCCTTTAATTCAATTAATGGTGAATCCCAGAATGAAAAACGACCTGCTTTTTGCCATGCGCCTTCATGAACCAAGTCATCATGTTGCTTAACACGACTCGTAACTGCTAGAATCAAAGCAAATGTAAATTGTGCAACGGCATCAGTTCCATAAGTTGGCACATTCATAACTGCAATGCCCTTCTCTTTGGCAGCGTCCACATCCACATTGTCATAACCTGTTGCGCTCTCAGCAATCACCTTCAAATCAGGTAATGCATCCATAATTTCTTTAGTCATCGGTACTTTATTAACTAAAGTAACCTCTGCGCCAGCTAAACGGTTAATAATTTCTTCTTGATCATCATATGGTGTTTTATCATAAACAACTACTTCACCTAAATGATCTAATACATGCCAATCAATATCACCTGGATTTAATGCTAATCCATCTAAAACAACAATTTTCATAATTAATCCCCCATAATTCTCTATTAATAATTCCTGTCAATTATAACATGTATGCGCTTAACTTATTATGTGATGCTTACTATTAATATAAAAAACAACAGTTCATTATTAAAAATGAACTGTTGTTTAACATTTATTTTATAAAAAGATACCATTTCCAACCAAAAAGCTAATTATTGACACTAACAAAATTAGTGTTAAACAAATTGCATGGAACATTTTATGATTAGCTAGTAATGCAATATATTCTCTAATAAAAGCATTAGGAATAAAGAAGCGACTGGTCTTTGCGCCTAATCCATCAATATTTAAACCAACTAGCCGTGCATAGCCAGCAGCACGAAATGTGTGGTAATCACTTGTTGCAAATAACCCTTTAGTCAAATCAACGTCTTGATCTGTCAATATTTTCTTAGAAAACATCATATTTTCATATGTCGTTTTTGATTGATTCTCAATTAAAATGCGATCGGGTCTAGCACCATGTGCTTTAGCATATGCGGCCATTGCTTCACCTTCAGGAAGTAATTCATCCCCACCTTGACCACCAGAAAAAATTAATCGAGGATATTTTTGTGTTTTATCAGCTTGCTTTTGTGCAAAATCCAAGGCGACTTGAATACGCGAAGCTAACAACGGTGACACGTCCTTACCATTTAACAATCCTGCTCCCAAAACGATGACATAATCTTTATTATATTTTGGTCTGAATAACCGTGTCATAATAAATGACGTGATAAACGCTAAAAACCAAAAACCCAAATAGAAAATAATTGGATTAACCAATGTAATATATAAACCAACCGTTTGATGACTTAAAAAACGATTATCAATCGTTTGCATAATTGGCAAAACAACAACAATTAATAAACCAATGACCAACGTCAACATATTCCCTAGCGTATGACTTTCCCGTCGCCACACTGTAAATGCATTCCAAAGCAATAAGATACCTAACAATGAGTAAATAATTGCGATTGGTATTAAAATAATCATTAGTATAATGTAAAACGTCGTTGATAGCCAAAAAACATTAAGGAATTCGATTGCAACTAACAAAGTCATCCCACCGAAGATAACTGAAAAATTAGCTAATACGCCATTTAATAAACGAAATTTATTTTGTTTAAGACTAACAACTAGTAGCCCAATACAAACGATGGTTAAAATAGCTAAAATATAAAGTGGCCAATAATTTGTATTATTTGTAGTAGACATACCTCTAAACACCTCTCCTTAAAAAGAATTAGAACCTACTCAAATTATACATAACCTTTTATCTAATAACCACATCATTAAAGTGCAATCTAGTAAAGTACCATGTTTATTTTAATGATATACTTAGTTGAACTTATTAAAAACATAGAAAGATCAAATATTATGAAAAAGAAAATTATAACAGTGGTTCTTGGTATCATTGCAATTATTTTAATTGTAACTGTATCAACCCATTTTCAAAATAGTGCAACCACAACGCAAAATAATATTAGTTCAAATAAATGGACTAAAGAAACCTTTGATGGCCTAAAAATTGGCGACTTTGACCAATCTGGTAAAGGCGGGACCACATATGAACAAATCATTGCGAAATATGGTCGTCCCAACAAAAAGAACAAAACAAAATCGGGTAATCACATATTAACTGTCGTCTCATGGAATAATGTTGCAGGTGATTACACCGGTGTAACCCTTACCTTCATGAGCCAAGAAAAAAGTACAGCGACTGCTCGTCTAACCTCTAAAACATTATTAGATGCAAAGACGATTAATCTTGCTAAAAAATGGACCATGAGCACCTATAATGCCGTGAACTTGGAAAATTCTAAAACTGATGAACATGATGGTGACACATTAGCTGACCTAACAAAAAAGTATGGTAAGCCAGCCGTATTGACCATAGCCAAGATTGGTGGTAAACCACAAACAAATGCTGTTTGGCATAATACCAACGGTGGTGCCAGCGGTAGTGTTTCAATTGATTTTTCAGAATATAATACTGCAGTAGACAAAAAACAAGATAAGTTACGTTAATAATCATTAAAAAATCGGTTTGCACATTAGGTTGATTGACCAACCATTTGTGAAAACCGATTTTTGATTACTTTAATTATTCAAAAAATTTACCATCAGCAATATCAGCTAAGGTATCTCGTGATGGGATAAAAAATAATTGGCCACTTAGAATAGTTGAAAATGTCAACAAAAAGTCTGACTGATCCAACATTTGTTGCAACATTGCTTTGGTTACTTCCCATTGCCGGGCATAACCAATAAAGTATGTGCCCGTAAAGTTCATAGCTGGATCTGAAAATGGCACATTCATCCGCACAATCTTTTGCTCCTCACCATCTATTTCAAGTTTTGAAGCAACATTATGGGCGTTAACCATCTTGTCATCATCGTCTAATTCCATATCATCATATTTATGACGGCCAACCGCTTTTTCTTGTGTTTCAACAGTTAATTTTTCCCAAAAAGCCATATCGTGCTGCCACTTTTGCGCGAAAGCATAAGAACCATTCGCAAAATCTGGGTCTTCAGCCCCAATAATTGCGTAATCAGCTGCATCTTCCAAAGCTGGTGCTTCGGTTCCATCAATAAAACCAATAATTGCGCGTCCTTCCAAGTAACGGAACCCTTTCGTTTCGTCAATTACTGTTGTTACAGGTGCGAGCAGTTTCATAAATTGTCGAACAATCTCATAAACAACGGCTTCTTCGTTAGCCCGAACATGCAAGAAAATATCACCCTCACTAGCCGGCATACTGTATTCAGTCCCCGTTAAGGTTTGATAAGTTTCTAACTCATGTGGTTTATTTGCATTTGGAAATAGATATTGCCATGCGTGATTACTAAACCCAATAGCTACTTGTAAGGCTGACTGTGGATTACGAATTCGCATTGATCGAATAATCGCTTGTGACATATCAGCAAATGTTGCAATCTGTTCCTGTTCATCATTCAAATCTTGCTGATTTAAGCGCAATACAATAAACGACACATTATTACCAGGATCTTTCCAAACATCTTGTGCTAATTTTGCATTAAGCATTTTTAATTGTTCCTCCCACAAAATACTATTCAATACACTTTAAGTATACTTCATCCACACAAGAAAAACCTGAAATTTTTTTAAACATTTAAAAATTTTTGTTATTTACGCTAAATAGTAACTACGAACCTGTGAAACATAGTCACCAGCCTGGGTTGGATCGTCGTAACGTCCAACATACATTAGCTCATCCCCTGTAAATCGTTCACCTGTCTCTTGATCAACATAGATACCATCAGGAATCAAGTGTGTCAACTTTGTAATGGTGAAAGGCTGTTGACCTGAAGCCAACATTCTAAAATGATAAACCAAAACATCACTGCCATCAGGGCTAACAAATTCCCATGCAGCCTCATTGCCCGTAAATGGGCTCTTTAGACGGTAAAAATCACCAAATTGAATCAAGTGACGATGTTCCTTGTAGAAAGCAACCTGTTCTTTTGCCAAATCTTTTTCTGCTTCTGTAAGCTCTTGAACATTTAATTCATAACCAAAAACACCTGAACTAGCAACGTCACCACGTGTTTTTAGTGACATATCACGTTGTGTCTGTGGATTAGGTACCGCTGCAACATGCGCTGTCATATTTGATACAGGGTATCCAAACGTTGTACCATATTGAATTTTAATTCTTTCAGCGGCATCAGTACTATCAGATGTCCATGTTTGTGGGAAATAGTACAACATACCAGCATCAAAACGACCACCACCACTTGAGCAACCTTCCATCAAAATTTCTGGATAACGTGTCGTCAAACGCTCAACCAAGCTATAAACACCTAAAATGTAGCGGTGTGCCACTTCACCTTGCTGTTCAGAAGGCAAAACGGCTGAATAAACTTCCGTCATATGACGATTCATATCCCATTTAATGTAATCAATTGGTACACGATCAAGAATTTTCGTCATTTGTTGATAAACATTTTCAACTACTTCTGGTCGTGAAAAGTCCAAAACATATTGATCTCTAGACAGCGACATTGGGCGATTAGGAATTTGCAAAGCATAATCTGGATGTTGACGATACAAATCTGAATTTTCCGAAATCATTTCCGGCTCAAACCAAAGTCCAAATTGCATGTTCTTAGCATGCACCTTTTCTGCTAGGCCACGTAGGCCACCACCATCTGCTAATTTACTCGTGTATTCATACCAATCACCCAATGAACGTTTATCATCATCTCGCTGACCAAACCAACCATCATCGAGTACAAACATTTCAATGCCCAACGGTGCTGCCTCATCTAAAATACCTTCAATTTTTTTAGCATTAAAATCAAAATAAGTGGCTTCCCAATTATTGATAACAATTGGTCGATCTTGATATTGGTATTGTCCACGAGCAACACGTTCTCGCAATAAATGATGATAAGCTTGTGACATACCATTTAACCCAGCGTCAGAATAAACCAAAATTGCTTCAGGTGATTGGAATTTATCGCTAGGTTGCAATTGCCAACTAAACCCATCCTCATTAATTCCTGTTACCAAACAGGTTTGATCAATATAATCTTTTTCAAATGTAAATTGATGATTACCAGAATAAACCAATTGAATACCATAAGCTTCACCACTCTGTTCAGTTGTACTTGTATCGGTTGCGATGACAAACGGATTCATATGATGTGAACTAGCGCCACGACGACTACCAAATTCTGTAATACCTTGGCGCAGTGTTTGTCGCTCAACTTGTCGTTCATGAAATTGTGATCCAGGAAACGAAATGACGTCCATGTCTTGTTTTGGCATATCCAATTGTAGTGATGCCACTTTTTCAATATTGAAAGTTTCTTCACTATCATTAATTACCTGTGTTGAACGTGTAATAACAGCTCTTTCGGCAAAAATCGTATAGTATAAAATAACGCGTGCCTGTAACGTCTTATCTTTTAACGTAATCGCTAAAGTTTGAGCTTCACCCTCGTCTTTAACATATGTTTGTGGTAACCCCTCTAACTCTGGCTTACCTGCCAAAATTTCATATGAATCATAGCGAAAATCTGTTGCTATCGCACCATTAGCAGCTTTGATAATAATGGCTGGACTTCTAAAATCACCTGTTTGATTACCTGCAAATTCTTGTGGCAGTACATCCTTTGAATACATCCGATCAACTTTTCCGGGGATACCTGCTAAATTTGGTGATAAACCACGCTCATAACGCGGGTATTTTCTTGATCCATGATATCCTGAAACTCGTCGTCCAAAATATAAATGAGTCAATATTTCACCTTCTGAAATACCCATAATATATGAAATCTTTTCATTTGCAAGGTGGAATATTTGTTGCGTTTGATCAAATATGATATCTGCTTTTGCCATGCTTTCCTCCAAAATATATCATTTTAATGTTATTATCACTCTACTACATTGTAACCGCTTACTTAAATAGTGTAAAAGATTTTTATTCTTTTCATTAACATATAAAAAGGCCACTAACTATCTAAACTAATTGTTTAGATAGTTAGCAGCCTTCAAAAAGTGCAATTTATAAAATAATGTTTAACGTACTTTAGCCGAACGTAACCGACTATTTGTTACAACTTCAATTTGGCGTAATGTTGCAGCATCTACGTGTAAACCACTAGCAATTTGGCCAAACGTCCATGTTGGATGGCGTTCACATAAATCATGAAAGTGTGCAATCAACTTATCATTAATTTGTGGTCGTCTATTTGTTCGTGTCCCCTCGACAATAACATTAGCAACATTAGATTTTTCAAAACTATAATGTAAACGACTTGGTCCCATTTCACCAGTTGCGAAATCCATTGTTCTTTTCCTCCCCATCAGTAGGCTAAAAATGTCAACAACAACTCCTATAAACATATATTAACATCTTTGTAAGTTAAAATAAAGCAAACTTTTATTATTAATTATATTTTTTTATTCGTTTTTTAACGGAACACAATGAAATAAAGTACATAAACACATTGATTATTCGTATATTAGTCAAAACAAAATTATAAATCAATACTATTTATCGAAAATGGTATAATATGAGCACAACATATTTAAGGAGTTAAAATGTCTACACGTCAAAAATATATTCGCAATTTTGCGATTGTCGCTCATATTGATCATGGTAAATCAACCTTAGCTGACCGTATTATGGAAATGACTAATACAATTTCTGAACGCGAAGCTCAAGATCAATTACTCGATGATTTGAGCGTTGAAAAAGCACATGGGGTCACGGTAAAATCACGTACTGTTCGTAATTATTATATTGATGAACATGGTGATGAATATCAATACAATTTAATTGATACCCCTGGTCACGTTGACTTTAATTATGAAGTTTCACGTAGTTTGTCAGCGACTGATGGTGTCCTACTTTTAGTTGACGCAACTAAAGGTGTCCAAGCACAAACTGTTGCCAATTATCGGTTAGCTAAAGAAGCCAACTTGGTGATTATTCCGATTATTAATAAAATTGATACTGCAGCTGCTGAAGTTGAAAACACCATCACACAATTAGGTGATTTAGATGAATCATTTACCCCTGATCGTATTTTGAAAATCTCAGCTAAAAGCGGTTTAAATGTTTCAGAAGTGCTAACGGCAATTCGTGATCAAATTCCAGCACCAACTGGTGACGAACAAGCTAATTTACAAGCATTAGTATTTGATTCAAAATTTGACCCTTATAAAGGTGTCATCGTTCAAGCACGATTAGTTGACGGTACACTAACAAGTAACGACCAAATCTTATTCATGGCAAACCAAGTTAAATCTGGTATTAAAGAAATGGGTGTTTTTGCCCCATTAATGACCCCAGTTAAAGAACTTAAGGCTGGTGACGTCGGTTTTATTGTTACTGGTATTAAAGATCCAGAGGCTGTTAAAGTTGGTGATACCATCACCCTTGCTAAGCATCCAGTAGCCGCAGCTCTACCTGGTTATCAAGATATTGAACCAATGGTCTATGCTGGTTTGTATCCTCGTGGTAGCGAATTTAAAGATTTAAAAGTCGGGATTGAAAAATTAGCATTGAATGATGCAGCTTTTCAATATGAACCTGAACAATCTGAGGCATTGGGAATGGGCTTCCGTGGTGGCTTTTTAGGTATTTTCC
The DNA here is from genome assembly GCF_005405545.1 of Weissella hellenica. Lineage (GTDB taxonomy): Bacteria > Bacillota > Bacilli > Lactobacillales > Lactobacillaceae > Weissella > Weissella hellenica. The sequence goes on from NZ_BJEG01000008.1 coordinate 73,104, forward strand.
ATCTACAAATCATTCGTGAACGTCTACAACAAGAATTTGGCTTAGACGTTTTAACAACTATGCCTAATTCTACATATCGTGTGACAGTTAAAAACCAAGATGAGCCCATTTACGTCGAAAATCCAACACAATTCCCCGATTACGGACAAATTATTGAAGTTCAAGAGCCTTACATGCTAGCTAAAATGACTATGCCAAATGAAATGTTGAATGATGTCATGCGCTTAGCCGAAAGTCGTCGTGGTGAATTAGTTGACTTAGAAACAATTGGTGCCATGTTACTAGTAACCTATCGCATGCCAATTTCTGAAATTGCTTATGATTTCTTTAATGAATTAAAGTCCGTTTCACATGGTTTTGCAACTCTTTCAACTACTTTTGATCAATATCAATTTTCTGATTTAGTACGTATCGATATTGCCATTGATTATGCCAAAATTGATGCGCTAACGTTTGTTACGCATCGCTTAAAAGCAACGCGTATGGGTATCGAATTAGTTGATAAACTAAAGAATTTTATTCCACGTAAGTTACAAGCAATGCCTGTCCAAGCAATTATTGAAGGTCGTGCAGTAGCTCGTGCTGATGTACCACCATTACGTAAGGCACAAGCATCCGGTACCAAGGTATCCAAAAAACAACAACAAATGCGTCGTCAAGGACTTAAAAAGAGTGACATTGAATTACCTCAGTCGGTATTTGATGCTATTTTAGAAATGAATAGTAACTAAATATACATAAAAACACGCTAGGAGAAATAAATATTTTTCCTAGCGTGTTTTTAATTTAATCCAAAAGACTTCTTTAGTTTTTTACTTTATTTTTCTAAATTAACCGTGCGACTAATAATGTAAACAATGATTGCTCCAATAATTAGTGCCGCAAATTCACCCAAAGCAGTCCAAGCATACGTTGCCCAGAATGGCACTTTAGCCATATAGTATAACTCGGCGGCAATAATCCACATCATTAACGAATCAACTACTGTGCTAATAGCCAACCGTGCAATAATACTTTTAACACGTTTAGCTAGGACATAAGAAATTGATAACATCAAAAAGGTTTGTAAAGTCCCAACAATCATATCAACAATGCCGTATGGAGACCAAATATTAGCAATAAAAACACCTAATGTAATTGCCAATATATAGCGCTTATTGAAAACTGCCAAATGATTAAATGCTTCGGAAAATCGTAATTGTATTGGCCCATATGATGCAAATGGCAAAGCAATCGTTGCAACAACATATAGAGCAGCAATTACGGCAGTAACTGCAACATTTCTAGCTGAACTAACTTGAGAATTTTTAGACTTCATATTTCTACTCCTAGTTTTTTGTAAGTGGGATGGTTACGAACCACTGGTATTAAAATTATCACTATCTATACGTAAAATCAACCTTGTTTAATCCACTTTCACCCATTTAGTAAACGACTTTATTTAACTCGTATATAAACTAATTCATCCATGTTATTCTGTCCCATAAGAATAGAATCTTCTGCCTTAGGTGTGATTCCTTCAAAAGTAGCATTAGCTGGCATAACAACGAACATCAGGATTTTTATAAATCGCATTGCTTGTTGCTTCTGATTTACCAGATAAGATTATATCTGCATTTAAATCACCGTAATCAGAAACAAACTTATCAGGTAGCCCCAATAAAGCAAGTGCTTCCTTATCAACAGTAGCTAATGATGCGACATCTTGTTGATTTTTAGTTTTATCCGTTTCTTTATTTTTTGAAATCTTTTTTGGTTTTGTCGATGACGCCTTATTATCCGTAGATCCAGATTTTTGTTTTGTTGGTGTTTTTGATTGCTTGGTTACTGCACGATTACTTGCATTATGATTCATGACCGCATAACTACCATAGCCAACACCACCTATTACAATAACTAATATTACCCATACCCAAATTTTTTGGTAAAAAGGCCGCTTATTCTTGCCCATAATTAAATCTCCCCTCATACTCGCAATAAATAAAAATCACTATATTTCTTATTCTACTCAGTTATTCGCCCATTTTTAATTATGCTAAACTACTCCTTTAATGATTATAAATCACTATAATATTAAAATTATCATCACCATCTCATAAAATCAATTAAATTTGAAAAAACATTAAAATTAGGATATTAATATTTTTTTATGTAAAAACAATTTTTTCAACTAAAAAAGCAACCAAATTCACAAAGAATTTAGTTGCTTCAGATTTCTGTTATTTAATTAACAATACAGTTTAATTTTACAATTGACCCCAAGCTTGTGATGCGATTGATGGGAACAAGTAAACCATACGCTCAAGTTCAGTAGCACCAAATTTAAATTCAATAGCTGGCAACAAAGCATTAATAACATCTTCAGCCTTATTTGAAACTTCAGTTGCACCAACCAATTTATGATCTTGATCAAAAATCAATGTGTTCTTACCAACAGTTTCTTTATCAACTTGACGATACCAATCACCAGACAAATCATTTTCAACTACTGTATACTTGTCTGGATTAGCCTGAGCTTCAGAAACTGTGATTCCTGCCTTTGCAACACGTGGTGATGTAAAGACAACTGATGGAATAACTGGATAGTCAATTGCATCAGTTGTTTCACCAGCAAAAGTATGCATCAAGTAAGTTGATTCAAAAATAGCAGTTGGTGTCAACTTTGGTTGTGTCTTATCGATCACATCACCAGAAGCATAGATATTTGATACTGATGTACGCAAATGATCATCAACTTCAATACCCTTTTCGTTGTACTTAACACCAACTTCTTCCAAACCTAAGTCAGCAACATTAGGATTACGACCAGTAGCGTCAAGTACCCAGTCAGTATCCACACTCAAATCAGCCCCACGAACAACTAAGCCGTTTGCACCACCAACAATTGCTTCTACTTCAACACCACGAACAAATTTAACACCCTTTGATTCTAATTCACTAATAATTAATTCAACATAAGGTTGGTGGTATGCACGCAATGCTTGGTCACCATGTGTGATAACAGTTACTTCAGAACCAGCTGCACTAGCCATCGTAGCAAATTCCATAGCGATGTAACCAGCACCAATAACCGTAACACGAGCTGGCATTTCGCTCAAATTCATAAATTCTTCTGAATCATGAGCCAAATCAGAACCAGGAATATCTAGACGATTTGATTGCAAACCAGTTGAAATCACAATGTTTTCAGCGGTCTTCTCTTCACCGTTTACCTTGATCGTGTGGTTATCTACTAACGTACCACGACCGAATAAAATATCAACATTAGATGAATCTAGCAAACCTTGAATAAAATCAGGCAAACCAGCAATAACCTCATGCTTGTGTTCCTGGTTAGCTGCCCAATTAATTGCAACATCTCCAGTAACAATTCCATGTACTTCTTCTAAATGACGCTTTAAAGCAACTGGTGAATCCAAAACGATTTTAGCGTTGCACCCACGATTAGGGCAAGTACCACCAATTAAGTCTTGTTCAACAACAGCTACTTTCTTTCCCTTAGCTGCTAATGGAATGGCACCATCAAAAGTACCATGACCACTACCGATATATAATACATCATAATCAAATGCTGTCATTTTTTGTTTTCCTCCCGTGGAATTGTACGAAAATTCTCAATTTGTTGGTATCTCTTGTATCAACAACTACATCTAGTATATAAGAAAAATACTAACAATGCATATATTTTAACTTAAATTTATTATTATCTACTTAAAAATAGCACGTTTTGCCATCATAATAAATTCAGCTACCTCTTCATCTGAAACGGTTAATTGGTTTTGGATACGTGATTGTAACAACCATTGCATCGGTTGAATTGTTTGCGCAACAATCAAGTCAATACTACCCGTCACTAATTTATTCTGTCGATATGCCTGTGTAATTATTGATAATAATTCACTATTTAATAATGACCCACTATTTTGTAATTCTGCTGGCAAAAATTGCGGATTAGCTAGCATTGCTGCTAAAAATTCAACCTCCCTAACATTATTTCTAAAACGGTCTGCATACTGCTGTAACACTTGTGCAAATTGTTCTTCAAGTGATAAGCCTTCATCTGGCATAATCATATCATTGATTAATAAATTCTGGACTTGTTGAAATAACTTTCCCAATAAATCAGCTTTATTATCATAATAAACATAAGCCGTTGCAACTGAAACGCCGGCACGTTTTGCCATCTTATTAATACTTAAATTAACAATACCTTGTTCTGCGACTAAATTTAAAGCAGCATTTGATAATGCTGTTATTTTGTTTTCATCTCGTTGTCTCATATCTTTATTTTAACTTGTTTTGTTCAAAAAAATAAGAGTAACCCTCAAATTCATATTTCATATTAGAAAAAGGGCAACACACCAAGTACACCCCAAATCCATTGACGACGATGTAACTTTGTGAGTAACCTACGACCATCATCTGATAAACTGTGCTTGCTTGATAACTGACGCAATGTTTTGATCAAGGAGAATATTTCAATGTCTTGATTTTGATTATTCATCTGATTGATTGTATTAGTGATAATTACTTTTTCCTGTTCGTTCATCATTGGATGCTTTTCTAAAAAATTTAATAACCTTTGTTTTTCATCATTTTTAAACATATTACCCCCTTTAACCCCACTCTATGCAATAAATATTACAGCTATAAAGTGTCATTGTGAAATAAAACAGCTCGTGGAAATCTGACTCTTTAGTCAGCTTCACGAGCTGGTTATTCATAAATTTATATTTTGTAAAATTACTTAGCGCTAGTTAGATAGTCAATAAAACGATTCAATCCTGCTTGACCGGCTTCATCAGACTTATAGACACCTGCGTCCTCAAGAACGCGAACAAACACCTTGCCAACTTCTTCATGAACGATTTCATGAACATTGGCTGGACTTGCCTGACGAGTATCCTTAATTGCTTGTGCCCAATCACGATGACTTTCAGCTACTTCTTCAAGTGGCGCACGATCGACTAGGAAATTTTCTACTTTTTCTAATTCGTTTAGTAGACGTGCTGGCAAAATTGCTAGTCCCATGACCTCAATCAAGCCAATATTTTCTTGCTTAATATGTTGCACATCAGCATGGGGATGGAAAATGCCCATTGGGTATTCTGAAGAAGTACCATTATCACGTAGTACTAAGTACAATTCATATTGTCCATCTTTAAATTGTGCAATCGGTGTTACCGTATGCTGGCGATCACCATTAGTACTCATGGCATAAATCATCAATGATTCGTCAGAATACTTTTCCCACGAACGACGCAAGAATTCTGCAGCAGCAACGACTTCTGCAGCATACTCTGAAGAAATCTTAAACGCCGTCATTGGCCAATTCAAAACAGAAACAGTCACATCTTCATACTCAGTTAATTGCACTGTTTGTTTAACATCCGCCTTCATCATTGGGAATTCATGACGTCCCCCCTGATAATGCTCTTGTGACAAAATTGAACCACCAACGATTGGTAAATCAGCATTTGAACCAACCATATACATTGGGTAACGTGTAACGATTTGCATTAAGCGTGTAAAAGTACGCTGACCCATTTCCATTGCTTGGCGTTTAAAATTGACGAAAATAGCATGTTCTTCAAAATATGCATATGGTGAATAATGCCAACCCCATGTTTCGCCACTAAAATCATCACGAATAAACCGATGCGTTAGTCTTGGTGCTGCCGTTACGCTTCCTAGATAGCCTTCATTCGTATAATCCAAAGCTGTCGGCGGATAGCTTGACTTTGGTGCACTAGCAGCTGCTTTAATTTCCGCCGTCGTTTTTTCAGGTTTCGATAAATTAATCGTAATTTCGATATCCCCATATTTTGAATTGTGGGTAAATGCAATATTACGGGCTATATCTTTAACTTTAACATTTTCAACAGACTCGCTAATAAAATAATAGTACTTAACTGCTTGTTCTGGATCAACAGCGTACAAACGTTCAAATTCTTCAGCCAGTACATCTGGTGTTGGTGTCACAATATTTAATAATTGCGTCCGATTAATATTTTTTTGCCAATCCATTTCAAATGAAATATCTTGAATAGCAACTAATTTATCAGTAAGGTCACTTAAATTGGTATCTGTATTACCAACCAAACCTTGTACTAAACTATCTGCACCAATCTGAGCTAACACTAAATTAGTGCGATACACTAATTCCTGGTTTGAATAAGCATGCATGTCCAAGCCCCATGCAACAAAATCTACAACTACTTGGCTTTGTTCTTCATTCAATGACTTCATATGCTATTCTGCCTCCTACAAGGCGTGGGTACCATCTACAATATCAGCAACCAAGAATGATGCTTGGTATCCAATTTTTTCATTATAGATTTTATCAACTGAGGCAACAAAGTTTTCTGATTCTGACTTTGCAACCAAGGCCAAAGCGCTACCACCAAAACCAGCACCGGTCATACGAGCCCCTAATACACCAGGTTGTGCCAAAGCAGCATCAACCAATGTATCTAATTCAATACCCGTCACTTCGTAATCGTCACGCAATGAATTGTGTGATGCCGTCAATAATTCACCAAAGCGAACCATATCGTGATCTGACAAAGCAGCCTTAGCCAGAACCGTTCGTTCATTTTCAGTAACAGCATGGCGTGCACGACGTTGATTTACTGGACTACTAATATGCGCAACATTATTCTCAAATTCTTCAGAAGTTAATTCACCTAATGCATTAATATCGACAACTTTTTGTAGTTCTTCTAAAGCTGTTTGCGTCTCGGCACGACGTTCATTGTACTTTGAATCGACTAACTCTCGCTTCTTGTTAGTCGTCATAATCACAAGGTCATAATCACCAAAATCAGCAGGTACCATTTCATATGCCATTGAATTTGTATCTAAGAAAATAGCTTGCTTTTCTTGACCAAAGGCAATGGCAAATTGATCCATAATCCCTGTTTGAAGACCTAAGTAATCATTTTCAACTGCTTGACCAAGCTTTACTAATGACAATGTATCCATACCATAGTCAAACAAATCGTTTAACATCACACCAATTAGTAACTCTAATGATGCTGATGAAGACAAACCAGAAGCAGTAGGCATATCACCAACAATTGCCAAATTAAAGCCACGAGGTACTTCATGTCCTAACTTTCCTAATTCACTAATAACACCACGAACATACTTAACCCAACTATCGTATGCACGTAACTCTAAATCATCCTTTGCAAAATTTACTACCCCAGCATCTTTAAAGTTAGCTGAGAATGCATGGATTTCATCATCATCACGTAAAGAAACAGCGGCATACGTTCCAACGCTAATGGCAGCTGGAAATACATGACCACCATTATAGTCAGTGTGCTCACCAATCAAATTAACACGGCCTGGTGAAAAGAAGAAATTTTCTGCTGGGTGTCCAAAACGACGTTGGAATGATTCACCTAATTCTTTTGTAAGTGTCATAATCTTAAACTCCTAAAATTTATTAATTAATTTTTATGTGCCTCTTCTTCATGTAAACGCTGTTCAAGCTCAATAACAATTTGAGCATGCTTCTTTTCAGTCAAAGTTACTTTAAACCAGTATATAATAACTGAAATAACAATCAAAACGATTGGAATGTAGAACATAAATAAGTTGAATGATTGCATACCAGAAGCTGTAATATCTTCAGGCTTAGCTGCACCAGTCATACCAGCGGCAACAGCAGCAATACCAACGATACCATTTGCAAAAGCTCCGGCTAACTTATCAATCAATGGACGTAGTGACAACGTAACCGATTCGTTACGGATACCTAATTTCCATTGTCCATACTCAACAGAGTCAGTAATTGTCATCAAGACAACCAAGAACAAAATGGGATATGGTGAGAAGAACAAGGTAATGGCTAGCAATACCAATGGCAAACTATTTGCTGAGAACAAGAATAATGCGTACCCAACTAACATGATAATTGCTCCAGATAGGAAAATGGTACGACGTGACAAAAACTTTGAAAGGGTTGGGAAAATTGCGACTGCAATAATTCCTTCAATGGCTGTAAAAACACCTACTAAGTAGAATTTATCGCCTGCCCCCATCACATACTTGAAATAGTACAATAACATTGAATTCGTTGACACGTATGCTAATGCAAATAAGAAGTATGACAAAGCTTGCCACATTAATTGATCATTTTTAGCAACGGCTGTAAAAATTTCTTTAATACCAGCCTTTTCCGTATTTCGGCGAACAATGTTGTCTTCTTCTTTAGTTCCCCAAACAGTTAACAAAGTACCCAAATAAGCAATAACAGCAATCACAACTGCAAACCAGAACCAACCCGTCTTTGTTTCAGCATGTGATCCTATAAAAGCTAATGAGAAAAATGTTACTAATGGAATGACGACAATTTGGACACCTTGTTGTCCCAAAGTTGAACCAAAACGAGCGATTGTTCCGAATTTCTCACGCTTACGACTATCCAATGACAAAGCTGGTAGCATTGACCAGAAAGCAACGTCTTTAAATGAATAAAAAGCATCCAACGTGATAAAAACAATTCCAAATAGCACAATATACAATACTGGATGACTAACGTTTAAACCACCAAAGTCTGTAAAAATCACAACCAACAAGATTGAACTAATCAAACCAGCAACTACCAACCATGGCTTAAATTTCCCCCAACGGGTACGTGTATTATCCACGATTCCACCAATAACAGGATCAAAAATAATTTCCACAATTCGTAGTGTAACAATCAATCCTGTTACCCAACCAATCATCTTATCGTTAAAGCCCGTATCTGACGTATTAAATAATTGACTTGTTACGAACATCATAAAGTAAGTACTTAATGTTGCGTAAAACGCATCATGACCAAAAGCTCCTGCCGCATAAGACAAGTACTGTTTTGTCTGTTTCATAAAAAAATTCCTCCAAAGCACATATATGTGCATTTCTTACATTAGTAATGATAAAGCGCTTTCAAGTTTAAATTTGTTCTATTTTAACCAAAAAAAGGATAAAACGAAACTAATTTCATTCTATTAACTAATATTTACATATATTATGTCTGCCATTTCCTAAAATTTAACGGGGTTACCCCTGTTTTTCTTTTGAAGACACGACTAAAATAAGCGGCATCTCGAAAGCCACTTTCATTGGCAACTGCCACAACACGCAAATGTTTTTGTGATACAAGTAGTTTTTTAGCCTGGTTAATTCTAATTTGTAATAAATATTCTTTTGGGCTTAAATTAATAATTTTTTGAAACAATCTATCTAAATACTGCGGTGTTACATTAACATGTTTAGCAACGGCCGTAATTGTTAAATGATCTGTAAAATTTTCTGAAATATAATCCATGGCAGGTTTTACATATCGTTTGAAATCAGGGTGATTAATATCGACATGGTACATCTCTTCATGGCCTAACGATAATAGTAAATAATACGATAAGGCCGATACCCATTCATTATCTACGGGTTGTTGGTCTAAGCTTTCTATGATTTTCTCAACTTGTTGGGTGAATTTTTCACCTCTTTCAGGCGCAATATAGACATATTCACGATTCATTATTTGTTGATTAAAATCTTCTGCAAATTTACCCTGAAATGTAACAAAAATAACTTCCCAACCTTCATTTTGGTTTACTGGTTCATATCGATGTGGGATACCCGGCGAAACTAAAACTCCTGCATTAGGTGGCAAAACTAAATGTTTGTTGCCTATCCAAAAGTTACCAGATCCGTGTTGCGTTTGTAACCAATGAAAATGCGGAAACCCTTGATATCTAATAATCTGATCTTGTTGCCATTCTGCTCCAATATGTTCAACAGTTACTGGAAACTCTTGGGCATCCAAATTGAAATACGCACGCATATTTTTCTCACTTTTTCTTTAATTTTTAACGTATTTATTCGCCATTATGGAACTTTAAAATACAATTATTAGCTACATATATACTATTCTATTCCTTTAAATATGGTTTGCCTAATATTTTTTTAGAAGATTGCTTTTTTAACAATTTACTTATAAAATGTAATTAAATAAATGAAGCACTCACAGGAGGTATTTTTATGACTAAAGTTGGTATTATTGGTGCAACAGGTATGGCTGGTTCAGCAACCTTCAAAGCTGCAATTGCTGCTGGTTTGGATGTTACAGCCATTGTCCGTAGCACAGACAAAGCTAAGGAAACACTTGGATCAGATATTGCAGTAATTGAAAAGGATGCGTTTGATCTAACAAAGGCTGACTTAGAACAGTTCGACGTTGTCGTAAACGCTTTTGCAACAGCACCACAATAAGCATATCTTCACACTGATTTAGCAGCTCATCTAGTTGCTGAATTACGCGAAACTGATGCACCACGTATTATCTTTATCTTAGGAGCTGGTAGTACGTTTGCCGGTACCGGTGATGACCGTCACTATGCCTATGATGATATTAAAGCAGATCCTGCTAATGCTTCATGGCAAGCTATCCCAGAAAATCAATTGTATGAATTTAACTTCCTTAAAGATGTTAAGAACGTCAACTGGGTTGGTATGTCACCTGGCCAACTATTTGTTCCTGGTGAACTTGCTGATAACATTCTTTATGGTGAAGATGATATGTTATTCGACAAAGATGGTAACTCACAGACCATTAGTGACACCATGGCAAAAGCAATTGTGGATGAAATCGTAACACCTAGTCACAAGCAATCACGCTTCATTGTGACAAACGGTTAATAATTAACTTAAAAAATAACCTCCGTAAATAATATACGGAGGTTATTTTTAGTTAATGGCTAATCATTAATAATCCAACACCGATCAAAACAAAAATTACTAAGAAAATTAAATTAACAAGCATTAACTTAAGTGGAAATGCTAATGACTGGTGATCTGTCTGTTGTTGATATTGTCGCCAAGCTAATAAATTTGCTAATGAGGCAATTATTGTCCCTAATCCCCCAATAGAAACACCTAAATATACGGCATACATATGACCAGTAAAAGCACTCAACAATACTGCCGCCGGCACATTACTAATTACCTGACTTAGTCCAACACCTGAAGCAAAAGCACCTAGTTCAGTCGTTGTTAACTTTTTAAATAAAGATACAATCATGGGCACCCGACTTAGCCCGCCAACAATTAAAAATAATTCAACAAATAAAATAATAATACCATAATCAACCGTTACAAAATTTTTATAATTAATAATAATCGTTAATATAATACTAGTAATTAATGATACGAAAATTGGTAACAAATGTAGTAAACCAGCTAATACAATGACGCTACCAATTAACAATAAAATTGTTTGCTTAACACGAATATCAGGTACCGTTAAAGTTAAATTTTCCAATGGCGTTGATTTAAATAAATAACCACTCAGTAATAGAAAAGTTAAACTAAGCGCCCCTAATGGTAATGCCATTTTAAAAAATGTGCCTGCCCCTAAATGATAATAATTTGCCAGAAAAATATTTTGTGGATTACCAAAAGGCGTTACCGAACTACCAAGATTTGCAAATATTGTTAGCAAAATAATCGGTAATACTGGTTTAATATTTATTTTTTGAGCAATGACAATAAATATTGGAATAAACGTTAGAATAGCAACATCATTCGTTAACAACATTGCACCGAAAAAAACTAGTAAAAAGACCGTTAATTGCACTTGTCTCGTTGTTTGACATTTTTTTATGATGATTACGGCAATATATTTTAATAGCCCTTCCTTTTCAAATAAGCCTATCAAAATCATCAACGACAATAATGCGCCAATTGTTTGAAAATCTATATCTTGAATCTCAACTGACCCAAAAATTAACATGAGTACCAATAAAAATGATGTAATCCATAAAGTACGATCATTTATAATTTTAGAAATAAATACTGGCATTTTACATTTCTGCTCCTATGTCAATAAATGGCACATATTTTTCTAAACACTCGTTCTAATTCTGTCGGAATTAAACCAACTGATGTAATTTGAGGTTCGGATTACCAAGTCCTC
>NZ_BJEG01000009.1 GCF_005405545.1 Weissella hellenica
AAGATATCAACCTAGTCAACACGAACGTGTTGATAATCAGCTCAAAGAAAAAATTAAATTGATTTGGGAAAATAATTTTAATTTATGTTTCACTATATTTCGTCGGGAGATTCTGGATTGAAGGATTACGGACCGACAGTTTAATGCTAACAGCAAACTTGAGAATGGCTCAAGTCCTGTCCATAGTCCTATTAATTGGCTCTATATTAACTTACATCTATCTCAAAAAATCTAAGGAGGAAGATTCACATGGAAGCATTACTTAATCTCTTACCACTACTATTACTACTAATTTGCCCTATCTCAATGATGTTTATGCATAAAGGGCACGGACATGCTGGGCATCATCATATGCATGGAGAAGATCATTCAAAACACACTGGTTCCGAAAATGATATAGCAAGTTTAAAAATCCAAACTGAGCAATTAAAAGAAGAAGTTGCTACTCTAAAGAACTTAGTTAAGGAGCGATGACAATGCAGTGGTTATTACTTTTATTATGTCCGATAATGATGATATTTATGATGAGGGGTATGCACTCAGGATCGCATAATGAAAAAGATGACGAACAATTGAAACAGGATCTTGAAAATTTAAAAGAGCAAAATGATATCTTAAGTAGTGAACTAAGCGATTTGAAGTCAAGGTTAAAATAAGTTAAAGGAGGCGTGACATAAGTTACCTAGTTACGCTCTCCAAAAAACAAGGAGCACTTGGAAATCATGAGATTTTAAATTAATGAATAATTTTAACGTGAAACTACAATAGTTACAAAATTTAGTGAATTGCCGGTGCGTATTACTATGATTTTTGGCGCATTATGCTACGATTAAATACATGGATAATTAAGAAGTTATTAAGCAATAAAGGTGAGCACTGGAGGTTAGCATGCAGACATTAATACAGACGTTTATAGATCGACGCGGGGATTTGCTGACTGCGCTATGGCAACACTTGGGGATTTCATTAGCATCATTAGTCATCGCAATGGTAATTGCGATTCCGTTGGCTATTTGGGTCGTTCGACGACCACGGTGGGCCGAGGGATTATTACAGCTCACGAGTGTCTTACAGACGATTCCGTCTTTGGCACTGTTAGGGTTATTGATTCCGTTAGTTGGGATTGGAACGGTGCCAGCAGTAATTGCGCTGGTGATCTATGCTTTACTGCCAATTTTTCAAAATACTTATTTGGGTATCTCAGAAATTGACGCCTCAATTGAAGAGGCCGCCAATGCCTTTGGGATGTCACGAATGCGTAAGTTGTTTAAAGTTGAACTACCCATTGCCCTACCACAGATCATTGCTGGGATTCGGACCGCGCTCGTCTTAATTATTGGGACGGCTACTTTGGCCGCTTTGATTGGTGCTGGGGGTCTCGGGACCTTTATCATGCTCGGTATTGACCGTAATGATACCTCGTTATTATTGATTGGGGCTATCTCATCAGCATTGTTAGCAATTCTGCTGAGTGCGCTCGTTCGGTGGTTTCAAACGGCTAAACCACGCCACGCCTTAATTGTCTTTGTCGGTATTTTAGCTTTACTAGGTGGTGGCGGGGCTTATAGTGTTTATGCCAATCGAGTTGAAACAATTACGATTGCAGGTAAACTCGTTCTGAACCAGAAATCTTGATTAATATGTATAAGCAGCTGATTGAAGCTGAAGATGAGCATGTTCATGTGACGCTCAAGCCTAACTTTGGCAAGACCACGTTCTTATTCAGCGCGTTAAAGAATAATCAGGTTAATATTTATCCTGAATTTACTGGCTCGGTGCTGGAGACCTTAGGTAAGGGAAATAACCCAGCTGGTCAAACAGCTAACCAGACCTATCAGCTCGCCAAACAGCGCCTCGCTAAACAGGAAAAAATGACTTACTTGAAGCCGATGCAGTATAACAATACGTACGCATTGGCAGTGACTAAGAAATTTCAACAAGAACATCATTTGAAGATAATCAGCGACTTAACGCAAGTTGAATCGATTCTGAAACCCGGAATGACCCTAGAGTTTATTGATCGTAATGATGGCTTAAAAGGAATCAAGAAGACTTATGGGTTAGACGTGACTGCAAAGTCGATGGAGCCGGCGCTACGCTATGAAGCTATCAGTAAGGGGAAAATCAACTTGGTAGATGCCTATGCGACGGATAGTGAATTACGGCAGTATCACTTGGCCTTATTGAAGGATAACAAGCACTTCTTCCCAACGTATCAAGGGGCACCGTTGATGAAGACGAGCTTTGCCAACAAACATCCTAAGGTCGTTAAAGCGTTGAATAAGTTAGCAGGAAAGATTTCAGAAACTGATATGCAAGAAATGAACTATGAAGTCAATGTTAAGAAGCAGTCCGCTTCGACGGTTGCACATCGCTATCTTGTGAAGCACGGTTTATTGAAGGAGGGACGTTAAATGACAACGGCAATTGAATTTCAACACGTCCAGAAAGACTTTAATGGGCAGACCGTGATTCCCGACCTTAATTTAACGATTGACCAGGGTGAGCTATTTGTTTTGGTAGGGACTTCTAGGAGTGGCAAAACGACGTCACTTAAAATGATCAACTGCTTAGAGCCATTGACGGCTGGTAAAATCCTAGTTAATGGTACTGATACAACCACGATACCAGTCCGAAGTCTACGGTGGCAAATGGGGTATGTCTTACAGCAAATTGCCTTGTTCCCAACGATGACGGTGGCGCAAAATATCGCCGTGATTCCAGAAATGAAAGGGACAGCTAAGAAGGAAATTAATCAAACGATTGATGAGCTATTGGCGGAAGTTGGCCTCGATCCAAAGGAATACCGTGACCGGATGCCGTCAGAATTATCCGGTGGTGAGCAGCAACGCATCGGTATCTTACGGGCGATTGCGGCGCAACCAGATATTGTTTTGATGGATGAACCATTTAGTGCGTTAGACCCCATCTCGCGGCAACAATTGCAAGACTTGGTCTTACGGCTACACGCCCGCTATCACAACACGATCGTCTTCGTGACGCATGATATGAATGAGGCGTTGAAGTTGGGTGACCGGATCGGTGTCATGCAACACGGTCAGTTAATACAAGTCGATACGCCGGCTGCTCTGGCTCAGCATCCAGTGAACGACTTTGTGCGGAACTTCTTTGGCGCGAGCCGAGCTAAAAATGTCTATGATGTCTACGTTGGGCGTGTAGGGCTTATTCAGGGTTATCTCACAGAAAAACCCAGTGTTGCGAGTGGTCGGATTCAATCGTTAGACGTTCAAGCCACGTTACGCACCGCCTTTACGGCATTGACAGATCACGATTATGTGGCGGTCACGGAAGAAAATCGGGTTGTTGGCTATTTGGATAGCCAACGAATCGTGGCTTACTTGAGTCAACATGAAGAAGTATCTTAATCGTCAATTAAGGATGAATCAGTTACACTAGGTTGTGATAATTGATGGTCGCTAATGAATTTAAGGAGGAATTTCGAATGGCGGAACAGTACGATGTTGTTGTGATTGGTGGCGGACCAGCCGGCAATGCCATGGCTAGCGGATTAAAGGCTCAGGGCAAGACAGTGTTGATCGTTGAAGCGGATCTGTGGGGCGGCACTTGTCCTAACCGCGGTTGTGACCCTAAGAAAATCCTATTAAGCGCCGTCGAAGCGCGACAAGCAGCGCAACATTTACAAGGGCAGGGCCTGATTGGTGCGCCCAAAATTGATTGGCCAGCACTGATGGCGCATAAACGAGGCTATACGGATGGCATCAACGATGGGACGTTGAACGGACTAAAGGGGCAAGATATTGCGACGTTACATGGTCAAGCGCACTTTCAATCCGACAATCAGTTAGCGGTCGGGGATCGAGTAGTCAGTGCGACTGATTACGTGATTGCCACTGGTCAGCGTCCGGCGATTCTACCGATTACCGGGCACGAATACTTTAAGACGAGCACTGACTTCTTAGATTTGGACCAGATGCCTAAACGCGTGACATTCGTAGGTGGTGGCTACGTAGGCTTTGAATTGGCGACGATTGCGAATGCCGCTGGCGCTGATGTGCACGTGATTCATCATAATGACCGCCCGTTAAAAGCTTTTGATGCAGATTTGGTTAAGGATTTGATGGCCGCAATGACGGCTGATGGAATCACGTTTGACTTGAATACGGATGTCCAAGCAATTACTAAAACGGCGACCGGTCTACAATTGACAGCTGATAATTTCGAGCTGACAACGGATCTGGTCATCAGCTCAGCGGGACGGATTCCGAACGCGGACCAGTTAGGTCTAGCCAACGTGGGCGTTACCTTTGATCGGCATGGGATTCAAGTCAACGATCATTTGCAGACGGCCAACCCGCACATTTATGCCATTGGGGATGTCAGCGATACACCGGTACCGAAGTTAACGCCAGTTGCAGGTTTTGAAGCGCGTTATCTGGTCGGTGAGTTGACGCATCCCGGCGCAGCCATAAAGTATCCCGTTGTGCCAACGCAGGTTTTTGCAGCGCCCAAGTTAGCGCAAGTCGGGATCAGAGCGGCCGCGGCGACTGAGCATCCAGATGAGTATCGTGTCAATACACTTGATATGACGAAGTGGTTCACTTATTACCGCTTTGGCGCACAACAAGCCCAAGCTAAAGTAGTGGTTGCTAAAGCGAGTGGGCAGGTTGTGGGTGCTACCCTTCTAAGTGATGTTGCCGACGAGATGATTAACTACTTCACGTTGTTAATTGAAAAACACGTGACTTTACCAGATTTACAACGGTTGGTATTGGCTTACCCAACGCCGGCTAGTGACTTACAATATTTGTATTAATGTGTGGTTGAATTAAATCAACGTCCTCGCAAAGTGTTAAACTATGAAACCCCATATGAAGTATTTTTTGACAAACCGTTGCACTTAGTTTGACAATTCGCCGAACACAAAAAAGAGTATCCTGGTTATTTATTCTCTGAAACAGAGAATAAAGATATTTTTTTAAAATACTCAATTAGCAAAATCATAGAGAAACATGATGCACAATTGAACAGCGATAGTCTTTGGAATAACCCTGAAATAAAAGCGCTACAAGGAGTTACGCCCCAAATGATTCTTACAACTAATTATGATCTTTTATTAGAGAAGGTTTTTCGCAGTATGATTCATATATAGGCTAAGATTCAATAAAGAGTAATCTAAATGGATCTGGTGCAAACAGTGTGAGAGATGACCATCTAACCAGCTATTGATCCTATGTTGAAGGTTATGCAGCTAACAATGCTTCTAATTCGTCCACGACTGAGAACCCGATGAGACTTAACTCTCGTCGGGTTCTTTTGCGTATTGCGTGAACAATTTCCACACCGCTCAACGTTGCACTAGCGGTTCGAATGCTTTGAAAGCTTGCTGAGCGGACACGATGACGTTTAATGAATCGGTGGTCCTGTTCAATCAAATTATTTCGATATTTGGAACATTGGTGGGCTGATTTGCTAAAATAGTCTTGCTTTATCAGGTGCTTCACTGCTTTCAGTGTTGCCCGATATTGATCAGTGACTAATCGATCAGGCCGACCATTGGTCGTCAAGAGACGCTTCAAAAAGTGATAGGATGCGGTATAATCGCGGTGTTTTCGTAGCTCAAAATCCATGGTCAAACCGTTACTGTCAATAGCGCGATACAAATAGGCCCAACGGCCTTTAACTCGAATATAGGTCTCATCGATTCGCCAACTTTTAGCGTGAGCTGTTTGATGCCGACGCCATAGAGCCTTAAAGATGGGGCCATAGTGATGAACCCAACGCATGACCGTGGTGTGATGAACAGTGATACCCCGATCCCGAAGCAATTCAACGATGTCACGATAGCTGAGACTGAATCTGAAATAGTAGCCAACGGCTACTAAGATGATGTCCTTTTGAAAGTGGCGTCCCTTAAAGTGATTCATGCGCGCAATCCCTCGTTTCTTGGCACCCAGTATACTAAAATCAAGTCAGCGAGGAAAATTTGCACCAGAACCATATTAAAAAGTGACATAACTTAACAGTAATGTCGCTTTTTTATTGTAATGAAATAATTTGACATAACAATGGTTATAGTTAGTTGTTGATTTGACGGGCTTGTCAATGGTTTGTGCAGTCACGTCAATTCACAAACTCATTTTTTAGTTGGCAGCCAAGTTCACAAGCAAAAATTTTGCGAAATTTCACAATCTAGACCATTCATTAAATTTAGGGTTGATTCAAGCAATATTGTTGCCATTTATTGTGCATGTAACGCCATGACCAACCAAGACAAAAGGCGATGCCACAGAGTAACCACGTTAATAAAATCATGAATAACTTGCCTAATAGTCCTAATATTAACTTAGCAATGCCTAAAATAATGCCAAAAATATAGGCAACGAGTTTGGCTGTCCAGCCAAGCAACACCCAAAAAATGGCAAAGAAGATAATTAAAATGAAGTAGGGCATCAGGGGCCTCCTTTCTGTCGGTTCTTAATGACATATGTATCCCAACTCAACCATGAGTTAGGTTTCTGGCACACAGGTGTCAACAATTTGTTTTCAAGTTAATTGTCATGCATTAAAGAAGCATTTTTTTGCCAGAGCGATATTTTAAGGCAGCCACGTCCCTAGGTTTAATATAACATGATTCAGTTTTTGCAGTAGTTGTTAGGTTTTAATAGCTGCGTTACCAATTAGGCAGTTCTTGATTAATGATTTGCTGTAAATTTGATAGAAAATGGGCATCAGACATGGTGGCTTGAAATGCCATCGCTAGGATACCACCTAAATAATTTACAAAATAGTGGGCGATAGCGGTATCACTGACCGTTAACCGAAAGGTTGCTGCTGCTAAATTGGGGGTGTTGGCGTCAATATCAACCGAAACTTGATTGAGATGTTGTTGGACGCATAATTGATAAGTGTTTGCTGGGGTTGTAATGGTTGTCTTTATCATGTAGTTGCCTCCCTAAAAATTTTCTGTTGGTCAATTGGCTTTGATTAACTAACCAAACTTTCATTTTGACAGGAGAAGTGTGATATAGGCACTGGCCAATGACAAGGGCAGCGGAGCTGTGCTATTTACCCTTGTCATTGGTCCGTAGTGTTGCTTAGGGCATTAGCCCTTAGCAATCACTGTCTATATTAGAGTTTGGATGGCAAAAAGAAAGGTGCAGTAATCTAAGACGGTTGCGCCGAGCGAAACCGTTTGTCACCGGTGGGGTCGGGGGTACAAGGGAGCCCCGCTTGCGGGGACTGGGGCACGTAGAGAAGGGCGCAGTGCGCCCCAGTGATTTAGATTTCAACCCAACCATTGTCAGTGGTTGGCGTATTGATGAGATATTGGGCATCTGTTAAGTCGGTAGCAGATAACACGACTTGTTCATTCTGATAGGCTTGTCTTACTTGTTGGTCAAGGTCATTTTCACTATCGACCGTAAGAGCAACGGTACGGGTTAGGGTTTCTTCAAATGTGACATAAATTTCTTTTTTCATGGTTTCACTTACCTTTCAAAATCGTTTTTAACATGTAGATGAACCGTTTGGGTATCATCTGGGGTTAGAATAATCTCGCCGTTATCGTACATGAGCATGGCTTGTTGACTTAAATCATCAATGTTCATTTCAGGAGTTAATTCAAGGGTCACTTCTTTTTGACGATATTCTTCAAATAAAACACGGACTTTCATTAGTTGTCTCCTTCATTTTTAAAGTGATACAATGTGCCATTTTCTAATACTTCATTAAAGGTTGTATGTGTTTGTTCATTTAACATATGCGCCTTTTTTGTTTGCTCAAATTCATCAGTGGCAACGGATAACGCTTGATACTGACTAGCTGACATAGTACTGGGTTTAACGCCGGCATCAATTAAAACTAAGGCTTGAAAGAATAACCGGGGGCTTTCTTTTTGTAAGCCAATTAACATGTTGTAAATCGTTTCAACCAGTTTCACACTGACATTTGCCGATACCATTTCTTCATAACCAGTGCCTAAAGCTTTTTTGTAGTGTTCTTTAGGCACTTTAGTTTCTTGATAACCGTAGGTTATATCTGCCATAGCTTGTGCCATTTTAGCAATGGGTAGTTTTGTAAAATCATCATAATAAGTTTTGGTCATGGTTATTCTCCTTGTTCAGCGTATTTAAGCAATGTTTTTAAACTTTCGACATCTTTTTCATAGTCGGCATTACTTAAACGAATGGTTACTTGTTCATGATGCGCTTTTGCTAATTGTAAAGCGGTTATTAAGTTATCAATTTCTTCAGTTGATAAATCAATATCAGCAAAATTATCATTTGCAAAAGGTAGCGGTGTGGGTCGAAAACCACGCCATGCTAAAAACGTTAATGAAAAATCGGTTAAATTTTGAGACATAGTAAAACTCCTTTAATGTTGACTAGGTGTGCCGAAAATTTTTTCTGCCAGCAAACACCTGTTGTTGCTGGGTTTGTCGTTGTGACGGGAAATTTTTAGCAGATAGCGGGGCCAAGCACAAGGGCGGCGTAGCCGTGTTATTTACCCTTGTGCTTGGTCCTAGTTGTCCTTAGTCGCTGGCGACTTAGGACTAACTGCTGTCATGCTATAAATGATAGGCACATAAGGCAGGCCCAGTGACATCAGGTGGTGGCAGGCGTAAGCCTGCTTGGCCCCCCGCTTGCGGGGCCTGGGGTTATTAATAAATCTTCTTTGTATAACTGTTAAAAATTTCTTTGGGACACTTTTACATAGGCCTCACAAAATTCGTTACGATAACCCTAGAATCAATAAATTAAAACAATTTTTAAGGGAGATCACACATGGTATCAAAGAAATTAGCCGCAAGAAACAAACCGAATTAGCTAACGCCGAGGCCAAAGTTAAGGTCTTAAAAAGCGAAGTGGCCGAATTAAAGCAACAAGTCCAACTAGAATTAGTTAAAAAGTTACAGGATAATCTACACACTGATGATTTAGGAACGATTGAGCAGTTTATTGCCCAAGCTACACCAACTGACACCACAACGTCGACAACAGCAGATGGAGGTGAATTAGATGGCCATTAATCGTGCCGCCATGAAGGCGTTACCCATTCAAGGGTATTTAGATTATAAAGGGATTGATTATACGACCGAACACAATCGTGTGCGGCTGGTTGATCACGATAGTTGTGTTATTAATACTGATAAAAACGTCTTTTTTTGGAACTCAAAGCAATTATCTGGTGATTTAGGAGATTTTATTGCCGCGTATGAGGAAGTAACCCCTAAAGAAGCATGGGTCCGTTGGTCAGAGTATGGGCGCCATTACAATGGGCAAGATGCAGCCGATAAAACGAAGTATGAAACACACGCAACAACAGACAATTATCAATTTAATTGGCAAAGGTGGCGTACCGCACAAACGACAAATAATTCAGAAAATTATTTGGTAAATGAACGAGGTTTTGATGCCACGTTTGTGCAACGTCTGGAAAACGCTGATTTTATTAAACAAGGTAAACCAAGACAGGACCGCCAGACAAAAGAATGGCAGAAACCGGCGATTTTATTTCCATGGCACGATGAAAATGACCAAGTCGTCGGTTTAGATCAACAAGGGATTGAAATTAACTTTGAAAAATATGGGAAACGGGGAACACAAAAGAAGGTCGCCGCTGGATCTGATACCCGTTATGGATATAATTTTCGCACCGGGAATGGAGCTGATCAGTTGATTGTTTTTGAATCACCGATTGATGCACTCTCATATGCACAGATGCATTTTACGGAACCCCAAAATAAAAATACAACTTTTTTATCACTATCGGGGACGGATCACCAAAAGGTGCTGTCTCAACTAGATCGCATGAAGCAATTAAATGGGCATTTACCCAAGCAACTCGTTTTAGCAATGGATAATGATTTAGCCGGGTTTAAAGCAGTAGCACCCTTTGATATGTTGCAATTTGAAGGTATGACAAATATTAGGCAAATCCCAACACAAGGTAAAGATTGGAACGATCAATTAAAGGCACATGACCTCGCTATTAAAACACTCACAATGGCTGAAAACCAACAACAATTAGCCGCACTAGAAACGTTTACACAACAAGCTAAGTCGGCTGCTAAAGCACCGGCAACTGATGACAAGCAAGTTGCACAACCACAACGCAAGACGCGTGAACAGCGGCGTGATGACCGTAAGGACAAGAGTCGTGAACGGAATGAAGAAATTATTAAAGATGCGTTGACGCGTGTGCAAAATTATCAGAATGATCCCAAAGAAGTGCAAAACTATTTGGATTTTGTGGCCCAGGGCCAAAACTATTCACCCCGAAATACACTACTAATTTATGGGCAACGGCAAGATGCCACGATTGTGATGGGTTATAAACAATTTGCTGAACGGGGCATTCAAGTGAATAAGGGCGAAAAGGGAATGAAGATTTATGGCGCCCCTAAAAATTTGCAAAGTATTGTGACTCCCGAAGGTGATCGTGTGTACTGGCGTGATGCCACTGCTGAACAACGCCAACAAGCCAAAGCCGGTGATTTAGAAACGCGCACGGTCAAGCACTATCCAATTGAAACGGTGTTTGATGTCAAACAAACCAATGCGAAATTGGATGACTTACCGAAGTTGTTACCCAACCGGCCGGTTAATTTAGCCACTGATCAATCATTGGAACACCTGGAAACCGTTTATCAGACACTTAAAAAGTATGCGCAAGATGAACAACATGCCCGGGTGGTTGACCAAGACCAAGGGGCGATTAAATTCTTAGCGGATCATAAGCCGATGACGAGTCACGGAGTAGCCAAGGGGGCGACAGTGATTAATCGGCAAAAACCGGATGAACCAACAATTATTTTACGCCCAGATTTACCCGTGACGGATCGGATTGCTACGTTAGCGCATGAAATGGGGCATACGGCGTTACATCAACAAAGTGATGACAAGATCCCTAACGGGGTGCAAGAGTTGCAAGCTGAAATGACCAGTTATGTGGTCTTAAAAAATGTCGGCGTGGAACCTGGTGATATTAGTGAAAAATATATGAGTGATTGGACTAATCACTTAAAGGAATTTTCTGACCTAAAAGAGAAATCACCTAATCTAATAACCGATGTGACCAGAGCGAGTACGTCAATCACAAATTATTTATCAGATCGCCTCACAAATGGCCAACAAATAACGTATGCCCGGCGGGCGGTGCCTAACATCCAGCCAACCGCTGTACAAATGGCCACAAACCAGGTTACCCAAGATCAAGCCAATGAAACGAAAACACGAGGACAAGCAAGATGACCACAATACAAGGTAAGTTAGTCCAAATTGCCCAAGGCAACGGACTGTATATGTTAAGCGTTGATACTGAACAAGCAGCGGACGGATTACTAGAATTACCCGTCACGGCTGAACATTATCATGTGTTATTTCCAGCTGGTGATCCAGTTTTAAATGAAATCTATGAATTTATGATGCAACCTGCTGATCAACAAATGACATTAGTTAATGTTTTCCCTGTTGATGCAGAAGTCATTCCAGCAGATTTAGTCCCGACTTTAACAGCAACCCAAAACATGGAATTACAAGGAGAGCATTTTATGGATACACAGAAAGCTAGTGCAGCGTTAGAAAAACGCTTAGATGCTATTCGACAAGATGACTCATTGATGCAAGATATTCAAACCGAACTGGATCAAGAAGCGCAACAACGCTTAGCTAATATTAAAGCCCGTCAACAAGGACAAGGGATTGAACAACTATTTACGGCTGAAGAATTAGCGCAGCTGCAACAAAAGCAACAACAACAACCAACCAAAACCGTTTCACTGTCAGAACAAACCCGCGTTGCAGGTCAAGATGATGATTTACTCTTGGGAGGAGATGATGACGCATGACAACCAATTATTTAGACGTCTTTACCACGAATTTAAACCAAGTAATTGCGGTAGATCCAACTGAATACGGTGCCTTTGGCCGTGATGTTGAACTGGGTCGTTTGGTCCGAATTTTAAATCAACATAAGAAAAATAGTGCTGCGGTATTAGGTGAAGCGGGTGTTGGTAAAACGGCGCTAGTCGAAGAATTGGTTAAACGGATTTTAACCAATGATGCGAGTTTACATGGCACATTAGTTAATCGCGAGGTGCATTCATTAGAGTTAGCCAGTTTAATGTCAAATACTACGGGCAATAATTTTGCGGCTAATTTGCATCATTTGGTGGCGGAAGTCAAAGCCAATCAGCAGATCTTGTTATTTATTGACGAGATGCATGAACTCATTGGGACAGGTGCAGAAGGTAGTTCCGGCATGGATGCAGCCAATATTTTAAAGCCTGCCATCGGTCGTGGTGAGATCCAAGTCATTGGGGCAACCACTAATCATGAATTTAAACAATATATTGAAGCGGATAATGCCATGGAACGGCGTTTTGACAAAGTCATGCTGGACAAATTTACGCCAGCACAAACCCGGACCACTTTACAACGCATTATTGCGGCTAATCCAGATTATTTGACGGTACCGGATGAGGTGATTGAGACGATCATTCAGTTTTCTGATCGCTACATTACCACGTATTTCTTTCCGGAAAAGGCCATTACCTTACTAGATAATGCTTTAGTTGAGGCGAAAATGAATGACCGTTCGGTCTTAACAACTCAAGATGTAGCCAGTATCATCAATGAACGTTGTCGGGTGCCAATGTCTGTTTTAACTGAACAAGATAATGACCGATTATTCCAGTTATATGAACGGATGCAAGGGCAAGTGATGGGGCAAAATGCCGCTTTAAAGAAAATTGTCACGAGTATTCGCGTGCGTGCGGCTGGATTAGGTGATATGAGTAAGCCCTTATCATTTCTGCTGGCCGGTACACCCGGTGTGGGAAAAACGGAAACGGCTAAAGCCTTAGCCGTGCATTATTTTGGAGACGAACGGCAATTAATTCGCTTTGATATGTCGGAATTTAAATTTGCCAAGCAATCAATGGCGCGGTTTGCTGAACGAGCCGCTGAAGCGGTTAAATTTAATCCCTATTCAGTTTTGTTACTGGATGAGATTGAAAAAGCGGACCCGATGGTGTTGGACTTATTGCTACAAATTCTTGATGATGGGCGCTTAACTAACGAACGCAGCCAAACAATTAACTTTAAAGATTTAATTGTTGTGATGACCACAAATATTGGACATCAGTTAATTATCGAACGAGCTGCCAAAAGTGACAGTTATCGTCATGATCCACAACACCAAGTGACCTTCAGTAAAAACTTTGAAAATGCCTTGTTGGGAGCCGATTTAAGACAAGAATTTATCAGTCGTATTGGGGCGACCATTATTTTTGAACCATTAGAAGTGCCGGACGTGAAGCGAATTATTGACTTAAAATTAACCAAACTTAATCGTCAAGCGCAACGACAAGGCTATCAATTGGTTTATCGGCCACAAGATGTCAGTCAATTAATTCCAAGTTTTGCCAGCGGACAAGAATTTGTCAATGAACGAGTGGTTGAAACACACCCATTGATTGATTTCTTAGTGGATAAAGGTTATCGCAAAAGCTTAGGTGTTCGGCCATTAGATGATGCCATCATGGAATTTGTCGAATCACAAATGGCAACGGCTATCTTACATGAACGACGAACCGGCCAAGTGAACGGGCATTCCTTTGTGTTTCGTTCCTGGGGTAATCCACCGGATGCGACGCATCCACGTGGTAGTTGGCAAGCCGTGGTTACACAAGCAGAATTACCCATTAAACAAGAGGAGGTTGGTGCATGAGTAGAGAATGGTTTGGGAATCGTTATGAGCAAGCCCGGTCATATGAAAAGCAGAGCCAAATTCGTTTGCGCGGGCAATTCTGGTTTCAACTCGTAATCTTTATTGGTTATTGTGCCGTTGGAATCGTGGTGGCATTACTCGTTGGGACGTTAGCCGGGGCGCTATGGTATATCATTCGATCAGGTCTCGGTAATATGGCCTTAAACCTATTCAATGTTTATTTTAAACCCGCTTTCAGTTGGAATTATTTACAGCAATATGTGATGTTTTCCTTGTCAGGTGGGGTTTTACATGAACAGTCTTACATCATTTGGGCGATTATGTTGGTCATGTTTGCCATTTTCTGTCGGTTAGGGGTTAAAAATTGGTATGACTGGGTGCAAAAATTTGGTGATCGCACAACCAATCAAAACCGTTGGGCCACATTAAATGAAATTGAACGCACTTACGTGTTAATTCCTGATCGTAATAAGTTTTATAAGGGACCAGCAGGTCAACCAATTAGTCATATTTCGGGATATGCGTTTGCATTTTTCAAATTGCATCCGTTCCTTTGGCTAAAACAAGTGGTCAAAGCCCCACTGGGCTTAAATCGGGAAAGCTTTCCCAAATGGTACCAGCAAGTGCGCCCGCAATTAATGAGACTACCACTGTTAAGCAAGTATTTTGATACCCAACTGACAGTTGCAGGTGGTTTTCAAGGGTTCTACTGGATTGATCCCAAACCGACTCATGCGATTACCACCGGGGCAACCCGTTCTGGTAAGGACCAACGACGAGGCTATATTTTTATTGATATTATGCGGCGAGCCGAAATCCAACCAAATATTATTGATACCGATGCGAAAAACGAAGATGCCAAGATGTCATTTATCCCGCTCCAAAAAGCTGGTTATGAAGTGCAATTACTCAACATTGCTGATACAGATTGGTCCGAGTCATGGAACCCGTTCCAAGTTGCTTTAAATTACGCCATGGCTGGTGAATTAGACAAAGCGCGTGATGAAGCGATGGTGATTGTGCAAATCATTGGGTCATCGAGTTCGTCTGAAGGTGGAAATGATATTTGGGATAAGACAGCGGAAGACACGCAATTAGCGATTATTCTGATTCTCTTATGGTTAGCGATGGCTCAAGACGATCAAACATTGGCTACGCCAGCCGGCGTGCCACAATTTATTAATTCAGTTAATCAATTTAATGATCCCAAAGATAAAAATTTGGACGGTTTAACGCAATACTTTAATATGCTACGCAAACTAGATCCGGTGCCACCGATTATTAATGAAGCTATCCTAAAGGCCGGGTCTTACTTAGGCGCAACGGGTGATACCAAATCGTCCGTCATGTTTACCTTACAAAGTCGATCAAGTTTGTTTGCGTCAGAAACGGTGGCGCGTTTAACGTCACGTTCAACCATCCAAATTTCAGATTATGGTTTTCCCCGCATGTTAAAGGTTAATGTGCCAACAGATTATGTTGGGGCAACCGCCATGGTGGAACTTTACAAACAACAAGATGATCAAGCGCAAAGTCATTACCTAGAACAAGATGCCGTGAAGGTTAGTCGAGCGGGGGGTATTCAATATCCGTTCCAGCATGTCTTTCCGGATGACTGGTTAATCAAGATTCATTTTGCGGATAAAGGTAATCCCAAGCATCTACAAAAATCATGGTTGCAAATTAGTGGTGAAAAGCGAATTAAACGCCAGTTGAATCACCAAATTAAGGTGGATCCACAGAGTCAACGCCCGATTAAACAGGTGGTGAGTTATCCGTTGCAACAACATTTAATCAATGATGAGATACCAGCTACCTTTAGATTACGGTATTCAGAAAAACCTAAAGCCGTGTTTATCGTCACGCCACAAAGTAATGATAACTATGCTGCAATTGCGTCCTTGTTCCTAGGACAAGTTTTCTCCGTGAATACACAAATTGCCTCGGAAATCACAAGAAGAAAAATGGACCGACAGATTATCTACAAGTTAAATGAGTTTTCTATGTTCCCCCGGATTCCGGGGTTTGATAATTTCTTAACCCGTGGTCTAACCTACGGTCATATCGTTGATATGTATGTGCAAGATGACGTCCAAGTCGCTAAACATTATTTAGAGTCAGAAGCTAAAGAAATCATGAACAATATGTTGACGCAATTCCACATTCAAGCCAAGGACCGGGATACCAACCAAGCCGTTTCGGATCGTCTAGGTGAGATTGAGGTGCAAAAGGAAATTGTTAACTCGCAGATGGGCGAACAGCAACAAGATAAAGGAAATCGTCAGGTTTCCATTGATAAGGTGCCGTTGTTATCAGCCAAAGAATTAGAGGAGTTGAACGATGGGGAAATGGTGATTATGCGAACGGCTAAGCGTAACGATAAAAAGTGGCGCCGTATCCGACCACTACCAATTTTTGATACCGGGAAAACGTTGATGCCCAATGCACGTGATCTCATTGGTCAGACTTATCGTTTGGATTACTACACCACTGACTTGCGGATTAAGAACAACACGAAGCATTTAAGTTATCAAGATATTTTCCAAGATTACAGTGGTTATTATCAACAACTAGCTGTACATGTTAATCCAGAAAAGATTACAACGGACACTGATCAGGTAACAGAACAAAACCAAACTTTAGCTAATGTACATGATGACGAGATTGGTAATACCAGTGAAACTAATAAGATAGATGAAAACCAGGACACGACTGACAGACATGAAGATCAAACACCAGTTACTAGTGAATCCGATGACGAAGAAGTCGATGATTTTACTATCTGGCAACGTGAATTTGCACAACATGCTAATGAGCGTCTTATTTCAGTTGTAGACACGGTAAACAAACATTTGTTGCAACAAGTGGAAGATGCCATTGCTGATGCTTTGGATATACCAGCAATAATGGCAGATTCAGCAAAATCAGTTGTGCAAGCGGACGCCGTGGATCATCAATTTTTTAAACTACATCCAGACTTAAACAAACAAGTAGCAATACGCAATTTCCTGGCTGATGATGACCGTTGCTTTAATTTGTTAATGACTATTGCAGAATTACGCGATGCACAAGAAATAGAAAATTAAGAAAGCGAGGAAAAATACATGATAGGATTGGTACCACTGCCAGCAAATGGGCCCACCAATGCGTTTTATGAATCATGGGCTGATTATTTACAACCGAAATCCCGGATGTTCTTGTCGGTCTTACAAATGATGTGCCAAGGAATTGCCGATTTATGTTATGACTTGGCCAATGCGGTTTTAACAGCGTGGAATGCTGCTTGGAAACTAGCCCAGTTTAGTACAATTTTTACTAAATCCGATGGGACGGGTCAAGATATATCAGGGTATAGCTTAACCCAGTATATTGGCACATTTTTCATGATTGGGATTATTATTTTAGCGGTAATGATGGCGATACAATTAATCCAATTTAACTTAACGTCAGGGCGACGGGGTAAAGAATGGCCATCTGGTATCGTCACGGCCATTATTATCATTGCCATGGTGCCGCTACTGATTTCAGGAGGAACTAAGGTTGCGAAAAGTATGAACAATGCCATGTTAGGGGCGAATACCTCGTCGGCACAAAAAGGCGGGCACAGTATTCTAACTGATATTTGGCAAAACAATTCAGTTGATCTCAAAAAGGTGGCGCAAGCGGACTTTAAAGTCAAAGAGGGCAATATCCATGATTATAGTCCGATTAAAAAAACGTCGTCGAATGCGATTGTTAAATCGTCAATTTTTACGGATACAATGGACGAAAAGGATAAGAAAGGTATTAAAAATAGACAAGCACAAAAGGTATTTGATAAAAAGCAAGGGGCGGATAACCGCGAAGATTTAGATAAAGGCGGATGGTTAAAAGGAACCGAGGAAGTTTACCCACGAGTGAAAGTAAATTGGATTGGCATTATTGCTGCCGAAATTGTCTTTGCGATTATCGGATTTTTGGCAATTATCGAACTGATTGTGCGTTTCTTCCGACTGGCTTACTATTCACTAACCCTACTAGCTTTAGCCTTTCGTGATATGGAAGGTAAAAAAGCAATGCAGATACTACATGTGATGGAAGGTAGCATACTTGGTATGGCATTATTGCCATTAAACCTTATTTTGTTCTTTGCTTTCGTCCAATGGGGTATGACGGCCATTAATGACCAAAATCTATCATGGGGACCTTACACAATTATCAGTGTTGCCCTCCTATTAGCTGCTGGTAAAGGGCTACTCTCTGGTTTTGCTTTGATTGATGATTGGACTGGTATGCCAACCGGACACGGGAATACTGCCAGTGGTTTGATTGGTGCAGCAGCCACAGGTGCAACCGTGGGTCGAGCCACTAAGGGCGTCACGGGTGCAGCAGCACATATGGTTGGTGGTGCAACGCGTGGTGCAGCAAAAGGTGGTAAAAAAGCAGTGGGTAGCGCCCAGTCGATGAAAGCCAAGATTGCCCAAGCAGGTAAGAATAATCAAGCGACGCAACAAGCAGTACAAGCAGGTACCAATGCAAAATCTGGTAGCGCTGGTAAAGGCCTAGGCCATCAAAAAAATAACGCAGCCACACGTTCAGAAAACAGCGCAACTGGCTTGCCCGTTAATGCAGCTGCTAATCAATCACAAGCAACTGGCGGTGATCATGAAACCATGACTAAAGGTGAGGATAACGGCCAACAAGCGTCTGGGACAGATTCTCGAAAGGCTGGTAAAACGGATGGTCCTAATGGTTTGCGGACACCCGCCCAAGCGCATAATCCTGGCACACAACCAAGTAACTCATTAAGTAGTAGCAGTAACAGTCAATCAGCAACCACGAGTCAGTCAAGTCAAACGACTGGACAAACAACTAGTACAACTAATGGTACGAGTGCAGGTACAAGTACTAACAATCAGCCGGGACTTAAGGTACCTAATAATGCGATGAACAGTGGCAGTCAACCAGCATCAACAAACACACCTCAATCAGTAATGCCAGGGCGATCAGTGAGTGTAGGACCACAACCAATGACAGGACCAACACGACCAACTAATCAACCGATGGCTAGTCAACCGGCATCTAATCAACATGCCAATAATGCAGGTCAGGCAGTACAAAATAGCACGGGTCGCCAAACGAGTGGTCAACCAACTAGACAGACGTCAGCTACCCAGCAATCATCAAATGCTGTGTATAATAGACTTGAAAAGGAAGTACAAAATGATTTGCGTCAGGCTTATCCGAAAAAAGATAATCCGCAACGATCATAGTCAGGGCATGATGGAGGCTGAAAATGAGTAACAAAATTAAATGGCTTATTGGTATTCTTGCGACACTCGTAGTTGTGACGGGTGGTGTGTCATATGGTATCTATAAACATAATCAACCCTTATCAGACGAAGCGTTTAGCAAACTGGAAATTAATGAACAATTTGAAAAAGCGCCGGCAGGTCATTATATACATTTACGGAAGAATGATCCCAATTTATACCGAACAACTTGGTCACCTCAACATGTTAAACATTATTTACTTAGAAGCTGTCCAAAATCTATGATTTTTGATATCCTAGCAATATTACTCGGCAACAATTTGAATTAACTCGGCAACAATTTGAATTAATTCGACCAGCTTTAGAAAATTTTCGTAAGCGAACTAAGCCTCGAAAATATGACCTCTACGAGGTCTTCTGTGCGGTCCTATATGTCTTGAAAACCGGTTGCCAATGGCGTCAAGTCCCCGGTGATTTCCCAGAATGGCGGTCAGTTTACAACTATTACAAAATTTGGTCAACTAAAGCTGAGCCTACGGCTGATTCTTTATTGGAACAAGTTTTAAAAAAATTGTCATTGCTCGGCGAACTTACCAAGGACGTTCAGCTTTAACTTCCTTTATTACCGTTGACGCTCAGAGCGTCAAAAACACCGCTACTGCTGAAAACAAAGGTTACGACGCTGGTAAGAAAATCTCGGGGATTAAGCGCCATCTGGCAGTTGATATCAATGGCTTTCCGCAGGCCATTCACATGACGCGAGCGAACGTCTCTGATCGAGACGGGGCCAGTGCAATGATCGCTTTACATGCCATGCATTTACGCCAGGTTCAAAATGTCTTAGTTGATGGTGGTTATTCAGGCGTTAATTTTCAGTTCGATGTAGCCAGTAATTTAAACGCAACCGTGCAGGTTGCGAAGCGCAATGAGTTGCATCGATTCGAAGTCATGCCCCAACGTTGGGTAGTCGAACGATCTTTTAGTTGGCTAGAGAATTGTCGGCGACTTTGGAAAAATTGTGAGCGTCAATTAACCACCAGTCTGCAAATGGTCGTTTTAGCGTTTTTAGCACTATTACTTAAGAGATTTTAGACAGCTTCTTAGAAATTGCTTTTAGTTTAAAACTTTCGTTGATAAAGAAATTGCAAATTGAATCTGGTTTTGTTGAGACACGTTTACCAGTCTGGCATTTGATCCCAGCAAGTAAATAGAACTTCTGGTGATGTCTGACTACTTCGCCAACATAGACGATTCGAGTTTGCTTTGCCTCGCGTTTTGTTAATGCTTTATCTGCGATATTGATTAGCTTGGTTTGAGTTTGGGGTGCTAATTGTTGGTTAGACTGATTGTCGGAATTTGTTTTACTTGCGAGTACAGTTAGGGTAACTGCGATGATTAACAGTGCAATTGCCCAGATTGAAAATATCAGCTTTTTCATTATCGACTCTCCAAAAAATAATAGACCCTTAGTTTATTATTTTTTGGTGGTTTTCGCAAGTCATCAAAAAGCTCACAGAACAGCCCCGTTTAGGCGTGCTCTGTGAGCTTTTTGATTAATAAGTTGTTGCTTCCAATAAGGCTGGTGATTGTGGTTCTTCTTGTTTAAGAACAACCACCTGACTGTTAATCTTTAAGGCACGAGAGATAATTCGGTTGATGTCATTGTATAGGTGGTCATCGACGCTATTGGATAGGTTACCAACGTTAACAATCAGCTTGTTTAGTTGGTTTGTATCAATTGCTTGGTCAATTTCAGCTGTGTCAGTTAATACCCGCTTGTTATTAATGGCAGCAACATCGTCAGTGATTGTTTCAACCTCTTGTTCACTGATTTCGTTGCTAGTGGTCTTTTCAATTTGGGCATTTGTTAAGTCCGTTGGGGATTTGCTAATTTGAATTTCAGATAGAGACAGCTTTTCTGAAATTCGTTTGAATAATGCCAGATTTTTAGGTAATCCCATTAAGACGATTGGAACAGTTAAGTCAATAGTTCCAACCAGATACTTATTGATTTCGCGGTAGTAACGCTCTAAATCAATCTGTTTTTCCTTGCTTGTTTCATTGTGGCCATGGAAAGTTGTTGAACCACCTTGACCAATAAAGTTAAGTCCACCACCACGTCTTTCTGATCCTAATGTTTCCACTAGGTCGGTTGGGGCGTCTGCATCTAATTTCACGGGTGCAACTGTTTTATCAACAATTTTGAATAGTCTGAATGATGTTCCCTCTAACGCTAACAAGTAATACATCTTGTTTGGTTGCTCACGTAAAATAGATAGTAAGTCGGGAGATTTGCTAATTGTTAACTTTACTTCGTCAACAGTTGTCCGTGGTAAAACGAACAACTCTAAAGTATTACCTTGAATGAATAACGTTATCCCTTGGTATGGTAGGTTCTGATCAATCAAGTTGTCTACCTGACGTTCAAGCTCTTTATAGTTTAATTCAGGGTGTTCCATAGAATATTTTTTAATTTCTGTAAGCGCACTCTTTAAGTGCAGACGCTCATCTTGTTGGTATTTTAATTTATTTAAATTAATGCTCAAGGTGAGTACATCTTCATTCGGAGTCAGTGCCTTCGGCAAGTTTTTCAGTGTAATCAGTTTTGTCATTTATGTCACGCTCCCTTCGTTTGTATAACTTTATTATAACAAAAAAGTGAGTAGGGAGGGTCAAATGAGTCTGATGCCTACCGTAGCAACTTTCCATTAAGCACCTTGATTTGATTCGAAACGTTTATTTAGCTTCCGCTCGCTAGGATGTGGGGTCAATGTCGTATTGACTACAAATTATCAGTACTTGGTCAATGACGTCTGCAAGTTCTTCGTTTAAGTTATCAAACTTTTCATAGGTTGATAGCTTGCGCTCACCTGGATGATCGCGACCGAATTCAATTGAACGGATTGTTCTTGACAGTTCACCAACCTCTTCGGTCAAATAATTTAGCCTAACTGGAGGAGTGTACTTATATCAATCTCGTTGTTTGTAAAAGTCTACTAACCAATTTTCATGATCTTTTAAATTCATCCACAATTCCTCCGTGATATTATTATCGTAGTGCTTTTAATTATATGATTGTGGATTGAAGTCAATATTTGAGACAGATTTTAAGAGACATTCAGAACCGCGTTTACCTTCCACAGCTCAAATAAATCATTAATCGCGATTAATAACTTATTTGAACCCTGGAAAGCATTAAATCAGGCGGCCATTTGGCTCGTAAGTGTTGCAATTTCAACTTGTAAGGGGGGCTGGTAGCCCAGTGAACTATGAATTCTCTTCCTATTGTAGAAAGCATGCACAT
The DNA here is from genome assembly GCF_005405545.1 of Weissella hellenica. Taxonomy (GTDB): domain Bacteria; phylum Bacillota; class Bacilli; order Lactobacillales; family Lactobacillaceae; genus Weissella; species Weissella hellenica. The sequence continues at coordinate 22,270 of NZ_BJEG01000009.1, forward strand.
ATACAAAAAGGACGGCAGCGGCAGTTTCATAATCTTCAAAGACCGGCACTGGATAAACACATTCCTTTTTGAGGGAAGCGTGAAAGGATTCCATTGGCGCATTATCATACGGACAACCCTTACGGCTGTATGAGTGGCGGATATGTAGTTCAGTTAAACGTTGATTGTAATCATCGCTGGTATACTGTGCTCCTAAATCCGTATGGATAATCAGGTCCCCAGTAATGGTTCGATTTTTAACCGCGCTTTCAAGGGTCTTTAAGACTAAATCAGTATCCATCTTTTTTGAGAACGAATAGCCGATAATCCGTCGTGAGTGCAGGTCCATGATGGTTGATAAGTAACACCAGCCATTACGCTTCGTTTGAATATAGGTCATATCAGCGGTCCATTTTTGATTTAAACCAGTGGTCGAGAAATCCTGCTTAAGCAAGTTGGGATGCTGTTCAACCTTGGTTTTGGAAGCCGAAGCCGCTTTCCACTTATTGACGGTAACGGAGTGGATATCCAGTTCCTTCATGAGCCGGGAAATCCGTCGTGGACTGCACCGAAGCTGCAGTGGTTGAAGTTCCAGATTCAATTCATGGTGGATCTTCATAACACCGTATCGCTGCTTAAATTCCGTAAAGATCCGCAGAATCCGTTGTTTCAAGTCCGCATCTTCGGCCCGGCGTTTTGAAGGTTTGGGGGATCGATAACGATAATACTGAGCTCTGGAAACACCGAGGATTCGGCACATATTGGTTACCTGGCGGTGATGGCTTTCTTGGTGAATGTAATCAAAGATATTGGTTACTTCTGCGCAAGGAAGCCCAGGGCTTTTTTTAGGATTTCGTTCTCCTCAGACAGCGAAGCCAGTCGCTTTTCCATCGCTTTGATTTCGTCTGGCGATTTACCGGATTGAGTGTTGGCCTGGCCCTGGATCCACTTATGAACTGTTGAATAGCCAATGCCATATTCTCTGGCCAGTTGGGCAGCTGATTCGCATTGCTTATATAGGTCGATAATGTTTTGTTTGAATTCTTTGTCGTAACGAGTTGGCATGTAAAAATTCCTTCCTTTTGAGAGACGATTTATTCATTATACCCTCTCTTAAAAGTTGTCTCAGGAATCAGCTTACATCCAATTCGAAGTCATGCCCCAACATTGGGTAGTCGAACGATCTTTTAGTTGGCTAGAGAATTGTCGGCGACTTTGGAAAAATTGTGAGCGTCAATTAACCACCAGTCTGCAAATGGTCGTTTTAGCGTTTTTAGCACTATTACTTAAGAGATTTTAGGCAGCTTCTTAGAGAATATGGCGTTGGTGTTAAAAATAGAGCGGATGGTACAAATAATGAAAAATCTAAAATGGGAACTGATCATTTATTTAACAACAATCGATTAGTGGATAAACAATGTGGATATGATGAAATAGGTCTTATCTATACTACAATTACAAGTAACAGTAAATTTAATTCAGATGCAGCGTATGATAGTGATTTAGCTTATAACTGGTATTTTAGTAGTCCTGAACAAGCACAAAAGGATCCCGATGTTAAAGAAAATGTCAATGATTTGATTCGTTAATGATACAATATACTTAAACGTATACGCTAAGTATAATTAGAAGTATACGCAATGTTATATGATTACGTATACTTGGCCATATGAAAAAGGCGTCCAACATGAATTTCGTGTTGAACGCCTTTTATTATGCACTTAATTAATCTTTTGATTGTTGATCTAAGATGGCTTGAAAAATTTCAACGGCAAAACTTGATAAACCAGCATAACCATTTTGTTTCGCAAGAGTTGTTAATTACTGTTTCATTGTTGGTGTCATCGTGATTGACACGGATTGCTTACGTTCACTCGTGGGTTTGGTGTTGATATTAAGACCGGCGACTAAATCAGCAGCAGTGTGTTGGCGAACGGGGTTTTGAGCAAAGGCCGCTTTCATCTGTTGGTCACTAGTGGGTTGTTTTGAATTAAATGACATAAATATACTCCTAACTGTGTTGATTATCTTGCAAAGTTTGCGTCATGCGTGTGAATTGGGTTATTAGCTGCTCTTTAAAGCCGGGGTACTTTCTTAAGATACTAGCGGGCATCTCAACGACGGCTTGTTTTTGAGCCGTTGATTTGCGCATGATTTCACGGGCATCAATTTGCGCAATGACATTTGGCATCGTTGCTAATGCTTCACGAAACTGGCGACTTTCAATGGTATTATGTTGGATTTTGTTACCAACATAATAAACTTGGGCATCAATATCACTGACGCCCGTCCGGGGATCAATACTGTCTTGTCGATATTCGGCCATGCGAAGTTCAAATTGCGTTTTGAGTTGTTTAAACCCATACTCACGAGGTTCCAATGGCACGATAACGGCATCACTGACCGCAATCATGTTCTTCGTGAGTAGACCAAATTCTGGGTGTGTATCAATCAAGATATAGTCGTAAGACTGGATAGTATCGACGTGTAGACGCATCCACTGCATCAATAAGTATTCACGATACATTTTTGTTTGAATTAAGCCTTCAACGCGATCCAAATTTGGCGAAGCCGGTAACAAATCAATATTTTGGGTAACTGGTCGGATAACGGGTTCACCACCAATAAACACATCTAATAACGTATTTTTGTTGGTAATTAAATCATATGTGGCACTTAAATTCGCTTGAAAGTCACCATCGATTAATAGGACGTGATAATTATTTTGTGCTAACCAGGCGGCGTAATTAAAGACAAGGGTGGTTTTACCGACACCACCTTTTGATCCAGTAAATGTCATAATTTGCATCATTATTTCCTCGCTTGTTTATTTGTCAAAATGAAAGTTTGGTTAGTTAATCAAAGAAATAATATAATGCTGTAAACAGTATAACACCAGGCTTTTGTTAAGCGTATACGATACGTATATCTTTAAACATACTCATGCGTATACGCAATATGATAATTAATCGTATACGCACAAAAATATTTAACAACTATAATCCAAAAAAGTTGTATGAAATGGTTCACTTTTCCCTAAGACTTATAAAATTCGTTACGATAACGGTAGTTAATCAAAGAAATAAAATTTCAAGAAAGGTGACAGATTATGCAAGGTTATAACTATCGTGAGTTTTCACCAGGTAACAACATCTGGCAGAAACAACCACGACTTTTATTTTTAAATTTTGAACGACTAGCAGTATTAGGGGGATTTTTCATGTTTACCTATATCATGCTATCCAAAGCATTTTCGTATCAATTGACGTTTTCAAAAGGCCTTTTTCTGGTGGTCATGGTGATCACAGCGATTTATGCCATTTTACCAGCACCCAGCAATCCGAATAGTTTGGTGATTGATGAAGTCTTTGTACGCGGTCCTAAAACGGTCAGTTCACAAAGTCTGCACGGCTCAATGAAATGCATGCCGTTGGAAAAGGAGGATTAAATGGGGTTTAAACAACAAAAAAAGCACCAATTATCATTGAAACAAGTTGCTGAATTAAGGCGACCAAAAGTTGACCTGTTGGATTTATTACCGTTTAAACGTTTCGAAGGAGAGGATAATTTATTAGTATTAGCCGGTAATGATAAACAAGATGCGGGTTACATGGATATGTTGACGATTTATGGTAAAGACTTAGATTTCGTCTATGGTGTCGGTTCCGAAGGAGCCTCAAATATTATTCGTGACTACCATTTGTTACTCAATACGTTTACCAGTGATTTTGATATTATCATCACGCGAATGGCCGCTGAAACTACCATCCAACAACGGGCTTGGTTGGCTAATCGGCAAGCAATTGATGCAGAAATGGCCCAAACCACAGATGCACGACGTTATCGGCAATTACAACTCTGCCATCAATTAGTCACGGATCAAATTGCCAGTTTACGCCACGTGGCCGAAAACGTGAAGTACCAAAGCTATACGGCTTTTATTTATGGTGAATCAGCAGCAGAAACCCGGACTGCCAGAGAAATCTTTATCAGTTCCGGTGGTCGTGCCATCACAGCCCAACCGATGTCATTAAAGCAAAAACAAACGATGTTGCAGATCTTACAGGATCCGACGCAACAATTAAATCAATAAACAAGCAATAAATTAAAGGAGGCACAAGCATGAAAAAAAGTGTAGCCGCAAAACTACGCAACCAAGGCTATGATTTAGATTTAATCTGGCAGGTTCAAAATCCAAGCCCCACCATTTATCATTCTGATTATATTCATTTTGGGAATGGAGTCGGCACGATTGTCACCATTTATGATTATCCCAAAGAAACCCAACAACAAATGTGGTTTCACAATCTGCTAGACACGGATAACACGATTACGATTCTCAAAGTGGGAACTGAATCACGGGCCAAGGTGGAAAAAGCCCTACAAGATGCAGCGAATGCCAATAACGCGATTTTAGGGGATAAGTGGCAAAACGATCAACGCAAGTTGTTGGCTGGCAATGAGTACCAACAAAACATGGCCGATTTGAATGATGCCTTAAATGGGCAAGAAATCTATAAACGCTTGTACGTACGCGTATTATTTACGGAACGAACGATTGAAAAACTGCGTATGAAACTAGATGATTTTCGGCAACGCTTAAGTAATTATAAGTCGATGGTCTATGCTGGCGAAATGGCCAATCATATGCGCCAATTCTTTATTCCAGCGATGAAAGTACAAGATATTGCGCTTAAAGATAAAGGCTTCCCCATGAAATCTTATTCATTGGCCGGCACTTATGCCTTTAACCAAACATTTTTGGCCGATCCACGGGGTGCCAATTTAGCGACAACATTTCAAGGAGGCGAGGTCACCTTTGACCCAAGTCTTTCGGATGGTAAACATCGGACAACGGCGTATAACTTGATTGTGGGTGATGCCGGTTCAGGTAAATCAACCTGGATGCACCAACAGTTGGATCCGTTATTTGCCCGTGGTGACACGATTTGGTTGTTTGACCGGACCCGGCGCTACGTGCCGCATGTGCAACAATTAGGTGGCTTGATTTTAACGATGGACGGTTCACAAAACCGAGTAAATATCTTGCATGTTTTCGGGACGGTGCTTGATGAACATGGCCAAATTGATGTCATTAAGTCCTTTAAACAACACCTAGAAAAGGTTAAAACGTATTATGCCACCTTATATCCAAAGGCAGAAGAAGGGGAACTTCTTTTATTCAAAGATGAATTACAACGTTTTTATATTGAAGATCAAGAGATGTGGTCGTATTCAGCTGAAGATCACCCCGAAGAATTACGGGCGATTGGCTTAGATGCCAACGCCTATCCAAATTTGGAAATGTTTATTAGTTATCTACAAGCCCGTTTATTAAATGCCCGCGACTTTTCTGGGAAGAACTGGGAACGTTTAGATAACATCGTCAAGGTGTTAAATAGTCTACTAAATGACCATGGTCCAAGTGTCAATGGGCATACGAATGTCCCAGACTTATCAAATGAGCAACTCATTATGTTTGATACGTCAGGTATGGCTCAATGGAGTGATAAGGCCTATGCCGCCCAATATTTTAGTATCTTGTCATTGATGAATGCGTATGTCGTCATGAATGGTAACCAACAGTTAGCCAGCGAACAACGTGGTGAATTTACCAAGAAAACCGTCGCTGATGGGACCGCAGCGCCCAAATACTTCTGGTGGATCCAGGATGAGGCCGATGATGTCATTAACTATAATAACCCGTTAGGCGTTTCGTTTGCCGATAAGATGATGCAACAACAGCGTAAGAATTACTTTGGGTTATTTATGATTTTCCCCGGTTTAAAGAACGTATTACCGACTGGACAACAACAAGATTCAGAAGAAACCCGTGCGATGACCGACTTTTTCAATCGTTTCCAAAATCATCATATTGGCCGGCTACCAGAAGATGACAAAAATCGTTATGCCAGCGTGACGAGTCGTTCAGATGCCACGCCGGATCAATTAGATACGTTACCGATGTTACAAGTGGGACAATTCTTATTAATTCTGCGGAGTTACCAATCAATTTTTATTACAGCTTATCGGCCAACCGATGCCCAATTACGGATGTATGGTGGAGGTATCTAAATGAGTCAAAAAGAACATAATAAAAGCCGTTTAAATCGTTATAAACCCAGTACCATTCGGGCGGATGCACAACGGGATTATGAACATTATAAAGCAACAAGTGAATGGCCCAAAAAGGACCCGGCAGTGGTGAAACGCACGTTACGTTTAGTCTTAATCACTGTCGTGATTTTCTTAATGCTTGCCATCGTGTTGCTATTACAAGTGATAGGATGTTAGGCCATGAAAAAAACCATTAAAGTCTGGTTTTGGGTTAAAATCTTGGTGCCGATACTGCTTGTGTTAATTGGTTTATTATTCTTCTTTCTGGTGGTGATTAATCTGTTAGCCGGTGGCAGTAGTGATGATAGTCAAGTTTGCTACCCCAGTAATAACGACACTTCTGCTGGTGCCGGCATTGGTGGTGATTGGAAAGATAGTCATTCCAAAACTCACAAAGCGATGCAAGCAGCAGCTGATAAATTTAAAAATGAGTTACATATGAGTGGTGACAACATTGCGGCAGCGTTAGCGATTGGGTTACGGGAAAGTCAATTTAATCCCAAGGCTGAAAATCCGAGCGGACAAGTGAAAGGGATTTGGCAATGGGGTGCTGGTGGTGTGAATGGTAATCGATATAAAGACACGCAAGACAATGTTGATAGCCAAGTTAATTTAGCAATTAAAGAATTAAAGTCCAGTCATGCAGCCACCTTAACGCATATGCATAATGCCGACTTAACGCATTCGTTAGAAGCATGGGACGTGCATTTTGAAGGTGTCGCTGCCTCGGACCCACAACGTAAGTCAATACAAACCTTAGCGACAGCGCAAAATGTTAAGCAGGTGTTTAAGTTAGACTTTTCTGGTAGTTTAACCAACCTCACCGGCGGTGATGCCAACACAGCCCAAGGTGGTGCGACATTGAACCCCAATAATTGTCCACCCGCAACCGGAACGAGTTCTGGGTGACCCATTAAAGGCCAGTACAACATTACCGGGGGTTATCCGAACTACCAAGGTGCCGGTGGTAGTCCGCATTATGGCGTGGACTTTCAAACGGTGGGCGCCAAAGAAAATGGTGATGCCAGCAATGTTTATGCTGTTGCTGATGGTAAAGTCTATGCCAAAGCCTCTGATGCAACTGGTGGTAACAATGTCATTATCAAAAATAACGATGGTAGTTATACCTATTATGGGCATGCCCCTTCACAAGAATCAATCGTTGTAAATAAAGGGGATACCGTCCATAAAGGACAACATATCTCACACCAAGGCCAAACCGGTCTAGCGACGGGTGTGCATGTGCACTTTGGGGTTAATAAGAAGAAGCCTGCTTTCGCACCCCAATCAGATGGGCTCGTAAGTGGTGGTGATTATCTATCAAAAGTGCCTCGTAAAGCAGTTCCGGAAAAGGGGCAAACCGTACCTGCCGGACCATTTTCAACTGATCAAGACAAAGATAAAAAGTAGGGATTAAACATGAAAGTTAAACAATATGCAACCACCATCCTCGCTTTGTTAGTGAGTATTGCGATTGCCGTTGGCGGTTACTGGACCTGGCGTAATTATACGTACCATGACACCAAGCAACCCCAACAAATCTTACAGCAACAACAGAAAACACAGGATGACGTCGTGTTAATTTTTCATAAAACGGGTTGTCCGGATTGTCAGCAAGTGGTCCGGCAGGTGAATCAAGCCGTGCAATCAGGCCAAGCCGATCACTACGTGATGGTGGATACCCAAGATTCAAACTTATATCAAAAATATAATGTGATTGAAGTGCCCACTGCCATTCATTTAAAGGCCGGTCAGGAAGTGGCCCGGTATGCAGGCGCCAATAATCCGGATCGTTTAGTTAACGTCATTAAAGCCACGAAGGAGTAAGGCATGGACAAACAAAAAGTTACGAAAGGGCTACTGAAACTAGTGTTAGGGTTAAGCATAATTTTTGCGGGTCTGGCCTTTGTTTACGACCAAAAGCAGTCTCAACAACAACAGGTAACCCAACAGCAAGTCCAACAAGTCAAACACCAACAAAAAAATATTCAGCAGAAACGCCAAACCCAAGAAAAATTAGTTACTGATGCCGTTTATCAAAAGCGGGCGGTGGCGTTTTTGAATCGTGCGTTAGCGCGTGCCACGAAATCAGGTGATATTAGTGCTAAGGATGAAACTTATGGGAACACAGATGCTTATACCGCCATACAAGCCATGGCCGGTATGAATAGTGGCATGAAGCTAACGCAACATAAGTTACAATTTAACAAAATGGCCGATGGTGAAATTGTCGGTGACGGTCAGATTGAGATTGAAGCCTTTGGTATATCGGACGATAAAAAGGCCAAGACGCGCCATGTCAAATCAAAATTTACTGTCTTATTAACCTTAGATCAGTATCAAGGTCAGTTACGCGTTGAAAGCATTAAGTTAGGGGAGGTGAAAGCAAGTGAAAATGCCAAAGATACCGTCTACTAAGACTAAGTGGTTCTATTTGATTACTGGCGGGTTAAGTGTGGTGGCCATCGTGATCAACTTGTACGACTACAAATGACTTATAACTTATTAAGTCAGGATGAGTTGAAAATAGATTTAATCATTGCCAAATATCGATACCGACAATATCAAGGGAATCATCGTTTTACTTGGTTAGGACTCATCTTATTATTGGTGATTGTGCTGGTAATGTGGACAACATCATTAATTAAAATGGCGTTAGTGTTAATGTTGCTAATTGTCTTGATAGTTTTGCTAATTGGTACTTTAATTGCCTGTCAATTATCGCTTAACAGATTACGGGTTAAAATTGACTTGATGACTAGTATTTTAGAAACAAGGGGGTGAGTCATATGAATTGGATACCACACATTATGGCTGCTGGTCAGGGGGATTTAAGTAGTCCAGCAGCGCAGGAATTGGGCCACAAATATTGGCAAACGTCGGCACAAGGACATTATATTGTTGATTATGCCAAATACTTTAGTAATTTAATTGCATTAAGCGAATTTTTGCAGGTCACACAAGTTTACCTACGACTAGAAATGCTTAAAGCTGATCAAAATGGCAGACATCAGTTTACAATTAATGACCATATTATTCGCTTTAATAACAATGAGGGCTATCAATCATTTTTGAAACCTCAATCATAAACGTATACGCAATAACATACGAGTAAGTATACGGTATAACATACGATACGTATACGCAAAATTATTGTTCGTGACAATTAGTTAATGTGCCATACTAATTTTGGTAATTGGATTTCAAGAACAACCGTTCACTTGGTGCTGTGCACTGCCAAGTTGAGCGGTTGTTCTTTTTTTGTATAAAATGGTTCACTTTTACATAGGCCTTTAAAAATTCGTTACGATAGGGTTGCACTAGAGATAGTGACAATAATTTTTTTGGAGGTCAGACAATGACAACATATACAAAACCGTGGTCACGCGGATTTGTGACGACACCGCTTAGTGCTGGAACAGCTTTATTGATCAGCAGTCAAGCCACTTTAGTTCACGCAGCTGCTTTAGAAGAAACGGCTAAAAACACTGGTAGTAAAGTGATTACCTTTTTGATTCTGCTAACCGTTGTTTTAGGCGCAATTGGGGCTGCTTTAGGTATTGCCATGATGGCATCAGGTAATCAAATGCTGCATGCATCTGGTACGAAAAAAATCATGATTGGTTTAGCAAGTATTGTGGGTATCCTATGCTTGAGTCTTGGGGTGACTTGGATCGTCAATACCGTTACCAGTGCTGGTGGTGGCTTTAACTGGACTTGGCCATTTTAAGCGGTCACAGCTAATTTGAAAGGAGGGACATGTAGATGCATTGGCTAAAAGCAAAGAAACGACAACCGCCGGTTGATTTAGGCGATTATCGCGCCCAAGTGGTTAAAAGTACGTTAGATCGTGACAATCCGTTGATTAAACAATTGCTTGATGAGACGGGTCAAGTGACGCAAACCTGGCCTAATCTGAAACTAGATGAGTTAAAAACGCTGACAGAAAAATTACAACAAAACGTGGCGACCGCTACCGGTGAAGTGGTGCCGTTAGGGGACATCAGTTTTTTAACGGTAGACCCAAAAAATCCGAAGAAAACGGTGGAAACGGGCTTAACCTGGGAACATGCTGTGGTAAAAGGCGACATGGAAAATTTTGTCGTGGAAACAGTTAATCAAGTATTGAATGATGAACAAGTACGTCTGGCCGATGATTTAACGTATCAAGAATTAACAGACGCATTGACAGCCTTTTTAACTGCCAGTCATGAGCTAGGAGGCTTTACCGATCAAGAGTTACCAACCTTGCCCAGTGAAGACGAATATATTGAAGCCGTTGAGCATAATGAGCTCTTTAACCGGTTACCACAACGGTTAGTGGTTCGTGATGAACCCACGACTGATCAACCTGAACAGACGGTTAAATCAAGCCAACCACAATCTGAAACAACCTTATCAGAAGCTTCATCACAAGCAGCTAACGATGCTGAACCAGCTAGTGCAGCTAGTCAAGCTGCAACAGCAGCTGTCGCAGATGCTGCTTCGGTTGCCACGCAACCGGTAATGCCAGCTGCAGCTACCGCCGATAGCACTTTAACCATTGCCAAACTTATTCAAGCCTTTCAAGTTAAAACTTCGTTTTTCAAAACGAAACCGTTGGATGAAAAACAAACGGTGGTACCGGAAAGCGATGATTATGTTGACGTGATGATGGTACGCGAAACTAAAGAAGCAAATGCCTTCATGCAACAAACCGCCGATAAGGTGGCCGATGCTTACCGTGAGACACTGACGCAAAACATTGCCGATGTGCATGAAGATACGCAAGCCATTGATGACTTGCTAACAACAGATTGGCAAACACCAATTAAACAACAGGTAACGCAACGCCATACGAAAGATTATGGCAATCGTTTGGACAATTCGTTAGCAGCTTTAGATAATGATTATCAACAGGCTGTTGCCGAAGAAGAACAACGTCATGAACAAACGTTAACCAAGCTTGAACAACAATTAACCATTGATAAAGCCAAAACAACGGCTAAATTAACGGGTGATCGTGACCAAATTATTCAACATGAAATTGCCCAAATTATTACCACGCAAAAGCAATATATCGAGCAAGAAGTGCAACAATTACGCTATAACCAAGCCGAATTTAAACGCCACAAAGTGATTGACCAAATTGTGGCTGGGCAAAAGGAAGCTAATGACTTAATGACGAAAGCTTATCGGCAGTTATCGAGTGATTTAGAAGTACGCCGCCAAGATTTTATTAAGGAACATGAACATGCCTTAGGCATCCGTGAGGATTCAGATAAAGCCCAAGCTGAAAAGGAACGTCTCCAATTCGCTAATGCGGAAGTACTCAATCTTGAGAAACGCCATGACTAATTGAAATCAGTTAAAATGGTCCTAGAAGGTCAAATTGGTCAACTGCAAGCCGAATCATCTAAGTGGCAATTCCGTGCGGAAACGGCCCAAGAAGATTTGGAACGCGTTAAGCAACAATTGGTTGAAGTTAATCAACAATATGAGCATCGTTTACAGAGTGATCAAGTCGATTTAGCCCAACACCAAGAATTGGCACAACAAGCCCGCCAAGCTAAGTTAGCTAAGTGGTTACATCCATTTAAAAATCGGCAAAAAGAAACGAAGCATGTCTCACAGCCGTGAGACGAATCACGTCATGCCTGGTGGTCAGTTCTAGACTGGATGAGGTTCGATTCCTGATCATGATGATTGCTGAATTATCAGCAAATAATTTCTAAATACTAATATCAAAAATGGAGGGGAATATATGATATTTCAATTAAAACAATTTAAAAGACGTTGTCGCTATTACTTTGGGTATATGTATTCAGTTCTTTTCTATGTAGCACCTAGCCTACTAGCAGCTAATCTTTTTGAACAGGGCGAGGATTATATCGCCTTTTTGATGCTAGGTACAGGTTACCTGATGAGTATTTTATTTTTTGTTGCCAGTCGTAAAGACCAAAAATACTACCATGAAGTTCGTCATGAATTTGCGGGACTTTATGCAAAATTTGACCAATTAGAAAAGCGAGGTGACTAAATGAGCACGGTTATTCTAGCAGAGAAGCCGAGCCAAGCACGAGCTTATGTGGATGCTTTGCAACAGAATACCAAACAATCGGGTTACTACGAGGTCAGTGACCCGATTTTGCCGTCAGATACAACCATCACGTTTGGGTTTGGTCATTTAGTTGAACTGGCACCACCTGATGATTACGATGCCAAATTTAAGCACTGGTCGTTGGACAATTTGCCGATTTTTCCGGAAAAATACCACTTTGTGGTTGGGGCAGATAAACAAAAGCAATTCAAGATTGTTAAAAAGCTATTACAAGCTGCCGATACCATTATTATCGCCACAGATAGTGACCGTGAAGGCAGTAACATTGCTTGGAGCATTATTAAGCAAGCTGGAGCTTATACAAAGAACAAAACCTATCAACGTTTGTGGATTAATAGTTTAGAAAAAGCAGCTATTCGAGAAGGTTTTCAACATTTACGTACAGGCGCTAGTGATCTACCGGCTTATTACGAAGCACAAACGCGCCAGATTAGTGATTGGTTAGTCGGCATGAATGCGAGTCCGCTATACACGTTATTATTACGACAAGCAGGTGTCCACGGCGTTTATTCCATTGGGCGTGTGCAAACCCCAACGCTGTATATGGTTTATGAACGTGATTTAGCGATTAAAAACTTTCACCCGACACCTTATTTAGAGTTACAAGCACAAGTCCAAGTTGAACAGCAAACATTTCAAGCAAAATTAGAGCCATATCAGCGTTTTGATGATCAAAATCAGCTTAATACCTACATGGCGTCTAAAACCGTGCAAATTGGTTTACAGGACGGTTTCATTGCGGGTGTTGATACAACGGCTAAGCAAACCGCTAGTCCGCGTTTGTTTTCGTTGTCGAGTTTGCAAAGTACCATGAATAAACAAGCGCACGTCAGTGCTAGTGAAACGTTAAAAGCGGTGCAAGCATTGTATGAAGCGAAATTATTAACTTATCCACGAACGGATTGTCAGTATATTACGGATCAAGAATTTGATTATTTACTGGATAACCTGACGGCTTACCAAGCATCGATTCCAGAAGAAGTTGTTTTAGATCATCTGACCGCCAATAAACGTTATGTTAATGGAGCTAAGGTGCAAGAACACCACGCCATCATTATGACCAAAACGGTCCCAACACCAGCGCAGTTACAAAAGCTCACGCCTTTGACGCAACAAATTTATGATTTGGTCCTACGAACGACGTTGGCCATGTTTGCCCAGCCGTATGAATACCAAGAAACCGTCATTATAACGCAAGTTGGCCAAGCCCTATTTAAAGCCACGGGTAAAGTTTCCACTAATCCCGGCTGGCAGGTATTATTAAAACAACCACTGACAGAAAAAAAGGAACCGGAATCAGAAGAACCGGCTGTTTTGCCTAAAGTTATGCAGGGGCAACAAGTCCAAGTGACGTTAGCTGCCGCTAAGAAACTAACCAAAGCGCCCATACCTTTCACCGAAGGAACGTTAATTACCGCTATGAAAACAGCTGGTAAAACATTGGATGATGCCGACGAACAAGATATTTTAAAGAAGCTGAAGGAATTGGGACTGAAGCCACCCGGGCTAATATTTTGGAAGTGCTTAAAAAGCGGCAGTATTTAGTGACGGCAAAGAATCAGTTACATGTATCGGCAAGTGGACAAACCTTATGTCAAGCTGTTTCATTACAGCCACTATTAACAAGCCCAACTATGACGGCAAAATGGGAAACCGCTTTGAAACAAATTGGTCAACAACAACGGACGCCAAACAACTTTCTTGGCCAAATTCAAAAATTTGTGCAGAAATTAATTGACGAAGTACCAGACCAATTAGGCCAATCAACAACTATGCAGCAGCAAATTAACGGACAAAAAGACTATGAAGCTAAGCAACAAGCAGCCGCTAATCTAGGGCAATGCCCGGTCTGTCAGCAAGGACAAATTGTGGACAAAGGCAAGTTTTACGGCTGTACGAATTATAAAGCTGATCAATCATGCCAATTTACGCTGCCCAAAAAATGGAGTAGTAAAACACTGACACCAACCATTGTCACAACTTTACTAACGAAAGGGACGACCGCTAAGTTGAAGGGGTTTAAATCAAAGAAAACGGGCAAGTCGTTTCAAGCAAAATTGCAGTTGAAAAATGGCAAACTAGCTTTTGATTTTGGTAAGCAATAATATTCAGTAACATGACGCTGATATACAGACATAAAGGGGAACTATATTATGGTTATGAGTGAAAAGTTAATTCAATTACGAGTCGAAGAAGATGTTAAGGATAAAGCAGATGCCATTTTTAAGGCACAAGGGCTAACGACACAGTCAGCAATCAAAATGTTTTTAACACAAGTTGCGCATACAGGTGAATCACCTTTTGATCATTTGTTTAAAAATTAATCTGGGTTTATCCTCTGATTAATATTAATTGCAGAGGTGTCGTAAAATTCGTACAATATAGGTGATAGGTATTAACAATAGATACCTATTAACTTGTTTTTACTACATCTTATTTTATCGTTTGTTTCATCTTTTTCAAATATTATCTGATTTGCGAAGATATTTAAGGCCAGTAACTTACTGGTCTTTTTTAATATATTAAGCAAAGTTTGTCTCTACAAAATAATATTTGATTAATCATTTAATTAGTTTAAAATTAATGATATACAGTTAAAACTAACAATTAAGTGGCGAGGTAACACTCATGATGAATCAAGATGAAGAATTACAGGAACAATTAAAGCGAGCAGCACATTTTTTTAAATATGATTATCAGGATCGGGGCCTAGTGAAATGGCAAGGGTTCTTTCTTAGTGATCACACAGCAGATGTGGCTAGCTACTCAAATAACAGAGCTCAAAATATAGCGCGCCAGGACCAGCAAGAAATGACACAAGAAGCCATTGGTCGGTATTTAATGAAAGCTTTTGATCAACATTTCCCAGTTACTTTGCAATTACGGAATCACAATGATGAAGGGGTGGTGAGTCCGTTTTATCATGGCAAAGTGCTAGGATTTCAAGATGATGATGTGATTCTTTCAGGTCATCAACGCCGATTTCCAATGTGTGATATTTTATATGTTGCACGACACTAACACTAGTTATAACTAAAACATCAGTAAATTAGGACTAGCGTCTGCTGGTCTTTTTAATTTGGCAAAATTTAATTGCTGTGAAACAGCATTCTACGGCCATTTTTGATTGTAAAGTGACCAACTATGCACGGTTTATTTAATCTAATCACTTGTGTGAACGGGTATTCTATTATTAGGTAAAGGTTTTAACGCTATTTTTAAATTTACCAATCAATACTTTGTTGAGGAGATTAACTTATGAGATCTTATAAACGCTTAAGTCGTTCAGAGCGCTACTACATTTATATTTGGTACTATGAACAAAAAATTAGCTTACGCCAGATTGCCTTACGGTTACACCGGACACCCAAAACAATCTATGACGAAGTGCATTATAATCGGCGCCGTACTGATGTTTCATTAGACAGAATTCCCTATGATCCGGAATATGCCGATTGGTTAGCTGCACAAAATCGTATTAATCGTAATTACGGTAAATTACATACGTCACGTGGTACTTTAAAACGCATTCAAAAAGCGGTTGAGGAAAAGCATTGGACGATCCCGATGATAGCGCACCGTGTGAAAAATGCGCCTTCAGCGGCAACCTTATATCGTTATTTAAAATTAGGCGTGCCTGCCTTGCTTAATTACCAAAAACATAAGTATCACATGCGACCAGTTTCTATGCGTGAAATTATGCGATCGCATCGCGAAAGCGATTTTATGCAAACTCACAGTATTGAGCAACGACCATCAATCATTAATGAGCGACGTAATTTTGGTCACTGGGAAATGGATTGTATTGATTCCTCTAAAGGGGTTAAAGCCAGTCTCTTGGTTTTTTACGAACGTAAAAGTCGGTATGTGGAAATCATGAAGTTAGCCAGTAAACAAGTCAGTGCCATGCATGATGCAATTGAACAATTTTTAAAACGGCATCCGAATCAAGTTCAATCAATCACGACAGATCGGGGTCACGAGTTTACAAACTTTGATGTAATGATGTTGCTTGATAGGTGGCAGGTGGCTGTCTATTTTACCCATGCATATAGTCCGGCAGAAAAGGGGGGTATTGAACGCATTAATCGTGATATTCGGCACTTCTTTCCCAAAGGGCAGAGTTTTACTAAAATTACCTTAGTGGCACTACGTGCTGTTCAAGATATTATTAACCACTATCCCAAAGCAGTATTAGGGTGGAAAACACCGCAAGTCTGCTATAACCAATTCTTACAAAGCCAAAAATTCCGTCAAAAGAAAGCGCATCGGTTAAATAATAGCCAATTGGCTTAAGGTCAATCAGGTAACTGAATAACTAACTAAACTTGTATTTTTGCTGCTTAAATACAAGTCCTTTTGGCTGCCTTGAATTAGCTGCTGAACACATGTAAATATTTCTGTCAGATAATTGGTTTCAGCCAGCAATAAAAGTCACAACGAGATAATCCAAAAATGATATTGAAATGTAAAAAAGCGGGCAAAGGTTGGTTTAATGCAGTGCACGTCCTTTGCTTAAAATTTTTTAAGAAATTGCTAGTTAAAGACTTGACAATTCCCTTGACAATTTAGTTTACATAATATTTGTGTGAGGTTTTAAGAACCTTATCATAACAATCTTTCGAACGTTTCATAGGGGTTGACAAGATACTTGCATATTAATTATTCAAGCGTATAATTATAGAAGCTGGAAAAGTTCATTTTGTTTGAAATGGAGGTGCTATGTTATGGCTAAAATTCCTCAGCAACTCGTAGAAGAAGTACGTGAACGTATCAATATTATCGATGTTGTTTCACCATATGTACAGTTAAAGAAACAAGGACGCAATTTGTTTGGTAAATGTCCTTTTCATGAGGAACGTACACCGTCATTTTCTGTTAATGAAGAGAAGCAAATTTTTCACTGCTTTTCTTGTGGACGAGGAGGTAATGCGTTTAGTTTTTTGATGGAAATTGAAAACATGTCATTTCCACAAGCAGTAGCAAAACTTGCACCACAAGCAGGTGTAGCTATAGATGATTCATATTTGAATAATCAAACTAATGTACAGGTTGATTCAGAGACAAAAGCTTTGCGTGATTTGTATGCCGAAGCAACTAGGTTATACCATCATTTATTGGTTAATACAGATTCTGGTGAGCAGGCTTTAGCATATTTAACTGCACGTGGATTAGATGAATCCACAATTGATGCATTTATGTTGGGTTATGCCCCTGAAGGAAATATTTTATACGAATATTTTCAAACGCAGAAAATTGACTATCAGTTATTACGTAAGTCGGAATTATTTGTTGAGTGGTCCGATGGTAGTTTACATGATCGTTTTACTGAGCGTGTATTGTTCACAATTAGGGATAGTAGTGGGCATCCGATTGCGTTTTCAGGGCGCAAGTTGACAAGTGATGATGATGTGCCAAAGTATGTTAATTCTCCGGAAAGTCCATTATTTAATAAATCTTCTGAACTTTTTAATTTAGATTTAGCAAAAGATACTATTAAAAAGCAAAAAACGGTTATTTTATTTGAAGGCTTTATGGATGTGATAGCAGCATTTCAATCAGGAATTGCAAATGGTGTTGCATCAATGGGAACGTCACTAACAATAGAACAGGTGCAACAGCTATCGCGATTGGCCGATAAGATTAGTATTACGTATGATTCGGATATGGCCGGTCAAAAAGCGACAAAGCGTGCGTTAGATTTAATTGCGCAACATAGTCGTCTATCAGCACAAGTTATTCATATACCTGATAATCAAGATCCAGATGAGTATCTACGCTCAAATGATGCTGATGCATTTAAGCAAGTATTGACACATAATATAGAGGATCCTGTTACATTTAATCTACGCTATCTACAAATTGATCGTAACTTAAATAATCAAACGGAATTTTTTACTTATATTAGTGATGCACTTGCAGTAATTGCAACCGTTGAAGAGCCGGTCATTAGAGAGCGTTTTTTGCGACAAGTCGCAAATGAATTTGATTTAAGTTATGAAGCGTTACAAGATCAAATTCGACCGCTTTTGTTACAACGCCAAGCGCGTCAACCGTCAAAACACCAGCATGATCAGCAGCAAAAAGAGATATCATCTAGTTCGCAGGTATATACTAGTAATGTTACTGTTAAGCGCAATGTATCCCGAATTGAAAAAGCAGAACAAATTTTATTTGCGTGGATGTTACATGATAATGATGTTTGGTTACAAGTCACAAATTACGTTGGCTTTTCATTTCAAGATGTGTCTTATGAAACATTATTTATGATTGCTATGGCATATCGTGAAGAGTATCAACAAGAACCAATCAATGATATGGCCGCATTTATGGATTATGTACAAAAACCAGAATTAACACGTATTTTAGCCTCATTGGCAGAAATAGACCCTCAGTTATTTACTGACCGTGAACAAGTCTTAGCATATATTAATGTGATTAATAACGAAGCGCCGCTAGAGGAAAAAATTCGACAATTATCTCGTAATATTAAAGAAGCTAACCGACTTCAAGATCATGGTCGCGTTGCACAACTAAGTGTTGCATATTTAGCTGCATTAAAAGAAAAACAAAATAAAAATACAAAACACTAAGGAGTCTATGATGGTTGCAAAGAAAACACAAGATAAAACGACCTTTAATAAGGCAGACTTTGATAAAGCTGTTAAAGGAATTATCAAAGAATTTAAAAAAGATAAGCAAATAAAGGAAACTGATTTGCAAAAGGCTGTTGTAAAGCCAATGAGTTTAAATGCCGATCAGATCGATGATTTGTATGACAAAATTGAATCAGCTGGTATTTCTATTGTTGATGAACAAGGTGAACCAACTGCACGAGCTTTGGAAAACAAGAAGACAAAGTTATCAGAAAAAGAGCTTAAGCAAGCTGCTGATGCACCAACTGGGATGAAAATCAATGATCCTGTCCGGATGTATTTGAAGGAAATTGGTCGTGTATCATTGCTAACTGGGCCGGAAGAAGTTTCTCTAGCCGAAAGAATTGAAGCTGGTGATGAAACTGCTAAGCAAGAATTGGCTGAAGCCAACCTACGTTTGGTAGTTTCTATCGCCAAGCGTTATGTTGGTCGTGGTATGCAGTTCCTTGATTTAATTCAAGAAGGAAATATGGGCTTGATGAAGGCTGTTGAAAAGTTCGACTACCGTAAGGGATTCAAGTTTTCAACATATGCAACATGGTGGATTCGTCAAGCAATTACTCGTGCAATTGCTGACCAAGCACGTACCATTCGAATTCCTGTACACATGGTGGAGACAATCAATAAGTTAATCCGTATTCAACGTAATTTGTTACAGGATTTGGGTCGCGAACCAACGCCAGAAGAAATTGGTGCTGAAATGGACGTTCCAACGGATAAAGTTCGTGATATTTTAAAGATTGCACAAGAACCTGTATCATTAGAAACACCAATTGGTGAAGAGGATGATTCACATTTGGGTGACTTTATTGAAGATAATGAAGCTATATCGCCAGCTGATTCAGCTGCGTACCAGATGCTAAAAGAACAGTTAGAGTCAGTATTAGACACATTAACTGATCGTGAAGAAAATGTTTTGCGTTTACGTTTTGGGCTTGAAGATGGTCGTACCCGAACATTGGAAGAAGTTGGAAAAGTATTTGGGGTTACACGTGAACGAATTCGACAAATTGAAGCAAAAGCGTTGCGTAAGTTGCGCCATCCATCACGTTCAAAGCAATTACGTGATTTCTTGGATTAAGCAATAAGTGGCGACAATAATAGAGTGGTTTAACTATATGACATAGTTAAAGCCACTTTTTTTAAATAAAAAATCATTATTACTAGTATAAAAAGGAGGTGTGTCTATGGATGAACACCAATCAAAATTAGCAAATTTTAGTTTCCCACTATTGGCATCGAATTTTGCCTCAGTTTTTGGTGATGGCGTATATCGTTTTGGATTGAACTGGTTTTTAGTGGCAAGCTATGGTAATGCTCAAATATTAGGACTATTAACCGGATTCGGATTTGTTGTGTATGTTTTAAATGATATTTTTGTTGGTTCAATTCTTGATCGATTTAATCGTAAAATCGTTTTACTATGTGCAGATACATTGGGGGCAATTGGGGCGTTAAGTTTATCCTTTTTTATAGATCCTACGAAACCACAAATATGGATTTTATTTATTTTAACTTTTATATTAAATATTGACGTGTCATATTCGTATCCCGCAACGCGTGCAATTCTACCTAATGTTATTAATAAACAGTCTTTAGCTAGTTTCAACGCCTGGGCAAGTGCAGCTTTTTCAACAGGACAAGCTCTGGGTCCACTTGTTGGTGGGTTATTATTACATTTAGAATGGATTAATCTAAAAACATTTTTACAAATATTAGGGTTGATGTTACTAGTGACGGTGTTATTTAATTTAGCGATTAAGTATCGCCCTGAGCCAAAAGATAAAACGAGCGAATCAGAACCATTTTTGAAAAGCTTGATAGATGGATTTAGATATGTACAACAATCACCTAAATTATTTGAATGAATGTTATTAACAATTTGGACGAATTTTTTCTTTGAAGGTTTTATTTTAGCAATGCCATATCTTATTCAGCATAATTATCATGGCTCAGCCACTAGTTATTCAACAGCACTAACATTGGCAGCTGTTGCAGGTGTCTTAGTAAGTGTATTGCTAGCTAAATTCCCTACTTTTAATACCATTAATTCGATGTATCGTGATTTTTACTTATTAGGTGCAGCTTTCATTTTGACAACATTCTTTCAACACCTTTGGGTATTTATTATTTTAGTTATTTTATATGGATTCGCAAGATCTGCTTTTGTAATTAAAATTAATACTGTCCGTCAGCAAGCTAGTTCACCAGCATATCTTGGTCGTGTGTTTGGTATTTCATTTTTTGCGACTGATTTATTTGCACCACTTATTACAATTTCGTTAGGCTATGGGGTTTCAATTATGGGAGCCTGGACACTCTTTGTATTAGGGAGCTTATTATTGGGTGGTATGATGGCAATTAAAGTTTTGAGTAATCATCATGAAAAAAAGTTAGGGAAACAATTCTAATTAATAAATGAGCGGTCATTTATTTTATGGAATGTATATTTTTATATTCACAATAACCCGCAAATTCGTTAATTTTCGTGGTAAACTTATAGTTAATATATGATATGGGAGTTTATTTATGACAAAAGTTTTAGTCGTTGATGATGAACCATCATTACAAACTTTGCTAACGTATAATTTAAAAAAAGCTGGTTTTGAAGTCGTTGCAGCTTTAGATGGAAAACGAGCACTAGAAATTATTCGAGAAGGTGACATTGATGTTGTACTATTAGATGTTATGTTACCAGAAGTAAGTGGTGTCGATGTCACGCGTGAATTACGTGCTGAAAAAAACCAGATTCCGATTATTATGCTTACAGCATTAGATGATGAAATAGATAAAGTAGTTGGCTTAGAAATTGGTGCTGATGATTATGTTACAAAACCTTTTAGTCCACGTGAAGTGATTGCTCGTGTACATGCTGTTTTACGTCGTTTTAACCAAAAGCAAGAGCCGGTTTCAGAAAATAACGTTAAGCAAATCCAATCATTTGGCCGTTTAACCATTGATTTCGATAAAATGGTTGTACAGTTTGATGGTGAAATTGTTAGATTAACACCAAAAGAATACGAATTATTGGCTTATATGGCTGAACGAGAAGGTCGTGTTTTAAGTCGCGAAACGATTTTAGATGGTGTTTGGGGCTACGAATTTTCGGGGCCAGATACTCGAATGGTGGATATGCACCTATCACATTTACGCGATAAAATCGAACTAGACCCCAAGCATCCGGTATATTTAAAAACAGTCCGTGGATTTGGGTATCGTTTTGATCGTTCTCATGATGAATAAACATGGAAAGGATTAAAATATGAATATTGATGAATTAATTGAATCAGCAAAGCGATTTGTGCTTTTTTGGTTTGTTTACGCTGCCATTATTTGGCTTATTTTATGGTTGACATCTATGACGGGTGACCAAAACGTCACTTTGAAATGGCATGTCTTAATTTTACTCTCAATGATTTTGTCTGGTGCAACAACATTAGCACTCGAGATTCAACGACAACGTCGTGATGCACATTTAGCCTTGTTTATTGAGAAATTACAAGATTTAGAGACAACGCATACTCACACGGCACACGTTTTAATGCATCCTGATGACTCATTGGCACCACTTGCAACGGCTATTAATAATGTACAACATCTTAATAGCCAACGTATTAAAATTATGCAAGAACAAAGTAGTACCATGGAAACCTTAATGGATAACATGCCGATGGGTGTTTTACAAATCACACCAGAACGCAAGATTATTCAGGCAAATGAACAATCACGCAAGTTGTTAGGCGTTTCAAGTGATTTAGTAAATACACATTACGATAATGTTATTAAATATCATCGGTTGATGGAATTATTTGAACAGGCATTGAAACAAAAGAAAAAAATTCGTGAACTTGTGAAACTTGAGAATAAAATGGTGGATGTTTCCATCGTCTATTATCAAACTAGAAAACGTCATTTTGAATTGCTAGTTCTTTTGTATGATATGACAGAAGTTATTCAAATGAAGGATATGCAAACAGCCTTTGTTGCGAATGCTTCACATGAATTGAGAACACCATTGACAGCGATTGCTGGTTTTACAGAAACTCTATTGAGTGGTGCGCAAAATGATCCTGCTGACAGGCAGGAATTTTTAGAAATTATTCAATCTGAAACAAATCGACTATTAGATTTAACTGATGATATTTTGACTTTGGCTAAGGTTCCTGAGCAAACGCATTCATTACAAGAATTTAATATGTTTGAAATGGCTACTAAGATTTTCAATACTAAAAAGCGTAAAGATAAATTGAATTTGTCACTTAAAAATGATGTTAGTGAAACATTAATAATTAAACAAGATAAACGTGTTTTTGAGCAAATTTTGACTAATCTAATTGGAAACGCAATGAAATACAATCGACAAGATGGTACTATCAAAGTTTCAGCCATGGTAACGGCTCATGAATTGGCGTTCGCGGTTAAGGATACAGGTTTGGGAATTCCAAGTGATGAACAAGATCGCATTTTTGAACGCTTTTATCGTATTGATAAATCACGGACAAAATCAATACCGGGAACAGGTTTAGGATTAGCAATTGTTAATGACTTAGTAGAACAAGCACAGGGTCAAATTCAATTAGAAAGTCAAGTTGGTGTTGGGTCAACAATTACGGTTACCTTGCCATTACAATAGTTAAAGAAGAAAGAGGCTAAGTATGTCTATATCACGTCCAATGGTAATTGGTGTTACGGGAGGATCTGGGTCCGGTAAAACAACTGTTAGCCAGGATATTATTAAACGTTTGGCGGGGGAATCAGTTGTAATGATTCCTCAAGATGCGTATTATCACGATCAAAGTGACAAAAACATGGCCGAACGGCGGATGACTAATTATGATCATCCAGATTCTTTGGATAATGAATTGTTAATTGAACAATTAAAACAATTATTAGAGCGCAAAACAATTGAACAACCTGTATACGACTATACAAATCACACACGATCAACTAAAAAAGTGGAAATTCAACCTGCTGATGTGATCATTTTAGAAGGGGTTTTATTATTCACAGAAGCAAAGTTACGCGATTTGTTAGACATCAAAATTTACGTGGATACTGATGATGACTTACGGTTCATTCGTCGAATGCAACGTGATATTGTTGAACGTGGAAGAACTGTAGATTCTGTTGTTAACCAATATTTAGAAACAGTCAAACCAATGTATCACCAGTTTGTGGAACCCACAAAACGATATGCTGATATTATTTTGCCAGAAGGTGGCGCAAATACAGTCGGCATTGGTATGTTAGAGGCCTAGATTAGGGATATTTTAAATAAAAACAAGGCATAATTGTTAGAAAGTGTGAATTAAGTGGAAGAAAAAATTTGGAATCGTATTGTTAAATATACAGAGTTACAAGGAACGTCTGGCCAAGAATATCAAATTAGACAAGCGTTCAGAGAAGATCTTTCACCACTAGTAGATGAAGTTGTTCAAAATGGACTAGGTGGGTTGTACGGTATCAAACATAACCCAGACACACATGCGCCACGGATCATGTTTGGTGCCCATATGGATGAAGTTGGTTTTGTGGTTACACAAATTACAAACCGTGGTATGTTGGTGGTTGCCCCCGTTGGTGGATGGAATCCTTATACTGTATCAGCTGAACGTTTTACATTATTCACACGTAATAAACAGTATCCCGTTGTTTCTTCATCAGTTTCACCGCATTTGTTACGTCAAGGAAATGTTAGTGGGACACCACAAATTCAAGACATTTTATTTGATGCTGGTTTTTCGTCTAAGGATGAAGCAGAGTCATTTGATGTGCACCCGGGTGATTTCATTGTACCAAAGGTTTCAACAACAATGATGGCAACTGGTAAGCGAGTTGCATCTAAAAGTTGGGACAATCGTTTTGGATTAGTTACCATTTTAAATGCGTTAGAAAATTTGCAAAATAAAGCGTTGCCTAATACGCTAATTATGGGAGCAAATACGCAGGAAGAAGTTGGTTTGCGTGGTGTTGGTCCGGCTGTAAATCAATTAAAGCCGGATATTTTCTTTGCACTTGATTCTTCTGCTGCTGATGATACAACTTCAGCTCAAGGTCAAGGACAGATGGATCAAGGCGCATTGCTACGTGTATTTGATCCAGGGGTTATTATGCCGTTGCGTTTAAAGGAATTTGTATTAGATACTGCTTTAGATGCACATATTCCATTGCAATACTTTGTTGCTAAGGGTGGCACAGATGCTCACGGTGCACAGTCCCAAAATAATGGGATTCCTTCAGTTGCGTTAGGTGTTGCTTCACGTTATATTCATACCCATCAAACGGTTTGGTCAATCGCTGATTTTGAAGCAGCTCAAGCGTTAGTTGAAACTTTAGCCCAAAAATTAGATGCAAGTACTGTAAATGATATTATTTACGGTAATTAAAAATAATTAATTTAAAAAGGAGAATTGACAGCATGCTAATTGCTAGCTATAATCCCGCTGGAATGGGTGATAATTTAATTGTCTTAACCCAACAAGGAACAGAATATACTTTTTCACAACAAGAAAACGTTGTACAATTTATTAACAAAAATGAAGAGGTTATTGGTTATAACTTTATTAATATCAGCGAATCATTAGATTTAGCTCATACTAATGGTCAAGTATTTCTTACTGAAGAGCAAGTGCATATTTTAAATAACCTAATTACAGCAGCTGATTTTACATCAACATTGACTGTTGATAATACACCTAAATTTGTTGTTGGTTATGTAGAATCTGCAGAACCACATCCTGATTCTGACCATTTACAAGTAACAACAACTGTTGTTGACAATGATGAACGCATACAAATTGTGTCAGGCTCACCAAATATGAAACAAGGAATTAAAGTCGTTGTTGCGAAAGTTGGTGCAATGATGCCATCAGGTTTGATTATTTGGCCAGGTGCACTACGCGGTGTTAAGTCAAACGGTATGATTGTTTCGGGACGTGAGTTACAGTTACCAAATGCACCACAGGTACCTGGTGCATTAATTTTGCCTGAAGATTTTGCACCAGTAGGAACGCCGTTTGATGCACAATCACCTGCAGCGCAAGCATTATTTGAATAAGGGTGGTGTAAAATGCCTATGCAACGCCCAATTGTTTTTTACGAAAATTTAATGCATACCTATGATAATCAGGTTGCAGAATTGTTGGCTGCCAAAACAACATACATTCTTTTGGCGTCAGACCAAGATAATGAAGTCCAAAACCTTGGTGTTATTGATGAGGCGTTGCCAACAAAGCCAGTGATTACAGAAGTCCTTCAACCAAAGGTTAAAAAAGAAGCACCAAAGCAGACAACTACTAAAAAAACTGCAAAGGTTAATAAGACTCTAACAAAAGCTAAGGCTAAACCTAAGTCTATCAAAACAGGTTTGGGCTTAAGTTTAGATGATATTCTTTCAGAAGAGGATAGTGTTGCTGCACGTGATCATAATCAATACTTTAATGATTAATAATATTAAAAACATTTGTCTAGATAATGAAGACAAGTGTTTTTTTTGGTAAGATGGAAATAACAAAATTTGATAAACGCAATTTACGTTAGAATGGATAAGAAAAATGGACAAGACTTCTCATTATTATTTTATTGGTATCAAGGGTTCAGGTATGAGTGCCTTAGCACTAATTTTACATGACCAAGGGTATGAGGTATCAGGGTCAGATATTGATGAATATACATTTACACAAAAGCCATTAGAGGCAGCAGGCATCCCCATATATTCATTTAATGCAGCCAACATTAAACCTGGCATGACGGTTATTCGTGGTAATTCGTTTGAAGATGATCAAGTTGAAGTGGCGGCAGCATTATCAATTGCTGACCGATTAATTATTTTGACATATCCAGATATGGTACAACAATTAGTTAATCAATATACATCAATTGGTGTGGCTGGAGCCCATGGTAAGACGTCAACAACTGGTTTGTTGTCGCACGTTTTATCTGGCATCGCACCAACATCATATCTAATTGGAGACGGTACAGGTAAAGGTGTTCCAAATGCACGTTTCTTTATCTTTGAGGCTGATGAATATCGTCGCCATTTCCAAGATTACACACCTGATTATGCCATCATGACCAATATTGATTTTGATCATCCAGATTACTATACGGGTATTGATGACGTACGGAGTGCTTTTGAAGATTTCGGTAATCATGTGAAAAAAGGTATTTTTGCATGGGGTGATGACGAACAATTGCGTAAAATTAAGGTGTCTGTGCCAGTATACTATTATGGTACAAATCCAGACACTGATGATTTTTATGCAGATAATATTAAGCGTTCAACTAAGGGGTCAAGTTTTGATGCCTACTACCATGATGAATTCTTAGGCAATTTCAAAGTACCTTTGTTTGGTCAACACGGCGTTTTGAATACATTAGCAGTTGTTGCTGTATCGTACTTCGAAGAAATTGAAACGTCATTAATCCAAGAAGAGCTGTTGACTTTTCAAGGTGTTAAACGCCGTTTTACCGAAAAGCATATTGGTCCGGTAACAATTATTGATGATTATGCACATCATCCATCAGAAATTATGGCAACAATTGATGCAGCTCGCCAAAAGTATCCTGATCGTAAATTAACGGCTGTTTTCCAACCACATACATTCTCGCGAACAATTGCTTATCAAGATGATTTTGCAAAGGCTTTGAATTTAGCTGATAATGTATTCTTAACGGAAATTTTTGCTTCAGCTCGTGAAAAAGCTGGTCAAATTTGTTCAGCAGATTTAGGTAAGAAAATTGCTAAATTTGCAGGAATCGTGTCACCAGCCGAAGTGTCACCACTATTGGCAGATGAAGAAGGTGTCTTTATTTTCATGGGAGCGGGTGATTTACAAATGACTGAATTTGCATTTGAAAAGTTATTGGCTAATACACAAACTAGCTTACAATAACAATTTGTACGAATACGTATTTCTGTTATAATTGTATTCATATACTTTTGGTAAAATTCGCCAAACCGTTGTCATATATCACAACGTAGGAGGTAATGATATGGATAATTTTGAACAACAAGAACCACGTTTAGTTAATCCTGATGCCAGTGGGTTAAATAACTTTTTTAAAAAAGTTTATTTATACATGGCATTAGCATTAATGGTAACTGCTGGTACAGCATATATTGGTGCAACCGTCTTTGCAGCACCAATTGTTCGTATCTTTAGTAGTCCAATCTCATCATTAATTATTTTTGGTATTATGATGGGCTTTGTTTGGCTATTTTCAAGTCGCGTTTATAAAAATCCAGCACAAGCATTTGGTATGTTAATGGGGTTTGCAGTATTAAATGGCTTCACGTTTACCGTTATTGGGTTAACTGTTAACTTTGGGCTAATTGCTTTGGCCTTTCTAACAACATCATTTTTATTTGTCGGCATGGCTGCATATGGTTATTTCACGAAAAAGTCATTGGCATCACTATCATCAATTTTATTTGGTTCATTGATTGCCTTGATTATTGGTGGCATTATCAACCTATTTTTCTTTAATAGTGTTGTATACTTTTTCCTATCAATTATTGGTATCTTAGTTTTTGCGGTGATGACAGCTTATGATATGAATCGTTTAAAGGCATTATATTTAGAGCATGGTGAAAAATCATCACAAATGACCCAAGGTCTAGCAGTATCTGGGGCTTTGAATTTATATATGGATTTCATTAATTTGTTTATCTATATCTTACAGTTATTTACATCATTTTCATCACGCGACTAAGCCAATTTTAAAAGTGTTACCTAAATTTAGGTTAACACTTTTTTTATGTTCAAATGTTGTTATCAGCATTTGAACTCTGCTAAACTGATATAGAGAGAAAACGCGGGGACATCCCCAGAAATGAGATGAACATGGCAAAACCAACTTTACTTTTAATTGATGGTAACTCATTAGCTTTTCGGGCATTTTACGCCTTAATTAATCAAGTCGACCGATTTGTTAACCATGAAGGTCTACATACAAATGCTTTGGTTGGTTTTAATAACCTAATTGATGGTATTGTTGATCCTTTTCAACCTGATTTGGCTTTAGTAGCCTGGGATGCTGGTAAAACAACTTTTAGAACTGGTAAATTTGATAATTATAAGGGTAATCGTGATAAGACACCGCTAGAATTAGTTGAACAATTTGAACCATTACGAGAAATGGTTACGCTACATGGGATAAAATCATATGAACTAGCAGATTATGAAGCAGATGATATTATTGGTACCATGGCAAGAAAAGGTGAACAAGCTGGCTATGCCGTTACAATCGTGACTGGTGATCGAGATATGACCCAACTAGTATCAAACGATGTAACCGTTTGGGTGACAAAAAAAGGTATATCTGAAATTGATCATTACACACCTGCGCTAGTAGCAGAAACTTATGATGGTCTCCAAGCTAAGCATATTATTGAAATTAAAGGGCTTCAAGGGGACACAAGTGATAATTACCCTGGGATAGCTGGAATAGGTCCTAAAACAGCTTTAAAGTTGATTAAACAGTATAATTCAATTCCAGAAATGTACGAACACATTGATGAGATGAAAACGTCAAAGCAAAAAGAAAAACTAATTAATGGTAAAGAAGACGCATTAATGTCACGTGATTTAGCACGGATTCGAACAGATGCGCCCGTAACAATCAGTTTAGAAGATTTGGCATATAAGGGACCAGATTATGAAAACATTATTCCCTTTTACCAACATCTTGATTTTAAAGCCCAGCTCGTGAAGCTAGCTAATCAAGGTTACACCATTCCAACAAATAATCATTCTGAAGCAGGTACTTTTAATTTCAGTAATACCACGCTTAATATGACTAAATTAACGAATGCTAATATGGATCATGTTAGTCAATTGACCGATACTGTTGATTTTTATCTTGAATTAGATGGTGCTAACTACCATACTGCTAATCCAGTTGGTTTCGTGATTGGTAATCAAGCTAAAGGATACTTTGCAAGTCGGGATATTGAATTATTAGTGCAAGATTCACCAATTAAAAATATTTTAGAAAACACGAATGTTGCTAAAAATGTTTTTAATGCCAAAGAATTATCTGTTAGTTTGCATCGCTTGGGCGTTACATTAACGAATGTGCAGTTCGATTTGTTGTTGGTATCTTATTTATTAGATACTAATGACAATAATGATGATTTAGGCGCATTAGCACACGATAATGATTATTATGCTGTTCAAACAGATGAAGAAGTCTATGGTAAGGGTGCTAAGTTTGCTATTCCAGAAGTTGATGCCGATTTATTTGAACATCTAGGACGTAAAGCAATGGCCATTGGCTTATTAGCAGAACCATTGCTTAAAAAATTAACAGATCACGCACAACTTGACTTATATCGGGATATTGAATTGCCATTAACTCAAATTTTAGCGCGAATGGAAGCGATGGGTATTACCGTTGATGCGCAACAACTATTGCAAATGGATAGTAAGTTAACAGAACGCTTGAGTGAATTAGAGCAAACCATTTATCAACAAGCCGGTCACGAGTTTAATATTCAATCACCTAAGCAACTTGGGGTCGTTTTGTTTGAGGATATGGGCTATACACCACTTAAAAAGACGAAGACAGGGTACTCAACCAGTGTTGAAGTCTTAGAAAAGATGGGTGATGTGCCAATCGTAGCGTCAATTTTGGCTTATCGTCAGATTGCAAAGATTAAGTCGACTTATGTTGAAGGACTACTACGGGTCGTTCACGGATCTGATTCAAAGGTGCATACACGTTACTTACAGACCTTAACCCAGACGGGGCGTTTATCATCAGTTGATCCCAACTTACAAAATATTCCAGTTCGTATTGAAGAAGGGCGTCAAATTCGTAAAGCTTTTGTGCCAAGTGAACCTGATTGGCAAATTTTAAGTGCTGATTATTCACAGATTGAATTACGTGTATTAGCACATATTACGGGAGATGCTAATTTACAAGCAGCCTTTATTAATGGTGAAGATATTCATGCGGCTACGGCTCGTCGTATTTTCGATGTTCCTGATGATCAACCAGTTGATGGTAATATTCGTCGTCAGGCTAAAGCCGTTAACTTTGGGATTGTGTACGGTATTTCTGACTTTGGTTTGTCTAAGAATATTGGGGTTTCAAGACAACAAGCTAAGACTATTATTGAGACATATTTTGAGCAATATCCTGATGTGAAAAAGTGGTCAGAATCAATCATTGCATCAGCACGTGAAAACGGCTATGTTGAAACGATTGCTCACCGTCGCCGTTACCTGCCTGATATCAATGCAAAACGCTTTAATGCCCGTTCCTTTGCAGAACGGACAGCGATGAATTCGCCCATCCAAGGTTCTGCAGCCGATATCATTAAAATTGCCATGATTAATGTGCAGGCAGCGATTGAAAAAGCTGGCTTGAAAGCAAACATGCTGTTACAGGTGCATGACGAATTAATTTTCGAGGTGCCCACAGATGAAATGGCTGAGTTAGAACAATTAGTTTCAAAGACTATGGATAGTGCCGTGCAACTAGCAGTACCTTTGTTAGTGTCGACGCATATTGGTGCATCATGGTATGATGCAAAATAAACAAAAAAGTAACTAAATAGGCGTTAGTTTGGCAAAAATCAAACTAACGCCTATTTTTGTGATAAAACACGGCTATCTTGGCATATTTAGTAATTTTTCAACAAGCTTGCTAATTTCCTCGCTAAATAAAATAATTGCAATTCCTAGCATGATAACGAGCATTGAAAATGAATCTAGGAAAATACCCAAAATTGTAATTAACATCCCCAAAAACATGATTAATGCAACAAGCTTATTCTTTTGTTTGAAATTATGTACCATACGATTGTTCACTCCTTGAAACAATTAGATATATTAAATTATACAGGTAACCTATTCAATGCTACAAATAATGATGCTCTTTCAATTTAAAAAATGAGATAATTTGTTAAATCTAAAGACAGATAACTCAGATTACGTTACAATTAATATTGAAAACGTTTACAGATTAAAAACGTGTCTATTAATTTTAGGGGGAGCTACGATGATAGCAAATTTAGAATGGTTAGATGATCCAACTGTGTTTAGAGTTGGTAAATTACCAGCTCATAGCGATCACACTGTTTATCGTTCAGCAGCAGAAGTGGCACAAAAGTCATCAAGTTTAATTAAAAGCTTAAATGGTACTTGGCAATTTAATTTTGCGAACACACCAGCAGAACGACTACTTAACTTTGAGAAATTAGATTTTGATACTGATCAGTTTGATGATATTAAGGTACCTGGTCATATTGAATTACAAAATTACGGTCAAATTCAATATATTAATACACTTTATCCATGGGAAGGTAAAACATATCGGCGACCACCATACGCTTTAGGCCCTGATAATACATATCCGGGTGTTTTTAGCGAAGCAGAGGACAATACTGTTGGTCAATATGTTAAAACATTTACTTTACCTGACAATTTTGCCGATCAAGATGTGCATATTGAATTTGATGGCGTCGAAGAAGCGATGTATGTGTGGTTAAATGGACAGTTCGTAGGTTATTCAGAAGATAGTTTTTCACGTGCTGAATTTGATTTGACACCATATTTGCAACCTGGTGAAAATAAACTTGCTGTTGAAGTATTTAAATACAGCACAGCAGCCTTTATTGAAGACCAGGATATGTTCCGCTTTTCAGGGATTTTCCGTAGCGTGCGTTTGATCGCTATGCCAGCAGTAGATGTTGTTGATGTGCACATTAAGCCGGTTGTTAGTGCTGATTTGCAACAAGGTGACCTTTCAGTTTCTTTGACACTTGCAGGCGACCTAGCTGGTGCACGTGCACAATTTGTTGTTAATGATTCACAAGGGGCAGTTGTATTAGATAAGTCAGTTGATGCTGATACAACGACTTCGTTAGAACATGCGGTCTTTGATGAAATTCAGCTGTGGTCACATAAGCATCCTAATCTATATACACTAACGGTCACAATTTTTGATGCTAAGCAACAAGTCATTGCCGTTGTCCCTTATGACTTCGGTTTCCGTCGTTTAGTTAAGAATGACCAAAACCAAGTTACGTTAAATAACGTACCATTGCATTTGAATGGGGTTAACCGTCACGAGTGGAGTCCAACTGATGGACGTAACGTCAGTTTGGCTGATATGGAAACTGACATTCAAATTTTCAGAGCACATAACATTAATGCTGTTAGAACGTCACATTATCCAAACCAAGTGCCTTGGTATGGTATGTGTGATGAAGCTGGTGTTTATATGATGGCTGAAACTAACCTAGAATCACACGGTTCATGGCAAAAAATGGGTGCAGTAGAGCCTTCATACAATGTCCCAGGATCAATTCCAGAGTGGTTAGATGTTGTGATGGATCGTGCAAAGTCTAATTTTGAACAATTCAAGAATCACCCATCTATTTTATTCTGGTCATTAGGAAATGAATCATACACCGGTGACAATATTGCTGCAATGGATGCATACTTCAAGTCAGTTGATGATTCACGATTGACGCATTACGAAGGTGTCTTCCAAAACCGTGTTGACGAAGATCGTATTTCAGACGTCGAGAGTCGCATGTATGCACATCCTAAGGGAATTGCCGAGTATCTAGCCAATAATCCTAAGAAACCATACTTAAACTGCGAATATATGCATAGTATGGGTAATTCAGTAGGTGGCTTTGATGAATATGTAAAGTTATTTGATGAATTTGATACATATTTGGGCGGTTTCATTTGGGACTATATCGATCAAGCCTTGTATGTTACCGATGAAGTAACCGGTGAACAAGTCATTCGTTACGGTGGTGACTTTGATGAACGTCATTCAGATTATGAATTCTCTGGTAATGGGATTGTCTTTGCAACCCGTCAGCCTAAGCCAGCAATGCAGGAGGTAAGCTACTATTATGGACGCTACGACAACGAATAAACTACAAGTCGTTTATGGTGATGGTTCGTTAGGCATCAAAGGTGCTGATTATCACTATTTGTTTAGTTATGAAAAGGGTGGCTTAGAGTCACTACAAATTGCTGGCAAAGAGTGGCTGTATCGCGTACCTAAACTAACTTTTTGGCGTGCGACAACTGACAATGACCGAGGTAGCCATTTTTCTACTAATTCAGCAATGTGGTTTGGTGCAGATATGTTCACTGAAGCAACAGATGTGATTGTTAGTGTTGATGGTGAGGAATTGGGTCAACCGATTGCACCGGATAATAATCGTTTCTCAGCAGATGAATTTGCAGATAAAGTATCATTAACGTATACATTTTTAACCGCAACCGTGCCACAAACAACGGTTAAGGTAATTTATACTATTGCTAATGATGGTGCACTAACTGTTCATGTTGATTATACTGGTCATGAAGATTTACCTGAATTACCAACATTGGGATTGCGCTTTGTTATGCCAACGTTAGCAGATGGTTACCGTTATGATGGTCTATCGGGGGAAACTTACCCTGATCGTATGGCTGGTGGTCGTGAAGGAACCTATGAAGTTGATGGTCTACCATTAACGCCTTATATGGTGCCACAAGAGATGGGGATGCATATGCAAACATCTCGGGTAGCAATTGCCCGCTCAACTTCATTAAATAATGCTGATTTTTCTAAAGAAACGCAATATTTAACGTTTAAACAAACTAAAGAACTGTTCGCTTTTTCTGCTTTGCCATATTCAGCGTTTGAATTGGAAAATGCGACACATATGGAGGAATTGCCAACGCCAAGAAGAACAGTAGTCACCATTTATGGTGCTGTTCGTGGTGTCGGTGGTATTGATAGTTGGGGTACTGATGTGCAACAGCCATACCATATTGATGCAACGGCTGACCATTCATTTGAATTTGTTATTCAACCAAAATAAATCAAAAACGATAAAAAGCTATGCTGACGGTAAAAAGTCACCATAGCTTTTTGTTCTGCAAAAAAAATTCACCAAGTATCCTATAATATCTGTTATAATATGAAATTGTGTTCAAAGAAGAAAGAGGTAGAAGAAATTGGCATATTTTGGGTGGCTTTATCGAGAAATAACATCAATTAACACAGTAGGTAGCATTATGCTGGCATTTATTTTTGGTATACAACTGGCACTTTTCTTAAGTAATCCGTTTACATTCTTATCAGTCATTACATTATTTGCAACCTTATTAGGCTCAGCATGTACAGTTTATATGATGATTGGTAAACCTATTAATGGTTTATTAGGATTAATCAGTGCATTAGGCTATATTTATATTAATTGGCAAGCAGGGCACTATGCATCTGTTTTAGATCAAATTGTCTTTATTCTATTAATTGACTTGCCATTAATTGTAACCTGGAAGACTTGGGGTCATCGCATCGTGGATGGTGTAAAATTCCTACGTATCCGTGGTTGGGTGATTACGCTAGTCGTTATGTTATTACTATGGGTACCTGTGATTTGGATTTATACACACCTAGGCGATACTAATCCAGTTTGGGATGCAATTGTCTTGATTATTGGGGCAACGGCTTCAATTTATGTCTTTATGGGCTATGGTGATTCATATACTCTATGGTTATTGTCAGGTGTTGTTAACATCTGCTTATGGATCTCAGCGCTCTTTGCGGGCTACTCAGCTAGTTCATTGCCAATGTTGTTAACAATGGCATTCTACTTAGTGACGGCACTATATGGTCGTTTTTGGTCAATCTGGAGCGGTAAGCAGAATAAATAAGTACACTATTAAATACCCTAAAAATTGTTATTATAAATAGTAAAAGCGTCTAACCCTTGGCTTGGTTAGACGCTTTTTGTAATTAGAAATGGGACTCTATTACATAATAATGATAACACCAGAACACATGGTTTTCAATACTAATATGTAAGGCTTTTGAAATCGAACGATATAATATCACAATAAATGCAAACCATCTATTGTGATATTAAAAAAACTTTAGAAAGACGTATCATTATAGATTATTTTAATATTTGGTCACTATGATGATTATTGTAGGCGGATGAAAATCTACCTATATTTTTACTACAGGGTGTACCTATATTGTCAAG
Organism: Weissella hellenica; assembly: GCF_005405545.1. Classification (GTDB taxonomy): domain Bacteria; phylum Bacillota; class Bacilli; order Lactobacillales; family Lactobacillaceae; genus Weissella; species Weissella hellenica. The sequence continues at coordinate 58,136 of NZ_BJEG01000009.1, forward strand.
GGGCAATATAGGTACATTTTATTTTGCTAATTAATCAGTAAATTAAAATTTTTAATGATTATGACTCAACTTAATTTCAAGAATATGTTAAAATCGTATACAATAATAGTTCTACCGGGAACTTGTCATTTAGGCAATTATTAACTTATCATTAGGTCGTTGAAGATAAGTTAATAATTGCTTTTTATTTTTTGGAGGTTTGTATGACTTGGTTATACCTTATTTTGGCTGGTGTTTTTGAAGTTGTTTGGTCTAGTACCATGAAACTCAGTAATGGTTTTACTAATTTATATTGGTCAGGTGCAACAGCTTTGGGCATGATCGCTAGTTTTCTTTTTTTGGCAATGGCATTAAAGCACTTACCATTAAGTTTAGCTTATCCAATTTGGACAGGAATTGGGGCAGTGGGTGCAATTATTGTTGGGGTTTTCTTTTTTGGGGATATTTTGCCACCTATAACTTGGCTTTTCATTGGCCTGCTAGTGATTGGTATTATTGGCATCAAAATAACTAGTGGTCATTAAAAATTAGCATATAGATAATCTTTTTAACGTATATCGATTCCTTTCATTGCCAAATTATCAATACATTCTTGATAATATGCAGTATTGTGCTCTGGATAAATCGGGACTGTAGTAGGTATTATTAATAAGGCGGTATATGGTGCTTCTTTATTACCACGATAAAATGGATTCAACCATAATGAGTTAGGTGTATAACCACGACGATGCATTTCTTGCATAACTTTTGCATGATATTGAAATAGTTCATATGGTGAATGCGTAAACACATAGTCAACAGTCCGATGTTTCTTACCCCAGCCACCACCACGTAGTGCGCAACATTCTCTATGTTGCCCTAGTAGTTGTTGTCGGGATAATTTTGAGATTAAGCTTTCATGCCATAGGCGCATAGTGATAACCTTTCTAAATGCGTTGAGGATACTTGTTTTATAAAGATGAGTCTTTTTTTTAATGTGTCCACCATTATACTAATAAATTGCATTAATTAGATTAAATTAGCGATATTTATTGCTAAATTCGAAATAATTATTATGATAAATTGAAATTTATTGTATCTTTCCCGTATAATGAAAGAAAAGGGAGGTATATTACATGATTGTTTTACATATTATATTTGGAATTATGATCGTTGTGGGAGCTTTTGCAACGGCAATTTCATTTCAGGGTGACACTGATAAATTGACTAAATGGCAAAAGTTTTCATTAATTCTAACCACATCTGCAATTGGCCTAACTGTTGTGACAGTTATTTCAGTCTATGCATCAATTTACATCGGATTACTATTATTGTTGATGTTAGCAGTATCTGAATATTTTGCTTTTATCCGTGTTGCACGTAGTAAGTAATTATTAAAAATTTTATAGATTTGAACTAAACGAGTCAAATATTGACAGAAAGTTCATGCCATTAACTGGTTGAAAAAATGTTGGATTAAAGCCCACTTTTTTGCCCAGTTTTATTTTTGATGACAAACTTTGGTTGATATTAGCCTGAATACAGGTGTACATAATTAAGTTTACATATAAAACAACTGGTTCTCTTGTTAAAAAGTATATGCTATGATGGTGTTAACTTTTTGTAAGGAGAATATTTAATGTATGTAGGATATTTATATTTAGCAATTGCTATTATTTCTGAGGTAATCGGCTCAAATATGGTTGTTAATACTGAGGGATTCACCAAATTGAAGCCCACTTTAATTTGTATACTATGTTTTGGAATCGCAATTTACATGCTATCGCTTACTGTTCACTATATTCCCCTTTACATTGCTTATGCTATTTGGGGCGGGTTAGGCATTGTATTGGTGACAATAGTTGGTGTTGTATTTTGGAAACAAAGTGTTGACATCCCCACATTAATTGGCATTTTCTTAACCGTTGCTGGTGTTGTCGTCGTTAATTTATTCGGTAAGACACATTAAAGAATTTTATCGCATAAACAAGAGAACAAATGAATTGAATAATTATGATGTCATATTTTTTGGCAACCACCACATGGCATGGACCAGCAAAATTAATGCATCATTATTCTGGAATTGGAACTAATGAAACGTCAAACATTTAACCTAGGAGAAAATTAATGAAAGCTTCTATTATTAAAAAATATGGTGATATAGATCAATTTGAAGTTACTGATATAGATAAACCTGTTTTAAAAAAGGATGAGGTGTTAGTTCAAAATGTTGCTACTAGTATCAATCCAATTGATTACAAAGCCCGTCAAGGCTTACTTCAATCAATGTTTGACTGGCAATTTCCAGTCGTATTGGGTTGGGATGTTGCAGGGAAAATCGTTGCTTTAGGAGACCAAGTAACAAACTTCAAAATTGGAGATGAAGTATTTGCTCGTCCGGATATTGACCCGGTTGGTCATAATGGATCATATGCAGAGTATACTGCTGTAAAAGAAGATAAACTAGCACTAAAGCCTGGCAATATTAGCTTTGAGGAAGCCGCTGCAGTTCCTCTAGCTGGCTTAACGGCTTTACAAATGTTAAGGCAACTTAATTTAGCAGCTGGTCAAAAAATACTTATCCAAGGTGGTGCAGGTGGTGTAGGTATTTTTGCAATACAATTAGCAAAAATGTTCGGGGCTGTTGTTGCTACTACTACTAGTGAAAATAACACTGAATTTGTTAAGTCGTTAGGTGCAGACATAGTGATAGATTATCATAAAAATACAATCACTGAAGTATTATCTGATTATGACGCTGTTCTAGACACGGTTAATGACATAGAAGGTGGCATTAGTATTCTTAAAACTGGTGGCAGTTTTGTAACAATTGCTGGTACATTGACCAAAGAACAAAAAGAAATGTCAGATAAGCATATAATGACAGGATGGTTACAACCAAGTGGCAAAGATTTGAGCTTTTTAGCTAAAGAAATCGAAAATAACAATTTAAAGATTGTGATTGATAGTTCGTACCCGCTTACTATTGCAGGTATCAAGTCTGCCCAAAAGCGTAGTGAAACACATCATGCGCGCGGAAAAGTTATTGTTAAGATAAAATGATGTCCATAGATCCTGGCATAGGAGAAAAATTGATGATTGAAATTATTTTGGTAACTATTGTGAGTGTTGAGGCAATAGGTATTATGCTGTTAGAAATGTTTGGCACAACTAGACAACAGGCAAATGCATTTGAATTAGAAGAATCGTTTGTTAAAATGCCTGAAGTTAAAACATTGTTAGCCAATCAAGGACTATATAATGGTCTTTTTGGTGTATTAATTATTGGGACACTATTGCTTTTAAATGGATCACCGCAAACATTAATGTTGGAATTAGAAATGTTGTTTGTATTTTTAGCAGCAGTCTATGGCAGTCTAACAGCTGCTAAAAAAATCATTGTCATACAGGGTTTGCCTGCTTTTATTGCTCTGATATTTCTAATTTTTTAGTGAGTATTTCTAAATATTAACTGAAGTTAAATAACATGAAAAAATCCCATCAAGCTATGCTAAACGGCATAACCTGATGGGATTTTTTCATGTTATTTTAATGACAGTGGATATGATTGTTTTAATTTTTTGAATATGGTAATCAGAGTAGGGCGAACGATAAAGAAAAATACAGGAATGACAACAAAAAAAGTTTTCACCCAATTCCCTAAATATCCAGAAAAAAATTGTGGATACAGTTGCCGATGCATTTCTGTAAACAAAATCATCATAATTGAAACATTAAATGTAATGACGAGCGTAGGCACGCTAATATGTCTTGGAACCTTATTAGTTATAATAGTTGGAAAGTAGTTATGTATCCTCAAAACAAGTGGTAAGGTAACGTATGTACGTAAACAATATATAAATATGACAATTAAAGGATAAATGATTAAAACTTTTGCAAGCATTCGTTCCGAAAAAACCATAGCGAATGATTGTGTTGTAGCTAGCCATGATTGCAACCATCGTACTAATGAAAGCCCAAGGCATCATATTAGGATGATGTAACATTCTTTTTAATAAAAATTTGATAGAGTTTATTTATTGCTCCTATAGCTTTTATCGTGGTTCTCTGCACGTATATGTATGCCATCAATTAAACACTTTTTAGGTATCAAGAGTGTGCTGTTTTCTAATTTTTAGAAAAAAGAAAAAAGTCAAGTAGCGAGCTACCTGACTCTGATCGATATAACCAACGTATGACACAATCTCCGTCGGATAACAATTTAACCGCTATTTCCCTAAATATCAAATTAACATTATGGATTTAGGTAGTCAATCATTTTCTTTAGTTTTTTTGAAATCGATATCATCCCAAGTTAGGGCAATTATTTCACCACGTCGTAGTCCTGTATAAGCTAAAAAGCGAAAGTAAGCATACTGTGATACTGGTTTAGTTTCCCAATAATTCAAAAACGAGAAAGCCGTTCCGAATTTAAAAAATTTTCTTGTTTAGGTTCTCTTTTGGTATTGATTTGCGTAGGACGAGTTACAACATCAAACGGATTTCTGAAAATAATTTCGTGCAGTTATGCATAATTAAATAACTGTTTTAAATATCTTCCCCATACAACCCCAGATTTTGCCTGTCTAGCCCATTTATTTAGTTGCACTTGTAATTCACCAGAAGATATTTCACGTATCTTATATGCACCTAAATCAGGCAAAATGTGATTATTATAATACGATTCAACTTTTGAAAGGGGGAAGCTTACACTAAAGTTTCATATTCTTTATGCCATAAGTTATAGACCGTTTCTATTCGCATGTTTTCAACCGATAGTCCTTCTTCTGTGAAGGATCCATTAGACCTTCACACATAAGTTGATTTTTGCTGTGTTTCAGGCGAGTTCGGTACGAGGTCAAGTATTTTTATGCCAAACGACAACTTAAACTTCGTAGTAGCAACATATGACGATTTCAGGGGTGTTGATAAAGGATATCTAAGGGGCGAAATAGATTGGAGTGATTAATTCGGAGACTAGTAGTGAATATGTACGGCATAAAGTAAAAGAAAACAAGATTGACCGACATAAAATGATGCGTTTGGTTCATGAGTGAGAAAAAAATATCATGTTGGCGATTATGTTGATGGTCGTCAAATTAAATTCAATGATGAAACCATCCCTGATGATGCTCCAAAGATGATGGAACTTCATAAAATTGTTGGTAATCGTTAGACAAAACAGCTGAGGATGGAAAGACTGCAAGTCCGTATGAAAAAGATTGAACCAGTTAAATTGGCAATGTTACTAATAGCTTTGATCGTAATTGTTGGTGTGGTATGCAAAAACATAATTAAGGTGATGGGTTAAACAGATGGATAAATTCATAACGCTATATTTTTCTTGATGCTTATGGCAATAGTAGTGATGAGATAAGTTTGAAATAGTTAAAACCGTTTTATGCAAGAAATTGTGTAGAACGGTTTTATTTGGGTTAACGCATGCCAATAAATGAAATAAGATAAAAATTTACGTGGAGGTTGTTCTAATGGGGTTGTTAGGATTATTAGGTGATTTTGAGTTAGATGAAAAAGCAACACATTGAGAATATCCGTCTTTTCTTTGAACACGATTGGCCAATTATTCAGAATAGGGCGCATATTAGCTTTGTAGATATTAAGTCACCCGTTATTAGTGGAATGCCAACTGGTAGTATGAATGGTAATTCCAATGATGATAAATATTCTATTCATATCCAAGCGCAACACAGTGGGTAGATAATGTAATCAAAGCTTGTCAGGGGGTGTCTAATTTATACAGACATATTTTAGAATTACGTTATTTTAAAAATTGAAGCTGGACAGAAATTGAAGTAATCACTGGTTATTCAAGAAAGCGTGGTTATGAGTTATTGAATGATGCGCTTTTGAGTTTTGCAGAAGCATTTTCAGATACGCATGATTATCGTGTATACAGGTGAAAATGTTCCATGTAGCACTCAATGTATGGACACATGAGATACGCATCATATGACATATAGTAGTATTGTTAGTCCTCAGTCGCTACATTGACGCTTTCTTAATATGCTTACAACAACGACTAACCAACTTTCACATACATAAGACACAATGTTATCCAATCGAGTAGCCTTTTTATTTTGCAATTAAATAGGAGATAGATGATGATATTTAAAATTATTGAGATATTATTATCGCTATTTCAGTAACTTAGTGACGTAAACACAACAAATTAACAATAAGTTATAATTAATAAAATACGGCTATGTAAGGTTTGTACGACAGACCAAATTAAACCACCAGGTCACAAGTTATTAATCTGAAACAGCTTGATAAGGTATATAATAATATTTCATAGTATAATTATAGATAAGAGGTCGAAATATATGAAAAAGTTAATTACCAATTCTTTTGTGCTTGCTTTTGCTACATTGCTCATCTTTCGTATAATAATACATTTTTGGGGCTTGGATACAGACGGCAACTTTTTAAGTTTAGTAATTGCCCCCTTATTAATTTTTTGGGTTATCGTTGTGATTATTAAATATATTTGTCTTAAATTTCAATAACAGATAACATATTGGTCAGATCATAACTTAAGAATTATGATCGAATCAGAACAATTAGCTTTTTATATTTTAGACTATGTATTTCAAGTAATAGACTTTGGGAGTATGTTTTCGACATGTAAGTTGATATAACCCCGAAATTTATTAAGGATTAAGCACTGATATCAAGTTAGTGGTGCTTTTATTTTTACCTGAATACGTCATTAAACAATAAAATAAAGGTAACAAGTTTATTAGCTTATCTAGCTAATTCGATTTAATTTATTATCGTTTTTCAATAGATAAAAATTGTGCCCATTAGGTTGTGTTAAAATGCATAATTTAATGGGCTTTTTTTCATGAGTTAGATAAGATAGTATAATAGTTACTAGAATAAAGAATGTAAAGTTAAACTTAATCAAGTTATTTTATAAAAATCACAGTTAAGATTTTTGTTAAGAAAAAATAAATAAACATTGCCACAAAGGGGTTTACAAGAGATATGCCAGAGCTACCAGAAGTAGAAACAGTCCGTCGTGGACTTACAAATTTAGTTGCCGGACGTACGGTACAAAGTACAGAAGTTAGATGGGAGAAAACGGTTGGTGGATTGACCGCTGCAGAATTTAACGATACATTGCATAATCAAAAAATCATAAAAATTGATCGACGTGGTAAGTATTTGTTATTCCGTTTTACGAATGATATTACAATGGTTTCACATTTAAGAATGGAAGGATCATATTATACGGTACCTACGGGAACAGAACCGGGTAAGCATGATTTAGTTACGTTCCATCTCGATGAAGGAATTGATTTGTTCTATCGTGATACACGTAAGTTTGGTCGTATGAATGTTGTACCGAATGATAAGGTAATGACCGTTGCTGGATTAGCGACAATCGGTCCTGAGCCAACTGAAGAGACGTTAACTCTTGACTATATGATTAGTGAATTTGGTAAGTCAAAGATGCATGTGAAGCCATTTTTGCTAAATCAAAACCATATTGCTGGTTTAGGAAATATCTATGTTGATGAGACTCTTTGGCAATCAAAAATTCATCCCTTGACCTCAGCAAACAAACTAACGACCGAAGAATTAGCGACTTTACGAGAAAATATTATTCACGAATTAACTCGTGCGACTGAGCATCATGGTACAACAGTGCATAGTTTTACGAATGTATTTGGTAATGCTGGTGAATTCCAAAATGAATTACAAGTATATGGTCGTGTCGGACAGCCTTGTCTACGTTGTGGTGAACCTTTGCTGAAAACCAAAGTAGCGCAACGTGGTACAACTTACTGTCCAGTTTGCCAAGTAGAAAGGTTAAAATAATGTTTAAGTTGGGGTTAACAGGCGGTATCGCAACCGGAAAATCAACGATTTCAAATTACTTAATTTCTAAAAATATCCCTGTATTAGATGCTGATAAAATTGCCCGACTAGTTGTAGAGCCAGGTACACCAGGATTATCCGAAATTGTTGATTATTTTGGGGATGCCATTTTACAAGATGATCATACACTTAACCGTAAAGCACTCGGTAAAATTGTGTTTAGCGATGCACAAGCGCGAGATAAATTAAACGCCATCACACATCCACGTATTCAACAGATGATGACGGAACAATTAGCACAACTTGCTAAACAAAACACCCCATTAGTGGTCTTAGATATTCCATTATTGTTAGAAAATCATAATGTTGCTGGTGCTGATGCGGTTATGCTAGTAACTATACCAAAACACGTTCAATTAGAACGGTTAATGGATCGTGATCAATTAACACTAACTGAAGCAGAAAATCGTATTACTGCACAGATGCCATTATCCGAAAAGGAACAATTAGCAGATTATATTATCGATAATTCAGGTTCAATTACCGATACATATAAACAAGTTGACCAGATTATTCAACAAATATTATTTTAATAATCAGAAAGGAGTAATAAATTCATGGCAGATTTTTCAAATCAACAACGCTATCGCTTAATTTATGATGACTTAATTGACATGACGTCTGTACGTTCGCTAACTAGGGTATATTTGCCCATTATTGGTCGAGATGCCTATACGCTGTACTTGGCATGGGCAACCATGGGGGAAACAATACAACCAAAGCATCGCCATGTTGATATATTAGATCAACTTGCGATGAATCAACATTCTTTTCTGATTGCGCGGGAAAAATTAGAAGCAATGGGGTTAGTCAAAACTTTCAAACAAACGACAAATTTTGCAACACAGTGGGCTTATCAAATATTCCCACCTTTGACAACCCATGCCTTCTTGTCTGACGTGTTACTCTCTAGCTTATTAGCTCATTATTTGGGGGATGAATTATTTAACGATTTGGTTAGTGATGAGAAAGTTGATAATACAAATATTCCTGGGGATGACGTTTCTAAAACGTTTTTTGATTTAGTTGGACAAGAAAGTTTTATTAAGCGCAATCATGCACCGTTAACGGAAACGAATGAAAAAAATACGTTATCAACTAATATTCGAAAGGCAACCAAATCTTTAGATGTTAATCTACTAAGTGATATGTTGCAATCTTATAATATTAAGCAAAATGTACTTCAAAAAAATGAAGTTGACCTAATGGTTTATAAATCATTATATGGGTTAACTGATTTGGAACTTGTTCGGGTGATCCAAGCGACAACAACACCAACGCAACAAATTAATTTACCAGCTATTAAAAAACATTTAGAGAATAACTTTAAACAATCTCAAATTTCACAGGTCCGTTCAACTAAAATTGATATGAATGAACCTACAAAAGCACCAACTTCAGCTAAAAATACGGATGACCCTGCAAGTAAAATTGTACAAATTGCACAATCGACTGCTCCTTTAAGTTTTTTAAAAAATTTGCGCCAAAAGAAAAATGGCTTTGTCGCCGATAATGAAATTAAAGCCTTGTCTGATATTATACAAATGAAGCTGGTCACCCCAGAAGTATTAAATATTACTTTATATGAACTAACGGTTATTGAAAAAAGAACAACATTAAACAAAACAATTTTACAGACCCTTGTCAATGATTGGTTACAAAATGGGGTTACAGATGCAGTAAGTGCGCTACAATACTTACAACGTCGCAATAAAAAGCAACAAACACGCACAACACAGTCATCAAATAAGAAATGGTCAAACACTAATAAAAATTCAAAGCAAGAAACACGCCCAGATTGGGAAAATCAACACGGGACATCTGTGTCACAATCAGATGCTAAATCGGCAAGGGCTGCTCTTGAAGCTATTAGGGCACGGCGTAATAAAAACAACCCAAAGGAGACATAAGATACGATGAGTGATGAAAATTTTAAAAATCATGAATCACACGCTTCTGATACACCGATGAATATGGGACAAGCGCTACGTGATTTTATGGATAAAAAACAACTAAATGGTCGTTTCCAAACTTTAAAGAGGGATGTTTACCAAGATACGGAAATTCGTCATTTTTTTAATCAATATAAAAATAGTCTGTCAAAAGATATTATCGAACGTGATTTTGCTGTTTTGTATGAATATTATTCTCAGCAGCATAAAGCGAAAAAAGGTCAAAAAGTCGTTCACCAAGGTTATGTCCCTGCTTTAAAAGTTGTTGAAAATCGTATTGTTATTATTTATGAACCAGACGAAGCAACACAACTAGCACAACGTATGAACATGCAGGCTAATTTAGTGAAATCTATTGGGATGCCTAAATTAATTAAAAGGGCCCGTTTAGATGATTTTTCTGATGAAGATTCTGATCGTTTGGCTGCACTTACGGGAACATTAAGTTTTATTGATGCCTACCTTAAAGAACCTGATGATTTTCATCGGGGGATGTATCTTCACGGGGCATATGGTACTGGTAAAACGCATCTAATGGGGGCAATGGCCAACGAACTAGCGCAAGAAGGTGTACCAGTCACGCTTATTCATTTACCAAGCTTTGTGGTAGAAGTACGTAGCGTTATTGGCACGGATGAACAACCGCAAGATAAAATTAACGCTATCAAACAAGTGCCAATTCTCGTTATTGATGATATTGGAGCAGAATCTTTAACAGCGTGGGTTCGCGATGATATTTTAGGTGTCATTTTGGAGTATCGTATGCAAAATGAATTGACGACCTTTTTTACGTCGAATTTCTCAATGAAACAATTAGAAAAAGAACATTTTACAATCACTAAAGATGGGGCTGAACCAGTAAAAGCAGAGCGTTTAATGCAACGCATTAGATATTTATCAAAAGAAGTGCAAATGGCTGGCGATAATCGTCGGGAGCTTGATTAATGAACACCAAAAAAATTAACCACTTTTTTTTAAAAATACTAGTTGTATTAGTTTTAATGCTGACTAGTTTTGTTGTCTTACGTCATAATGCAAGTTGGTATCAAGATAGTATTGGTGAAGTAACGTCAGTCAAGCAAGTATCTACCAAGACACTTCAAGATCAATATGGTAATAAAGTAACCCAACATCATCAAAAAGTATCTGTTAAACTATTAAATACCCAAAACAAGGGTAAAACAGTTTCATTTATTAATAGTTATGACGATGCCAAAGCGATTACACAACCCTTAAATAAGCATGATCAGATTTTTTTAGCTAAATCGTCGAAAGCCTGGGGACTTAAAAATTTTAAACGTGATATTTTTTGGATTCCTATTTTAATTTTGGTGATGGGCCTTTTGATTATATCAATGGGTAAAGCTGGTAGTTTCATGGTATTGTCGCTTATAATCAATGTCATCTTATTTATTGGGACAATTTATTTAAATTTCGTAACCAAGGAAGCGAATATTTTTTGGTTATTTATTTTATTTAGTATTATTGCATCAATGCTAACGTTAATCTTTGTTATGGGTATTAAAAGACGATTAACATGGACTGTGTTGTTAACAGTCGTAACATCAACAACTGCAGCAATGTTAATCGGTTTACTGGTTTTTAACATAACTAACGAAAAAGGACTACACTTTGAATTAATGTCTTTTATCACTCAATTACCGCAACCAATGTTTTTATCAATGACATTAGTAGGTGTCTTAGGGGCTGTAATGGATGAAGCAACTGATATGATTGCAACTTTATTTAGTTTGGAGCGAGAGCACCCCGAAATCGGCATAAAAGAACTTTTAATTACCGGTCGTCATGTGGGGCAAGAAATTTTTGGTGCTTTAAGTAATACCTTGTTCTTAATTTTCATTGCTGAACAAATTCCAATGGCTATTTTATATTTAAGAAATGGTAATAATTGGGGCTTTACTTATACCATGAATTTATCCTTAGGCATGGTACAAACGTTAATCAGTGCTATTGGTATTGTATTAACCGTGCCAGCTGGTATTTTTTGGGTATGGATTTTACATAAGTGGCGACAAAGGAAAATGGAGGCAAATATATAAACATGAGTGTTTTATTGATGTTATCAATTATTCTATTTGTTTTAATGTTAGTTGTCGGTGGTGTAAAAGGAATTGGTGCCTTTATTAGTTTATGGATTAGTTTTGCAATCTTGGTTGTCATGATGCTTTTAATTAGCTTTCAATTTAATCCTTTTTGGGTACTATTAATTGGGGGAAGTTGCTTATTGACCGTCACGGTTTTGAGCGCTGGTGCAGATGAACGGACAACAACTATTGCGCTGATAGCAAGTTTTTTGGTGATGATTATGCTATTAATCGTTATTTTACCAACCGAGCATCTTGCAATTGCCCAAGGGTTTGCTGAAGAAAATTCAGAAGATCTAGAGGGATTATCTTTAGCAATTAACATTGATTTTGGTACGTTGGGTATCGTAGCAGCTTTATTAGCAACATTAGGTGCCATCGCTGAAGCTTCCGTGGCCATTACAACTGGTGTTGGCGAATTGTTAAATGAACGTCCAAATATTAGTAATCGAGATTTAATTGATGTCAGCCAAGTATTAGGAAAACAAATTATTGGAACGGCTGTTAATACTGTATTATTTGGATTTCTAGCCGACTTTTTAAGTTTGGCTGTATTGTTTGGTAAGTTACAATACACTTTTGGTGAGATTATTAATGCAAAATTATTTACATCATCAATGTTGTCATTATTATATGCATTATTGGGGGTTTTACTAACATTACCCGTCACAATTGGCATTTTTTTACTTTATCAAAAGCGGCAAAAACACCATACTAGTGGGGAAAAGCTATGATTTATGAGAAAGTCATGTTATGATAAAGGTAAATATGTCATTATTGGGATACGTTTGTATCCTGTAAGAAAGTAACCAGAGGTATAGCGTATGAGTAGTGTGCTTGTGATTGAAGATGAAGAAAACTTAGCTCGTTTTGTTGAGTTAGAGTTACAGCATGAAGGGTATGAAACCCATGTTGAAGATAATGGACGTGGTGGTTTAGACGCAGCTTTAGCAAGTGATTATGATTTAATTTTACTTGATTTAATGTTACCAGAACTAAGCGGTTTAGAAGTTGCCCGTCGTTTGCGTGAAGAAAAAAACACACCAATTATTATGATGACTGCGCGTGATTCTGTTATTGATCGTGTATCAGGTTTAGACTATGGTGCTGATGATTATGTTGTAAAGCCTTTTGCAATCGAAGAATTATTGGCCCGTGTTCGTGCTTTGTTGCGTCGTATTGATATTGAAACAGAAGAACACAGTACGCATCAAAGTGTTGTTCGTTACCGTGATTTAACTGTTGAAAAAGAAAATCGTATTGCCCGTCGTGGTAACGAGATTATTAACTTAACCAAACGTGAATATGAATTGCTTTTGATTTTGATGGAAAACATCAACGTTGTACAATCTCGTGAGGAACTACTTAAAAAGGTTTGGGGATACGATTCTGAGATTGAAACAAATGTTGTGGATGTTTATATTCGTTATCTTCGTAATAAGATTGATCAACCTGATTCACGGGCGTCTTATATTCAAACGGTTCGTGGTACTGGATACGTTATGCGTCAGTAATTTGGAGGAAAATTAATGGGTAGATCATCATCCATTATTGAGAAAACACCACAACAGAAGGCCCTTTCCTTAAAATGGAAATGGGCCCTTGGTTCTGTTGTCGGTGTTTTTTTAATATTTATTATATTTACATGGTTTGTTATGCAAGCATTTGCAAAACAAATGATGTCAACGGAAAGACATCAAGTAACAAGTTCATTAAATGCCGTAACAAATCGTTTGCAAAATATTAACGCCTCACAATTGTTACCAACTAAAATCGATCAAATATTACAGCCAGATAGTAAAGAGTTTAATGACGTGGTCAACGATCCGGTGTTGCAACAAGTTGCTCGAACAGACTATACGATTCGTGTGTATAACCGAAAGGGCAACCAAGTTTACCCAGTTGGGGAACAACCCATCCCGTTTCACGAAACTAATAAACGAATTATTCGTGTTGAACGAATAAAAGGGATTAAAATGTTAGTTGGGCATCAGGAACTTCGTGATTCAAATAATAAAATTATTGGCCATGTTGTTATTGAAAATCATTTGACAGCGTACCATAAAACGTTTAATCGTATTTATTCGATTATTACAATTTTGATTATCTTAGGAACATTTTTAATTGCACTGTGGGGTTATTGGCTCGCTGGTTTCTTTCTACGACCAATGGATAGCATCAAAAATACAGTAGATACAATTAATCGGGACCCGCAAGCACAAGTCCGCGTTAGTACAGATGATCGTAAACCGGATGAATTAACAGACTTATCTAATTTATTAAATGATATGCTTGATAAAATGCAACGGTTTATCCTACAACAACACCAATTCGTTGAGGATGTTTCACACGAGCTCCGAACACCTGTTGCAATTGTAAAAGGACACATGGAATTATTAAATCGTTGGGGAAAAGATGATCCGAAAATTTTAGACGAGTCAATTCGTGCATCCTTACAAGAGATTAGTCGTATGGAAGGTTTAGTTTCTGAAATGCTAGACTTAACCAGAGCGGATCAAGTTGAATTGACATTCCGAGAGGGCGATACGGATGCTAAAGATTTAATTAACGGTATCTATACTAACTTTAAAATGATTCATCCTGATTTCACTTTTTGGATTGATGACGATTTAAAGGGACCGACAATTGTTAATATGAATCGTGATCATTTAGAACAAATTTTGATTATTCTATCTGATAATGCAGTTAAATATAGTCAGGATCGACGTGAAATTCATTTTGCTGCATCACGTTCAGGTAATTTAGTTGAATTAGCAGTTCAAGATTTCGGTGAAGGTATTAATCCTGAAGACGCCAGTCGGGTCTTTGATAGATTTTACCGTGTTGATAAGGCCCGTTCTCGTAAACAAGGAGGCAATGGCTTAGGTCTAAGTATTGCTCAAAAGTTAGTGGAAGGTTACGGTGGTAACATTCAATTAGAATCTGCCATTGGGCAAGGTTCCATTTTTAGAATTACATTACCAATTAAACATCAAGATAAAAATAAGTAGAAAAGCAGGTGAGGCATTAACCTGCTTTTCTATTGTAAAGGAGTAATATGATAATAAAACACGTTATTTTACATGTACTAGATAAAAATAGTGGTAATTTAATTGCATCTCAAGATGAATTAGATCTTAATCAACCTAGTTTGCATGAATACATCGAAAAACTAATTGAAAAGTTTAAAAATAGTGATTATAAAACAGGACAATTAACGGATAATGATGACATTAGCTCTAAAATTTCTGATAGCAATAATCAATCATTTGCCACTAAAGCTACAGTTTTAGCAGAAGAGTTATTTGACATCATTGCGCCAAGCGAAACGATTCCAGCTGGTGACCTATTAGTTATTGAATTTTCAGAAGGCGTTGACGATTTTTTTAGTATTTTAAAATTAAATTTCACCCCACGTTACACACATGCAGTAGAGTACCAAGATGAAAAGCTTGTTAATAATCTTGTTTTAAACCAAGCTGTTTTACCCGCAGCCACTCAAAAGGTTGATGAAGGAATTATCATTAATTTAATGAGTGGTATCTATATGTTGATCGAAAAAAAATATCTAATTGATGGTCATCGTACCAATTATTTTTCTGAGAATTTTTTGAAAATTCATCCTGAAAATTCAACAAAAGATAATATTCAAGCTATCAAACAAGCTGTCAAATCAGTTGCTAGTAAATTCGATATGCCTGAACATGAAGTCTTAGCAGAAACACAAAATACGATTTTTGATACTGTGCAAGATGATGGTGAAATTAAAACTTCAGTAATAGCTGAATCCGTCTTTAAAGGTAATGTGTCTGCACAGCAAGCGTATCAGCAAATTATGGATACCAAACAATTAGAATCTGATATTAATGTTCCCAATACAGAACGCATTGAGAAAAAATATCGTTTACAGCGGTTTAAATTAGATTCGGGGATTGAAATTTCAATTCCAATGGATATATACCAAGATAAAAGTAAGGTAGAATTTATTAATAAACCGGATGGCACAATGTCACTTATTATTAAGGATATTGAATCGATAATTAATAAATTCAATTCATAAAATAGACGATGTCTTAATGACAATAAAAATTCTAAATATATTATACATTTCATGATATAATTGTTATTTGAAATAAGAGAATACGAAAATGAATAGGTAGGAAAAAATACTTCATGAAAATTAAAGGTTTAACCCCGATACTATTAATTGTATTAGTTGTTTTGTTTGTTACAGGACATGCTGACTTCTTAAAAGGACCACTAACTGACTTTATGCACTGGTCTGAAACAGCAATTGGTGGTATCAATGCAGTTGGTTGGTCAATTATTATTTTGACATTGGTTGTCCGTTTGATTTTGTTACCAATGATGATACACCAACAACGTAATGCAACAATTCAACAAGAAAAAATGCGTCTATTGCAACCACAATTAAAAAAGGTTCAAGAAGCCCAAAAAAGTGCGCAATCTCAGGAAGAACAAATGTTAGCTTCACAAGCAATGATGACGATATATCGTGAAAATAATGTATCCTTGCTTGGTGGGATGAACTTTGCAACACTAATCATCCAATGGCCTATCTTCATGGGTTTGTACGCTGCAATTAAGAATTCAAATGAAATTGCTCACGCAACTTTTTTTGGGATTAATTTAGCCTCACATGCGCCAATTTTAGCAATTGCGACGGCAATTGCATACGGTATTCAGGCTTATCTATCACTAATTGGTATTCCTGCTGAACAAAAAAAGCAAATGCAAATGATGATGTATGTTATGCCAATTATGATGTTATTCATGACATGGGTAACCAATGCTGGTATTGCGTTGTATTTCTTTGCTGGTGCGCTGGTTATGATTCTTCAAACACTTATTATAATTGTTTGGCGTCCACGCTTGAAAGCCCAAGTTAATGCAACTTTTGAAGTGAAAGATGTTGTTGATGATGCATTAGCCGGTAAAATTAAAGCAAAGCCTTCTGGTCGTTTTGCAGAAGCAATGCAAGCTGCTCAAGAACAACAACAGCAACAAAACGGTAGTCGTAAAGATATTACGAATACAACCCAAGAACATACTAGTTCAAAGGGTGGTCGTAATGCTGGTAAGCAAGACCGCAAATAGTTAAATTCAATGAAAAAAAGGTATTGATAATCACAATCATTTATATGATTGGTTATCAATACCTTTTTTATTTAATCATGTTATCTAGATGGTAGCTTGATGAGCATTGGTCATATTATTAGCAATTTGAACCATCTGATCAATTGATTCATGTGCACCAGTTGCAATCCATCTAATAGCTAAAGCAAGCATACCAGAAGCAATGAAGTCTGATACATAATCAATAGAGCGATTAACAGTTACTGCATTTTGGATACCTTCAGCGTACAAACTATGTAAAATATCACGTAAAGGTGGGTAGAATTGCTCGCGTAACCCGGCATTTAGTAAAACAGCAATAGCAATACCATTCGCTTTGACAAAACCAAAGAATGCACGTGAAATAGCTTCTGCATTTAAAGGTAGTTCAACGGCTTCTTTTTCAAAGTCTTGGGTTAACTGCATAACAATAGCTTGGATGACTGCTTCTTTTGTACCAAAATGGCGATAGAAAGCCATCCGTGACACGCCTGCCTTGCGAGTGATTTCAGTAACTGCAAGTTGGTCATAAGATTGGCTTTGCAACAAGGTCAGCGTTGCATCTATTATTTGATCATCAGTTTGTTGACGAATACTTTCTGTTAACATGTTTTTCATATTTTTATTTTACGACATTATCAAGAATGTAAGTAAAAAAACAGGCAAAATGAAGGTTCACTTTACCTGCTTTAGAAAAACTTTGAAAACGCTAATAAAACGTTAAATTTATAAATGTCGTTGGTCCTTATAATGTAATAATTCTGCAGATAAAATATAAGGTACATTTACCAAATCATCTGCTGATTTAGCACCAACTAATGCGTATAATTTTTTTAACTGTCGTTGCCAATTTAAAATTTCATCAACTAATCCTTCAGGACCATTTTGAAGAACAGTATGCAAAAAATGACCAGCCACTCCAACTGCTTTTGCCCCCATAATTTGGGCTTTTAAAACATCTAATGGATCTTGAATACCACCCATAGCGAAAATAACAGGTGCTTTCGCTACTGACTGTGCCTCTAATAAACTTTCTGCTGTTGTTTGACCCCAATCATATAGAAAATCAAAACTTTTATGCTGTTCACGATTACGTCTATCTTCAATAACCGCAAAATTAGTGCCAGAACGACCACCGATATTAACATATTCGGCACCCATATTATATAAGTCTTGAATGACTGCCGCACTCATACCAAAGCCAACTTCTTTGATGATGACAGGTACGTTAACGGTTTGGATAATATCCGCAATATTATCTAACCACATAAACTCTGCATCACCTTCAGGCATCACAATTTCTTGCGGGACATTTAAATGCACCTCTAAAGCATTAGCTCCAATCATATCAACAACTTTTTGTGCAGCTTTTGCATTATGACCAGCGCCAATATTTGCCATGATAAAGCCATCTGGATTAGTTTGACGAGTAACCGTAAAGCTTTCAATAGCGCTACTATCCTTTAGTGCTACACTCTGTGAACCAACTGCCATGGCTATACCAGTTTGACGAGCAACTTCAGCAAGTTGCTGATTAATTTTCCCAGTTCGATTACTACCACCCGTCATAGCTTCGATATAAAAGGGCGATGTAAAATTAAATTTTTCATCTTTCACAGCAAGAGAAACATCAGCAATATTTATTTCAGGTAAACTATTATGAATGAGACGAACTTGTTTTAGAGATGATACTGGTTGATGTTGTCGATATTCAGCTTCAGCTAATGCTAAATGTTCATCTTTTCGATGTGCGTGTGCTGATTCCATATTGCTTATTCTCCTAAAGTTGCGATATGTAAGGGTAGTGGGATAATACCCGAACGTTGCCATGCTTTTTGTAATTTTTCTTTATTTTCATTACGAGTTGTAATTGCAATAACATTATCGCCGCCGCCAGCACCCGAAATTTTTGCTGGTATATGTAAGTCAGTGGCGATGTTGAGCGCATCAGTTAAGCTAGCCGTCAAATAATTAATCCCAACTTCATTTGTATAATTAGTGATGTCGGTCGCATTTAAAAGAATGCTTTGAGACACCATTTCAAAATTGCTATTTTTAAGTCCCAAAATAAATTTATTAATAAGTGGCTTTGTCGTTAAGGCAAGTTTTTCTTTTGCAGCTGCTATTTTTTCAGATGGTATAATATGATTCAATATCTCTTGTGTGTCAGCAGGTGTTTTTGTCCAACCAATTGCAATTTGCCAATCAGTAGGCCATGGCAAAATTTTGATAGCTAAACCAGGCCAATCACGTTGCATAATCGTTGCATAATCCATTCCATTAGCTAGCAATTGATTCACAAAAAAATCATCAAATTTGTGGTAAGATAAAACATTTCCATAAGTTGCCACGGCAACATCAGCCATTGATCCTTTAGAAAATTGCGGTAGGGTTAACATAACAAGGGCACCTAATTTGAATTGTTCTTGCTTAGATAATTTCAAATTAAATACTTGATTAAATGCTTTTATAATTGCAACAACTACTGCAGCGGAGGATCCTAATCCTAATTTTTTACCTTGAAAAGTTAAATCACTTGTAATATTAAGTTTTAGTCCTTGATAGACAGAAAGATTTTTAAAATGATATTGGTATAAAACAGCCATCGTTCTTTTTACTAACTGCCAATTATCTATTGTAAGTGGTTTTTGTATTTGTTCAAAGGGTATTTTTAAATTGCCAAGTTGATCACTCGTGATGTCTACTACTTGCATATCATTTGATTCAGCTGTTACGGTAACGTACTTATCAACTGCAAAGGCAACCGCACTTTGAAAAGGAAATGTTATTGAATATTCACCAATCAAAAATAATTTACCAGGTGCTTGTGCCGTCGCTAACATATTGAATCTCCTGCATTAATTTGAATACCTGGGCCTGGGTGCGCATTAATAATTTGATTATCTGAAACAACTGATAATAATGATTCTTTAATAACCTCAGTATCAGCAGGATTAGAAATTAATTTCACATTTGGGCCAGCATCCATTGTGGCGTAAACAGGAATTCCTTTTTGCCGTAATTCCTGGGCCATCAAAATAACTTCCCAACTTTTATCGGTTAAATAATTAAACGGTGGAACAGCCGTCATATTAGTTGCATGCATTTGAAGCGCGTTGGCTTCTGCTATTTGACCAATAGTCGTTATATCATGATTATGAATTGCAGTTATCATTTGATTAACTTGTTCGTTAGCTGTTTTAACCCATAAATCATAAAAAGGAGAGGTTGCCATAGCATGTTGCATGCCAGCACGTGAACCGACTGCTTTTTGTTGGTCATTAATAACCACGGTCATCAACTGAATTGGCCAATCCGCATCGGCCAATAATGGTGAACCGACTGATGTTGTATCGTCGCCCGGCGTCCACTGCGCAAAGCCACCAAAAACGGAACGGGTTGCTGAACCTGATCCATGGCGTGCTAAACGCGAAAGTTCTGTCAACGTTAAATCTAAACCAGCTGCTTTACTAGCAGCACCAGCTAATGCTGCGAATGCTGAAGCTGATGATGCTAAGCCCGCTGCCGTTGGGACATGATTAGTTGAAATGACTGATGCATAACTCGTAATGTCAGCTTGACGCCGCACAACGTTAAGAAATTGACTAACTTTTTGTAAGGCATGGCCCGTCATGACTTCATTATCTAAGATAAACTTATCAGTCGTTAAACTTTCATCAAACCAAACCGTCGTATCTGTATAAAACTCATCAAGTGTCAAAGATATGGATGTCGTCGTAGGGGTTATGATAGCAGTATCTGCCTTACCCCAATATTTTAATAATGCGATATTTGTATGCGCACGTGCTGTAAAATGCATTCTAAAAACTCCTAATGCTAAAATGATTAATGACTATATGTTTGCGTCCAAACTTCGTGTGCACCGGCAGCTTCTAACGCCATTAAAACATTGGTTGTTTGCTCGGCGTTTTGAGTTAGTGCAATCATTGTACCACCAACGCCACCACCAGTGAGTTTAGCGCCTAAAGCACCAGCATTGCGAGCTGCTAAAATTAATTCATCTAATTTAGGATGAGAAATTCCTAAGGCTTCTAGATGCTTTTGCGCTTTATTCATAAATTGTCCTAATTTAAGGACGTTATTCTCCGAAATAGCAATACGAGTATTTTTAACAATTTCCCCAATTTTATCAATATGATGCTGTGTCGTTTTAGGTTCATTAAACAAATGTTCACGCACAACTGCCACTGCCATTCCTGTTTGTCCCTGAATACCTGTATCAGCAATGATGAGTGTTGCATCTAATGCTACATTTATTTTTTGAGGCTGTTCGCCTTTAACAAACCAAATTGCTTGATCATTAGCAACTGTTGCAGTGTCTAAACCTGAAGGTGACCCATGAGTAATTGATTCTTCAATACTTGCCCAACGTTGTAATTCTGATTTTGAAAGTGGTTTATTGAAAAAATCAAAAAAACCACGAACAATAGCAATTGCTGTTGCTGCAGATGAACCCATACCACGTTCTTGTGGAATGTTAGAAGTAATGGTCATCGTAAAAGGCATATCTGCTGCATCAAAGTATCGTAATAATCTAATGATAAGCTGACGAATACCTTCATAAACCTCTGCCATTGCTTCTAATGACCCGCGATAGGCTTGAGATAAGATAACCTGTCCTGCTTCACGTGGTTCTATTTTGACAGTCATTGCTAAATCCGGTAAGGGAAGTGCAATGGCTGGTTGGCCATAAACGACCGCATGTTCGCCAAGTAAAATAACTTTGGCATGGCTTACGCCGATTCCTGGTTTTTTCACTTTGAAATTACCAATCCATTCTATTTTTATTGTAGCTTTTTTAATCATATCAAATTCATAGGCTAATTACATCATATAATTATAAGTTTAAATGTATGTATCCTTTTCAATTTTACACGATTTTTAACAAAATATAATAGAATATGCTTTATATGAATGTGACATAATCCAATAGCAGAT
>NZ_BJEG01000010.1 GCF_005405545.1 Weissella hellenica
TGTCTTTTTTTATGTGAAAAAGACAAAATAAAAAGCGTGAAATGTTTAGTTTCACGCTAGAAAGTATAGAGCCAAAATTATTGGTAATTTGCGACTTTTTTAGATTAAAGATTTCAATTGGTTGGCATCATATAAAGGGTGGACCTAAAAAACAGCTTCATAAATGACTTTAACCGCTTCGTCCATTTGGTCAACGGGTACGCCCAACATCGTTGAAATTTGCGAGGCACCTTGATTAACCATGGGGAGATTAATATTGTCTTTCGCCAATGCAGCTGTAATTTTATTAAGGGTACCAATATTTTTTTGCATCCCCTCACCAACAATCATAATAATAGCGTAATCATCAAGCCACTCTAAGTCATCAGGTGCAATTGTTTGATACAAGTCATGACTAATGTGTGCTTTGATAGTGGGGGTTAATTGTGATTTATCAAAGATAATTGTCATGTCATCAATTCCAGAAGGCATATGCTCATAACTAACATTATATGATGCAAGAATTTGTAAAATTTTCAACGTAAAACCAACTTCACGATTAAGCAAATAGCGGTGTAAATATAGTGCTGCAAAACGATCATCATTGGCAATGCCAGTTACTGGTAAAGTAGGCGTAATCGCCTGGTTAGGTACAATCATTGTACCAGGTGCCTCGGGATCATTAGTGTTTTTAACATTAATTGGTATATTTGCTTCGATGACAGGAATAATGGCTTCATCGTGAAAAACTGCGAAGCCGGCGTATGAAAGTTCACGCATCTCTCTGTAAGTCATTTTTTCAATCGACTTAGGATTAGCAACGATACCTGGATTAACAGTATAAATCGCAGAAACGTCAGTGAAATTTTCATATAAATCAGCATGCAAGCCACGTGCTAAAATTGCGCCGGTGATGTCAGAACCACCGCGACTAAAAGTGGCTGCATAACCGTCATTGGTATAGGCAATAAAACCAGGTACGATTAATAATTTATTTGCATCATACTGCACATGATGCATGCGTTCATAACTAGCAGGATCTAAGCGGGCAGCCCGGGGTGAACCACTAACCGTCATTCCTAAATCCATCGGGGAAACAAAAGTAGCCGGTTGACCAATTGTTTGTAGGATACAAGCAATTAATTGTGCATTGAGTAGTTCCCCATGCCCCATAAAGGCAGCGTATAAGTGGTCAAATGATGGATAATGAACACGATTTAACTGGATTAATTGCTGTTTTATTTGGGGAATAATCTTATTTTTTTCTAATCCAAAATATTGCGCAATGTCTTGGTAACGCGCCAAAATGGTCAACAAAATATCTGTGGTATCATCACCAGCAATAGTTTGATCAGCATAAGTTTTTAATAAGTCAGTCACCTTAATATCATCAGTAAAACGTTTACCTGGAGCTGATACAACAACGATTCTACGATCATTATCAGCTTGGATAATGTTAAGAACTTTTTGAACTTGTGCGCCAGTTGCTAGCGATGAACCACCAAATTTTACGACTTTCATTTTTTCCTCCAAATAAAAATTCTAATTGGCACTAATTAAAAGTGAAAAAAAGATTAATGTCAAGTGTTGACATAATAATAAAAATAATATATTCTAATGTTACATTAATGATTAATAGAGGTTGCAACCAATAAAAGTAGCTTAATGGAGCCTGCACAGGTAAAGAAATTAAGTGAAAGGAGCGGTTGCCGAAATAATTCAAATTGTGTCATTTGAATTGTTGGGATAGTAGTTAATAGCTATTAGACTGTCGCTAACAAGCGGGGTGCTATTGTCACAGTCTTATAGGATAATTTTAAGTCCGATTGACAGTGCAATAGTGCCTGTTGATCGGTTTTTTTGTGTCAGAAATTAAAATAGAGGTTGATAACATGGTAGTAGCAATAACAAGACCAACTAGAATTAAAATTTCACAAGCAGCAATTACGCATAATGTGTCGGTCACTAGAAAAATGAGTGGTGCCAAGTTTATGTTTCTAGCAGTAAAGGCCAATGCTTATGGTTTTGGGCTACAGACAATGGCACAAGCAGCAATCAAAGGCGGTGTTGATGGTTTAGCGGTTGCCGTTTTGGATGAAGCATTAGCGCTACGCCAAGTAGGTATTACCGTACCAATTCTAATTTTAGGCATCACGTTACCGCAATATGCGAAGTTAATGGCTGATAATGATTTAATTGCAACGGTTAGTGATTTAGCATGGCTACAGCAAGCAACTAACAATCTTGAGGGAACGTCCAACACATTACAAATTAACTTGGGTGTTGATACCGGCATGGGACGCATTGGGTTTAGAGAACGTGATGCGTTGATAGACGCAATACGGTATCTACAAGCAGCAGACACACCATTTAAATACCAAAGTATCATGACCCATTTTTCAGAAGGGGATTCACTAAAGAATGCTTATTTTCATGAACAATTGGCTAATTGGCATGCATTAACAGATGGTTTGTCAATGCCACCAATGGTTCATTTAGCAAATTCAGGCGCTGCACTCTATCATGCTGATGGAATACCAACGGATTATATTCGTGCAGGCACGGTGATCTACGGTATGGAACCTTCAAGAGGCTCAGTGTTGCCAGATAATTATTTAAAACCAGTTCTGACATTAGAAACGGAATTGATCTATGTTAAAAAAATGCCGGCTAATGCAGCCATTAGTTATGGTCATACATACCATACTAAAGAAGGCGAATGGATCGGTACCTTACCAATTGGCTATGCCGATGGTTTACCAAGATCATTAAAAGGTTTTGAAGTGTTGGTAAATGGGCAAAAAGCGCCCATCGTTGGTAACTTAGCAATGGATCAAATGATGATTTCATTACCTGAAGAATTACCAGTCGGTACAGTTGTAACCATTATTGGTCAACAAGGACAATATGAAAATACATTAGAAGATGTTGCACAACATGTTTCATTAGCACCATGGGTTGTTGCAACCGGCTTACAAGAACGCTTAATGCGTGTAATAGTAGATTAAAGGGGAATTCTTATGGCAGTACCATATCAGGTTAATCAAGCTGGTGAATTAACGATTGGTGGTGTAACCGCCACGTCATTGGCACAAAAGTATCAAACACCATTGTATGTATACGATGTGAATAGTATTCGCAATCAAATGCGGGCTTTTAAGGCCGTCTTCATTAATCGACACATGGCTTATGCCGTTTCCTATGCTTCGAAAGCATTCGCAACGGTGGCAATGTATGAAGTTGCGGCGCAAGAGGATATTCACTTAGATGTTGTTTCTGGTGGTGAAATTCAAACGGCATTAGCCGCAAATTTCCCAATGGCCAATGTTTCTTTCAATGGTAATAATAAATCAGCCGAAGAATTAGAGATGGCGATCGACAATGGTTTAGGAACTATTATTTTAGATAATTTCTATGAAATTAATCTATTACATGATTTATTAGCAGAGCGTAACCAAAAGCAAAATGTTTTGTTACGTATTACGCCAGGTGTTGAAGCTCATACGCACGATTATATTTCAACGGGTCAAACTGATAGTAAGTTTGGTTTTGATGTCAATAGTGGTCAAGCCCAGCAGGCGTTGGCGCAAACATTAGCTGATCCTTATTTGAATGTATTAGGAGTTTCGGCTCACATTGGTTCGCAAATCTTTGACGTGACTGGTTTTCAGATGGCTGCTGCCAAGTTAGTTGATTTGGTTCATGAGTGGGGCTTTGAACCACAAGTTATTAATACAGGTGGTGGGTTTGGTATTCGATATACGCAAGAAGATCAACCATTACCTGCAACTGAATTTGTTGAGGCAATTATTGATACGATTACTGAAAAGACTACTGAATATGGTATGACAATGCCAACCATTTGGATTGAACCAGGACGAGCAATTGTAGGACCTGCTGGTTATAATCTTTATACGATTGGTTCCAGAAAAGATGTGCCAGGTATTCGTAGTTACCTATCTGTTGATGGTGGTATGGGTGACAATATTCGCCCGGCATTGTATGAAGCAAAGTATGAAGCCATACTTGCCAACAATCCGTCGGCACCATCTGAACAAGTAGTCCGAGTAGCTGGTAAGTATTGTGAATCTGGGGATGTGTTGGTTTGGGAGCAAGCGTTACCACAGACGAAACCAGGGGATGTTTTAGCGGTGTTGGCAACTGGTGCTTACGGTTATTCAATGGCTTCAAATTATAATCGCAATCCACGTCCGGCTGTTGTCTTTGTTGAGGATGGTAAAGAGCAATTGGTTGTAGAACGTGAGACTTATACGGACATGCTTCGTTTAGATAAGCACTATCAATAAAAAGCAGAATTTGGGAGAAAAATAATGAACAATTTAGATGCACAAGAAATTATTAATTACATTGCGACGGCTCCTAAAAAGACGCCAGCACGTGTTACGTTAGCTGGTGATTTGGCACAGATTACCTGGCCAGAAACGGTGCAAGCATTTATTGAAACTAAAACTGGTACCGTAATTGGTGATTATCAAGACATTCAACCAGTTATTGCCGCAGCTGGTGATAAGATTTCTGATTATCATGTTGAATTATTAGCACGTAATAGTGGGGTACCTTTGTTGGATTATGAAAATGTACCTGCTCGTATTGAACCAGGGGCCATTATTCGTGACCAAGTTGCGATTGGTGAGAATGCTGTTATCATGATGGGCGCCGTTGTTAATATCGGTGCTGAAATTGGTGCTGGTACCATGATTGATATGGGGGCTGTTCTAGGTGGTCGTGCCATTGTGGGGGCGCATAGTCACGTTGGCGCAGGGGCAGTGTTGGCAGGAGTTGTTGAACCTGCTTCTGCTACACCAGTAACAATTGGGGATAACGTTTTGATTGGTGCCAATGCGGTTGTCATTGAAGGCGTCCAAGTTGGTGAAAATGCTGTTATTGCCGCAGGAGCTATTGTCACGAAGGATGTTCCCGCTAATACCGTGGTTGCAGGCGTTCCTGCTAAAGTTATTAAAAAGATTGATGAAAAGACACAAGCTAAAACGGCTTTGGTTGATGCGTTACGTTCATTATAAAAAGAAAGGGGATTTGCAGTGGCAACAGCTGATATTGATTTAATTGCGATTCGCCGTCATTTACATACCAATCCGGAATTATCGATGATAGAGTATCAAACGCAAGTTTATCTAAAAGAAATTGTTTTGTCTTGGGGGTCACCCTGGTTAACTATTCGAGAAATTCCAGCTATTCCAACAGCCTTGTTGGTGCGATTAACCGGTAGTAATCCTAAAAGAACAATTGGTTATCGGACGGATATTGATGCTTTACCGATAAAGGAAGAAACACAGTTGCCATATGCTTCCCAAAATGATGGTGTGATGCATGCTTGTGGTCATGATATTCATATGACAGTTGCGCTGGGGGTGTTAGCCCATTTTGCAGAAAATCAACCAACAGACAATATGGTTTTTTTGTTTCAACCAGCTGAAGAAGAACAAGCAGGTGGTAAACAACTATATGAATTGGGAACGTTTGTTGATGAATGGCGACCAGATGAATTTTATGCATTACATGATCAGCCAGCCATGCCAGCCGGTCAAATTGCAACACGTCAAGGAACGTTGTTTGCAGGTACGACCGAAATTCATTTAACGATTAAGGGTCATGGTGGTCATGCTGCTTTTCCCCACCAAGCACAGGATGTAATCGTTGCTGCCGCTTCATTTGTGATGGCGATTCAGACAATTGTTTCACGTAATGTTGACCCAGTACGTGGTGGCGTTATTACAATTGGTAAATTACAAGCTGGAACAATTGGTAATGTTATACCTAATGAAGCACAGTTGGCGGGTACGATTCGCGCCTTTCAACAAGCTGACTTAGAAATGATGCAACAGCGAGTACGTGAAATTGCCCAAAGTTTAGCAACCATGTATGGGGTCACTTTTGATCTTGAATTAAATCAAGGTGGTTATTGGCCGGTTAATAATGATCAAAAAACAACGGCTGCATTTATGGCATTTATGGCGAATGATGAAGATGTTGATTTTGCAATATCACAACCAGCTATGACAGGTGAAGATTTTGGCTATTTAATTAATCAGATTCCAGGTACGATGTTTTGGCTAGGTGTCGGTGATGCTGAACATGGGTTACATGACAGCCAGTTAGCACCCGATGAAGCAGCCATTGCACCAGGCGTTCACGCAATGATTAAATTTTTAAATTGGCGAATGGAACAATAGAAAGTGTGAATAAAATGTATGAAAATATTTCTTTGATTACGGCGATTATTACCCCATTTACGCAAGACAATACTATTGATTATCCGGCTTTGGATTCATTAACAAGCCGTTTGATTTCTGAGGGGTCACAAGGATTTGTGATTGGTGGGACAACAGGTGAGTCGCCAACATTAACGCATGCAGAAAAGGTTGCTTTGTATGCCTATTTTGCAGCTAAAGTTGGCGACTATGGTCCGGTGATTGCTAACGTAGGTGATAACAATACTGCTAATTCAGTTGCCCTAGCCAAAGAGGTCAGTGGCATTGCTGGTGTTGATGCTGTTTTGGCAGTGACACCTTATTACAGCAAGCCAAATCAGAAGGGGATGATGGCACATTTTAAAGCAATTGCTGATGCAGCAACTGTGCCAGTAATGGTTTACAATATTCCGGGACGTTCAGTAGTGGGTTTGACCAATGAGAGTGTTCTAACATTAGCAGAACATCCAAATATTAATGCTGTTAAACAGGTGACAAGTATTGATGATTTGGCTTATCTAGTTGACCATGCACCCGCTGATTTTAAGGTTTATACGGGTGAGGATTCACAAACTTTGGCTGCCAAGGCTGTTGGTGCTGCCGGAACGATTTCAGTTGCGGCCCATTTATATAGTAAAGAAATGACTGATTTGTTTGCAGCACTAGCTTCAGGTGATGTTGTTAAGGCAGGTGAAATGCAACGTTGGTTAACACCCAAGATGTTAGCTTTGTTTAGCTATCCATCGCCAGCACCACTTAAAGCAGTTTTGGCACATCAAGGTGAAGTACAAAATGTAACTCGTTTGCCAATCTTACCATTGGATGAAGTGGAAACACAGGACGTTTTAACAAAACTTGATCGAAAGGGATAATGGACATGACAACTGTATTTTTAGCTGGTGGCTTCGGTAAAATGGGGCGCGCTATTCAGCAATTAATCGCAACTGAATCAGATTTGCAACTTGTCGGTATTTTAGCACATGCACCAAGTGATAGTG
The DNA here is from genome assembly GCF_005405545.1 of Weissella hellenica. Classification (GTDB taxonomy): domain Bacteria; phylum Bacillota; class Bacilli; order Lactobacillales; family Lactobacillaceae; genus Weissella; species Weissella hellenica. Next base: position 7,208 of record NZ_BJEG01000010.1, read on the forward strand.
ATGTACCAGTTTTTACGTCGCTAGCTGATATTAATGTTACGGCTGATGTGTGGGTTGATGTCACACGACCAGATGCAGCCTTTGATAATGGCAAGTATGCTTTGCAACATGGGTTTAATTTAGTAGTCGGAACGAGTGGTTTACAAGAAGCGCAAGTTAAACAGCTAGCAAAAGTCAGTGAAGACAAGGGCCAAGCAACGTTGATTGTACCTAATTTTTCTTTGTCAGGTGTTTTGCTTATGCAGTTTGCTTCTCAAGCTGCAAAATACTTACCAGATGCTGAAATTTTGGAAATCCATAATCCCAAAAAAATGGATGCACCTTCAGGAACAGCACGGGCAACTGCCCAAGCAATTGCTCAAGCACGTGAGCAAACGCCAGTTACTACTAATCACGAGGATGCTGCTCGTGGGGATGAAATTGCTGGTGTGCCAGTGCATGCGATGCGTTTACCTGGTTATGTCGCTGAAGAAGAGGTTGTATTTGGCGCTCCAGGAGAAACATTACGTATTAAGCAAATATCATTTACTCGGGAGTCATTTATGGGTGGTGTTGCCTTATCCATTCGTCGTATTAATACTATTAAAGGATTGCAAACAGGATTAGACAAGGTATTATAATAAGTATTAGAATGTGGGCATATAAGCCAAGGAGAAGCAAAGATGGTTGAAGTGAGTGAAGCGTTGGTTAGCCAAGTTAATAAAACATTGGCTAATAGTGTCCCATCACCAATTCGGGTGGTTGATGATAGGTTTTCAAAGATAGACGGTATTTTAAAGTTAACATTGGGTGAACCAGATTTTTCAGCGCCTGAACATATTAAGCAAGCAATTATTGCTGATGTTGCGGCTGATGATTCGCATTATTCACCATCTCAAGGTGTGATAGCATTGCGTGAAGCTATTTCAGACTATTTGACAGAGCGTTTTGATACACCAAGATATGATCCAAAATCAGAGATTAGTGTTACGGTGGGCGCTGCTGAAGCCATTAGTGCAACTTTTCAGGCATTATTTAATCCTGGTGATGAATTAATTGTACCGACACCAACATTTCCACTTTATGAATCAGTTGCAAAAATGAATCATATTGAAGTAATTGGCTTAAATACAGCGCCTGATTTTCTTGTCACACCGGCAAAGTTAACAGCAACCATTAAAGAGCATCCTAATGCAAAAGCGATTTTATTGAATTATCCGTCAAATCCAACGGGTGTGACTTATTCGGCTGCACAATTAGCGGTATTAGCTGATATTTTGCGTGAGCATAACCTATTAGTTATCTCTGATGAAATTTATGCAGAACTTGTCTATGATGAAAAACACACGTCAATGGCTAAACTATTACCAGAACAGACGATTTTAATTAGCGGTTTATCAAAATCACATGCCATGACAGGTTATCGAATTGGTTACGTGGTTGGCCCATCAGCATTAATGAATCAGATTGGTAAAGCGCATCAATCAATGGTGGCAACGGCACCAGGTCCAATGATGGCTGGTGCCATTGAAGCGTTACGTAATGGACGTGAAGATCCTGTTGCTATGCGAACTGTTTATCAAAAGCGACGCGATTTTGTCTTAGAAGGCTTAGCTAAGGCAGGTTTCACTGCAGCACAACCAGGTGGTGCTTTTTATATCTTTGCAAAAATCCCAGCATCATTAAATACGAATGATCTGGAATTTGTTTACGATTTAGCAGAAACTGTGAAATTAGGTATTGCACCAGGCTCAATTTTTGGTGCAGGTGGTGAAGGCTATATTCGTATTTCATATGCCGCTTCAACAGAAAAGTTGCAAACAGCGATGACACGTTTGCAACATTATGTTGAATTAAAAAAATAAATAATTATTACAAGCACAACTGGATTTTTCAGCATTGTGCTTTTAATGTAGCAAATTTTTGATTAAAACCAAGCATATAAGGGGGACTAAAAGATGGATGAAGGATATCATGTTGCAATTTTAGGTGCGACCGGTGCAGTTGGGACACGTATTTTAGCACAGTTAGCGCAATCAACAATTCCAGTAAAATCATTAAAGTTACTAGCATCAGCGCGTTCAGTTGGTCAAACACGCCAATTTAAAGGCCAGGTTATTCCGATTGAGGAAGCAAAACCAACATCATTTGACGGGGTGGATTTAGTACTGGCTTCAGCAGGTGGACAACTAGCAGGCGAATTATTACCCGAAGCAGTCAAACGTGGTGCTGTTGCAGTTGATAATTCATCATATTGGCGCATGGATCCAAAGGTACCATTAGTTGTACCTGAAGTTAATCCAGAAGCATTAGCTGATCATCATGGCATTATTGCTAACCCTAATTGTTCAACAATTCAAATGGTTGTTGGATTAGAACCATTGCATAAAGCATATGGTCTAAAACAAGTGATTGTTTCAACCTATCAAGCTGCTTCGGGGGCAGGGCAGCGTGCCTGGGATGAATTATTACAACAAGCGCAACAACATTTGAATGGTGAGTCCCAAACAGCTGAAATTTTACCAACCAAGGGTGATAAAAAGCATTATCCGTTAGCATTTAACTTATTACCACAAATTGATACGTTTCAAGATGACGGTTATACGTATGAAGAACAAAAAATGATGCAAGAAACCAAAAAAATCATGTTTGGTGATCCAACATCAACTCAAGTTAAGGTGACGGCGACGGCAGTTCGTGTACCAGTACCAGTTGGTCATGGTGAGTCGGTTTATGTTACCGTTGCTGATGAATCTGCAACACGTGCAGATGTACAACGACTTTTGGCAGCAGCACCAGGTGTTGTTTTGGAAGATGATCCAGCAAATCAAGTCTATCCACAACCATTAAATGCAGTGGATAAGCGTGAAACATTTGTGGGACGTGTACGGGCAGACATTGAAAATCCGGGTAGTTTTAATATGTGGGTTGTCTCTGACAATCTTTTAAAAGGGGCTGCTTGGAACACGGTGCAAATTGCTGAAGAATTAGCAAAACGAGATTTAATTCATAGTCAAGTGTAAGCTTTGATTAAAAATAAGTGAAACCACATTAATTTTAATTAGAAATTAATGTGGTTTAGATAGAAAAGTTGGGATCACAGAAGATGTCCCAACTTTTTTAGTTAAAAATGTATTAATGATGCGCCTGCAATGTTTATAGTGTAAACGCGTTACACCGAACTGAACCCCGTAAGTTTGGAGGTATTCCAACTTACGGGGTTCAGTTCACACGCTGGCTTCAAACCGCCTTTTTCTGCGTGCTCTTTTTCTTAATAGCCATCATAAATGTTACAAATTATTGGTATGTTTAATAAGCTTTCACCCAAGGAAATACTGGTTTTGTAGCACCATATAAAGCGTGATCTTGATTGCTTAATTTAGCCCAATTTTGATTACCATAATCAAAATGCCACCATTCTTCAGTGTAGTTAGTAAAACCAGATTGAATCATGATGTGATAGAGCAACCGTCGATTACGGCGGGCTTCCTCATATTTGTCAGAAGTGTCGTCCACTTCGTAATAAGTGGTTTTGGCGTGAAGACTAATATCATCAAAGGGGCTTCCCATATCTAATAGGCGTCCTTTTTCATCGATGATTGATAAATCAACAGAACCCCCAGTGTTATGTGGTGACGGCTTCTTTTCATCAGTAGACGGTAAGGCGACAATTCGTAAAGCCGCTTGTTGAATTTCCTCATCAGAATAAGTAGGGTGGTCGCGTTTAACAAATAATTTCATTTGATCAAATAAGGCTTGTTGCGTGGGGATACTACGCCACGTGTCAAATACAACAAATTTATAGCCGTAGGGAAGTTTGCGCGCAGCTTCAATTAATTTTTCTTGTACATGTGCTCGGGCAAATAGTTCAGGATAGGCACCGGGTAAGTTTTGGATAAAATATTGTGGGCTAACAATCAGTTTTTCAGGTAAATAACTTAATGAAACTAAGGGCTCGTTATTTTCTATAATGGGCACTTCTTTAATAGGTGCCCAATCCCAATTTTGAATGGGTGCTTCAATCGGCGTGTCAGTAAAATCTAACATTCTAAGCCTCCTCTAGTTTAATGATTAAAAAACATTTTTTATGAGAATGATATATAATTATTTTATCATGAATTTAGTATAATAAACTAATCTACTAGTTGTGTTAAGGTAGAAAAAAATAGTAAAATGGACTTTAAATTTAATATTAACTATGATACTAAATTAAAAAATAAATAGAAATGTGAGTGAATGAAAATGACGCAAAATGAATTTGTACAACCGTTGAATGCCAAAATCACGAATCTAGCACCTGATGGGTTAACAGGTTTTCAAAAACAAGTGCGTGACATACCAGATTTGTTACGTTTAACATTTGGTGAACCGGGATTTGATGTTGATGAAAATATCAAAGAAGCGGTTATGTCATCAATTGCCAATAATAATTCACACTATGCTGATGCCCAAGGGGAACGTGATTTGCGTCAAGCAGCAGCAGCATATTATAGCTCACGCTATGATTTGCCATTTGATGATGAAACTAATGTCATTGTAACAGTGGGGGCATCAGAAGCTATCAATGTGATTTTTATGACTTTGCTAAATGATAACGAAGGCTTAATGATTCCTGAACCAGCCTATGCACCTTATACAGCTTCCTTAGACTTAGCACATGGTCAAAAAATTACCGTTAATACACGACCAACTAATTTCAAATTAACACCGGAATTAGTGGCGCAAACAGTTGAAGAATCGGATGTTAACATTAAAGCTGTCTTGTTTAATTATCCAGTTAATCCGACTGGTGTGACCTACACACGCGATGAATTAGAAGCGCTTGCGGATGTCTTCAAGAAGTACCATTTATGGGTGATTTCTGATGAAATTTATGCACAATTGACATACGATCAAGAGCATGTTTCAATGGCTAGTCTCTTACCAGAACAATCAATTCTAATGACTGGTTTATCAAAATCACATGCCATGACAGGATATCGCATTGGCTTTATTATTGCTGATAAAGCTTTCGTTGATCAGGCACAAAAAGTTCATGAGGCGCTAACGTTTGCGTTACCTAAATTTATTCAAGATGGTGCAACAGTTGCGTTAACGAAATCAGCTAATGTTGCTGAGGGGATGCGTGAAATTTACAAAAAGCGACGTGACTGGATGGTCCCACAACTAGAAGCATTTGGGTTTGAAATTGTACCGGCAGAAGGTGCTTTTTATATCTTTGCTAAGATTCCAGCTGATATGAATCAAGACAGTGAAGTTTTTGCGTTAGATTTAGCTGAAAATGGACATGTTGCCGTAATTCCTGGGGCTGCTTTTTCTGAATTTACGCCAGAATATATTCGTATTTCATATGCTGCATCTGATGAAGATTTACAAGAAGCAATTCGACGTATGAATATTTATTTTGATAAGAAACGTGCAAATTAAAAAATATTATGAATAACGTATGGTACCGTAGAGTCTGATGATATACGTTTAAAAAGTAGTAAATGCCTGTTAACCGGGCATTGTACTACTTTTTTAGTTTGAAATACTATTTTCCCCCGAGCCTATAAATGCTTTTTTAAACAAATTAAAAGATTTTGTGTAATAATTTCAAACATTTGTTGTATGATAATTAATGAATATTTTATAAACACTAACAATAAATTTGGAGGAACACTGATGCAACCGCGTATGAATAAAAGTAGACAACTTGTATTAACTGCCTTATTCATTGGAATTGTTTTATTACAATCGATTGTCCCTTGGTTGGGAACCTTACCATTAGGGGCGTTTGCCATTGGGGCAGCCGTCACAATTATTACCTATACAGTTGCAATTGGTAGTATGGTTTTAGGACCAAAAGGTGGTGCCTTATTAGGATTTGTGTGGGGTGCATACTCACTGTGGCATGCATGGTCAAGCGTACCTAGTATTGGGGCTTTAATTTTTCGTAATCCGTTTACGGCACTAGTGCCACGAATATTGGTTGGCTTTTTGATTGGTTATTTATATCATCGATTTGTACAACAACGTGATTTCAAGCAGCAGGGTATTTGGTTAAGTATTTTAGGTGGCCTCTCTGCCTTGATTAATACGAGTCTAGTGTTAGCCATTACTTGGATTAGCTTTACAATAATGGATACGTCATTTACGGGGATTCCTAATACTAATTTAGCGCAGTGGTTGATCGTTTCAATTGCTGGCTTTAATGGTATTTTTGAAATAATTGTTGGTGCTATTTTAGTACCAGTTATCGGTATCCCAGTTTTAACCTATATGAAGAAGCAACTTTAAGTGAGTGTGATATCTTTAAGACTCGTTTGTAATCCAGGGGGTTATGAACGAGTTTTTATTTTATCTGATATTCAGGAATGATTTTTGTTTCATAAAAACTCTTACTTTAAGTCAAAAACATTTTTTCTTTTTTTACGAGTATAATTGAAAAGACTGAGAGGAGGCTATTGCATGAAAACAAATCAAGATTTAGCCCAAAAAAATAATATTATCCGAGCTGCTGTAATGGGGGCTAATGATGGTATTTTATCTGTATCTGGAATTGTTATTGGCGTTGCAGGCGCAACAACAAGCTCCTTTGCAATATTTATTGCGGGCTTTGCTGGAGCGCTAGCAGGAACAGTTTCTATGGCAATGGGTGAATATGTATCAGTACACTCAGAAAATGATGCCCAGAAAAAGGCCATCCTGCGGCAAAAATCAGCTTTACAAAATAATTATCATGAAGAATTTGATTTTGTAAAAGAACGGTATATGCAACAAGGTATTTCTAAAGAATTAGCATTGACTGCAACAACTGAATTAATGAATCAAGATCCTTTAGGAACAACAATTAAAGAGCGTTATGGTTTTACACAGCATCATGAAATATCAGCTGTATCGGCTGCCATTTCCTCAATGATTGCTTTTCCATTAGGTTCATTATTGCCGATGTTGGCAATGACATTATTACCTGTGCACATACGCATTATGGCAACCGGTATTGCTGTCTTAATTGCTTTAGGCATTACAGGCTTTATGGCAGCACATTTATCAGGAGCAGATAAACAAAAAGCAACCATACGTAATATTATGGCAGGGGTTTTTACGATGATTATTACTTATTTAATTGGTTCGTTGATAGGAGCTTAATATTATGACAAAAAAAGCCAACATCATGGCAGAAAAATTAAATACAATTCGTGCAGGCGTTTTGGGGTCAAATGATGGTATTTTAACAGTAGTGGGGGTGCTATTTTCAGTCGGTGCTGCAACGACCAACCAATTTACAATCTTATTGGCAGGACTAGCCGATTTATTAGCATGCGCTTTATCAATGGCGTCAGGAGAATACGCTTCAGTGAGTTCGCAAGCAGATGCACAAAAAGTTGTCGTTGTAGATGAAAAAAAGCGAATCAAAAAGCAACCAGATCAAGTACAGCAAGATATTTATCAATTTTATTATGATCAGGGATTGACCGAAGTAACGGCTCATAAAATTGCCCGTGAATTAATGCATAAAATCCCATTAGAGACGATTTTAAAAGTGAAATATGACATGACATTGGGCCATTACGTGAGCCCCTGGTCAGCAGCGTTCTCTTCATTGATATGTGCTAGCCTAGGTGGTATGTTACCACTTGCAGCCATGTATTTAGCGCCATTACAGTGGCAATTTTTAGCAACGATTGGGGCGACAATTGTTGCGGTTGCCTTAACCGGATTTTTAAGTGCTAAATTAGGACAAGGTCTGCCTAAACGGGCTATTAGTCGTAATATTATGATTGGCTTAATAACGATTGCAATTCATTATGGTATTGGAATGCTCTTCTGATTTTAGTAAACTTATTAATGAGAAGAGTTTAGCAACAAAAAAGAGGCTGCTTCTTGGTGGTCTCTTTTTTACTTGTTGAAAATATAAAATTTCCGGAGAGATTAATGACAGATTATTATGGATTAATTGGGTATCCGGTCGAACATTCAAAATCACCCATTATGCAAAACCAAGCATTCCGTTTGGCAAATATTGATGCAACTTATCAATTATTTTCTATTGAACCGCAAAACTTAGCAATAACATTACCACAACTAGTTGCTCAAGGTATCAAGGGGCTAAATGTTACGATGCCCTTTAAACAAGCAGTTGTGCCTTATATGGATGAAATATCTGATTTATCTAAACGGCTTGGTGTGGTTAATACAATTACCATTAAGGATGGGCGTTTATTTGGTGATACGACTGATGGACAGGGATTTTGGACCACAATAACGCAGGCACCTAAACAGACAATTATTATTGGGACTGGTGGTGCTGCACAAGCAATTATTGCGAGTGCTCCTCGGACGACGCAAGTGCACGTGTTTAATCGAATGAGTGAAAAATTTGCTGCTAAGGCAGAAGCACTAGCTGATTTAATGCCAGAACCATTACATGATCTGGCAACAATTGCGCAATATCTACCAACAGCTGATCTCATTGTGAATGCAACAAGTGTCGGGATGAGAGATGAACCATCATTATTATCCCCACAACAATTTTCATTAACACCTAAACAAGCACAAGTTGTCGATATTATTTATAAGACAGACGATACACCTTTTGTGTCAGCAGCCAAACAAGCCAATCGAGAGGCAATGGATGGACTAGCTATGTTAGCCGGGCAAGGCGCATTGAGTTTTGCTACTTGGACGGGCATAATTCCTGATCAACAACGTATGTTGGTAGCGATTTCAGAAGAAAGAAGAAATTAAAATGATTATTGTAATGAAAGATGAACAAACAGCACAGGCGGTCGTAACACAAGCTAAAAGCCGCCAATTAAACCATGTCTATCGTTTTAAAAATCGTGTTGGCTTTGCTGAAATTAAAACTCGTGCAGATTTATCATTCATTAATCAAGCCGATGTTGTCGAAATGATTGCTGAACATCCAGCAGCGATGCAAGTTAGTCGAACATTTCACCCAAACGATACTGTGATTCAAACAGCACATAGTCAAATTGGTGGTGATAACTTTAATCTAATTGCAGGTCCTGATGCAATTGAATCAGCTGATCATGTTTTAACAATGGGAAAATTTGCGCAAGCCGCCGGTGCGACTATTTTACGTGGTGGTTCATATAAACCACGGACTAACCCGTATAGTTTCCAAGGATTAGGTGAGCAGGGACTTAAGTGGCATCGAGCCGCCGCAGATGCCTTAGGAATGGATATGATGACAGAAATCATGAGCCCTGCTGATGTTGATTTAGTTGGTCAATATACGGATATATTCCAAGTAGGTACTCGTAATATGCAAAATTTTGCCTTATTAAAAGCAGTTGGTAAACAAGCTAAACCCGTATTATTAAAACGAGGAATGAGTGCCACGGTCGATGAATGGTTAAGTGCAGCTGAATATATTGCCTCGGAGGGTAATACGCAAATTATATTGATGGAACGTGGTATTCGTAGTTTTGATCAAAAATATTTACGGAATACAATGGATGTTAGTGTGATTCCAGTATTAAGAGAATTGACACATTTGCCAATTTTAGCGGATCCATCTCATGCTGCGGGTGTTGCTGAACATGTGACAGCAACTGGTTTGGCAGCTGTGGCAGCTGGTGCACAAGGTTTAATGATCGAGATTCATGATCAACCAACCAAAGCGTGGGTTGATGGTAAACAAGCGTTAACGCCAGAACAAATGATTAATTTATTTGTGAAAGCCCAAGCCATTCACGACATAGTGAGGTAAGCTAATGATAACGGTATCTCTTCCTAATAAGATCTATCAAATAAAAATAGCAAACGGATTACGTGAACAGATTGGCGCACAAATTCAAGGTGTTTGGTCACAACGACAAATATTAGTTATGACAGATGAGCAAGTTGGTCATTATTATTTAGCAGAAACATGTGCCCAATTAGAAGCGGTTGGTTATCAGGTCACAACATTAGTCCTTCCAGGTGGTGAACAAACCAAGACGTTACCGTATTTAGAACAAGCCATCACAATGCTAGCGGATAATCATTTTACACGCGATGATGGGATAATTGCTCTGGGCGGCGGTGTCATTGGTGATCTGGCAGGACTTACTGCCGCAACGTATATGCGTGGCATTGGGTTTATTCAACTTGCGACATCTTTGACGGCCCAAGTTGATTCGAGTGTTGGTGGAAAAACTGCAATTAATTTAGGTCAAACTAAGAATATTATGGGAACATTCTATCAACCAGACTTAGTTTTAATTGATCCGTCATATTTAAAAACACTAGCAAATCGTGATTTAGTTGAAGGTTATGCAGAGGTTGTTAAAACAAGTGCACTAGCAGGTGGCGTTTTTTGGGAGTTAACTGGTAAGATACAATCAACGGTGGATATTTTAGAGAATGCGTTAACGTTAATTACGCAGTCGGTACAATATAAGGCTGGGATTGTTATACAGGATGAACAGGAAGCGGGTATTCGTAAATATCTTAACTTTGGGCACACAATTGGACATGCAATTGAATTATTGGCACATGGTAAATTAAGGCATGGTGAGGCTGTCTCAATTGGGATGATAGCAATTACGCAACGATTTGTACAAGCTGATATTAGCACGGTAAAATTTTTGGATGATTTGCGCCATAGGTTAACCGTAGTTGGTTTGCCAATTGATTCACCACTAGTGCAAAATTCAAATATGTTGCATCAATTGGTGCATGATAAGAAAAATCATGCAGGTGTGTTGCAATTAGTTGCAATTAAAACGCCAGGAGAACCACTAATTATTCCCAAAGCATTAACAGATATGAATAAATTTATGCAAGGAGCGTGATAGGCAATGCGTTATATGACAGCCGGTGAAAGTCATGGACCAGAAGAAGTCGCTATTATCGAAGGAATTCCAGCGGGTTTAATGATTACAGCCGATGATATTAATGAACAATTAGCACGACGTCAGCATGGTTACGGGCGTGGTCAACGTCAGGTTATTGAAACAGATACAGTTACAATTATGGCAGGCGTTCGTCATCAGGTAACGTTAGGTTCACCGATTGCCTTAAATGTGCATAATGATGATCATAATCATTGGGCCAAAATTATGGACCCTAATATACCAGCAACTGTTGAAAATAGTACACGCAAAGTAATGCGTCCGCGACCAGGACATGCTGATTTGGTTGGTGGAATGAAATATCGTCATCAAGCAGATTTGCGCAATGTGTTGGAACGTTCATCCGCTCGTGAAACTGTTATGCGGGTGGCTGTGGGTGCAGTGGCTAAAAAATTATTGGCAGCATTAGATATTGATGTGCACGGGTTTGTGGCCAACATAGGTCCGGTTAAGAGTGATTTGACACAATTAATTAAATATCAAAATTTGGCAGAATTACGTGCTGTAACGGAGGGTTTTGCCACTCGTTCAATGACAGCGACAGATGATCAGGCGATGCAAGCCGTTATTGATCAGACAAAACGAAACCGTGACACAGTGGGGGGAACTGTCCAGGTGATGGCGTCTGGTGTTCCAGCTGGGTTAGGGTCTTACGTAGCTGCTGATGAAAAATTAGATGCTAAAATTGCCCGTGCAATTGTTGGTATCAATGCTTTTAAAGGCGTTGAATTTGGTGGTGGTTTTGATAATGCTGATAAATATGGTAGTCAAGTAATGGACGAAATTTATTGGTCTGCAGCACGTGGCTTTTACCGAGGCGCTAATCATCTCGGCGGTTTTGAAGGTGGTATGACTACTGGTGAGATGATTGTTGTTCGTGGTGTTGTTAAGCCAATTCCAACGTTATATCAGCCAATGCAAAGTGTTGACATTGATACACATGAAGATCATCGTGCGTCTACGGAACGGTCCGATACAACTGCTGTCACTGCGGCAGCAGTTATTGCTGAAGCGATGGTGGCGATTGAACTGGCCAAAGCCATCTTAGATAAATTTGATACGGATAGCTTGTCACGCTTGCAAGAACAAGTGGCTGCGTATCGTGAGGAAATTAAGAATTTTTAATGATAAAAGAATTGTAGGTTAAATAATGGGCAATTTGAAGTTACAAACAATGGGGCGGCATCTGCGGGGAACACTAATAATGCCTGGTGATAAAAGTATTTCACATCGTGCAGTGATGTTGGGAAGCATTGCATCAGGAGATACAAGAATTCACAATTTATTAGATTCACAAGACGTTAACAGTACGATTACAGCAATGTCCAACCTTGGTGTGACTTTTGAGTATGATGGTGCTGACTTAATCGTCCATGGCAAATCATTAGCTACATTAACTGAGCCAAAACAGGTATTGAATATGGAAAATTCAGGAACCTCAGCCCGTTTATTAATGGGATTATTAGCAAAACAACCGTTCACTTTAACTTTTCGCGGGGACAGTAGTTTGTCTAAAAGGCCCTTTGCGCGGGTAATCAAGCCATTAATGGCAATGGGGGTTAGTTTTGTTACAAAAAATGATCGTTTACCAGTAACAAAATTGGCTACTAAGAAGTTAAAAGGGATATCATATGAATTACCAGTGGCCTCAGCTCAGGTTAAAAGTGCCATTATTTTAGCCGCATTACAGGCTGATGAAACAACAACGATTATTGAACCAATTCCCACGCGTGATCATACTGAGCGTATGTTAGCGTCATTTGGTATTTCGGTAAAGCGTGTTGAAAATCGCATGATTGTGGAACCACAAACGCACCTAATAGCAACTACTATTCAAGTGCCAGGTGATATTTCATCAGCAGCCTATTGGTTAATTGCTGCTTTATTAGTGCCAGATAGTGATTTGACCCTAAAGCAGGTCGGCGTGAACCCGACACGAACAGGGATTATTAGTATCCTGACACGAATGGGCGCATCGTTTGAATTTGCAGCGGAGCAGACAATTGGTGAGCCAATTGCTGATATCCGGGTGCAATCACAAACATTGCATGGGACGACTGTGACAGCAACCGATGTACCAACGATGATTGATGAAATGCCTTTGATTGTTTTAGCAGCAACACAAGCTAAAGGTGACACTCTAATTACTGGTGCAAGTGAATTACACGTCAAAGAATCTGATCGTATCGCAACGGTAACGACACAACTTAATAAATTGGGTGCCCATATTGAAGCAAAAGAAGATGGGTTTTATGTACATGGTGATACGCCATTGCATGTGACAAAGCCAACGGTTATTGATTCTTGTGGTGATCATCGTGTTGGTATGATGCTGGCAATTGCTGCCTTAATTACGACAGGCGAGGTTTCTTTAGCCAGAGCAGATGCTGTTAATATTTCATATCCTAAATTTTTCAAAGATTTAGATGAGGTTCTATCATAAAATGAAAGTTATTTTAATTGGGTTTATGGGTGCTGGTAAAACGACAGTGGGTCAATTATTAGCAACTAAGCTAGCGCAACCTTTACTAGATACTGATCAATTAATTATTGATCAAACGCAGCAAACACGGGGAGACATTTTTGCAACAGTTGGGGAAATTGGCTTTCGAGAGATTGAACGTCAAATTTTAATAGCGGCAATCAATAAACCAGGCATCATTGCAACGGGTGGCGGGATTATTGAGTTAAGTGCCAATCGTCAGTTATTAGCTGGCATGCCAGTGCCAGTTATTTATTTATCTGGCTCGTTTGGTCAAACAATGGAACGCTTAGTCAAAGATGATTCGCGCCCCATTGTGCGTAATAAATCATTACTTGAGTTAGCGCAACTGTGGGAAGAGCGGCTGCCTAAATATGCAGCTATTGCAACCAAAACAATTTATACAGATAATAAATGTGCCGAGCAAGTAGCCAATGAAATTATTGCATATGTGAAGGATATTGGGGATGAAACAGTTAAAAATAGGGGCAGTCGCAGCAACAGCTGATCGTCCACTAATTGCAGCGCCGATTACAGCTTACACCTGGCAACAAGCAGTTCAACAAGCTGATTTGCTCAAAAAAAGTGCCGTTGATGTTGTTGAATGGCGGGTGGATTATCTTGAAACGTTAGATAATTTAATGGTTACGCATATTCAAAAGGTTTGCCAAGCAACTAGTAAACCCGTTATTTTTACCTGGCGTACACAAGCGGAAGGTGGGGCAAAAGCATATAGTAGACGGACTTATGAACGTGTTTACTTAAACGCAATAACAGCGGGTGTTGCCGCTTTAGATATTGAAATCAATTTATTGGCAGATCAGAAAAATTTATTAAAAACAATACCAAATGATGTGCAAATTATTGGTTCAAAGCATTATTTTACAAAGACCCCCGCTAATTTAGTGTCATTATTAGATAACATGGTAACTTTACCGATTGATATTATTAAATTGGCAACTATGCCACAACAATTAAGCGATGTTGATGTTTTATTAACGAGCACAAAAAAGGTTGCAAAAAATGCAAACAAACCATTGATTACGATGGCAATGGGCGTAATGGGGATGCCTTCTCGTATAATTGGTAGGCGATACGGGTCACAGTTAACATTTGTAACGGTCATTAACAGCTCTGCACCTGGTCAATTGATGGTGACAGATTTATTGCAAAAATGGGGAACGCGTTATGATATATAATAGTCGATTTTTTGAAAGTGAACGCCAAGCACTTATTGCCAATATTCCAGGAACTATGAGTTACTCTTTAGTGACTTTTCATGGTATTGGAGATGATATTAGTTTGGACAATATTAGATTACGCTTAGATTGGCGGGCACCTGATGTTTTTAAAGCATACTTAAACCAAGCATTATCGGCAGATGAAAATTTTGATCGGATTGGGTATGTGACACGTACCGAAATGCTTTTAGGACAAGCAATGTTTGATTATAATGGGAATTTTACGTTAGCAATCAATACGCTAACGGCATCTATCGCCAATTATAGTCATGAAGCAATGCAATTAGAGGCAGTTGGTGCTGATATGATTTTACCAGTTGGGTTAACAGATTTACGTCATGTTATCCACTTAACGAAATGGCATCATGAAAACCATGTTTTGTATCACTTAGTAGCAGGTTTACCAGCTTTAGAACAAAAGGTTGATAATTTACGTAATGCAGGGACATTTAAAAATTACGGATCATTATTCCGTCATGAAACTGAGTTAGACAGTCAAACATTGCTAGTTTTTATAGGCGATTTAATTCAAGATTATTTTGGCGTAGAAAGTAATCAATTACGTTTAACTCGGGCTGCTTTTGGAAAGGTAGATCCTAATCAATCAGTAGCAAGTAATCGGGTATTGATAGCGGATTTTGAAAATTGATTACGTTCAATATCGCTAATTAAAATTAAAAAAGGGACATCAATCTAACCAATTGTATATGGTGGATTGATGTCCCTTTTAGTAGCTGTGCGTTACCAAGGTTTAAATATGATGGCAACTAATAAATATAATAGAACCAAAACAACGGGTAACAACCATTGCCATCTTGGTAAGTGGTCTGTCACGGTTTGTGTTCGAGGAAAGCCTTCTGAAAAACCATGCGAGGTCATGGCGATAGCTAAATCATCAGACCAATGTAAAGCACTTAAAATGGCTTTAAAGTAAATTTGCGGTTGCCATAAACGATAGGTAACCCCACGCAAAGCACCAGCATAACGAATAATTTGGACTTGGCGGCGTACGCGAGGTACCAGATTAAAAGCAGCTAACAAGCCGTACGTAAATGTGTTAGATACTTTAGCGTGTTGATTCAAACTTGTCAATAAATCCTTAACGGATACAGTCAGTGTCACAGCAGCACCTAAGAATAAATAGGCGTACAAACGAGTTGCATAGACGAGCGCTAAATGGTGTGTGTCACCAGTTCCAAAGGCAATGAATGACCACCATGTCCCAAAGGCAAGCGGAAATGAAATCAAAATCATTAAGCCAATTAACTTAAAATTTGGACGTTGTGTCAGTAGATACACACTGCTGATTAAAACAACGACACCATTTAAAATAATCGACCGAACAAACGATGTTTCAATACCGATACCAAGCATGATTGCAACTAAAATGGTTGGATTGAGCTTAAACATTATTAGCCTCCCCAATTAAAGTGAGTGATTGATCTTTAAGGACTAATTCATAGTCAATAAACTTAGCTAAGCCATTACGTTGGTGAGAAATCATTAAAATGCTCTGGTGAGTGCTCTGAATACTATCACTAATTAATTGCATAACGGCTTGAACAGAATCGCTATCCAGGCCTGCTAATGGCTCATCAAGTAACAAAACAGGTTGTCCCATAATTAACATACTTAAAACCTGTAATTTTTTTTGTTGGCCACCGGATAGTTGGTAAACAACATGATCTAATAAGTGATCTAAATGCAAGGTCGTTAAAGCAGCTTGAATACGTTCACTTGTCCAATAAGCCCCGGTTAAACTGTGAAGCTTTGATAAATTAATTTCTTCTTGTAAGGTCATTTTAACAAATTGATCTGTCGCAGATTGAAAAATTAAGGCAACTTGCTTGGCCCAATTTTTTAATTTTATTTTACGTGTGTTTTGACCGTCCCAGTTGATCTGACCGGTATACTTTATTTGGTGACCTAATGCTTTAAATAAAGTTGATTTACCAATACCATTGGCACCAGATAGTAAGCCAATCTGAGCGTTAGGTAAGGTGAAAGAGCTCTCAGCTAATAATATCCGTTGCTGACCAACCGTTAAGGTCAGTTGATTAAAACTAAGATGACCTGTGGGACGAGGTAAACCATAAAATGGCGTGATAACCGGTAAGTTACCTAGTTTAGTTAAGGGCTGTTGGGACATTGTCCCAGTTGTTGTATCAATTGCATATAAATAATCAACTAATGTCTCATAACCAGATAAGTCATGATCTGAGATGATAATTGTTTTATGTTGTTCAATTTGTAATTTTTTCAAATCAGCTAATAAGGCTAAACGAGCTGTCGGATCAACACTTGCAAAAGGTTCATCTAACAAAATAATATCGCTATCCATTGCTAATACAACGGCTAAGGCAACCCGTTGCTTTTCACCACCTGATAGAGTTAATAATTCTTGATCAGCAATATCGGTTAGGTTGAGCGCTTCGAGAACCAAAGGCACTCGTTGCTTAATGATATCCAGTGATAACTGGATATTTTCTAATGCAAAAATTAATTGTGACCGGGCAGTACGCATCGCAAATTGGCGATCTGGATTTTGAAAGAGCATGGCAATACGCTGGGCTCTTTCAAAAGGGACAATCGGTTGAATGGCTTCATTGTTTAATAAAATTTGGCCGCCAGTAACGACACCACCAAATTTTGGTAGCAACCCAGCCATTGATTTTAAGAGTGTTGACTTACCTGAACCTGAAGGACCGATTAACAGATTGAATGATCCTGGTTGGGGTGGCCAATTAATTTGATTTAAAACGTTTGGTTGATTATCAGCGTACGCAAAACTAAAATTTTCAACTTTTAAATTTGTCATAAGCTTAATGTTTTAAAACACCAGACTTGGCAACCAATTTTTGAATGTAATAAACTAATACGCCACCAAAGAACCCAGCTGAAATTAACCGGATGATAAATAATGTAATCATCAAGCTAGGCTTGTAGTCTGCATAACCACTATTAAATAAATCCCAGATAAAGGTGATGATGGTGGTTGTGATGACAGAAAAAGTTAAACCAAGTTTTCCCCAGTTTTTATAACCAGTTGCTGCAAAGCCTAATTCGGTACCAACACCTTGAACAAAGCCAGAAATCAAATTAGCAGCACCCCAACTTGAAAATAGCATCATTTCGACAGCAGCAGCTAAAATTTCACCTAGTAGTGAACTACCTACTTTTTGTAAAATTGCACCAGCAAGTGGGGCGGCCATTAACCAAACCCCCAAGGTCAAATCATTGGCATATGGCTTTAAAGGAGTTGCTGCTACAGCATAGTAAGCGACACTCCAAACCTCAAAAATAACCCCAAAAAATATGGCGATGATTGCTAGGAAAATAACGTCCCGTAGTGACCATTTTGTCTTTGACTCATTAACTGTTTGCATAATAAAGTGCAAACCTCCTTAAAATAATATTGTCGAATCGCCAAAGCTCTGGTAGCAAAAAAATCCCAGTACCACAAAGAAATATATCTTCGTGGGCACTGGGATTGTTTACTGTCATGATAAACAAGAAGCTCCCTAGCAAAATTACATTGCTCAGGTTCTATGGGTATTTTCTCAGCCAGCACTTGGCACCCCAGCTTATTTGATTCGCTTGTCTTAGTATAGGGGCAATTAAAATTATTTGCAAATTAAACTTATGTTTATCACAAATTTTAGCTAGATTATATCGAGATAAAAGATACCGTAACGTTGTTTATTTTGGTAAAATAAAGAAGACAGGAAGTAAGGATGAGAAATGGAGGCATTCGTTCGTGGAATCTCAAATAACATTGTTAGGATTGAGCACCAATTATACACTAGCAAAATCTGTGGCTGAAGAGCTGAACATACCATTGACACCAGTAGATATTCAGCGCTTTGCTGATGGTGAAATTTATGAACGAGTTCAAGAAAGTATTCGTGGGGACGATGTCTATGTTATTGCCCCAATTGCTGAAGAAGTAAATGATGCTTTCATGGAAATCATGATTGTTGTTGATGCACTACGCCGGTCATCGGCAGGGCAGATTACTGTCGTTATGCCATATATGGGGTATGCGCGTCAAGACCGTAAAGCAAAGTCTCGTGAACCTATTACTGCTAAAATGGTGGCCTCTTTAATTGAAATGAATGGTGTTGATCGTGTCGTTTCAATCGACCTACATGCCCAGCAATTGCAAGGATTTTTCGATATTCCAGTGGATCATTTAAAAGCAGCGCCGTTATTAACAGATTATTTTTATAGTCGTAATATGACGGATAACTTGGTTATCGTGTCACCAGACCATACCGGTGCCGGTCGAGCACGTAAATTTGCTGATATTTTGAAAGCACCATGGGGGGTTGTTAATGATAATATCGCAATGACAAATCCAGAATCAACAGATGCAATCGTTGGTGATGTGAGTGGCCGTCGTGCTGTCATTGTAGATGATATTGTAGATACGGGATACCGTGTACAAATGACAGCTCGTGCACTTTTGGCTAATGGGGCAACTGAAGTTTATGTTGCTGCGACTCATCCAGTATTATCCGGAGCTGCTGCTGATAAATTAGCAACTGATGATAATATTGAACGGTATATTTTCACAGATACGATTCAAATTCCAGAAGGAAAGTTGAACCCTAAATTTACTGTATTATCGATTGCACCATTATTAGCAGAGGCAATCCAGCGTATTCACGATAATGATCGCATTGATGTTTTATTGCGTTCAAGTAACAATCCTGACGTTAATATTTACTAATTTTAAATTGTATGAAGTCAAATTTGGGAGGTACAAACATGGTTTATGCAGCTGCAGATAACCGGTATGATGTTATGCCATATCGCCGCGTATCGGATTCCGGTTTAATTTTACCCGCACTGTCTTTCGGTTTGTGGCGCAATTTGGGTGATCAAATGCCACTATCAAATTCACGTGAGGTTATTTTAAAAGCATTTGATAATGGTATCTTTTCATTTGATAATGCTTCTAATTATGGCCCATCAGATGGGACTGCTGAAGAAACGTTTGGTGCAGTGTACGAAAAAGATTTACGTCCATATCGTAATGAATTAGTTATTACAACCAAGGCTGGTTTTCATATGTGGCCAGGACCATTAGGTGAATTTTCGGGTAAGAAAACCCTAACGGCCGCCTTAGATTTATCATTGCAACGGATGCACTTAGATTATGTAGATATTTTTTACGCCCATCGTTGGGATCCTAATACTAATTTACGTGAAACAGCGCAAGCGCTTGATTTAATGGTTCGTCAAGGTAAGGCATTGTATGTTGGTGTATCTAATTATACAACTGAGCAAGTGGCTGAAATTTCAAAAATTTTTGATGAATTACATACACCATTTATTGGTAACCAAATGTCATATAATATGTTTAATCGTGAAGCAGAAGAAAGTGATATGTTATCAACTTTAGATGACCATCATGCTGGTTTAATTGCGTATGGGCCATTGGCAGAAGGGCTGTTGACGGATCGCTATTTAGATGGGATTCCGGCTGATATGCCATTACATCGAACGAATGCATTTATTCAAAAAGATCCTCAGGGTGCCGTTGCTAAGCTTAATGCGCTAAATAAAGTTGCTGCTGACCGTGGTCAAACTTTGGCGCAGCTAGCAATGGCTTGGTTGTTACGAGATAAGCGGGTACCGTCAATTGTAATTGGCGCTTCTTCAGTTGATCATTTATTGGATAATGTTAAAGTTGCTGATAATATGTCGTTATCAACAGAAGAATTAAATAAAATTGATCAAATCCTAAAAGGATAAGTTAAAATTGTTTATTTTCAAAGTAACAAATATGGAAATAAACAGTTTTTTTATTGAAAAATAAGTTGTTATAATCATCAATCATGAAAGAAGTTAATTAGTAAATGCATAATAATGATATCGTCCGTCGTTTACAATATATTTTTAATATTAGTAGTAAAGATATGTTAGCCATTTTTAAATTGGGTGATCTGGATTTAACGAAAGCTGAGTTTTTGGCTATAATTGCCAAGCCGGCCCAAGAAAGTGCACGTGATGCGCAATTATCACGGCATGATTTGGAAAAATTTATGAACGGCTTAATTGTGTCACAACGCGGGCATAAGAAAAATGAAGATGGTTCTTTGGCACCACAAGATTACAGTATGCAACGTGATAATGATATTAATAATGTGGTAATTAAGAAAATTAAAATTGCGATGTCATATACAACCGAAGATTTGTTGGCCTTTTGGCAGGCAGCTGATTTTAAAGTGACGAAGGGTGAGGTTGGGGCAATGCTCCGTCGCAAATCACATCCTAAATATTTGGTTGCAGGGGATCAGTTTATGCGTAAGTTGTTGATGGGGATGGCAGAAACTTTGCGTTAAAATGATGCAAATTAATTTGAAATAGAGATACCATTACGACAATAAGTGTTGAAGTTCATCGGTAGTGGATAACTATAATCGATCTATTGTTTAATCGACATCTTAAAATAATTTAGTTGCCAGTAAAATTATATTGAATTGATTGATAAACTTTTTGATAATACTGCATAAAAAAAATGAAAATAAAGAAAATAAATGGTTGCATCTTAGCTAGCAACAGAGTAAGATGTTGTTTGCGGGTGAGCATACTCCCGGTTAAGTGAAAGTCATAAGCTTTCAACAACCAAGTTGGACGAAAATCTTTATGAATTTTATTTAGCACTATATACAAAAAAGTAAATAGTACACTGGGATGACCTTACGACGACAATTATTTATCTTAGGAGGTTGTCATGTCTGAGGAAGAAATGACGGGAAAAAAAGGCTTTATTCAAAGTGCAGCGAATGATGATAGTCTTGGTGATGTCAATGGATCGGTAGAAATACCCAAAAGCGGTTCATTTTGGCGTAAATTATGGACTTTTTCAGGTCCAGGAGCGTTAGTTGCCGTTGGGTACATGGATCCGGGTAACTGGGTAACTTCAGTTACTGGTGGAGCTACTTATCGCTACACACTATTATCAGTTGTTTTGATTTCATCATTGATTGCAATGATGCTACAATACATGGCTGGTAAGTTGGGAATGGTTAAGCACGAAGATTTAGCCCAAGCTACTAGAAAACGTACGAATAAAACTGGTGGTATTGTTTTATGGGTTATCAGTGAATTAGCTTTGATGGCTACTGATATCGCTGAAGTTATCGGTGGTGCGATTGCGCTACACTTGCTATTTGGTTGGTCAATGATTGCATCTGTTTTGACGACTGCTTTAGATGTTGTTTTGTTGCTACTATTGATGCGTTTTGGATTCCGAAAAATCGAAGCTATTGTTGTCACACTTGTTTTAACGATTTTATTTATTTTCGGATACTTAGTTGTATCATCAGATCCTAACTTGGCAGCATTGTTTGGTGGTTATTTACCACAACTTCAAGCAGTTAGCACAACTGGTATTCACGGTGCTGATTCACCACTTTTGATGACGCTAGGAATTATTGGGGCAACTGTTATGCCACATAATTTGTACTTACATTCATCAATTTCACAAACACGTAAGGTTAGTCGTGATAATAAAGCAGAGCTAAAAGAAGGTGTCCGCTTTATGACATGGGATTCAAATATTCAATTGTCATTGGCTTTTGTTATTAACTCATTCTTGTTGATTTTAGGAGCTTCATTGTTCTTTGGACATGGTGATTCAGTTGGAACTTTTGGACAAATGTATAGTGCCTTAAGTGATAGTACCATTGCCGGAGCCATCGCCTCACCAATTCTATCAACTTTGTTTGCTGTTGCTTTGTTAGCATCAGGGCAAAATTCAACAATTACTGGAACTTTAACTGGTGAAGTTATCATGGGTGGTTTCTTACACTTGAAAGTACCAATGTGGCTACGTCGTGTGATTACACGTGGTTTGGCGCTAATTCCGGTTGTTGCTTTCACACTAATATATGGTGGGAACGAAGGAAAACTTGATCAGTTGCTTGTTTATTCACAAGTATTCTTATCAATTGCCTTGCCATTTGCTATGGCACCGCTAATTGCCTTTACGTCTTCTAAGAAGATAATGGGTGAAGATTTTGCTAATCCAAAGTGGATGACTTGGGTAGCATGGATTGTATTTATTGTATTAACAGCATTAAATCTTCAATTAGTATTCCAAATTGTTGGTCAAATATTTAGCTAATTAGTTAATTAGATTAACTATTAAAAATTAAGAGGCTTCAGACTTTTGGAACGCGTTTATGTTATAAAAATTTTGGGTTTATAATTAATACATTTTTAACTAAAAAGGCGTTGGGACATATTCTTTTGTCCCAACGCCTTTTTTGACTATCAAAAAATAAGCAATTTCTTGACATACCATTATATGTCGTATAACATAATGGTATATGGAATATAACATTAAAAAATAGGGAGAAAAGCCATGAATATTCAAGTACCAACTACGGTACTAGATGGCTCAGTATTAGCAGTATTAACTAAAGCGGATACTTACGGATATATTATTACCAAAGCAATGCAAGAATTATTAGGGGTAAGTGAATCCACCATGTATCCGGTACTTAGACGGCTAAAACGCGATGGCTATCTAGAGACATACGATAAACCATTTGAAGGACGTAATCGACGCTATTACCACATAACTGAGCTGGGAATAAGTCACCTGCAAGAAATTGTTCACTCATGGGCGTCATTTAGAGAGGCAGTTGATTCATTATTGGAGGAGCATAATGATTAAAGAGTATTTAGATAATGTGAGATCTTATTTGAAAGATTTACCGACTGATGAACGAGAAGAATTATTACAATTTTACGAAGAACAAATGTTAGATGCGGGCTATTCAATACAAGAAATTGAAGAAAAATATGGGACACCTAAACAATTTGCACGTTCTTTAAAAATTGAGTATTTTATTGAAAATGATGAAGTAGCTGATGACATGGTACCACGTAGTACGCGAACTAAAAATCGTATGAATCTAGTCTGGTTAGTGATTCTAGGATTGTTTGCTTCACCAATTTTAATACCGGTTGCTATTGGATTGATTGGTATTTTGATTGCAGCTGTAATTGGCTTCTTGGGTATTTTATTTGGTATTTATGTTGGTATTATCGGTGTATTGGCAGGTGGCTTGATTGCCTTTGTTAATGGTGTTATTTTACTTTGGCAATCAGTTGCAACCGGTATTTTTTACATCGGGGCAGGTTTGCTGTTGACGGGTGCTGTCATTTTCTTTGCACCAATCGTTTGGCGTATTACACGATGGCTATTTGAGATGTTAGTAACATTTATTAAATGGATAGGTAATCGTTATTTGATTAAGAATAATGTTAAGGGGGCACGTTAAGATGGGATTAAAAGCAGCATTAATTACTGGTGGTAGCGTCATGGTTGTTGGTGGTGCGATGGTAGTTATTGGTCTATCTACAGGTGCTAATACAGCTATTACTTGGGATAACGGACCAAAAATTGTGAAAACACATAAATTTAATAAAACACTTGCAGATCATCAATATAAAAAACTAACCATTAATGGTGGCTCAAATAGTGTGATTAACTTAGTTCAAGGTGATGAATGGCACATTTCAGGTCATTACACAAATGTTGATCAGTTTAATTTGCATGCCGATAATGATGATTTGAAGATTACTATGCATGATCGTGATCGGTTTATTTTGGGCGTTGAGCCATCGAGTCAAAAGTTAACGATTACGGTACCTCGTGGCATTAATTTAGATCAATTATCAGTTAGGACAGAAGGTAGTGGGATTATTACGAAAGGTATTTCAGCTAAAAATGTCGCTATTACAAATTATTATGGTGGTGTTCGGCTACAATCACTACATACCAATAAAATTAGCATAAATGGCGAATCAAGCCATTATCGTCTAAAAGATGTTAATGCAAATCAGTTATATCTAACGGGTGATGATACTACTTTTAATGCTGATCATCTAACACTTAAGGAAGCGAGTGAAATTAAGACTGATAATTCAAATATTGAATTAAATAACGTCGCTGTGCCGGGCATGAAAGTTATTAATAGAGATTGTGATCTTGAAGTAAATGATAAAGATCAGGGTGAGACGGATTATATCACTGGTGATCAACAAAAAGCCTTGAAGATAACTGGGGAATATAGTGCAATAACAATTAATCATTAAAATTACGCTACATGAGACCAGCAATCTTTCGAAACCTGCTTAAAGAGTATTAATCTATTATTTAAATGATAGATTAATGCTCTTTTTGGCTTATATTTCCTTATGGTCTGATTTATTTTGTGTTGCCATTATTTAAATGATAGTTGTTTAACGGTTGAGCTAGTTCTCATTATGTTTTAATGTTTGTTATAATATAAACATTGAAATGGAGATGATCACATGAAGATAAATCAATTTGGGATTATTGAGACAACTTTTGAACAAAAGATAACAGAATTAACGGCTATTGGTTTTTATGATGCAACAATTAAATTAGCTGCTCAACAGGGGCCAATGGCGCTATTTGCAGCATTAATGAAGCAAGCAGCAATAACAACGGCTGTAAAGACTAATTTTTCCGATTATATGGTTAATGAAAATCAAGATTTGGCTGATTTTTTGACAACTCGTACAGCATTGACGATGCAAGAATTTGATAGTGTTGCACTACAATTATTACAATTTACAGAAAATGTTGATTACACATTGGCAGAACCGGTCAAAGGCATTAAAGCGCTAGGATTGCCGCTGGCTGATATACCAGGAACTTGGTCAACGAATGATTTGCTATCAGCGTGGTATGACCTAATGACGACCCATACAAAAAATGGTCTTCAATTTATCGACCTTTTGGCGAGTCATGGCTACTTTAAAACGACTAATGAATCATTATTTTTTAATGGTAAAGCCATGGTGACTTTTGATACCAAAACCTTAAAAAAGGAAGTTGTATACGTTGAAACTGATTTGGATACGGATAATGATGGTATGAAAGATTTAGTTCGGGTTGATATTATTCGACCAACGACGAACCAATTAGTACCGGTATTGTTTACAGCTTCGCCGTATTACCAAGGTACGAATGATGCAATTAGTGATAAAAACATGCATCAGGTTAATGTGCCGCTAGAAAGAAAGCGACCGAACCATGTGACGTATGACGAAATTTCCTATCAAGCAGCACCAACTAAAGAGTTGGCAAGTCATAAAAAAACCGGGGAAACAGCAGTAGCAAGCAAAACGTTTTACCCAACATCGCATGTCGATTTAAATAATTATTTCTTATCGCGTGGTTTTGCAGTTGTGTACTCATCTGGGGTGGGGACGCGCGATTCCGATGGTATGCAAGATACAGGTTCACCAGAACAAGTGGCTAGTATGCAGGCAGTTATTGAATGGTTGGCAGGTAATCGTCGTGCCTTTACTGACAAAACGAGTGGTGTCATGATTAAGGCAACCTGGTCAAATGGCAAAGTTGCAATGACTGGAAAATCCTATCTGGGTACTTTAGCGACAGCTGTGGCTACGACGGGTGTTGCTGGCCTAGAAACGGTGATTTCTGAAGCAGCAATTTCTGACTGGTATCAATATTATCGTGACAATGGTTTGACGATCGCACCAGGTGGTTTTCCTGGTGAAGACATGGATGTTTTGGCTGAATTAGTTTATTCAAGAATGCAAGATGCAGGTGATTGGCATCGTACTAAGACACAATGGCAGCAAAAACAGGCTAAAACTGTCCAGGAGATGGATCGAGCAGGTGGCAATTATAATTCATACTGGGATGCACGTAATTATTTGAAAAATGTTGCCAACATCAAGGCTGATGTGATTATGGTACAAGGATTAAATGATTGGAACGTTAAACCACGACAAGTCTTTCGGTTGTATCAAAAATTACAAGAATTAAATGTTGTTAAAAAATTATATTTACATCAAGGTCAGCATATTTATATTAATAATAATCGTTCCTTAGATTTTAGTGATCAAATGAATTTATGGTTAAGCTATAAATTATATGATGTCAATAATCAGGCAACAACACAATTACCAGATATAACATGGCAAAATAATCAACAGCCAGATACGTGGCAAATAAAGGCTAGTTGGGGGCAAACAACACCCACAGCCATTTCATTGGCCAATGTACAAACACCGGTTAGTTACACAGATCAGCAAACCAGGCAAGCCTATGCTACTTACAGTCAAGACTATCAAACTTGGCGTTCATTAATGATGAATCGTGAGAAGCATGATTTAGATCATGCCCGTATCATGTTTTTACAACCAAAACAGACGCAAGATTTGTTGATTGATGGTGAGGTGTCTTTGCAATTGCGAATGAAATCATCGTCAAATATTGGCTTGGTTAGCGCCATGCTAGTTGATTATGGGCTAGAACAACGCTTGACCACTAAACCTGTGCCCCAAGGTAAACAAATTGATCGTGGCAAGAATTGGCAACCAACGTCATTAGTTGAATTTGGGTTAGCAAAATCAACGCCATTCAAAATGATAACGATTGGTCATATGAATATGCAAAACCGTGAAAATCCATGGCGGGTCAATGATTTAAGGCCCCGTGAATATGTTGATTTAACCTTAACCTTGCAACCAACGTTATATCAGTTAACAGCTGGTCATCAATTGGGTGTCGTTATCTATGGAACTGACTTTGAAATGACGGTGCGTGGCAATCAAAATATCACATATACAATTGATACAAAGCACAGTCAGTTATTGGTGCCAATTGTAACAGTAGCAGATGCAAAGATTAATGGGAAAAAGTAAATGGGACGAAAATTAATTGGAATTGACTTAGATAATACAACATTAAATGATGCTGGACAGGTGTCATTAATGACCCAGCAAATGATTAGAAAGGCACAACAAGCTGGCCACGTGGTTGCCATTGTAACAGGGCGACCCGTGCGTTTGTCGACGGAAATTTATCGTCAATTAGGCCTCGTATCGCCAATGATTAACTTTAATGGGGCACTTGGTGAAATACCTAATATGCCGTGGGAACATGCATATTCTTATAAAGTAGATCGTGAAATTGCGTTTGATTTGATTGAAAACGCCAATGATTTGGCAATTAAATCGATTGTTGCTGAAAATCGTTCTGAGGTTTGGACGAACAGTATGATTGCACCAAAAAATCCTGCTGAAGCTTTTTTCTTTCCACAAAATGAAGCGACAACGCAAATGTTGAATCGATTAAATTTAAAAAAGAATATTAATTCAATTTTGATTGAAGCTCAAAATGAAACGCATCAAAACATGATTCAACAATATGTAACAGATCGCTATGGCGCAGAGCGGGTAATGGTTAAAACTTGGGGGGCAAATTCACCAGTTTTAGAAATTGCCCCTGCTGGAGTGGCCAAAGATACTGGGCTACAGATTTTAAAACGGGCTTTTAATATCGACAAGGCTAATGTATATGCTTTTGGCGATGAGATGAATGACTATGAAATGATTGACTATGCCACGCACGGTGTTGTGATGAAAAATGGTAATTCACAGCTAAAAGAGATTGCCAATGATGTGACTGATTATACTAACGATGAAGATGGTTTGGCTAAATATTTAGCTAAAATCATTTAGGCATTTCAAAAAGGCGATTAATCGTACTTTGATAATGTGTTTTTTAATATTTAAAATACTACTTTAAGGTTAAAAAAACGTGTAAAATAAGTATATTGTATTGATTAAAACATTTATTAAAGTTGTGTACCATGTTTATTAGCATGAAACTTAAAAAGTAAATGGCACGTTAGCTATGATAATCTAGTAAATTTGCCAGATGACATATACTAAATGTAAAATCTTTTGTAAAATAGCTATAGCAAAGCATGAAAGGAATTAACATGGCAAACGAGCAAATTACGCGTGAAGAAGTTGAACATGTGGCTAGCTTAGCAAAGTTAGCTCTAATGGATACAGCAGCTGATATGTTTACAGATCATTTAGGTAAAATTTTTGATGTGGTAACAACGCTAGCAGAGGTGGATACAGAAAATGTTAAACCAACGTATTCAGTTACGGAAATGCATACGGTCTTACGAGATGATGTGGCTAATAATGCCCATCAATCGCAAGAATTGTTGCATAATGCACCAGAGCACCAAGACACCCTAATTAAGGTGCCTGCAATTCTTGATGGAGGGGCTAAAGATTAATGGATTTTTTGCATACAGATATTCAAAAGTTGCATGAAAAGCTTGTTAACAAAGAAATAACAGCTGTCGATTTGGTAAAAGAAACTTTAGCAAACATCGAACAGACTGATGCAACTTATGATGCATTTCTAACAACGATGACAGATAAGGCTTTGGCCGAGGCAGCTGCAATTGATGAAGCAGGTATTGATCCGGATAATGTTTTATTAGGAATTCCATATGGTATTAAAGATAATTTAATTACCAAGGATGTTACGACAACTGCTGCGTCAAAGATTTTGCAAGACTTCAAGCCTATTTATGATGCCACAGTTGTATCACGTTTGCGTGAACAAGGTACAGTTGGTGTTGGTAAGTTGAACATGGATGAATTTGCCATGGGATCAACAACTGAAACGTCATATTACAAGCAAACGAAGAATGCTTGGGATCAAACGAAGGTGCCCGGTGGTTCTTCTGGTGGGTCTGCTGTATCTGTTGCTGCAGGGCAAGTACCATTTGCATTGGGAACGGATACTGGTGGTTCAATTCGTCAACCAGCTGCTTTTAATGGAATTGTTGGTATGAAACCAACTTATGGTCGTGTGTCACGTTTTGGTGTCATTGCATTTGCGTCTTCACTTGATCAAGTCGGTGTATTTACGCGTAATGTTAAGGATAATGCTAGTGTATTAGGTGCGATGGCCGGTATGGATGTTAATGACCAAACGTCATCAGACCAACCGGTTCCTGATTTTACAGCGCGTTTAGATGGCGACATTCAAGGCCTAAGAATTGCTGTACCAACTGAATATTTTGCTGATGGGGTCGATGATCAAATTAAAGCAACTGTTCGTGCCGGTATTGATAAATTGCGTGAATTAGGTGCAACGGTTGATGAAGTATCATTGCCACACACAAAGTATGGGGTTGCAGCTTATTACATTATCGCTTCTGCCGAGGCATCTTCAAACTTGCAACGTTTTGATGGCATTCGTTATGGCTTCCGTCCAGAAAACGTTAAGAATCTGGAAGACTTGTACGTTCAAACACGTACACAAGGTTTTGGGGATGAGGTTAAGCGTCGTATCATGCTTGGAACATACTCATTATCAGCTGGTTCATATGATGCATTCTTTAAGAAGGCTGCACAAGTGCGTACGTTGATGAATGATGACTTCCAAAAGGTTTTTGCAGATTATGATTTAATTGTCGCACCTACAACACCAAATGTGGCTTACGACTTTGGTGCTAACCAGGATGATCCTGAAGTCACATACATGAATGATGTTTTGACGATTCCAGTTAATATGGCTGGTTTGCCAGGTATGTCAGTACCAGCTGGCTTTGTCGCTGGTTTACCTGTTGGGATGCAATTGATTGCTAATCGCTATCAAGAAGAGACCATTTATCGCGCAGCTTATGCGTATGAGCAAGCAACGCGTTTGTTTGAAAAAGTACCAGGAGGTAAGGATTAATGGCAGTTCCAAATTTTGAAACGACAATTGGTTTAGAAGTCCACGTTGAATTAAAAACTAATTCTAAGGCAATGTCACCTTCTCCAGTACAATATGGTGCGCAACCTAACGCCAATACAAACGTTATTGATTGGGGTTATCCTGGGGTTTTGCCACAAGCAAATAAAGGTGCTTTGGAATATGGTATGATGGCTTCTTTGGCTTTGAATGCAGAGATTACACGTGATTTACACTGGGATCGTAAAAATTACTTTTATCCAGATAATCCGAAGGCATACCAAATCACTCAGCAACAAGAACCAATTGGTCGTAATGGCTGGTTAGAACTTGAATTTGAGGGTCAAAAGAAGCGGGTAGGGATTACTGAACTACACGTCGAAGAAGATGCCGGTAAGAATACTCACGGAACAGATGGGTATTCTTATGTTGATTTGAACCGTCAAGGAACGCCTTTAATTGAAATTGTTGGTGCACCTGACATTTCATCACCTGATGAGGCATATGCTTACTTAGAAGCATTACGTCAAGCTATCCAGTTTACGGGTATTTCTGATGTTAAGATGCAAGAAGGTTCAATGCGTGTTGATGCCAATATTTCAATTCGTCCTGTTGGTTCTAAAGAATATGGCACGAAGGTTGAGTTGAAAAACTTAAATTCATTTAACTACGTACGTAAAGCTTTGGTATTTGAAGAGAATCGTCATGCCAAAATTTATATGTCAGGTGGCACAATTCAACAACAAACCCGTCGTTTTGATGAAACAACTGGTGAAACGGTTTTGATGCGTGTTAAGGAAACAGCAGATGATTACCGGTACTTCCCAGAACCAGATTTAACGCCAGTACATGTTACTGATGACTGGGTTGAAGAAGTGCGGGCTAAGTTGCCAGCAACAGCTGGTGTTCGTAAAGCACGTTATGTTGATGAACTTGGTTTGGAAGTTTATGATTCAGAAGTACTAACGCAAACATTGGCAATGTCAAATTTCTTTGATGCAACAGTTGCACAAGGAGCTGATCCAAAACGTGCGGCTAATTATTTGATGGGTGATGTGAATGCCTTTTTGAATGAGCAACAAGCTGATTTGGAAGAAACACCATTAACACCAGCTCATTTAGCCGAGATGATTAAGCTAATTGATGATGGTACGATTTCAACTAAGATGGCCAAGAAGGTCTTCAAAGCTATTACTAAGGGTGAGGACCCAGTTGAGTTTGTTGAAAAGAATGGTTTGAAGCAATTATCAGACCCAGCAATTTTGACACCGCTGATTGATGAAATTTTGGATAATAATGAACAATCAATTATTGATTTCCACAATGGAAAAGATCGTGCAGTTGGCTTCTTAGTTGGGCAAATTATGAAACAAACTAAGGGGAGTGCTAACCCAGCAGTCGTTAATCAGTTGTTGATGGCTGGATTACAAGCTCGTAAACCAGAATAAACGAATCATGTTACACATCACTTGATGATGTTGACACTAAGAAATCAGGCAGTTTGTCTGGTTTCATACATATACTAACAATAGGAGTAATAATGTCATGAAACGAGCACGAATTATCTATAATCCAACGTCTGGTCGTGAGGCGATTCGTCGTGATTTAGTTGATATTTTAGATGTTTATGAGCAAGCTGGCTATGAAACGAGTGCGTTTGCAACAACCCCCGAAGAAAATTCAGCAATGAATGAGGCAACTCGTGCGGCAAAGGCGGGGTTTGATTTAATTATTGCTGCGGGTGGTGATGGTACGATAAACGAGGTCGTCAACGGTATCGCACCATTGGAACAGCGGCCAATGATGGCTGTTATTCCAGCAGGAACAACTAATGATTATGCGCGTGCATTACATATACCACGTGAAGATCCATTAGCTGCGGCTCGTGTTATTTTAAAGGGACGTGCTGCTAAAATGGATATTGGTCAATCAAATGATTCGTATTTTATTAATATTGCTGCGGGTGGTTCTTTATCAGAACTAACGTATTCAGTTCCTTCTAAGTTAAAGTCAATGTATGGTTATTTGGCTTATGTTGTCAAAGGGGCTGAGATGTTAACTAGTATTAAACCGATGGATTTACATATTAAATATGATGATGGTGAATTCAAAGGTAAGTCAGCAATGTTTTTCTTGGCATTAACTAATTCAGTTGGTGGCTTTGAACAAATTGTGCCAGATGCTAAGTTAGATGATGGTAAATTTACATTGTTGATTATTAAAACAACTAAGTTTGCAGAAATTTTGAATTTGATCACCGAAGTCTTAAAAGGAAAGCATGTTAATAATCCTAATTTAATTTATGCAAAGTCTGAACGTGTCGAAGTATCATCATTGAAGAACGACAAAATCATGATTAATCTTGACGGTGAATACGGTGGTGATGCACCGGTAACGTTTATTAACCATAAACAACATATTAAAATTGTTGCTAATATTGATGATGCTGCCAGTGACATGCTGATTGATGCACCAGTTGAATTAAATGATTAAAAAGTAAACAACATGATAAGTTACTAGGTTTTATGAATCTAGTAACTTTTTTGCTGTTAACTTAGTGATTATTAAGTTTAAAGTTTTATTTAATTAGTGGCGAGCATTATTTTGATTATTCCGATAATATGGGAATGCTTTAAATAGAAAAAATATGTTTTTTAAATATCCTGTGAAGTTACGGTAACTTTCGGGGTTTTCTTATGATAAAATTATTTGTTAAGAAAGTATATTAAAAAGGACCGGATAAGCTAATGGGGACGGTTGAAACGTATCGACAACTTGAAATGAATTTAGGGGATGATTGGCAATTATCCCCTAGTAAGCATAGTCGTGTAGGCATGTTAAAAGAAATTTTATCCTGGATTGGGCATCCAGAACGACGCCTATCTGTTATTCATATTGTTGGTTCCAATGGAAAAGGATCAACCGGTGTGATGATTAGTAAAATTTTGATGACTGCTGGTTATCGCGTTGGTCATTTTTCAACACCCGCAATTTTAACAGATTGTGAAGTGGTAACTATTAATGGTCAAATGATTAGTGAAAAAGAAGTTATGTACCACTACAAAAGAATTATGGTTGAAATTAAAAACCATGGTGGTGATGAAAATACATTGACTAAATTTGAAATGTGGACATTGATTGCGCTATGTCATTTTGCGAAACAAGAGGTTCAGTTTGCTGTTTTAGAAGCTGGTGTAGGGGGAACGGGTGACGCTACTAATGTTATCGAGTCACCACTAGTTGTTGCAATTACAAAAATTTCCGATGATCATTCAGATTTTTTAGGGCACAATCTCTTGAAAATAGCTGAAAATGTTGCAGGGGCTATTAAACCCGGCAGTTTGATAGTTAATTATCCTGGTCAGGATATTGATGTGTTTAAAATACTACGTGATAAAGCAAAGCAAGTAGAAGCTATTTGGAATCCCTATGACAAACCCAAGATCACATTAGTGCGTTCTTCGCCTGAAGGACTAGTATTAAATGCTGATCAACTAGAAGGTCTAAAGTTATCGTTAACAGGTGCATATCAAGCTAATAATTTGAGTACAGTTTTACAAATTGTAACCATTTTAAAGAACAAGCGCATTGCGTTACCTGATGTTGCAGTTGCCGAAGCGTTAGCTCATGTTAAAATCACAGGACGGATGGAATTTGATAGCAAGCATAATATTTTGTATGATGCTGCCCATAACCCGCATGGTATTACAAGCCTAGTAGCCACGATCCGTTCGTGGCATTTACCGTTTAAACCAACTGTTATTCTGGGGTTAGTAAAAGGTAAAAATACGGCCGAAATGTTAGATGAATTGTTGCCATACGTTGCAACGATTATCGCCGTAACCCCGGATTCAAAAAATGCAATGTCTGCAGATGAATTAGCCACTAAAATTGTTTTAACTAGTGACGTAGATGTGGAGATTGCCGATGATTCAACAGCGGCTATTTCACTGGCACGTCAGGTACGAGAATCATCCAAAGCGCTTATTGTGGTAACTGGATCAGTTTATACGCTACGTGCGATTGAAAAGGAAGGTATTTAATTATGCAACGTTTCATTATTGCTTCAAATAATACCCATAAAACCAATGAAATGATTCATTATCTAGCTGTATTAGGGATAAAGGGCGTTAATTATCGACAAATAATTGATCAAATTGTATTTCCACCAGAAACAACGGATGATATGGCTAAAAATGCGTTAGTTAAGGCGCAAACAATTCATCAATTGTTACCAAATGAATATGTTTTAGCTGACGACTCAGCATTATTTATTCCCGCTATCCCTGATCATTTTGGTGTGACAACAATGCGTGAATTTAAGGCACATCAATTACAAAGTGACGATGAAATTAATCAGTATGTGTTGGCACAGTTACCAGCAACAGCTGCGCGAGATGCTTATTTATTAGCACATTTTGTGGTGATTTCACCTCAAAATAAGATATATACGTCACAAGGTAAGGGTGGGATAAAACTTGTGACAAAACCACGGGGTCATCGGAATGGATTAGATGAGCTACTAGAGACTGAAAATGGGCAAACACTTGCAGAAATTGATATGCCTGAACGTGTACAATATGCACACCGGGGTCGTGCAGCAATGAAAATGAAAACCCAATTGCAACAAGCTGGCGAATTAAAAAAAGAAAGTAAAGAAGAGGACTAAGCGTCATGATACTCACTGCAGATAACATAACAACGTTATTAGCTGATCAAGATTTATTAATATCAGCACCAGAATTTGATGGTGAAATAAAACATTTAGCCTATAATTCAAAAGAAGTTGTGCCTGGCACACTATTATTTATTAAAGGTAATTTTAAACCTGAATATTTAGATGATGTGATTAAGGATGGGGCGATAGCAATTGTTGCACCGCAGAATTTTGAAAGTATGACCGACTTACCAACTTGGGTAAGTGATGATGTGCCTGCAGCTATGAGTATTGTGTCAATGGCTTATTATGGTTATCCACAAAATGATTTAGCGTTAATTGGTATTACAGGTACGAAAGGTAAAACATCAACGGCTTACATGGCGTATGAAATTTTACGTTCAGCCACCCATGATAAAGTGGCACTGTCATCAACTTTGCAAGTGATTACGGGTAATGAACCAAAGTACCATTATCGTGCGCACTTGACCACGCCAGAATCACTTGATTTATTTCGCTGGATGCGTGAAGCCGTTGATAATGGTATGACACATATGGTAATGGAAGTATCTTCACAAGCCTTTAAGATGCGGCGTGTTTACGGATTACGTTATAATGTGGGTATCTTTTTGAATATCAGTCCGGATCATATTGGTGAAAATGAGCACCCGACATTTGCAGATTATTTAGCACATAAAATGATGTTATTTGATCATTCCGAACAAATTGTATTGAATGCTGATAGTGACTATTTTGGTACCCTAATTGAACATGCAGCATTAAATGTCCCACGTGATGGTATTTGGCTATATGGAAAAGAAGACGCTGATTCACCAAAGGCGGATGCCTATTTTGAAGCAACGGATACAAACTTACATGGTAGTGTCTTTAATGTACGTGAAGTTGGCCAACAAGCGCAACATCTACATGTTAGTGGCGAATATACACTTGATATGCCTGGTGATTTCAATCAAAGTAATGCGTTGGCTGCGATGATTGCAACCCGTTTAGTAGGGGCTGATGCGCCAGCAATGGTCGAAGGACTAAAAATTGTGAAAGTACCGGGTCGCATGCAAGTGTTAAATACAAAATCACACGGG
The DNA here is from genome assembly GCF_005405545.1 of Weissella hellenica. Taxonomy (GTDB): domain Bacteria; phylum Bacillota; class Bacilli; order Lactobacillales; family Lactobacillaceae; genus Weissella; species Weissella hellenica. The sequence goes on from NZ_BJEG01000010.1 coordinate 43,088, forward strand.
ACCATTTATGTTGACTATGCACATAATTATGCATCAATTGCAGCATTATTACAGTTTGTTCGTCAAAATGAATCTGTCAATAAATTAACGGTTGTCGTAGGTGCACCAGGAAATAAAGGGGTATCGCGTCGACCAGGAATTGGTAAAGCTGTCAGTGAAGGGGCAGATATTGTCTATTTAACGAGCGATGATCCACAATATGAAAATCCAGATAAAATTGCTGATGAAATTCAGGCAGCTATTACGAATCCAGAGGTGACAATTTATCGACAATTAGATCGAACAGTCGCCATTACAGAGGCAATAAAAAATGCTGGTCCGGCTGATGTGGTCGTTTTAGCTGCTAAAGGGTTGGACGAATATCAAAAGGTTAATGGGGTTGATACACCCTATGAAAATGATTGGGCTGTTGCACAAAGAATAGATTCGGAGTTAGAGTTCTAGTTTTTAGATGTAAAATTTGTTATAATTTATAGAATTATCATAAAAATGACTAATTAAATTGTTAATAAAAATAAAAATGACCTCAGTTGTTAAAGTAAAGGGGATAGTAGCATGGCTAAAGATCCAGTAGAAAATACATCAGAATTTGATTTAGGCGATTTTGTCGCCGGGAAAAAATTTGCAAACTTTGAACATGACTTTAAAGGAATTGTTGAAAAAATTTATGAGCATTCATTATTAGTAGTGATTACTGAAAATGATCCTGAAGATGATGCAACAGTGAATGAGTACAACCACCGTGCTGTTTTGCGTATGTCAGAAACAAAAATTTTGGTGAAAACTGATAATCCTGCACCACGTCCTGAAAAAGAAGATGATGAAGATGCAGAGAAGAAGGATGCTAAAGGAGACAAAGCATAATGGATTACAAGAGTCACATTGCACAAAAAATTGCTGCCGTTGTTCCTGAATTGGATGACGCAACAATTCTTTCAAAAATTGAAGTACCTAAGGATGCTAGCATGGGTGACTATGCTTTCCCAGCATTTTTGTTAGCAAAGTCACGCCGGATGGCACCACAACAAATTGCTAATGACATTGTGTCTGATATTGATACTGAGAGCTTTAAAGATGTGAAGGCTGTTGGTCCTTATGTTAACTTTTTCTTGGATCAATCCCAATTTGGGGCTGAGACACTAGCTGGCGTATTACGTAATTCTGAATATGGGCATAATACAGACGGTGAAGCTGGTCATATTACAATTGACATGTCATCACCTAATATTGCCAAGCCAATGTCAATGGGCCACTTGCGTTCAACAGTTATTGGAAATTCATTAGCTGAAATTGCTAAGGCAAATGGGTACCAACCAATCAAAATTAACCACTTAGGTGATTGGGGAACACAATTTGGAAAACTAATGTCTGCTTACAAGCGTTGGGGATCTGAAGAAGAAGTTAAGGCTGATCCAATTAATACCTTAGTGAAATACTATGTACGTTTCCACAAAGAAGCTGAAACACAACCTGAATTAAACGATGAAGGTCGCGCTTGGTTTAAAAAACTTGAAGATGGTAATGAAGAAGCACATCAATTGTGGTCATGGTTCCGCGAAGAGTCGTTGAAAGAATTTATGGAATTGTATGATGACTTAGATATTGATTTTGATTCATTTAATGGCGAAGCCTTTTACAATGACAAGATGGATACAGTTATTCAAACGCTTAAAGACAAGAACCTATTGGTTGAGTCTCAAGGTGCACAAGTTGTTGATTTGAGTGATGAAGATTTAAATGTTGCCATGATTCAACGTACTGATGGTGCAACCTTGTATATGACCCGTGATTTGGCAGCAGCAATTTTCCGTAAGAATAACTACAACTTTGTGAAGTCGTTATACGTTGTGGGTGGTGAGCAACGTGAGCACTTTAAGCAAATGAAGTCTGTTTTGAAGAAAATGGATTATGACTGGTCTGATGATATTGAACATATTCCATTTGGTATGATTACTGTTGATGGTAAGAAACTATCAACACGTTCAGGACGCATCATCTTATTGAAAGATGTTTTGTCAGATTCAGTTAAGTTAGCAACGGCACAAATTAACGAAAAGAATCCAGAATTAGCAAATAAAGAAGAAGTTGCGCACGAGGTTGGAACTGGCGCAGTGGTATTCCACGACTTGATGAACGAACGTTTGGGTGATTTTGACTTTAAACTTGAAGAAGTAGTTCGCTTTGAAGGTGATACTGGTCCATATGTACAATACACAAACGCACGTGCACAATCTATTTTGCGTAAGGCTGGTAATCCAGAATTAGATTTATCTAATTTAGTTATTAACGATGATAGTGTTTGGGAAACCGAAAAGTTAGTTGCGAACTTCGGTGATATTGTTCGTCGCGCATGGCGTGATCGCGAACCATCAGTTATTGCAAAGTACGCACTAAATCTATCACGTACGTTTAACAAGTACTATGCTAATTCGAAAATTTTGGTTGAAGATGATCAACTAAATGCACGTTTGGCATTAGTATCAGCAGTATCACATATTTTGACAGAATCATTACGCTTATTAGGTGTTAAAGCACCAAAAGAGATGTAAAATTGATTTGACTTGGGCTGAGACAATATTGTCTAGGCCCTTTTTTTAGTATATATAGTAAAATTTAAGCTAAATAGTCGAATATGTTAAAATAAAACAGGTGAAACTACTCTAGTGGTAGGAACTAAAATGTAAAGAGGAATGAAACATGGCTTTAAAAAAACAAGAACGCCAAATGATGATTCTTGAAATTTTGGCGCATGACGTGATTGATTCTCAAGAAGAGATTTTGCATCGTTTACAAGAGGCAGGCATTGCGGTAACGCAAGCAACTGTGTCTCGTGATATTAAAGAATTACGGATTGTTCGACAACCAGATGCCAAAGGGCAACCACGTTATCAAGTTATGCCTGATCAAATGGCAATGCGTTCACATGAAAGTAATAAAATAACGCAAGGATTTGCTGATATGGCTAGTTCTGTTGTGCCAATTGAATTTATGATTGTCGTGAAAACAACCCAAGGGAATGGTAATCGATTAGCAGCAATGATTGATGATGCTGATATTCCAGAAGTAGTCGGTACGTTGGCCGGCCATAATACAATTTATGTGACGACCACTTCAGCTAGTGATGCAATTGAAATTGCTGAACAATTTAATAAGTGGATAGAATAATATGAAAGATTTTTTGAAAAAATTAAAAGAATGGTGGCAACAAAAAACAGCGCCAGCTAGGACATGGTTAAGCCGGGTTTTTGCACCATTTATTCGCTGGCATAAACGCTTTTGCCAGCCATTTTATGCATGGATTAGTCGGACATTCGGTCCGTTTTGGCATCGATTTCAAGTTAATCGTTGGTTGATTACTTTATTTTTAACACTCTTTCTTGTCGTGAGTGTCTTAGGCACATTTGAGGCGAAGACTACAGATATTACTGATTTAAAGAAGCAATTACAATCAACAACGGAAATTTATGATAATGCCGGTAACAAAGCGGGTAGTTTATCTGGTCAAAAGGGGACGTATGTTAAGTTTCGTGATATTTCCCCCCATGCAGTGAATGCGGTTATCGCAACTGAAGATCGTCATTTTTATCGTGAACATGGTTTTTCAATTAAAGGGATGACGCGTGGTGTATTAACGACCATCTGGTACCGCATTCGTGGTAGTCATGTGTCAGTTGGTGGTTCAACGTTAACGCAACAATTAGTAAAAAATGCTTATTTAAGTCAAGACCAGACGGTTATTCGTAAAGCACGCGAATTGTTCTTATCAATTGAGGTTGAAAAGGAATATTCAAAACATGAAATTTTAGCGATGTATTTAAATAATGCTTACTTTGGTCATGGTGTTTGGGGTATTCAAGATGCTGCAAAAAAATATTTTGGTGTCGATGCCATTGACTTATCAGTCTCGCAAGGGGCAATGTTAATTGGGATGTTACAATCACCAAATGGATATGATCCGCTAATCTATCAAGATGCTGCCAAAAATAGACGTGATCAAGTGCTACAAAACTTGGTTTCAACAAAATATTTGACACAAGCACAAGCTGATTATAATGCAGATTTACCAATTGATGCAGTCGACCATGAAGTAGATAATTCAAATTACAATTATCCCTATTACTTTGATTCAGTTATTAATGAAGCCATCAATACTTATCATCTAAAAGAACAAGATATTTTAAATAATGGTTATAAGATTTATACGACTCTTAATCAAGATGATCAAGCAAACCTACAAACTGATTACGAAAACCCTAATTTGAATCCAATTGGGGATGGTTCACAAGCAGCATCAATTGTTATGGATGCTAAAACAGGGGGAGTTCGTGCAATTATTGGTGGTCGTGGGGAACACGTCTTTAGAGGCTTTAACCGCGCAACGCAATCACGTCGTTCGCCAGGATCAACAATCAAACCAATTGTTGATTATGGGCCATCATTATCACGTGGTTTTTCATTTGATTCTGATTTAAAGAATAGTACGATGAGTTTTGGTACAAATGGTTATTCACCATCTAACTATGGGGATTATACCAGTGATAAAATTCCAATGTACCAAGCGTTAGAAAATTCATATAATATCCCAGCAGTTTGGCTACTTGATCAAATGGGTGTGTCAGTTGGTTATGATGCCGCTGAAAAAGCCGGCTTACCATTGACGAAATCTGATAAAAACTTAGCTTTGGCAATTGGCGGTTTGAAAAAAGGGGTTACACCACTTGAAATGACGCAAGCCTACACCAGTTTTGCAAACGGTGGTCAAATGAGTAAGAGTCATTTTATTACTAAAATTGTTGATGCGTCAGGTAAAACGATTGTGCAAGCAAAGCAAAAGCATACGCGTTTATGGTCAAGAAAAGTGGCTAATGAAATGACATCGATGATGTTAGGCGTTTATACCCATGGAACTGGGGCTAGTGCTGATCCAGCTGGCTATGATGTGGCTGGTAAGACAGGAACAACGGAAGTTTCCGGAACCGACTCAACTAGTGACAATGCGACTGATTCATGGGCAATTGCGTATACACCAGACGTGGTAGTGACGACTTGGTCAGGTTATGATGAGACAGATGCTAGTCATACGATCTCTGCTTACTTGTCGCAAACCTCAGGACCACTAATGAAAACAACACTTGAGCAAGTGATTCCCAATACAGAACAAACAAAGTTTAAAACAAAGAGTGTTCGTAGCAAAATGGCAGCCACGCAAGATAATGAAGCTAGCTCACAAAATGGGCTTAAAGATAATATTAGTGGTATTGGTGATGAAATTAAAAAAGGTGCCACATCAACTTGGAATAATGTTAAAGATGGTGCTCAGAAGGCTTGGTCAGGTGTGCAATCATTATTACCAGAGTTTTAAAAAAATAGTAATTATGAGATAATGAATATATTACAAAAGATGGGAAAAGGATACTTATGATAAATATTTACGATAATGTCAATGCCGTTGCTGACAATTTACGCGAGACAGCACAATATAAGACGCTTCGTGACGCAATTGCGACAGTTGATGGGGAACCTGAAGCAAAAGAAGTCTTTTCACGTTTCCAACATGCACAAGGACAAATTAACCAAGCTGTTCAAGCTGGTAGTGAACCTGATGAAAGCCAAGTTGCAGAATGGCAACAAATTGCAAATGAAATGGAAAAATTTGATTCATTAAAGCAAATGCTTGCGGCTGAAAAAGGATTGAACCAATTGTTGATGGAAATCAACAATATTATTACAAAGCCAATTGCAGAATTGTACGGTCAAAACTAAGTTAATGTTTAGTTTTACAGAGTGGGGCAATGTTGTCTCGCTCTTTTTTTCGTAACGATTCTCAAATATAATAAAGATAAAAGCAAATAAAGGAGATCAATGACATGAAGTTTATTCATGCTGGTGACTTACATCTTGGTAATCCATTCGGTGGTTTATCAATTACACCAAGCTGGTTAAAAGAAAAATTACATTCCGCCACGCAAGTTGCAGTACATCGTTTAGTGGATGATGCAATTGTAGCAGCTGTAGACTTTGTGGTTTTAGCAGGTGATTCCTTTAATACAACAACGCCGGATGCACGGGCACAATTAGATTTAGTAAATGAATTACAACGTCTAGCTGACGCAAAAATTCATGTTTATATTATTTTTGGTAATCATGATTATGTGAATAATTGGCAGCGACTACCTACATTTCCTGACAATGTAACGTTGTTTCCTGCTGAAGTGACGACGCAGCAGTTACAAACTGCAAATCATGAAACAGTTGCTATTAGTGGATTTTCATATACACAACGGCATATATCGACTAACCAAGTGACACAGTTTCCGATGAAAGATACAAGTGTTGATTGGCATATTGGTTTATATCATGGGGCACTAGGTGAGGCTGGTGTTGGTGATTATGCACCATTTAGTTTACAAGCATTACAACAAAAACATTATGATTATTGGGCATTAGGCCATATTCATGTGCGTGAAACGTTGCAAGAACAACCATTCATTGGTTATTCAGGTAGTATTCAAGGCCTAGATAAAACAGAAACGGGATCTAAAGGCTATTACATGGTAGAAAGTCACTCACAACAGTTGGTACCAACCTTTACACCGGTTGCACCAATTACGTGGGTTACTGAAAAAGTGCAAACTGATCGTGATTTACATATGGTTGTACAACAAGTACGTGAACAATTTGTATTAAAAGAGGAATTTGAATTGATTGCGTTACAAATTGAGACAGACCAAACGACAGTATTGTCAGCTATTACGAATCAACAATTATTAGCACAGTTTGTTGCAGCTGCTCAACCTAGTGATATGTTCTTTATCTATGACGTAACCGGACACCCAAAACAAAAAATAGCGGGCTTACCAGCAGTTGCTGATCAATACTGGTCAGCAACAGTGGCAAATGTTTTTAATTTAGAGCAATTGCAAAAATTAGGATTAAAGCAAGTGACAGATGGTGATGTGTTAGATTATTTTTTGGACGCATCAACGCTAACAGATCTTAAATCAGCTGTTCAAACCCAATTACAGGTATCACAGATAGGGGATGAAAATCATGTGGATTAAACAAGCACATATTGTTGGATTTGGGCAATTTAGTCAGCAAACCTTTAATTTTGTGCAAGGATTACAGGTTGTGCAAGGGTTAAATGAAGCTGGGAAAACCACGTTACATCAATTCTTATTTGATATGATTTTTGGTTTTCCTCAAGCTAAGGGGCGTAAGATTAATACGTACGAACCTTTAGATAAAGGTCCTTACGGTGGTCGGATTCAATTTGAAGTAGCTAATCAATTATATGAATTAGAGCGATTAGGTCGAACACAAACAACCACGACATTAACAGCGGTCGCTACGGGACAAATTTTTGCAGATCCAGAAGCAATGTTGACCAAGTTATTGGGGCCTGTTGATCGTGAATTATATCTAGCAATTTTTAGCTTTGATCAGGAAGCGTTAATGGCCATTTTTTCGCTCAAACCAGATGATTTTGCTGCTTATTTACGCACTTTGGCAACACCAGGCGCACAAGATTGGCTGGATGTCGCCAATCAATGGGAAAAGAATGCCACAACTAAATTTGGGACAACCAAAACGGCGCATCGTGAAATTAATCAGTCTTTGGCGCAATTAAAACAACAGCAGCAACAACTACAAGTTACGATTAGCCAACAGCCTTCATTGGATAAGTTACAAGCAAATGCCCAGTCATTAACCCGCCGTTTGCAAAGTTTGCAGCAGCGACAAGCGCAAATTCAAAGTCAGATGACCCATCAACAAGCCCAAATGCATTTATTACCGGTCTACCAACGATGGCATAAAATTACACAGCAAGTACAAGCAGTCGGCAAGCCCCTAGATTTAACAGTTGCTGATGAGGCCGAGCGTGTGCGGCAACAATTGGCATCATTAGATGATATGATGGTCACGACAGCTATCACAAAGCAACAAGTTGAAAGCGCTAATGATGCGATCGAAAAATTAGAAGAACTTGATCAAAAGCAGGCATATCTAACGAAGCAACAGACAACTGCAATGCAGGCGCAAGCAGATGTCTTAGCAAAGTATCATTGGCAGCAACTACCACCGTTATTAACAGATGACCAAAAAGCAAAACTGAATGGTCAATCAGTTAAGGCTGAATCTACTGATAATAAAAGTTTGATAATTGCAGCGATAATTGGTGTTGTTATATTAATGGTGACGTTAATGACTAACCATATTGTGACTGGTGTTTTCTTGTTGATTATTTGTTTGGTCTTTGGTTGGTGGTTTGGTCAAAACAAAAACAAGCCGACAACTAGTACTCAAGCAAATCATGTATTGCCAGATGCTTATCAACAAATGACTGTTACAGATATTCTATCAGCACAAAATGACATCAAAAAAGTAAATGATTTATTATTAGCAACAAACCAAACATTCCAAGATCAACAAGCGATGTTATCAGAGTTAGTTGATGTGAAAGTGTCATTAAGTTGGTTAGGCGAAGGGTTATCAGCAAAAGACTATCGCAGTCGTTTAATGGCAGTGCATGTGCAACAAGAGACGATGGGCCAACAGCAGTTACAGCGTCAGAATTTGCAGCAAACCTTGCAAACGTTATATCAAAAATTGGGTGTTAAAGATGAAAGTGCATTGCGTCAACGCCGTGATGCACAACGTCAAGTGAATGATTTGCATCGTGAAGCTGATATGTTAGCAGAACAATTACAAGGTGCTGATATGCATGAATTAGCAGCACAGGATGCTATTAAGAATCAGCCGCAGTCTACATCAGAAAATCAAGAAATATTGCAACGGATTCAGCGTGAAAAAGCGCAAGTCAATCAACAACTAGCTGAGGTTAACGTTCAGTTACAAAATTTACAGACGGATACGTCAATTGAAAATCAACAACAAATGGTTGCTAATCAAGTGACGATGGTGAATCAACAGTTAAAGCAATATTTTGTCGATCGATTAGGGAGCGAATGGATTCGTCAAGCATTAAACGCAGCCATTATTGATCGACTACCAAATTTGTTACAACAAGCCAGTGTTTTATTTGCACGTTTGACAAATAATCACTATCAGTCAGTACAACAAACAAAAACTTTATTAAAAGTTGTGCGCAATGACCGTAAAGTGTTAGGGGTTAATCAGTTGTCAAAGGGGACAGCTTCACAATTATATGTTGCCTTACGACTTGCTTTTGTGCTTAATGTTGCTAGTACGTTGCAATTACCGTTATTAATTGATGACGCATTTGTGGATTTTGACGATCAACGCCGTGACGCTATGATGACAGTGTTATCAGAGTTAGGCACAGATGACCAACAAATTTTTTATTTTACTGGCCGTCTGGTTTCAGGTGATAATATCATGACATTAACGCAGTCATAATAGGGGGATATTTTGACAAAAACATTAAAAGAATACCAATTGGATGAACGTGTCGATACATTTGCATTGTTAAAATCAGTTGAAGTGCGAATGACACAACAAGGCAAGCGTTATATGGCTTTGCAGTTGGCTGACCGTTCAATGACCATTAAAGGTATGAAGTGGGATGCGACTGAAGAGGAAGTATCAAAATTAAAAGCTGGCCAAGTGGTTTACATGCAAGCAGTTCGCCAAGCTTATCAAGAAAAGCCACAATTAAAAGTGTTGGCAATTCGGCTGGCACAAGCTGGTGAACCACAAGATGCAGCCGACTTTGTTGTGGCAGCGCCAATGAAAAAGCAAGAAATGGCAGATGAAGTATCAGCCATTATTTTCCAAATTACAAATGCCAATTGGCAACGCATTGTCCGGCATATTTTAAGAAAATATCAAGATGCCTTCTTACAATTTCCGGCTGCAAAAGCGAATCATCATGCTTTTACGGGTGGGCTGGCATACCATACACTATCAATTGTGCATTTAGCCCAAGCGATTGTTAAACAATACGAACAAGTGAACGCGAGTTTGTTATATGCTGGCGCATTATTGCATGATTTGGGTAAAGTGATTGAATTATCAGGTCCTGTGGCAACACAGTACACAACAGCTGGGAGTTTGATTGGGCATATTGTGCTGGTTGATGAAGAGATTGTCTTAGCAGCAACAGAATTAAAAATTGATTTACACAATGAAGACATGTTAGTGTTACGACATACTGTATTAGCCCATCATGGTTTGTTAGAATATGGTTCACCAGTTCAACCAATGATTAAAGAAGCTAATATTTTACATCAATTAGATGAGTTAGATGCTGGTATGCAAGCATTTGATAATGCACTTGAACAAACGACGCCTGGTGAATTTTCACCTCGTCAATGGGCTTTAGATAATCGTAGTGTCTATAAACCAGAAAGTGCTAGTTTCAATAGTGAAACATAAAAGTAAATTATTTTCGTGATAACGTTTGCAAAATGTAATTTTTTTACATAAAATTAATAGTGAAGCAATTACAAAATATTTAAAGATGTGAGAGGAAATACTAATGGATTATCTAATCGGAGTTGACTTAGGAACAACGTCTACTAAAGTAGTCTTATTTGATACTAAGGGACATGTTGTATCTAGTGCAAATAAAGGATATAAGTTATATCGTGATGCGCCGGATATGGCTGAAGAAGATTTAGATGAAATTTGGGAAGCTTTTACTGATGCTATGGCACAAGTTACACGTGTTGCTAAGGGTGGTAAAATCTTAGGGGTCTCATTCAGTTCAGCAATGCACTCTTTGATTGCCTTTGATGAAGACTGGCAACCATTAACACGTGTTATTACTTGGGCTGATGCACGTGCCGTTAAATATACAGAAGAATTAAAAGCAAATGGTATTGGGCAAGAAATTTATAGTAAGACGGGAACACCGATCCATCCAATGGCGCCTTTATCAAAATTACTTTGGTTAAAAGCTGAGCATGCGGATATTTACAATAAAGCAGCGCACTACCTAGGTATTAAGGAGTATTTATTTAACCGTTTGTTTGGTGCAAACCGCATGGATTATTCAATTGCTTCAGGTACTGGTTTGTTCAATATTTTCGATCTAGACTGGGACAAACAAGCATTGTCAGTTACTGGTGTTACTGCAGCACAATTGCCAGAACCAGTGGATCCATACACAATTGAGACTGGTATGAATAAGGCGTATGCTGCTGAAATGGGCTTGGCTGTCGATACGCCATTTATTTACGGTGCTGGTGATGGTCCATTGTCAAATTTGGGCGTTAATGCTATCCAAAAGGGTGTTGCAGCCGTAACAATTGGTACATCAGGGGCTATTCGTGTCGTAACTGATGCACCTAAGATTGATCCAAAGGGACGTACCTTTACGTACGCCCTTGATAAGGATCACTGGGTAGTTGGTGGACCTGTAAACAACGGGGGGGACGTCTTCCGTTGGGCGCGTGATAACATGTTTGACTCAGAAAAATCAACGGCCGAACTATTAGGGATTGATTCGTATGACCTACTAACAGAAATTGCATCTAAGATTCCAGCTGGTGCAGATGGTCTATTGTTCCATCCATATCTAGGTGGCGAACGTGCACCTATTTGGGATGCTAATGCACGTGGTTCATTCTTCGGTTTGACGCATAACCATACCCGTGCACATATGGTTCGTGCCGTCCTTGAAGGTATCATCTTTAATATTTATATGGTTTCACTTGCACTAGAAGAAGTTGTTGGTGATTTGACGGCTATTCAAGCGACCGGTGGTTTTGCTCGTTCACCGCTATGGCGTCAAATGGCTGCCGATATCTTTGAACAACCAGTTACTGTGCCGAAAGCATTTGAATCAGGGGCCTTAGCAGCGACTGTTATGGCACAAAAAGCATTGGGACTGGTTGATAACTTGGAAGTTATTGGCGATATGGTTGGTGAAGCAAATACGTACCAACCAAATCCAGACAATTATGAAGCATACCGTGAATTGAGCCCAATTTTCATTCGTTTATCACGTCAATTACAAACAGAGTATTCAGCAATTGCTGATTATCAACGTAAGCACATTAAGAAATAAAATAATTTTTTGAGTTTGGTATTTAAAAAGACAAAGCACTTCAGTTCAACAAGAACTGGGGTGCTTTTTTGCTAATAAATTTGTTTCTTTATGATAATCAGCGGAAAATTTTTTAAACATTTAAAAACAAATCATCAGGTTTAAATAATTTAATATTAAAATAAGAATTGTTTTTGGGAAATTAAAGGGAGGCTTTCGGTTTAAATGAAAAAGATAAAACACAAAAAGAAAATTCTGAGTGGCACAATTATTGGTTTAATATTAATTATTACAATATTTAGTTTAACAAGTTCAAAAAATACGAAAAGCGATGAAAAAGGCTATAAAATCACAAAAGTCACAAAAATATCACCTTTTATTGTTACTGGAAAAATTAAAGCAACGCGTACGCAAGTTGCGACACTGCCACAGGGAAAAGTACAACAAATTTTAGTTGATAACGGCGCACATGTCGATGCAGGTCAAGCTTTGGCAACAACATACAGTCAAGTGAGTCAAAATAACATGGACGATCTTAATCAAGAAATAGCACAACAGCAGCGTAAAGTGACGGAGCCTAAACGACAGCTAGATTTGGTAAAGGGTCAAGATGACCAAGCGAGGCTTTCTGAGGTACAAGCTAGTTATAATGATGCGAATGATGAATTAACCAATCTACAAACGAAATTACAACGGGGACAGTCTAAAGTAAACGGGACAGCGATTGCACCTTTTGCGGGGACAGTTGCTATTGATTATACAAAGATGGGTACACCAAGCATTACGATTTATGGGGATGATTTAATTTTTAAAGCAAATGTATCTGAATACGATTATGATAAATTACAATTAAATGCGAATTTGAAAGTTACGGCGTTAGCTTCTAAAGAAAGTATTGCTACAAAAATTAATTTTATATCAAATGAACCAGCAGCAACCAGCAAAGCTAACGATGCGAAATATGAGTTTACGGCGCCAATTCATAATCATTTTATGAATGGTCAAACGGCACGTGCATCGGTTGAGCAGGCAGGGCTATCAATACCAACAACATGTGTTAAAAAACAGGGTGTTTATGTCGTAAATAAAAAACATGTTGTGTCATTTAAGGCGATTATTGGTAAGACCGAGAATAGCCACTTTAAAGTTGAAAAAGGCCTTCGTGCAGGGCAATCAGTTATTGTAAATCCGGATAAAAGCTTGCGAGATGGCAGTAAGGTTAGTGTAGATGATTAAACTAGAGGCAATTAATAAATCATATCAACAGGGAAAGTCTGCGGTGCATATTTTGCATGATATTAATTTAAATATTTCTGAAGGTGAATTAGTCGCCATCATGGGTCAATCAGGTTCGGGAAAATCTACGTTAATTAATATTATCGGTTTTTTAGATGATCAATTCGAGGGCAATTATTTTTATAATGATTTACCGATTCATGATTATAAACGGTCACAATTTTCTAAATTAAGGAATAGTAACGTCGGTTTTGTATTTCAAAACTTTAAATTAATTAATAACTTAACGGTCCAAGAGAATGTTGGACTACCGCTTTTATACGCTGGTGAAAAACGAACTAACATAAAAAAACGAGTTACAGAGGTTTTACAACAGGTCGGGTTGCCAGGCCTTGAAAAAGAATTACCCAAGAATCTTTCTGGTGGGCAGCAGCAGCGAGTATCAATAGCACGAGCAATTATTACTCATCCGCAATTTTTAATTGCTGACGAGCCGACCGGTGCCCTAGATAGTCAAACTTCTGCTGAAATAATCGCTCTTTTTAAACAATTAAACAAACAACGAAATACAACAATTATTATGGTCACACATGATGAAAAAGTTTGTCGTCAAGCAACGCGCTTAATTCAAATTTTAGATGGGCGGATTATTTCTGATGAAAAGGTGGTATAACTATGATTTTTTTTGAATTAGTTAAGACTGCATGGCAATCGCTAAAAACTAATCCTAAACGTAGTCTGTTAACAATGGTCGGTATCGTAATTGGTGTGAGTGCTGTTATTACAATTATGTCATTAGGTAATGGCATTAAAAATAAAATGTTATCACAGTTTCATTTTACGGCTGATGGTAACATGACTGCTCAGATTGATTTTCATCAAAACGATGGCGTTAGTATGGGGAAACAGGGCTTTAATGATGTTGACATTAATTTGATTAAAAGTCATTTTGCTAAAGATATTCAGAAAGTGAAAATTGATCATTCTGATATGAGTTCAGGAATTAACCTGTATGGCAATCTAGGTAACCGAAATAAACTTTTTAGTGTCGGATTAGTTAAGGGGCATTCTACTAAATATGACATTGTAAATGGTCACAATATTACAAATAAAGATAATGCAAATGGTCGTCCTGTTGCTTTAATCAGTAAACATCTTGCTCAAAAGGATTATGGTAACGGTCAGCATGCAATCGGTACTAGTATTGAAATTTCACATCAAACATATGAAATAGTAGGTACATTTGATCACCGACAAGGCAATTTTTTGGATAGTGAGGTTAATGTTATTTTGCCTAAAACCGTGTTCACAGCTTCAGATGGGGCACAAAAAGGGGATTCACTACGTATCATTTTTAAAAAGCATCGTGATGTTCAGACCGTTGCTAAAAAGATTACATCATTTTTAAAAAAGCATGGTCAAAGTAAACATGATGGTAATTATACCTTTATCAACATTGGTAAGGAATTACGTCAAATTAAAATAATGTTTAACGCGTTAACTTACTTCATTAGTGCTATTGCTGCTATTTCTTTATTTATTGCAGGTATTGGTGTTATGAATATGATGTATATTTCAGTATCAGAGCGAACACAAGAGATTGGTATTCGCTTAGCTATGGGAGCAAAGCCTTGGAATATAACACGACAATTTTTACTTGAGGGAGTAATGTTAACGCTAAGTGGCGGTTTGATCGGATTTCTATTCGGTTGGGGATTGGTTAACATGATATCGACACTATCCCCATTTAAAGCAACGGTTACCTTAGGTTCATTTTTGTTATCAGTCGGTATTTCTTCGGCTGTTGGAATTGTTTTTGGTATTTTACCAGCGCGTCAGGCGGCTCTTAAAAATTTGATTGATACCCTAAGGTAAAAATAATAAATTGATAAACACGTAAAGTCTGTGAAGCTAGTCATTTTGATTCAGCTAAACAGTCTTTTTTAATAATGTTAATTAATGATATTTATTTGTCATAAAAAAACGACCATGATATTGTATAACTAGTTAAAAAGGGAGTAGGTATTGATTAATGGGACAGCAGTTACCTGAAAGTATTAAATCAGTATGGCGTTTGCAAGCGTCATTGAATTTATTAATTGAAATGATTATTATAGTTGGCATGTTATGCGGCTTTTATTTTTTAAAGTGGCCAATGTGGATTGTCGCAATTATTGCCGCAATTTTTATTATTTTTTCAATTGCGGAGTTTATTTTGATTTCGTATCGCTATCAATTTTGGCGTTACCAGATTTCAGATCATGATGTTGAAGTGACAACGGGCTTTTTTGTTCGGAAGACGACGGCCGTGCCAATTTTACGAATTCAAGATGTTACCCTATCTGCAGGGCCATTATTGCAATTTAAAAAATTACAGTCGGTTAAGATTCATACTGCAACGGCGGTTCATGAAATTGGTGGGGTTGACCATCAAACAGCAACCAGTTTAAAAACAAAAATTATGGACCTCGCAAAAGAGGAGGATGTTTATGACAGCTAAGCCGAAATATTTACATCCAGCAGCAATTGTTGTATTTTTAACGCAGGCTGTCAAAGAGTGGTGGATATTGTTGGTTTTGGGAATCGCTAATCGTTTATGGTGGTGGCTTTTGTTAGCGGTATGTTTAGAACTAATCATCGAAGTGATTCGTTACGCAACATTTACTTATACATTTGATGAACACGAACTTGTGATTAAGCGGGGCTTAATTAATAAACGGCAATCACATTTAACTTACCCTAAGATTCAAACTTTTCAAACAAAACAATGGTTTTTCATGAAGCCTTTAGGTTTAGTGAGTTTAAAAATTGAAACGTCTGCACAAACTAATAATCGTGCAGAGGCTAATTTACCAGTCATTAGCATAGCCGAAGTTGATCAATTAGAAAAATTGAAACAAAATGCTGCAAGTCATGTAATGACGACTGAAAAAACGGTTGATAATGATGAGACCGTGTCACAAGGGCAGGAAAAAAATAAGAAGCAACGCTATCAAATTAAATGGCATGACTTGAATTTATATGCTTTAACATCTTTTAGTATCGTGCCCATTTTATTGGGACTTAGTGTTGTTTATAATCGGTTAGAGGAAATGCTACCAGATGGCTTTATGGATAAAATTTTTGAAAGTTTTGGCCAACGAACGAATCAGGTAATTTTTTTGGATATTCTGGTGTTGCTGCTACTAGCAATCCTTGCTTCATATTTTTTTATTGTGCAACGATACTATCACTTTGAAATTACAACACAGGGCGAGCAATTAACGACACAAAAAGGGTTATTTCAAACTGATCGGGTGACTGTTCGTTTGAATAGAATTCAAAGTATTGTTTTTGTACAATCTTGGTTACGACAGCTATTACACTTAACGACAGTTCAAGCATTAGTTGCTGCCAATGCCTCTGATAATGAAAAAAGTGGTGATGTGGTTGTTATACCAGTTGTACAAAATAAGGCATCATACGACATTGCACAGCATTTCATCAAATGGCTAGCCGTAGGCCATGATAAGCCAACAGAATGGTTACAGGCTAGTCACCGTGGTAAATGGGCAATGATCCGTAATGTTGGGTTACCAGCATTAGTGATTAGCGTGATTATCTGTATTTTGTGGTGGCCATATGGCTTAGGTTCTTTAGTTTTACTACCACTAGCTTGGGCTTTAGGTAGCTACGCTGGTCATACAACCGGGGTAGGCATTTTACAGCAAGATATGTTACGAATTCAAATTGGTCATTTTTTTGGTAAAAAAACTTATTATCTCCCAAAGAAAAATGTCCAATCTTGTCAGATTAAGCAAAGTATTTTTATGCGACGTACAACGCTAGCGCATTTAATGATTAGAGTGCGTAATGGGGACGTCGAAACTGTACTCGAAGTTCGTTATTTACCACTGCAGGATGCTCATAAAATTTACAGTTGGTTTACACAATAAGCTAGTAAAAAAGTCTCTTATGCAAGAGATGTTATAATAGTTTATACGAATGCTTTATGAGGAATAGAAGGTTAAGTGATGACAATATTATTGTGATGTTTGGGTAAATAAAGGGGGAATTTAAATGGTATGGATTATTATTATTATTGTTGTTGCGGTAATCGTTGGTTGGTTGATTGCAATTTATAACAATTTAATTAAGTTACGAGAAAATGTGCATAATGCAATGGGGCAGATTGCGGCACAAGTAGAAAGTCGTTGGGATGCGGTGACTAACCTAATGCAGGCAACGCAAAAGCATCAATCATATGAACAAGAAACGTTAGAAAAAATTGTGAATGCACGCACAAAGGTGACAGATCAGGCATCGGTTGCAGATATTGATGATGATCAGCAACAGTTTGCTAATGTTTTAGGGGTTGTGAATGCATTGGCTGAACAATATCCTGATTTAAAAGCTAGCGGTGTGTACCAACAAACCATGACAGCCGTTGATGAATTTGAGAATAAAGTTCGTTTATCACGAATGGTTTACAACGATACTGTAACTAAGCTTAATCGGGCCGTTCAAATTTTCCCTAACTTTTTAATTGCTGGACCAATGGGATTCACGAAGGAAACGTACTTTAAGAATACTGATGGAAAGCAGGAAATGCCACAATGGGATTAAAAAAACTAAAAAAATATGGTATTTTGACGGGCATTCTCTCGTTGATGGTATTTTTCTTAGTGTTTCTTCCGAAGGTAGCGGCTGATCAGAATGTTAATAATATGACTATTAACGTTGCTCTGGATGATCAAGGAACAGCAACGTTTACTGAAAATTGGTCAGTCACTGCTGATGAAGGTAGCGAAATATATAAGACGATTGAGTTAGTAGGGCCACAACAGTTGTCTGATTATCAGGTGAGTATGGATGGTCGTACCTTTAAACGAGTAAATACGTGGGATACCGACGCTGACAGACAGCAAAAAGCCTATCGTTATGGTCAAAATGGTAATGAATTGAATTGGGGAATTACCAAGTATGGCACCCATCGTTATACCATTCAATATAAAATATCGAATTTTGTCGAACAAACTAAAACTAAGCAGATGATTGCCTGGCAGTTTTTAAATGAAGATGTTGATATTTCACCGGATAATATGAAAGTAACAGTCAGCGATCCAAATCATCCACTTTCAGTTGATAATGGTTATGGTATTTGGGCATTTGGTTTTGAGGGGAAAACTGCTTTTAAGAACGGCCAAGCGACGATGCAAAGTACGACGGCAACGACTAAAGACGATTTTGTGAAGATGATTGTGCAGATTCCTAAGCATACTTATCAGACTGCGTATAAAACAAATCGTAGTTTTGATTCCTATATGAAGGAAGCTTTTAAGGGAAGTGATTATGACTACCATGATTACAAAAATGGCGAGACCATTAGCAATGATAAGGGTGCCAGAATTGCTTATATTGTCATGGCGATTATTGGTATTGGCTTCTTTGGTATCATGTTCTGTATCTTTAATAGTTACCGCACCTATCGTAAATACTACCCAAAGATGGCAACGTTACAAAAGCAAACGAAGCAAGAATATTACCGTGACATACCAACAAATAGTATTTACAACACGTATATTTTCTTTAATTCACTGTTAGCCTCAACAGCAGTACTAGACAATTTTTTAACAGTCGCATTATTGCAACTGCTCAAGGATGGTCAAATTGTGATGCAAGATGAACCTAATAAACGTGGTAAAAATCGTGCACAATTTATATTGACCAATAAGTCGTTAACTGATGATGCGCCTGCACCAATTAAAAATTTTTATAAAATACTGACTGAAGCAGCTACTGATGGTGTTATCACACAAAAGGCTTTGGCAAAGTATTTGAATGGTAATAGTAAAAGACATCGTCAATTAACTAAGGTTTACACAAAATATAGTCGTGAATATGGGGAAAGTCATGATTTAATCTATGCTAAAAAAACGAAGCGTACTAAAACAGGCGATCGTAAACGTGATCGTGCCAATAAAATGGCATCGTGGCTGGTTGATTTCCAAATGAAACCGGCTGGGGAAGAAGTTGAACAAAACTTGGCACGTTTAAAGAATTACTTACAAGAATTTACCTTGTTGGATGAACGGACACCACAAGAGGTTGGTTTGTGGGATGAATTAATGATTGCTGCCGCAGCTTTTGGCATCTTGGAAGAAGTTGCTGATCAATTGGCTCAAGTTTATCCTAGTTATCAACAAGATAGTGTCTACTATTATGGTTCAATGCATCCATTTGTGATGATTAATCATTTTAGCAATACGGTTGCAACACAAATGCGCTCTTCCGGTGGCGGTGGTTCAACCAGTGCCGGCGGTGGCGGTAGTTTTGGTGGTGGTTCTGGTGGCGGCGGGTTCCGCTAATACCAATAAATGTGAAGAAAAAATGACTATTCTATGAAATGAATGGTCATTTTTATTTTGTCGGTTGTGTTTAGTTCGTGAAAAGGTGTACAATAATCTGGTTGAGCAATCGCTTACAAATGTCATGTTGGCGAAAAAATTTTTTGATTGTTGAGGTTAGTATATATGTTTACCATGCTAACAGGATTGACAACTGACAAGGCGACAGGCCTATATCAATGGTTAATGAATGGCTTTAATATTTGGCCATTTTTGATTTTGGTATTAGGGATTGCCGTTTTGCTATTTTTCATCCTGAAATTAAATGTGAATACCTTCGTAGCATTAATTATTACATCAATTTTAGTCGCACTTGGTTTGGGGATGAACCCAGCCGGTATTGCTGATGCCTTAAAGGATGGTATCGGCGGTACAATGGGTGAACTGATTATTGTCTTTGGTTTTGGATCAATGATTGGTCGTTTGGTATCTGATTCTGGTGGATCATACCGGATTGCCACGACCTTAATTGAAAAGTTTGGTAAGAAACGTCTGCAATGGGCTGTTGCTGGTGCATCGTTTATTATTGGAATTTCGTTATTGTTTGAAGTTGGTCTGGTTGTTTTGATTCCGATTGTATTTACGATTGCCCTTGAGGCAGGAGTACCATTGCTTTATCTAGGTATTCCAATGGCGGCAGCTTTGTCAGCTGCTCAAGGATTTTTGCCACCGCAGCCATCGCCAACAGCTGTTACCAACATTTTGGGTGCCAACATTGGTATTGTCTTGATGTATGGTATTGTTGTTGCAATTGTCGCAATGCTAGTTGCAGGACCATTGTTTACACGGTTTATTCAAAAAGTTGAGCCAAAAGCCTTTAAAATTACTAAGAAGCTAGATGCAATTGGTGAAGTTAAAAGCTTTAGATTAGAAGAGACACCATCATTTGGTATGGCTATCCTAACATCGTTGATGCCTGTATTCTTTATGCTTATTTCAACGATTTATACATTAACGATAAATGGTGGTAAGCAAGTATATTCTGGTGAAATCGGGGATGAAGCATGGCAAGCCATGACTCATGCTGCACAAAGTGGTTACATAGCTGATCCATCAACGCTTGACCGAATTGTGGCGATGTTTGGCAATCCAGTAATTGCCATGGTTATTGCAATGGCGTTTGCTATTTGGTCAATGGGACCCAAGCAAGGTCGGACCATGGGTGAAGTTGGTGATTCAATGGGGAATGCCCTAAAGTCAATTGCTAACCTATTGATGGTTATTGCAGGTGGTGCCGCATTTAAGGGTATCTTAACTGCAGGTGGTATTTCTGATGCTATCGCAGCTGCCTTTTCACACACGTCACTTTCACCAATTATCTTTGCTTGGTTGATTGCTTTGATTTTGCGTGTTTCAGTCGGATCAGCAACCGTTGCTGGTTTGACAACAGCAGGAATTGTCGCACCATTAGTTGCAAGTCAAACAGCTGTTAATCCGGCCTTTGTTGTTTTGGCAATTGGTGCTGGTTCAGTTGGTATCTCGCACGTTAACGACGCTGGTTTCTGGATGTTTAAGGAATTCTTTGATTTGGATGTACCACAAACTTTGAAAATTTGGACTGTATTAGAAACATTAATTTCAGTTGTTGGATTAATTGTCATTCTAATTTTGTCAGCTATTTTTTCATAGTCATGAACAAATAAATTGTTAGTAATAAAACGCCATCAGGTTTTTAACCTTAATGGCGTTTTTTAATAGCTTGAAATCAATAAGTTTTTTAAAAATCGGGTATATAAAAGCTGGTAACTCATTGTACGTAAGTTTATACTTAAAATCGATTGCTTATATAGCAGTAGATAATTTAAATGAAAGCGAAAATACAAATAAGGTGTTTTCATTAGAGTAGGTACCTTTGTGTTTACAAAAGAAATTCAACAAGGGGTATTTGTACATGTGTTGCCAACACAACAATTTGCAACTACCCATATTGCGGTTAATTTTACGCAACAATTAAATAAAAAAACACTAAATGAACGCGTGCTTGCAGGTAATATGCTTGAAACCGCCTCAAAAAAATATGATTCACAAACCAAATTAACCCAAGTACTAAATGAAATGATGGGCGCTGCGTTTGGTGTTGAGGTATTTAAAATTGGCCAATTACATACAATTAGATTACAGCTTAATTTAGTACATGATAGTTTTGTGACTACTGGTAAATCATTATTAAATGAAGGCTTTGATTTTTTGAATGAAGTGATTAACGCACCAATGGGGAATTTCGATGAAGGCTTTACGCCGGTTATTTTTGATCGCCAAAAAGAAGTTGCTTTGGATGAAATTGCGGGGTTGAAAGAAGATAAACCATTCTATGCTCTGCGCCAAGCGTTAGACACTTATTATGGGCCCAGTATTCAGGCAACGCCAGCATTTGGTAGCGCTAAAGGATTAGCAAATGTCACTGCACAAACAGCTTGGCAAATTTGGCAAGAGAGTGTTGCCAAAGATCGTATTGATATTGTGGTTGTGGGGGATGTTGATCAAGTGCAAGTGACACAGCTTGCACAAATGATGAAGTTTACTGCACGTGATAATGCGTTATCAGCATATTATCATCAACCATTGTTACCACGAGTTAATCAAATTAAAGTGGTTGATGATGTGGTGCAAGCACGCCTTGTATTAGGATACGCCTTACCTGCGGCAGCTGATGAATATTTTATTGCAACCGTCTTTAATGGTATTTTTGGTAGTTTAGCTAATTCACGTTTGTTACTAAACGTCCGTGAAAAATCAGGGCTAGTTTATGGTATTTCGTCAGATTATAATCCTTACACTGATTTATTATTAGTTGAAGCAG
Organism: Weissella hellenica; assembly: GCF_005405545.1. Classification (GTDB taxonomy): domain Bacteria; phylum Bacillota; class Bacilli; order Lactobacillales; family Lactobacillaceae; genus Weissella; species Weissella hellenica. The sequence continues at coordinate 65,484 of NZ_BJEG01000010.1, forward strand.
GGGTTGATCAGGCCAATTTGAGTTTGACGGTCAAAAAAGTTAATGCGGAGTTACAACGGTTACAACAAGTCTTAGTTCCCGCTGAAGAATTAACAATTGCGAAAGAGCTAATTAAAAATACTTATACAATGACACTAGACCAACCATTATATTTAGCTGACCGGGTATATAATCAACAACTGTTGCAGCGTATCATGAGTGATGATGATTATTTGCGTCGTATTGATGCTGTCACTGCAACACAAATTCGTGATTTTGCACAAAAAGCAACATGGCAGCTACACTATGAGATGGTTGGAGGGATAGCAGATGAGCAATAAAACACATAATTTTTTACCAACTGAGCATCATATGACGTTAGATAATGGGTTGCGTGTTCATTTATTACCGCGACCAGAATTTCATCAAATTGTTGGTGTGGTGGGTGTTGATTATGGTGCACGTGATAATTCATTTGTACAAAATGATCAACTGGTGACACAACCAGCAGGCATTGCCCATTTTGTGGAACATCGTTTGTTTGCCCAACCAGATCATGATGCCTTTACCCGATTGAGCGAACTTGGTGCAATGGCGAATGCATTTACAACCCACTCGCGAACAAGTTACTATGTTTCAACAGGAGTTGACAATTGGGCACCGCTACAGGAATTATTAACCTTTACACAAGAGCCTTATTTTGATTTACCATCAGTACAACGCGAACAAGAGATTATTACGCAAGAGATCGATATGTATGAAGATGATATTAACTCACGTATCTATCGCATGATTTTAAGTCGTCTCTACCCAAATGATCCATTGGGAGCAGATATTGCCGGAACAGCGGCGTCCGTTCACCAAATTACACCTGAACAGCTAAACCTTGCTTTTGAAGCCTTTTATCAACCACAAAATATGGATGTTGTCATAACGGGTGCTTTTGATGAACAAAAAATGTTAGCGTTTATTAAACAAACACCAGCTGGACAGCGTAAAAGTCAACAAACTGTGACCAAAATAACCCCTAAACGACAACCTATCGTAACGGATACTTTGGAAGTTGCATTACCAGTGTCTCGTAATAAAGTTGTTTTGGGCCAACGTTGGGAGTTAGATTTTAACACCCTAGCACGGCGTGATATATTAAAAATGGCTATTGTTGGTAGTTTGGCGATTGATTTGGTTTTTGGTGATTTTTCACCAACTTATATGACATGGTATAATGATGGCCTAATTGATGATAATTTCAGTGCTGAATTTGATGCGGAACGTCAATTTGCTTATGTGACAATCGTGGCAGAAACTGCTGAACCAGAAGAGGTGGTTGAAAAAGTTTCAGCGGTATTAACAGGTTTAGTAAGTGAAGTCGATAAATTACAGACTAGTTTTGAATTAGTGAAAAATGGCATGTTAAGTCGGTTAATTAACAAATTAAATGAGCTTGAAGAAATTGCGATTCGTTTTGAAGGACAAACATTTGACGAAGCAACGTTACAAGACGAAATTGCGACAGTACAAGCTTTGAATTTTGCTGATATGTTAGCGATTTTAAAAACAATACCGGCTAGTTCTATTGCAAGTATAATCATTCGTTCGGACATGATAGAATTATGTTAAAATGAATAAGAATGCAATTATAATTATTATGCTAAATTTAAAAAGTTAGGGTGAAATATTTATGAATGAGGAACGCAATACCACCATTGGACAGGAGCTCCAGCAGGCTCGTCTTGATAAAGGTTTATCACTAGATGATATTCAACAATCAACAAAAATTCAAAAACGTTATTTAGCAGCGATTGAGAGTGGTCAATTTGATCAACTACCAGGTGCTTTTTATGAACGTGCATTTGTGCGACAATATGCAGCAGCTGTGGGGTTAGATGCAGTTGCTTTTATGAAAAAATATGAAAATGAATCAGAAACACCGGCGGAACCTGATTTAAGTGCAGCACGTGTTGATGCTGATAACGTGACACGTACGGGGATGCACCAACCCGAGGAAACAGTAGCAGATAAGACACGTAGTATGATGCCTAAAATCATTATCAGTGTTGTCGTCGTTGCGATTATTGCAATTATTTGGGCAGTGGTGTCTTCATTTGCAGGATCTGCTAAAGAAGAGTCTAGAGAACAGTCAACGGTTTCTGTTACAACGTCACAGGTCGTTGAAAAGTCAGCAACCAACGCTTCGAAGACAACCGCAAGTTCTGTTAAATCTGATGCTGGTTCATCAAAAACGGCTGCCTCAAAGTCATCATCTGAAAAGAAGTCTGCTAAAGCAGATAAGGTCGACTTAGGTAATGGAGAGGTTAACGGCGCTGCGGTTAATTATGGTTCTGTTAAAGTGCCAAATAAGGCAGTCAAAATGCAATTAAAGGCTGTTGATGGGTCATCATGGATGCAAGTTAGTGATGCAACTGGTAAGGTTATTTGGAACGGTACGGTTGAAAATAACGATACCCAAGAAGTTGAGATTCCACAAACTGCAACTGGAGTTGTTGTGTCAATTGGTAATGCTTTGGCGACCGAAGTATCATTGAACAACCAAAAAGTTGATTTGCAATCACAAAATGCCAGCGTATGGCGTTTGGGCATGAGTTTCACACGCTAAAACATAGGAGTAAATAAAAAATGAATTTACCAAATAAACTGACTGTATTTCGCATCATCTTGATTCCAGTGTTTATGTTGTTATTGTCTTTGCCACTTGATTGGGGTACGTTAACATTTGCTGGCGCAACGTTACCAGTCACACATCTAATTGGGGCAATTATCTTTATTGGGGCATCATTAACTGACCTGGCTGATGGTAAGATTGCTCGTAAGTATCATTTAGTAACGAACTTTGGTAAATTTGCTGATCCTTTGGCTGACAAGTTGTTGGTTATGACAGCATTGATTTACTTTGTAGCACTAGGTTGGGTACCAGCTTGGATGGTTGCAATTATCGTTATTCGTGAATTAGCGATTACTGGTTTACGAACATTAATCGTTGAAAATAACGGTAAGGTCATGGCAGCTGCGATGCCGGGGAAGATTAAAACGATGTCACAAATGATTTCAATTTCTTTCTTCTTGTTGCATGATATGATTTTTGCCGCAATTAATATTCCATTTGCAATGATTATGATGTGGATTGCTTTGACTGCAACTATCTATTCAGGGGTTGATTACTTCTACAAGAACCGTGAAGTATTCTCAGATGGATTTAAGTAACAATTATTTAAAATAATATTGAGGTTAAGGCTTTTGTTCGTCTTAACCTCATTTTTGTTCTATACTAATAAAAGACATTTTTGCCCCGTTACGCTTCTTTATTTGTAGAAAGGAGATTGAGTTATGCAACAACAATTAGTTGGTCAAACATTAATCGCAAAACGCCAAACAATTACTTCAGCAGAATCGCTTACGGCGGGTTTGTTTTCAGCTACTTTAGCACAAGTAAGTGGGATTTCAGCGGTGTTACCAGGTGCTTTTGTAACTTATGCAGCTGCTGCAAAAACGCAATTAGTGGATGTCCCCCAAAACATGATTGATAACTACGGCGTTGTGTCTAGTCAGGTCGCCAAAACTATGGCGATGGGCGCTAAAACTAAATTAAATACAGACTGGGCAATTAGTTTTACAGGCGTGGCTGGACCTGATGCGTTAGAAAATCACCCAGCAGGGACCGTCTATATTGGTATCGCAACACCAACCGGGGCTACGTTGGCACAAAAATACCACTTCCAAGGTGATCGGCAAACAGTACGTGAAGCGAGTGTTGCAGCCGGATTTGATTGGTTAGCAACATTATTAACACAAATTATGCCAATGAATGGTTAAATATTGAAGAAATGCATTGATTAGTTTATACTATAAATGCGTTAAGTTAAAACTAATAAACGGAGGCCTAGATACATGGCGACAGGGAAAAATATTAATCCAAATAAAAAATTAGAGGGTAAAATTACTGATCCAAAGGAGCGTCAAAATGCATTAGATGACGCCCTAAAGAAGATTGAAAAGTCTTTTGGTAAGGGATCAGTTATGAAGCTTGGTGACAGTAAGTTTACGAAGGTTGAATCAACGCCGACTGGTTCATTAAAGTTAGATGTTGCTTTAGGGATTGGTGGTTATCCTAAGGGACGTGTTATTGAAATATACGGACCTGAATCATCTGGTAAGACAACTTTGGCACTTCATGCAGTTGCGGAAGCGCAAAAAAATGGTGGGATTGTTGCTTATATTGATGCAGAAAATGCAATGGACGTGACCTATGCTAAGGCATTAGGTGTGGATGTTGACGAATTACTATTATCACAACCTGATACTGGTGAACAAGGATTGGCTATTGCAGATGCTTTGATTGCGTCAGGAGCCATTGATATGATCGTTGTCGATTCCGTTGCTGCTTTGACACCTAAGGCTGAAATTGATGGTGAAATTGGGGATACATCAGTGGGGCTACAAGCACGTATGATGTCACAAGCATTGCGTAAGATGTCAGGTGCAATCCTAAAGACAGGGACAACAACAATCTTTATTAACCAATTGCGTGAAAAAATCGGGGTGATGTTTGGTAATCCTGAAACCACGCCAGGTGGACGTGCCTTGAAGTTCTATTCATCAGTTCGTTTAGATGTTCGTCGTAAAGGTGGTATTGATGCAACTAAAGCCGATGGTGATAATGTTAAGTCAGTTGGTAATCTAACACGTATCAAAGTTGTGAAGAATAAGGTTGCAGCACCATTCCGTGAAGTCGAAGTTGAAATTCTTTTCGGTAAAGGAATTTCAAAGACAGGTGAGATGATCGACCTAGCCGCTGATAAAGATATCATTATTAAATCTGGTTCATGGTTCTCATACCAAGGTGAAAAGATTGGTCAAGGAAAGGTCAATGTTATTCGTTGGTTGGAAGAACCTGAGCATAAAGCAATTTATGATGAAGTTTACGACAAAGTACGTTTAGCATACATTGGTAGTCAAGATGGTTCAGCAGATGCACCTGATGCTGCACAAATTGACGAAGACGAAACACCTTTGGAAATCGAAGAAAAATAATTTGTATAAAAATCGCATAGAACTGGACTAAGGGTTTAGCGGAATTTTAAAGACTTGTAATTTATTGATATTTATTCAGTAGATTGCAGGTCTTTATTGTTATAATCAGGTTTAAAGCAATGTGTCACACGATGATTTAATAAATAACTGGCTAATCAGCCGAAAGTGGTGTAACATAGAATCACTAATTTTATTGGGGGAAGTTGCCATGACGCCGTATGAGGCAGAACAAAAACGCTTAGATCTTGTATTGGAAAAAATTCAGGATGCTAAAGCGGAAAATCAATTGCAACAGGCAAGTGCTGCTACTAAAAAAGCGGATGTTGACGCTGGCTGGAAAGATGTTCGTTTCAAGTCATCAACATATGGTAGTTTGTTTGAAACAGCGATGTCGGTACGTCAACAACAGCAAATGTTACAAGAACGTGAGCTAGCAATGAACTCGGCTGAGCATCAAGCAGTTGTTTTAGATCGGCTACAGGAGCGTCCTTATTTTGCGCGAATTGATGTCCAAGAAAAAGGCACAGAGAAAGTGGATCAAATTTATATTGGTCTGGCATCATTTTCTGATGGACCTGATAACTTTTTGATTTACGACTGGCGTGCGCCAATTTCTTCTATTTACTATGATGGTGGCTTAGGTCATGTGACTTATGACACACCGGATGGTAAGCAAGATGCTGAAGTTTCATTAAAGCGTCAATTCCAAATTGCAGATGGTGCGGTTGTGACCATTTTTGATACGGACGAAGCGGTCGGTGATCAAATGCTATTAAATGCCGTTTCTGGTGAGTCAACGACTAAAATGAAATCAATCGTGACAACGATTCAAAAAGAACAAAACAAAATTATCCGTAACACAGCAGCTGATTTGTTATTTGTGCAGGGTGCCGCTGGTTCTGGAAAAACGTCAGCAGTCTTGCAACGCGTGGCGTACTTGTTGTACCGTTATCGGGGTCATTTAACATCAGGACAAGTGGTACTATTTTCACCAAATCAATTGTTTAATGATTATATTGACCAAGTGTTGCCTGAATTAGGGGAACAAAATATGGTGCAAATGACATTTTATCAGTATGCATCACGTCGGTTACCAAAGTTACAATTAGAAACATTGCAAGAACGTTTCGAATCACAACCGGCCGGCGTCGAAAAAAATATTATTGACTTAAAGGGAACAAGTGTTTACTTTGAGGCCATGCAACGTTATGCCCAAAAGCTCAACAAGCAATATATTAAGCTACGAGCAGTGAAATTTAGAGGTAAAGAGCTGATTAGCAAAAAGCGTATCGCCGAAATTTACTATTCATTTAATGAAAACTATAATTTAGGTAACCGACTACAAGCAACTAAAGAGCAGTTGATGAATATTTTACAAGGTAAAGCTGGTAATGAGGTACACGCTGATTGGGTTGAAGCCGAAGTACAGAACTTAAGTAAAGAACAATATGACACGATGTTACGTGATAATCCACGTGAATTCGAATCAGATGAAGCAGAATATAAGTTTATTGCGAAGCAAATTGTGATGAAGTCATTTACACCAATTATTCGGGGTGTTAATCGGAATCATTTCATTAATATTAATGAACAGTTCGTGCACTTTTTGAAGTCAATGCCCAACTTTATCGATATGTCGGCATATCAAATCACGCATGCAGATTGGCAAACAAGTATTCAGCAAACCGTTGATAAGATGCGGCAAGGTGCATTGCCGATGGCAGATATGACGCCTTATATGATGCTCTTTGATTTAATAAAAGGGAGCCGTGGTGAACGTGAAATTCGCTTTGTCTTTATTGACGAAATTCAGGATTATACACCGTTCCAATTAGCTTTCTTAAAGTTTAGTTTTCCGAAGGCTCGTTTTACAATGTTGGGTGATTTGAATCAAGCTATTTTTACCAAAGAAAATGCGGTTAGTTTGCAAGATGAATTAGGTCAATTGTTTGATCCTAAAAAATCAGAATATATCGAGCTAACACAAACATATCGTTCAACGCAGCAAATCACGGACTTTTCTAAAGATATTTTGTTGCAAGGTGCTCAAATTGATGCCTTTGAACGTGAAGGTGATTTACCGGTCGTATCAGTTGTTGACTCGGTAGATCATATGGTTGCAGGCACAGTCCAACAATTAGCTGCTAATGTCGCTGCAAAAGAGACAACAGCAATCATTACAAAAACATTGGACGATGCAAAAATTGCGTATGAAGCTTTACGTGATCAGGTCAATGTGACGGTGATTAGAACTGAAAATCAACGCTTGGTGTCAGGAACAATTATCGTACCGGCTTACTTAGCCAAGGGCTTGGAATTTGATGCGGTCATTATGTGGGATGCATCGGCTAATGTTTACCATGGTGATGATGAACGTCAGTTGGTTTATACGATTGCATCACGTGCAATGCATCAATTAACAGTTTTTGCAGTAGAAAAACTAACACCACTATTGGCTGGTGTGGCAACTGACTTATACGAGAAGAGGTAACCGCCATGGCAACAGCACCTTTAAACTTTGCTGTTTTTAATAAAAAAGATTGGCAACAATTAGCAAGTAAATATGTTGCACCTGACAGTTTGCAAATGACCCCGCAAATACTACAAAACATTAAGGCTTATAATGATCAGATAGCAGTAGATGATGTTTTTGATATTTATGGACCTTTAGTGAGTTATATTAAGTTGCGCTATGATCAATATCATCGTGATATTAATGAACGCGCTAATTTTCTAGGGCGTCCAGCGGCACCAGGACCTTTTATTATTGGCATCGCTGGGTCTGTTGCTGTTGGAAAATCAACCACGGCGCGCTTACTACAATACTTATTACAAGTTGCTTTTCCAAAGAAACAAATTGCACTGACAACAACGGATGGTTTTTTACTGGCAAACGAAACTTTGCGCAAAAAAGGTGTTTTTGATCGTAAAGGATTTCCAGAATCTTATAATATGACGGCACTGTTGTCTTTTATGAATGATTTAAAAGAGGGTAGGTCGCCAGTAAAATCACCAAAATATTCACACGACCAATCTGATGTTTTGGTCGGTGAATATGATACTTTCGAAAATCCAGATATTTTTATTATTGAAGGGATTAATACATTGCAGGCATCTGCTGAGACACCAGTATATATTTCGGATTTTTTTGATTTATCAATCTATGTCGATGCTGATACAGATTTGATTGAAGAATGGTACATTGATCGTTTTAAAGCGCTGCTGGCATCTGCCGTTGCAGCGGGCGATGACAACAACTTTTTTGCAGCGTATACGAAACTACCAACCATTGAAGCTGTTGCTTCTGCCACGAAAGTTTGGCAAGAAGTTAATCTGCCCAATTTAAATGACTATATTTTACCGACGCGTGAACGAGCTGACTTGGTATTGCATAAGCAAGCTAATCATCAAATCGACACTGTTTGGTTGCGTAAATTCTAAAATCATAACTTTTCAAAATGACACTCATGTAACAAAAAATAGTAAAGGCCGAAAACTTTGGCTCTATGTCAAACAGCGTGAAAATCGTGAAATTGACTTAAAGAGTTTGTGAAATATAGCTTGCGAATCTGACAA
>NZ_BJEG01000011.1 GCF_005405545.1 Weissella hellenica
GGAATGCTCCTATCTTGTTTTATTAATTATGGCACAACTGTTCAGAAATTTATGTACCAAATACTAGGATAGGAGCATTCCTTATTCTATGTTCTAGATAATATCTCTTAATTATCCTTTAATTTTTATTATATCAAAACACCTATAACATCGTATATATCTTAAAATACTTAGAAAAATAAACAGCAGCCTATTACAAATAATGTAACAGGATGCTGCTTAAAATTTAAATACAAAGTTGCCAATAATTAGTTGATTAATTATTTTTATCTGTATCTTTTTGCTTTTTAACTAAACTAAATAAACTTAATACAACACTAAATATAGTTAATATTGATACGCCAATTGTTTTGGCATTGTCTGCTTTATCATTTACACCAGTTTGAGGTAATTCTGGTTTATCAGTCACCGTATTCTCTGCTACTGTCGTTTCTGATTCCTCTTGAATTGACTCATTCAATGGTGTTTGATTTGCTTTACGAGTAGATGTTGTTATTTCATCCGTTGGAACATTCGTTACGTCAGGGATTTCAGGATAATCTGGTTCAATCTTATCATCCTCATTATCTGAATCTCCTGGATTCACCGGTGTGTCTTGTTCCTGATTTGCCGTATAAACAATCGTTTGTTCGTTATCCTGACTATCATGTCCTAAACCAGTGATCGCATCACTCTGCGCTTGACTTGGTGTGTAACCTGTAATCACGGGTGATTCCTTACGATCGAAGACATTGTCACCATCAACTGCTTGCCAGCCATCATCTTGTACAACTTCACCCGTTACCTTATCCACATGGATTTGGTGCGTAAAGTGTACGGCATCGGTCTGATCTGCTGCTGCAGTTGTGCCATCGGCGTACTCATAGTGGACCGTTTGGTTCACATCAGCTGTCAATGACGTTTCATCCGTTCCTGCTGGCCACTTGGGACCGTCTGGATCTTCTGGATTGATTGGTGTCCCTGGTTCTTGCGGTTCTTCTGGGTTAACCGGTACGATACCATGCACAAAGTGCACTTCATATTGCTTTATCACACCATCTTGATCGTAAACGACACCATCTGCTGGATAGTTATCTGATACGAATTCATAACCTTGGTGCTCGTAATTTGTAATCTTATCAGCTGTTCGGTAATCGTCAGAAGTTCCATATGCACCTGTTAATTGATCAGCACCAATGGTCTCACCCGTTGTGTCATCGATATACGTCACTTGCGCTTGTTCCTGATTTGCCGTATAAACAATCGTTTGTTCGTTATCCTGACTATCATGTCCTAAACCAGTGATCGCATCACTGTGCGCTTGACTTGGTGTGTAACCTGTAATCACGGGTGATTCCTTACGATCGAAGACATTGTCACCATCAACTGCTTGCCAACCATCATCTTGTACAACTTCACCCGTTACCTTATCCACATGGATTTGGTGCGTAAAGTGTACGGCATCGGTCTGATCTGCTGCTGCAGTTGTGCCATCGGCGTATTGATAGTGGACCGTCTGGTTCACATCAGCTGTCAACGCTGTTTTGTCACTACCTTCAGGCCACTTGGGACCATCTGGATCTTCTGGATTGATTGGTGTCCCTGGTTCTTGCGGTTCTTCTGGGTTAACCGGTACGATACCATGCACTAAATAAACATTATAATTTTGATCAACACTGATATCATTATCAAATACTGATCCCGGTATAAATTCATCACTGTCTAAAATGTAACCTTTATTTTCATAATTATTTATTATATTACTAGTAGTATATTCAATTGTGCTACCAGACTGTCCTGTTACTTCATCAACAGATAATTCATCTCCCGTTGTCTTATCAAAATAATGAACATATGCCGTTTGCCCCGCTACATAATTAAATTCATTGATTCTAAATTGCTGCAAATTAGTAGCACCACCAGTAGAACCTGACATCATAAATGCAGCTAACTTATTACTAAAATTATTAACATCAACAGCTTGTGACCAAACTAGGGAATTATTTTGTTGCTTTAAAGTAATCGTCATCCTGTGCGAATTTCCGTTATAATCAATTAAAAAATCATGAAAATGACCGTCATAAATATTGCGATTTAATGTTTGATACCCATCTTTTCCTTGTTTTTGCTCGGTCTCTGCCCACCACACATTATCTCTACCACCTTGTGGTCTCTTGTAAGTTGTTGTCACAAAACTACCAAAAGGAACACGGACAGGATCCTTATCCCAACCAAACTTATTTGATTCTGTTGAAGCATTTGGATTTGGTCGAGTCGCACTGTTATACCAAGAATCTAATTTAAACCCAAAAGCATTTTCCAAACCAGCAATTCCTAAATTACCACCTGAAACACCGACATCACTAGTTTTACCATCATGAAAAGCAATACCAATACCATCAGCACCATAAGAGTTAGAACCTAAATTAACAGAACCTGACAAAGTAAAATCATAATCTAAATTAATCTTATTTTTAAGCGTAAAGTTACCAACTTGGTCCTGTCTATTCTTTGTTAAAGTGACAATACCGTTTTTTTCATCATAGCTGGCATCTTTATTAAGAATAAAAAAATCTAAGAAATTGTCTTTGGTGACTTTTGTATAGTCTTGATTAACCTCTGCTAATTGATTAATTGCATCTTTATAAGACAGTTGAACAACACCATTTGTATCACGATTTGACGTTGCAACTTCACTCTCTGGCGCTACTTTCTCTGATATCGCTGCTTCACTCTCTATACACACTAAATATTGCTAATGAACTTTTCCCACATTATTATGAAAGTCCTATTTATATAGCCGTTGATTTTTCACAGAAATTACGTGAAAATTATGTCATTAACCGTTTAGAAAATTCAAAACGGTTAAATATTCATATCGAAAAAAGTACCTCTAATAAAACCGATATTTTAATATCAGATATGCATGATCCAAATTTCGATAATGAATTCATTTGGAAAGACGATCCTGACATTATTGACTGGATTAATCTAGACGAATTTATTCAATCGCAACATGAAGAAAATAACATTTGATTGTCTTTTTAATTCAAAATAAAAAGCCGAGTAACCCTCTAAAAAGGTGCTACTCGGCTTTATTTTATTTAATTATTATTATCACGAACTGTCATGTAGGCACGACTCATCGGTAAATCATGGCCTGCAGGTCCTTTAGTAACTAAGAATTGTATGATATCAATATTACCGGCTTCAAATGAAGCTGCACATGCTTGTAAATATAAGTCCCACATACGGGCAAATTGTTCACCATATTCTTTAACAGTCTCATCGTATACTTTATGATAATTTACTGTCCAGTGTTCCAGCGTCTTTTGATAATGGCGACGTAATGGTTCAAGATCATCTAGTTGCAAACCAGCATCCATAATATGCGTCATATTTTCAATGACGTTTGGAATATAGCCACCAGGGAAAATATACTTTTCAATAAATGGATCAACCCCTGCACCATAATGTTGACCTGTAATACCGTGAATTAAAGCACGACCATTAGGGACAAGATATTTAGCAACGTCTGCAAAATATTCTGCCAAATTATCCTTACCAACGTGCTCGAACGTACCAACAGATGTAATATAATCAAATTGTTGTTCAATATCACGATAATCTTTTAACATAACGTGAACTTTATCTTCCAAACCTAATTCTTTAACACGTTGGATCGTGTAGTTATATTGTTCCTCAGAAAGGGGCACACCATATGTTTCAAGATCATAATCTTGCGCAGCTGTAATAATTAAAGTTCCCCAACCTGAACCAATATCTAGTAGTTTTTTGCCTGGTTGACTATTTAATTTATCCAAAATGTGGTGAACTTTAGCAATTTGGGCTTCTTCTAATGTCATATCATCACGGGCCCAATAAGCACACGAATACGTCATCGTGTCATCTAACCATTTTTGATAAAAATCATTACCAATATCATAATGGCTTTGAATATCTTCTTTAGAAGTTTCTTTGTCGTGAGAAGACGTAAATTTTGATAGTAATGCACCCGTAAAGCCACTTTGATCTGTCAAAAAACTATCTGATTGACCATATGCTGCTGTCACAAGTTCTTGAATACTACCATCAATTTCAATATCACGTCTCATATATGCTTCGGCTAATTCTAGTGTTGGTACTTTTGCCATACGCTTTAAATCAAGCTTTTTGTTAAAAGTAATATGAATATCAGGTTGACCTTGACCATACGCTTCAGTCTTACCATCCCAATAAGTTACCTTAACAGGTATATTAAATGCCCTTGCTAACAGCTTATTTAAAACTTTCTTTTGTAACATACTTTTTAAACCTCACAAACAATAATAGATATACTTCTATTGTACCCCTCCGTGTCAAGTGCATTTAAAACAAAAAAAGAACATCCACATTAATGTGGATGTTCTTTAATGCTTTATGGTAAAAATTTTACCATGAAGCCTTCTTAACACCAGGAATTTGACCCTTGTGTGCCAATTCACGGAAGTTCAAACGTGACATACCAAACTCACGCATGTACGCACGTGGACGACCATCAATCTTGTCACGACGGTGGATACGAACAGGTGAAGCGTTGCGAGGCAACTTTGACAACCCAACGTAATCCCCAGCAGCCTTTAGTTCAGCACGCTTTGCAGCGTACTTCTCTACAGTTGCTTCAATCTTCATTTCCTTAGCGATCTTTGACTTTTTAGCCATGATTACTTTACCTCCTTGAACACTGTAACACGACGCAACTTTGGAGAATATTTCTTAAGCTCCAAACGGTCAGGTGTATTACGACGGTTCTTAGAAGTCAAGTAGATACGCTCACCGGTTTCGGCGGCTTCTAATAAAATGTTAATGCGCATTAACATAACTCCTTGAATTTATTTGCGGGGTGCCCCCCGCCACTAATTTGAACGACAGGATTAGCTGCATTAAACTAACCCCCAAGCTTGCGCCGTCACAATATAGCTAGTAAATTACAAATATTTATATTACACATGTTTTAGCGAAATAGCAAGAGTTTTGCTCGAAAAAATGAAATATTATTTTATGATTCAGCTAAACGCATAAAATACCAACTAACAAAGCCCATTGCAACAGCTATAACATCATTAGCAATAACATCCAGAAAACCATTCACCGGCCAGCCCAGTAACGTCACAACATATGTCAGAAAATTAAACAAAATATACAAAATCCCTAACAAGGTTACTGCATTACTCAATGATTCAAACTGATTGGCTTGAGCTGAACGCCCTAACTGTATTAAACTAACGCCTAACCCAATAATCACCAAACCAAACACAACATCTCTAACAGAAATTGGCGTTACTGTAATTGCGACGTCTAATGTAATTGGCCATACAAATTGTAAAACCATCCAGATTAACCAAATTAGTGATAACCATCGCAAACTGCGATTGAATTTACTCTTCTTAGTTACAACAGCGTATTTAATTAATGAAATTAGCGTAACTAAAATGAGCATCCCCGCAATCAATTGCAGCATTCTAAATCCTAATTCATAAGGTGTTCCTTTAGCAGTCAACATAGCTATTGGATACGGACCAATTTTATAAGTTGACCATGCCACCGTTCCCAAGACACTTTGTAGTATCAATAAAAGGCTTCCTATCATTCCTGCCCCAATAATAATTTTTTTCTGCCACCACTGTTGCATTATTTTCTCCTCGATTGTATAAAATAAAAAAGAGCAAAAAGCTCTATCACCAATATAACGAAAATTTTTTTGAACAGCAAGCTCATAAAATTAACTTTATCTGATGAAGTGTTTTTACTCTCTTTATCATCATTCATAATTAATTGGATTCTATTTCCAATAATAAATCACCACCATCAACCACATCACCGTTAGCAACATGAACTTGCTTAACAGTACCATTAAACGGCGCTTGAATGGTTGTTTCCATCTTCATTGCCTCGGTAACCAACAACGTATCCCCTTGCTTAAACGTCTGACCATCAATCACTTCCACCGACAAGACGCTTCCAGCCATAGTTGCACCAATTTCATTCTCATTAGTTGGCTCGGCTTTACGTCTTACAATTGTTGTTGTTTGAACACTTGTATCCTGTATATCAACTTCTAACGGTGTACCGTTGACATCAAAGTAAAGCGTCCGAACGCCTTTAGCGTTTGGTTCACCAATTTCCTCAAGTTGGAAAATAACTGTTTTACCAATTCCTAATTGGACATCCACTCGCTCACCTGCTCGCATTCCTTGGAAGAATGTCGGTGTATCAAGTAATGTCATAGGACCAAATTCATCATATTTAGCAACATAATCCAAGAAAACCTTCGGATACAAAATATAAGAAATCACTTCTTCCGGCGTTGGTTGCCGCTTTAACTTGCGTGCCAGAGTTGCTTCTTGTTGTGCAAAGTCTGCTGATTCACTTAAAGCACCTGGACGCACCGTAATTGGTTTGCGTCCCTTCAAAACAACAGCTTGTAACTCCTTAGGGAAACCACCCACAGGTTGGCCCAAATCACCCGCAAAGAAATCAACGACTGATTGTGGAAAATCAATGGTTTGTCCTTCAGCAAGGACCTTTTCAGGTGTTAAATCATTTTGAATCATGAACAAAGTCATATCCCCAACGACCTTAGATGACGGCGTTACCTTAATAATATCACCAAACATTTCATTAACTGTGACGTACATTTTCTTAATATCAGACCAGCGATCGCCTAAACGTAATGCTTGTGCTTGTTGCTGTAAGTTAGAGTACTGACCACCAGGCATCTCAACTTCGAAAATATCCGTTTGCGTACTGCTTGCAGCACTCGCAAAATCACGATAATAAGGACGTACACTAGTCCAATAGTCATTGATTTTATTCGCAGCATCAACATTAATTTCAGGTTGGCGCTTATTCCCGCTTAATGAATAATAAACGGCACCCATTGAGGGTTGCGACGTTGCGCCAGAGAAAGCTGACATTGCCACATCGATAATATCAACGCCCGCCTCAGCAGCCCGTGCATAAGTATACACACCATTACCAGTTGTATCATGTGTGTGTAGATGAATTGGCACATCAACCGTATCTTTCAACGCACTAACCAATTGGTAGGCAGCTTCTGGCTTTAACAAACCAGCCATATCCTTAACTGCAATAATATGGGCACCGGCGTCAACCAATTCTTGTGCAAAGTCAGTATAATACTTCAAATTATATTTTGTCCGACTTGAGTCTAAAATATCTCCGGTATACGCCATGGCTACTTCAGCAAGTTTATTGTTGTCACGCACATATTGAATTGACTTTTCCATCTGTGGTAACCAGTTTAAACTATCAAAGATACGGAATACGTCCATCCCATTCGTTGCGGCTAATTTAATAAATTCTTGCAATACATTATCTGGATAATTTTGATAACCAACAGCATTAGAACCTCTAAATAACATTTGTGTCAATGTGCGTGGCATCTTTTCGCGTAAGATACGCAAACGTTCCCAAGGATCTTCTCCCAAGAAACGATAAGCTGTATCAAAAGTAGCACCACCCCACATTTCACTTGAGAATAAATTAGGCAATGCATTTTGTACATCCGTTGCAATAGTTACCATATCTTTTGTACGCAAACGTGTTGCAAATAATGATTGGTGAGCATCACGCATCGTTGTATCTGTTAGCAACACTTTATCTTGTTGCTTCAACCAAGCAACGACACCTTGTGGTCCCTTAATATCTAAAACATCCTTAGCAGTTACCAAATCACTTGGTAAAACAATGTCTTTAGCCGGTTCAACAATATTTGAAGTATAAATTCTTGGTCGATTACGATCCAAACCTGGGAATCCATTAACAGTTGTCTCAGCAACATAACGTAATACTTTACGTTCAGGATCCTTATCCGGTAAAATTTCAAATAATTCAGTATGTTTATCAACAAAAGTTGTCGGTGCCGCAGCATTTCTAAATGTTGGATGGGCAAAAACATTTTTTAAAAACGGAATATTCGTTTTAACACCACGAATGACAAATTCATCTAGTGCTCGCTGCATCTTATCAACAGCGGCCGTAAAATCAGATCCACGGGTCACTAATTTAACTAGTAATGAATCAAAATACGGTGTAACCGTTGCACCCGCAAACACATTACCAGCATCTAGACGAACCCCCGTTCCACCTGGTGAACGATACCAATCAATTTTACCTGTATCTGGCATGAAACCATTGGCTGGATCTTCAGTTGTAATACGTGATTGAATCGCAACACCATTTGCTGTTAATTGTTCTTGCATCGGAATATTTAACGGTGCCTCATGTAGCTGATATCCCTGGGCAATTAGAAGCTGTGATTTAACAATATCAACACCTGTCACATCTTCAGTAACAGTATGTTCAACTTGAACACGTGGGTTCACTTCGATGAAATAAAAATCATCCCCCTCTACTAGGAATTCAACCGTTCCAGCATTTTGATAATCAACACTACGCATTAAGCGTAAAGCAGCATTTTGAATGCGTTGTCGCATATTAACAGATACTGAAACTGCCGGTGCAAATTCAATGATTTTTTGATGACGACGCTGAACAGATGAGTCACGCTCAAATAAATGCATAACCTCGCTATGTTCATCAGCCAAAATTTGGATTTCAACGTGTTGGGGATCTTTTAGATACTTTTCCAAATAAATATCTGGTTTACCAAAACTTTGTTGTGCTTCTGAAGCAGCACGTTCAAACGCTTCTCTTAGTTCCTCAGCATGTTCTACAACACGCATACCACGACCACCACCACCAGCAGCTGATTTAACAAATAATGGATACCCATGAGTTGCGCCAAATGCTAAGGCCTCAGACACATCCGCAACAGGATGATCTGTACCTGGTACTGTTGGTACATCAGCCTTGATAGCAGTTTGTTTGGCGATAATTTTATCACCAAACATTTTTAAATGTTTTACTTTTGGACCAACAAACTTAATATCAGCTGCTTCAACCGCAGCTGCAAAATCAGCATTTTCCGATAAAAAACCATAACCTGGATGGATGGCATCAGCACCTGATTCTTTAGCAATACGAATTATGTCTTGACTATCAAGATAAGCAGCAATTGGGGCTTTTCCTGCACCAACTTGATACGCTTCATCAGCTTTAAAACGATGCACTGCAAATTCATCTTCTTTTGCAAAAATCGCCACTGTTTTAATACCCAACTCTTTAGCCGCACGAATTAAACGAACAGCAATTTCGCCTCGATTTGCAATCAACAACTTTTTCATTTGCTTGAGTCCCCCATGTCTCTTTGCATGTATCTTATTCACATTTTATGATAAACATCTCATTTATTTTACCAAAAAAAAGCACTATATACTACTATAGAATAGTATACAGTGAAAATATTACGGACTTTGCTTATTTTTAGGTAAATAACCTGATCTAATGTTTGTCTTTAACTTCCTCAAACTCACCGTCAAAAATATTAGCATTACTTTTAAAATTTTGATTTGCAGCATTTAAATTACGTGCTACTAAAATTCTCGTACGTCGCAATCTAATACGCCACCAAACCCAAATAGCTAAGATTATCATTAGTAATAGTAACATTTGTATTCCCCCAACTTTAGTTTAACTATAATATCCGGAATAGCTTAAAATTTACTTATCTTTCTTGCTACTCGGCGTTTAGTGTTGCAATTTTAACAACTGTATCGGCTGCTTGCTGCATAACTATTGTTGAAACATATTCATAACGACCATGCATATTCTCGCCACCAGCAAACAAATTAGGTGTTGGCAATCCTAAGAATGTAATCTTTGAACCATCCGTACCACCACGGACCGGTTCAATAATTGGTGCAATATCTAATTGACGCATTGCTTCAGCTGCCAAATCAACCGATGTCATGTCATCTTTTAACACTTCACCCATATTGTAATATTGATCCTTCAAAGTTAACTTAATACGTTCAAGGCCGAGCTCTTTATTCAAACGATCAACAATTTCAGTCATTAAAGTCTTACGAGCTTCGAATTGTTGACGATCATGGTCACGAATAATGTAATCCATCCGAGCATTTTCAGGATTGCCGGTCAAATTTAGCAAGTGGAAGAAACCTTCCCGACCTGCTGTCAATTCTGGTCGATCACCTGCAGGTAATGCGTTGTGTACGTTGATTGCTACTTGCAATGCATTAACCATTGTATCTTTAGCAGTCCCCGGATGTACATTACGTCCCTGGATTTCAATAACAGCTGAAGCAGCAGAGAATGTTTCCCATTCAAGTTCACCTAATGGGCCACCATCGACTGTGTAAGCAAAATCTGCACCAAATTCAGCAACGTGGAAGTTATCAGCACCAATCCCAATCTCTTCATCAGGACCAAAAGCGAATACTAACTTACCATGCTTCGCTTCTGGATGTGCAATTAAATATTCAGCAGCTGAAATAATTTCAGCAACACCAGCTTTATCATCGGCACCTAATAAAGTAGTACCGTCAGTGGTAATTAATGTGTGACCTGCATATTTTTTCAATGACGGAAAATCTGCTACTGTTAATGAATATTCATCATTTAATTTAATTTCTGATTCACCATCATAATCCGTCACAAATTGTGGTTGTACATTTTCAGCTGAAAAATCTGCCGTGTCAACGTGTGAAATAAAACCAATTGTTGGCACATCTTTATCAGTATTAGCGGCTAATTCAGCAAACACATACCCGTCAGACATGGTGCGAACGTTTTCTAAACCGATTTCTTCTAATTCAGTTGCTAAATCTTTCAAAAAAGCAACCTCTTTAGGATCTGAAGGAATTGTTTGTGAATCCTCATTTGATTGGGTATTGATTTTAACATAACCAATAAAACGATCAATTAAATTAGGGTAAATTTCTGCTGCCATGTTGCACCTCTTTCTTTAAATATAAGTATAAGGATCTGTGTTAATTGTTGATGCGAAAACATCTGTCAATTCCCAATGATTTATTTGTTGCCATGTTTTAATTAAAGACACCATTTTATCTTTAGCAATTGCTTCCATATGATGATCAGGATCAATCACAATGAAATCATCTGCTAAAACATCATGCGCCGTATGATAATAAAAATCAGCCGTGACATAGGCATCAGCACCCGCCGCTAAAGCTGCAGGATACTCATCACCACCGTCACCACCAAGAACCGCAATTCGTTGAATAGGACGTTCTAAATCACTTGCAATCACGCGCACTGCTTTAACCTGGAATAGGTCACGAATAAACGATGCATATTCGGCTACAGTTTGTGGCTGCGCCAATGTTCCAATTCGGCCTAATCCGGTCTGACCATCAGGATTTGGTATTAGTGGTGTCACATCATGTAGCTGTAACGCATCGGCTAACCAATCATTTATCCCACCTTTAGCAGCATCTAAATTCGTATGCGCAGCATAAACCACAATATCGTGTTTAATTAAATCTGCATACATTTTATTTTGCGGTACGCTTAAATCTAAATTCTTAGCTGGTTTAAAAATCATGGGATGATGAGCAAAAATGAAATCAACATCTTTATCAATCGCTTCTTGCACCACTTCTGGGCGTACATCTAATGTCGTCATAACCCGATGGATTTCTTGTTGCATATTACCCAATTGTAAGCCAATCGGATCTTTCTCCCAAGCCAATGACTTGGGCGCATATGCTTCAATCTGCGCAATTAATTTATCTGCTTGCATACACTAAAGCCTCCATAATCATCTGTAACTCTTGTTTATATGATTGGTAAGCTTCCGTTTGTGTTTTATCAGCAGCTTCAATGTTTTTCATAATACTTTTAATTCTTGCTGCTTCACGTTGCCACTTTTCTTGCCACGCCTGTGAAGGCTCAGTTAAATGGTAAGGGCCAAATTGTAATTCCCGTGCAGAATAGGCAATATTACCAGGTTCGGCTACTAAAATTTCATAATAATGGCCTTCATCAACAATGACAGATTCATCCACTAACTGATAACCGTTCTCTGATAACCATAAACGTACCAAATCGATATCAATATTTGGCTGTAAAACTAATCGATGATACCGGTGGGTCTCTAAATGACCATCAGTTAAAATTTGGCAAATTAAACGACCACCCATACCCGCAATTACGACCGTATCAATTAAATCGTCTGTTTCAACGGCCGCTAATCCGTCTGCTAATCGTGGTATTAATCGGTCATTTAAGCGATGACGTTGTATTTCAGACTTAACATTATCAAGTGGACCCGGCGCTACTTCGCCTGCAATAGCAAACGATATTTGATTATTTAATAATAGATTAGCTGGTAGATAAGCATGATCTGACCCAATATCTGCCAAACGGGCTCCATCTGGCACAAAATTAGCTACTGCCGCTAAACGTTTTGACAAATGCCAAGCGTCCATTATTCATCCTCGTTTCTGTATCTTATTATTTTCTAATATTCACATTATACATTTTTAAACACACCGTGACAAACCACTCATGGATAGTAAAAAGCGCCCTATATTAGACCAATAACACATTGATCATACTAATATAAGACACTTATTTTTTATAATTCTTGATCTAATTCATTTTGTAAAGCTGCTACCATATCAAAATCATCTGGTACTAATTGTACATATGCTTGCAACGCTTGTAATGCTAGCTCATGCTCGCCTTCACTCCTAAAGTAATAATATGCTGGCTTTAAGAAATCAGCAGTATCCATATATGAGGGTAGCGCAGCTTGCCAGTACTTTGTTGCCATATCGAAATCTTCTAAAGCTGTATAACTTTGCGCTAGATACCAATATAATTGTGGATTAATATCCATATCATCACTAGCAAAATATGCATTCAATAAATTAATATTACCAACATGGTCCTCATTTTGAACCAAAAATCCTGCATAGCTTGTCATCAGAACAGCATCATTAGGATTATGATTCAATCCTTCTTGATACAAAGATTGCGCTTGTGTCATGTCGCCTAATTCCGCTGCAATCTTGGCACCTTCTTGGTAAAATTTCACATTAAATGGATCAATTGCGATTCCTTCTTGGTACGTTACTAACGCTTTATCTGGTTCATGACTAGCCATATAAAGTTGTGCCAATGGTTCATATACGCCTGCATATGAGGCATCTAAATCGCGTAATTGTGTAAATGTCTTAATAGCTTTTTGGCGATTTTCAGGATTTGTTGCATAAGTCAAACCAAGCTGAAAGCGCACATCTGGCGTCATATCTGCTTCTTTAATTTGTTCCAAATAACCTAAAGCATTATCAAAATTCCCCACAAGTGCGTAGGCTACACCAATACGTGACACAATATCTAATCCTGAGAAATAACGTTCACCTGCTTGAATCAATTGTCGATAATATGGAATAGCGGCTTTATATTTTGCACTAGCAAAATAAAATTCGGCTAAAGCAAATTGAATAATTGGTTCTTGATCATCTTGTTGATAAGCTGTTAGTAGTTTATCTTCAGCTGATTCAATTAGCCCTTCTGATTGATATAAATCAGCTGCAACTAATAATGATTCTATATAGGCTGTTGAGTCAGTTGCAATTTCTGACAGATACATCAAAGCCTTATCCGTATTATCTTCATCAATGGCAATATCAGCCAACGCTGTGCGCAATTGATCTTCTTTTGGATACTTACCTAACAATTTTTCATAGACCCGTTTGGCTTGATTTGAAAATCCCAACCCATATAATTCTTCTGCCAATGAATAGATCGTATCATCATCATCATAGCGTAGTGCTGATGCAAATGATTTTTTTGCGGCGTCTAATTGTCCACTTGATAATTCATCAAGCATCCGTTCTGCAAAACTAGCCATTAAAAAGTCCTTTCGTGATGTAATATTATTTTTTATTTTGTTGCGCTTTTTGCTTGGCCTTTTCTAATAAAGCTTGACGAGCTGTTTTTTTCTGTTCAGCAGTTATTTGGCCTTTTTTAGCAGCACCACGTGCAAAGTCGTTTGATTTTAGTGTTCCTTGTCCCATATTATTTATCCCGTTTATTGTTTACTTTAAAGATTTATTTGTTAATGACACAACATTAGCAACTGAAGCACCTGAAATAGCCTTAACTTTCAATTCAACTTGATCATTTACTTGTAATAATAATGCATCTTGTTTTTGTGATGGATCTAAAGTATATAAGGTATCATCATCAACTAGTTTAAACACCACAACTTGTTTGTTATTTAAGGTTGCATTGGTATTAACCCGACCGATTTTACCATTAATCTTTTTGATTTTTACTTTTTGATCACTAGCTGCTGCTGATTGCGCACTACCTGCTAAAGCATTACGATATGATGCTAGAGCATCTGATGCATTAGCCCCTTCGCCAATGACATTTTGGTCTGCTCCTTTGATATAAGCATATTCACGGAAGCGTTCATTATTGTCCATCATTGAAACTACCCACGTTGGCGTACCATCAATATTCATAATAACCGGATTTGATCCATGCCACTTATTTTGGGGATGCAACTGCTTAGCAACTTTCATTGCACCTTCAGAATCCATAATTCCCACGTTTTTACCAGTATAGAAACGTAACTGCCCAGTACGCGTATCGATTAATGAATAACCTTTGTCTGAATCAGCATTTGATCTAACAGTGGTAAAGTCATCAAAGTAAGCTAATGAACCATTCACATTAAACATCGGCGTTACGCCACTTTCTGAACCATTTTCCGTTGGCTTAATTTGATTTTTATGACGGAAATTAAATGCATATGGGTTACCATACGTCCGATTCATTAAGGTTGCTGCTTCTGGTGAAACACCAACGTCCACCCACTTAGGCAAATTCTTAGTTTTATATACCTGTGTTTTACCAGTATTAGCATTCGTAATGGCAACATGAATATTGTCAAACATTACTTGACCAGCCCAACGAACACTTAATAAGGTTTGAACCCAGTATGTTTGACCATTATTACCAACCTCTAAGATAGGTTCACCCACCTGCTGGTAACGTGGATTTGCCATGTAAATCTTACGAGCAATACTATGCGAGAACCAGCTGGTTTCAGAGTAAGCCATTTTTTCTTTTACAAAATGAGCTGTATCATTAATATCTGTTGCTGAAACCACAAAATATCCTGGTAATTCACGGTTCATAAACCATGACACAAACCCATTAAATTCAACTGGTGCAACATAGTAAGGTTTTCCCTTAATATACTGTGCAGACAAATCACCTAGCTCATACATTGATGAATCAGGCACTTGTGAAAAGGCTTTTTTCATCATATTTTGTGCTGCTTGTGCAGATAAAGCAATTGGCTGATCGTCTTTAGTCAACGGTGCTTCTTTTTGCTTTGTCGCTTGAACCGAATGATACATTGGTCGAACCGTCAATGATTTTGAAACACCTGCTACAACTGAAATACTAATTGCAATTAGTGGGATAATAAACGGCCACAAACTAATGTTTAATGTTGACCGATTATTCTTTTTTGTAGTTACCTTTTCAATCACTACCGTGGCACTACCAATTAGTAATGTCCAAATACTAATTAAAGTCGTTTCTAGCGCCACAGGCATAACTAATTGTGACAGTATTGGCACTGGCATCCACCAATAAACAAAGATACCATTTAATATGGTTAATCCCACAGCAGCCAACCAGTCCAACTTACCTAATTTTAGCTTTTTTGCCCATAAAAACGTTGCAAACATGGCAATTTCTAGGACTAAAAATGATGTAATCATGTATTTCTCCTTAATAAAATATAGATAGATTAATTGTACCATAAAGCATCAGTCATTTTTTTAGTCAATGAACAATATGCTATGATGGCACTAAGTACAATTATAGGGGGAATTACACAATGGTTATGGAACAATATTTCAAAAATATACGTCAAAAAATTGGCCACGATGAAATCATCATGCCTGGTGTTGCTGGTATTTTATTCGATGAAACCCATACAAAAGTTTTGCTAGAGCAACGTGGGGATGGTGAAATTGGTTGGAGTTTAGTCGGTGGTATGCAAAATATTGGTGAATCAGCAATGATGTCACTCATTCGCGAATATAGAGAAGAAGCTGGTATCGATGTTCAAATTAAAGCTTTAATTGGTATTGACACCAACTTTCATCATGTCTTTCCATCCGGCGATAAAGCCCAAATTCCAATGACTCTATTTGAAGTTGAACAAATCGGCGGTCAATTAAAAGCCGATGGGGATGAAACCCTCTCACTTTCATATGTGCCATTAGCAGATCATCCTAAAATGTACAACGTTCAACACCAATTAGCCATTGATCAGATGATTAAGCAAGCACCTTACGGCTGGTATTTTTAATCGTATAAACTTAAAAAAGTTGGGACAAGAGAAGATGTCCCAACTTTTTAGTTATAAATATTAAACACTTATTTTTTTATAAAGTACGAAGATTTAATTGACTTCGTCCATCACCTAATTTTTTAACTTGCAATTGTTGTGGAATCTGTTGTTTCATTGAGGCAACGTGCGAAATAATACCAACTAAACGACCACTTTGCTCAACTAAACTAAGAGCTTCCATTGCTTGCGCTAGCGTACGTTCATCGAGTGACCCAAATCCTTCATCAATAAACAAAGCATCAATTTTGGCGCCACCTGCTCGTCGTTGCACCACTTCAGCCATAGACAAAGCAATTGACAATGCCGAAATAAATGATTCACCACCCGACAGCGTACTCGTAGCACGAATTTTGCCACCATCTTGATCATAAATATCAATATCTAACCCATTCTGATTAGAACGGCCACCTTGTCGATCTGACAAAATAAATTGATAGCGGCCACCAGATAAAGTACCAATATAATGATGATTAGCATAATCTAAAACATCAAACAAGAAACGGCGCAAAATAAATGGTTCTAAACGTAAGCGTTTTGCATTATTACCATCAACCGCTTGCGTTAGCGTTAATAAATCTTTACCAGCCGCCTGTTGCTGCTCCCATTTCTCCTGTAGTGCGTTTACCGTTGTTTCAATCTGTTTTTGTTGTGCCAATACTGATTTCTTCGTGGCATTATCTTCTATCAACTGATTTACTAACGTTTGTTGCTGCTCAATGGTTGCCTGTATTTTCGCCATATCTGGTCTAGAGACATCCCCTAAGACATGTTCCAAATTAGTAATATCTTGTTGTAGTTGCGTCACAGTCGTCTGATACTGCGTGATATTCTGCGTTAATTGATTTATTTTATCAGGTTGCTCCTGTAAGACATTAAGTAATTCATCAAATGCTTGTTGACTATCAACAGGACCATCAGAGATTGCTGCTACAATTTGTTGTGCCAATGTTTTAATGTCAGTCGCTGTTGTCGTTATCTTTTCAGCTAACGATGTCTTTTGTGACCGCTTTTCGACTTGAGCTTGTTGATTAGTCAAAACTTGATCATGTACTTTTTTAACTTGCTTATCATATTGCTGCTGTTTTTCCTGTAATTTTTGCAGCATTATTTCATACTCAGCAACTGATTTAAGCGTTGTTTCTAATGACGTAATTTGCTTAATTTCTGCATCATAAGCTTGCTGAGTATCAGTTTTTGCTACAACTTTTTGCTCATTTGTAATGACCTGCGTCTGAATATTTTGCAATTGCGTTTGACTATCGGTTACTTGTTCTTGCAAATCAGCGACCTCATTTTTAGCATGCTTTACAAAAGTTATTGCTTGTTCAAAACAATCGGTAAGTCGTGTTTCATCAAATACATCAGGTAACGTTACAAACGTTTCTGATGATGCTGTAAACAATTGTTGCCAATCTTGTTTAAATGTTGCATATTCTTTCTCTAATGTACCATTATCAGCCGTGATTTTGGCCGTTAATTCTTCAAATTGCGTTTGATTATTTTCTAAATCTGTTTGCAATTTTGTTAATTGTACGGTTGCCGCTTGTTCAGCTTTTTCACTATCAGCAACCGCTTGAATAGCATCAGCCAAATCTGCATAAGTACTCTGCGCATCAGCATGGCCGTGATTTGCTTGTACATGATAAATTTGACCACAAATAACACAAGGTTCACCATCAACTAGTTCTTGCTGTAATTGTTGAATTAAGATATCACGTCGTAATGACGCTTTATCTTGTAACTCTTGCTCTTTATCTAACTGATGTTGCACCGCTGTTGCAACCTTCTGTTTCAGTACAGTAACCTGTTCTTTTTTAGTTTGCGCATCTTTTTTATTCTGTTCAAAGGCATGTTGACGATTAATTAACTGATTAAATTGATATTTTCGATTAGCTAATTCACTTTCATAAGCTGCATTTTTCTGATAGTGCGCCAAATTTTCAGATTGCTTCGTGATAACTGCATCTAACTTTTGAGATGTTTGCTCAAGTTCTTCTCCTTGTGCGTATAACCTTTTAATCTCATCATCAATATTGGTAACCTTGTTGCGTAACGTTACCAATTGCCGTGCTTTTGGTAACAAGTTCTCTTGAATCTGTTTAGCCAACTGTTGATTAGTCGCAACAACATTAGCTTGCTGCTTAAGTTGAGTTTGCGCATCAGCTAAAACTTGTTGCTGTGCGTCCAATTCATCAAGCGCCGTTGATAACGCCTGTTCTTCATTAATCTGTTGCTGATATCGCTCGTGCAAATGTTTTTGCTGCGTAACTAATGGTTGTTGCGCTACACCCCAAGATAATGTTGCTAACATTTCTTTTTGCTGTGCAATATGATCCTTTTGTTCATATTGTTCGTTTAATGCACTTTTTTTCTGCTCTAGTTGATCCAATTGGTCAATAATCTGACGACCCTTTTGTTGCTCATCATGCAATGCTGCTAGCTGAGTCTGAGCTTGACTTAAAATTGTGGTTTGCTGATTAATCTCAGCAGCCATATCCGTATTTAGCTGACCCAAAACCTGAATTTTTTCAGTAGCTGTGGGCGCAATATCTTCAATATCAGGTTGTAACCACTTAACTTGTTGTAACTTTTCATCACGTTGTGTTGCTAATTTTTCCAACGCTTGTCCCGATTGCTTTTGCTCATCTTTTAAACGATTAACAAAGTCATCAAAAATGGCCGTACCAAAAAGTTGGCGCAAAATAACCATCTTTTCATCACTTTGTGCACTTAGGAATTCTCGAAATTTATCCTGCGGTAACAAAATAATTTTACGAAACTGATCCGCATTTAAATGTAATAATTCTTCAATTTGATCATTAACAATCTTTGCTTTATCACCCAATGCCTCTAGTGGTGTCTCTAGCGATTCATCAACCTCAATTAATGACGCTGTTGCTTGATGCGTTGTCGTATCATCGTCTGACTTTGCACCACGCTTTTTCTTTAATTGCTGTGTTGGCGTTCGCTTAATCTCATAAAAATGACCATTATGTTCAAACCAAAAAG
Source organism: Weissella hellenica (assembly GCF_005405545.1). Taxonomy (GTDB): domain Bacteria; phylum Bacillota; class Bacilli; order Lactobacillales; family Lactobacillaceae; genus Weissella; species Weissella hellenica. Next base: position 19,322 of record NZ_BJEG01000011.1, read on the forward strand.
TAACCATTGTTTTAGCCAGGCCATTTGCAAACTCGCTGCGCATGTCTTCTGGGCTACGCTCACCCGTACCTTTACCAAACAAAGCATATGTCATCCCATCAAAAATGGTTGTTTTACCAGCACCCGTATCACCAGTAATTAGAAATAATTTTGATTCCGTAAATTTCATAAAATCAATTGTTGTTTCATCATACGGACCAAAGTTATTTAATTGTAATTTTAAAGGACGCATCTTACTCCTCCTCTTGTTGATACAAATCACTCAATGTATCATCTACCAATCGTTGCTGGTTATCATCCAGATCTGTACCTGTCACATATTTATAAAATGCTGCAATTAATTTATCATCAGCACCATCTTCATCTGCTGTAATTTCTGGTATGCCCTGTTTATCAGCCACTAAAGTCGGTAAATCATATTGCACTTCAACAACATCACCATAAATCTTAGCCAACGTTGCCCTAGCATTTGTCGCATTTGCCAAGCCTTGAATCTTAATACTGAAATAGTTTTTATGACTTCGCTCATACTGACCATAAAAATCAGGATCAATTAAAGTATCAAATGATTCCGATAGTAAAATTAAATCTTTTTTAGGCATTAAGGGATGCCAAACTGTAGTCACAACATGTTCGTTAATTTCAACAACGTAAACGCCTTTTTGCGTTTGCGCTTCTTTCGTATTAAATTTTATTGGCGAACCTGAATAACGCACAGTTTCACTGGGACTGGCTTGCTTTAAATGCAGGTGGCCCAGTGCAACATAGTCAAAATCTTTAAACATCATATCATCAAGACTTCGTAACCCCCCAGCTTGTGAATTCGTTTCACTCGTTAATTCATAATCTTGGTTCTTACTGCCTGTAACGTAATAATGTGTGACTAATAAATGATTTTTCTGTGGATCAAATTTGGCTACCATATCTGCAATAATTTGTGGCATCACTTGATTAATGGTTTGATATTGACGGGCCTGTGATTCTGGTATTTGATAATAAACACGCGCCATTGCTGGTTCAATAAACGGCAATAAAAATATTTGCGTATCGGCAGTTTCAATTGGCGTAAAGGCATCAGCTAATGTTGTATTAAGATACAATTCATTCTGTTGGCGCCACTCACGGCCGGCACCTAATCGCGTTGCCCCATCATGATTACCCGAGACTGCATAGATTAGTAGATGATGATTAATGTTCAAATCTTTCAACATGCCTTCTAAACTATTAACCGCAGCTGTTGGCGCAATACCACGATCATATAAATCGCCAGCAATCACCACACCGTCGACCTCTTCAGACAGTGCAATATCACGTATTTGTTCATAAGCTGTTTGCTGTTCTGACAATAAAGAAAAACCGCCCAATTCCTTACCAATATGCCAATCGGCTGTATGTAAAAATTTCATTATCAATTACTCCCAATTCATAATTATTCGTCAAACACATTTTTTGTGTGCGCAATCATAACTGCCGATACAATCATTAACACAACCAAAATTAAATAAACGATATTTTGCATTTTTCCAGCTGGATTAATCTCAAAGGCATGTCCATATAAAACAGGACCAAACGCTGATAGCAAATAACCACCTGCTTGTGCCATACCAGACAAACGCGCAGTTTGTACTGGTGAGTGAGTTTTACTTGCAAACATTGTTAGTGAAAACAAAAAGAAAAAGGCAGTTGATGCACCAATTAATATCGTTACAAATCCCCAAAAAACAACCGATTTGGTTTGTGTGTGAAATAACATCATAACACTAAGTAAGGCTACTATACCTGCACCTAATGAAACCCAAGTTGTACCTTTTGCTTTTAATGTTAAAAATACCGTTGATAATACGATTGATAATGGCATACCAACAAATGAATATAGTGACATAAAAATCGTCATTAACCCGTTAGGAACACCATGTTGCAACATCATTGATGGTAACCATGCAACCGTCGTATAATTAACCGTTGCTTGCACACCAAAAACAAATAAGAATGACCAAGCCTTATAATTTGACCAAACATGTAGCTGCTCTTTAGATTGCACCGCTTGCTTAGTTGGTATTGTTTCCTTAGCTGTTGGTGTCGCTTTTTTAATCGTCAAAAACCATAAAAGTAAAGTAACTGCGGGCACTAATACCAACAATCCCATGACACCCTGCCAGCCAGATACAGCGACAACAGGGTGCTGTAATTAAACTAAATACTGCTGACCCAACCATGATGGCCAGCGAGTAGACTGATGTATATAAGCCAATTTTATTAGGAAAATAAGTGGCAACAAATGGTGGCATTAATACATTCAAATGTGCAATACCACTCCCGATTAAAGCAGTCCCTAACAAAATTAATGGCATGTTAACTAGCATACGTAGTATTGATCCGATAATAATGCTTAATAACGACAACATAAGTGCACGATTAAGTCCAAACTTTACCATTGTTTTAGTTGCAAAATTTGAAATAAGTAAAAACATGACTAAAGGAATCGTTGTAATAATTCCCAATTGACTCTGATCTACATGTAATGACTCTGCAATCTGCGGTAGCATCAACGGCATTGTAGTAATTGGTGCGCGCATAATACTACTCATTAGCACTAAACTAATCGTTAATAATATAATAATTTGGTGTGGTTTTTTCTCTAACATTGCAATCTCCTTCTAAAAACCAAATAAAAAACTGCCTACTGTGGCAGTTTTTTTATTTTTTAATTAACGAATCCACTTACGTAATGGCACGCTGACAAGTAATGCTAAAATAAACCCTACTAACACTTGCATTATGTTGGCTGTCACATCAGTCAAGCCGGCTAACATCGCTGCTTGTATTGACATCTTAGCCCCGCCTGTTATCCATAACAAAAAACTACCCGCTAGCCAGTATCCAAATATCATCGTAAAACTACCGAATAAGTTTCCAACAATCCGAACACCGACTGCTTTTTTTACATTAAAGTGCCCAATAATCCAACCTTCTAATCCATGAATAATAAGCGAAAAAAACATCCATTGTGGATAACCCGCAAATAAATCTAATAAAAATCCAGTCAAACCACCAACAGCTAAGCCCATTTTAGGACCAAAATGCCAAGCACCAATAAAAATCCCCGCTTCAACTAGAGAAACAAATCCCGTTGGTGTTGGTAATTTTGCAACATAGCTTAGTACGATATTTACGGCAATTAAGACTGCTCCAATTGTTATCTGTTTTGTTTTCATTTGTCCATCCCTTTGTGACGACGTGCTGCCTGCCAAACATTACCAACTTCAAATGCATCATTTAACTTAATACCCTGTAAAATGCCTTCATGAACAAAGTCTTTCGCATCATTAATTGCATTGAAAGGTGTTTCACCTTGCGCTAGCTGACTAGCAATTGCTGAGGAGAAAGTACATCCAGCACCATTATTAAATGGTTGCGTTATTTTTTGCAATTTCACTAACGTTTGTGTGCTATCAGATACAATTGCATCTGTTGCATTATCCCCAGACAAACGCATACCGCCCTTAACAACAACTGTCTGCGCACCAAGTTGGTGTAGTGTTTCTGCTGCTGCTAACAACTCAGCTTCAGATTTAATTGTTTGTTGTGTTAATAATTGTGCTTCAATCAAATTTGGCGTTATGACAGTTGCTAAAGGGATCAACTTTTCAATAATTGCTTGTGCCAATTTCCCCACATTAACAGTGTCCGTTTCTTTAAACGCCATCACTGGATCAATCACAACTGGTATATGTTGTGCATTTGCCCGCAAAAAATCGCTCACTAATTCTATATGTGCGACTGTTGGTAATAATCCAACTTTAATGCCCGCAACATCTGTTAGTTGGCTCAATGATTCTAGTTGTGCTGCCAAAACTTTTATCGGTACAACGTGCATATCAAAATCAGTTTGCGTAACTGTCACAATACTCGTGACTGCGCTTAATCCAAACAACCCATATTCATTAAAAGTTGCTAAATCAGCTTGAATGCCGCCACCAGCTAAAATATCAGAGCCAGCAATCGTTATCATTTTCCCAATCGCCATCTCACTACCCCTTTTATATTAATTAAATTTAATTTTAGCACAATTCAACTAATGTAAACATATTCATCCGATTACACTTATAAAAAAGTATCCAAAAGTTTTATTTAGCACAAAACCTCATAGAAATCTTTTTTACAGTACAAAAAACCAAGGTAGTGTATCTTTATTTTCTTTACACAAGTTCAATGACCTAATATATTAAAGTAATTATATGCATATTTACCTGACCAGTTGACACGTTCGAGTTGATTACCCAATAGTACCATCGCACTTATAAATTTATACACTTTAATAATAAAATTAAAGAAGCAGAAACAGACATCGTCATACCTGTTTCTGTTTTTACTGTTAATATGTTTGACGAATGACTCAAATAAAAAAAGAGTGAATATTTAAATTCACTCTCTCCTAATAAACTGGCCGTTTGGACCCAAAATATTTTTTAAAAAGTTTTGGACCCATTATGGCCCCACAAACAACTCTAAAGCCCAACATAAATAGGCTTTGAATTACTTGATAGCATCCTTCAATGCCTTACCAGGCTTGAATGCAGGAATCTTTGATGCAGCGATCTCAATTTCCTCACCAGTTTGTGGGTTGCGACCCTTACGAGCTGCACGAGAACGTACTTCAAAGTTACCAAAGCCAATTAATTGAACTTTTTCACCCTTTGCCAAAGTATCTTGGATTGAAGCAAATACTGCATCAACTGCAGCAGTTGCATCCTTCTTTGTCAAACCAGTTGCTGTTGCAACGTCAGTTACTAATTCTTGCTTGTTAGCCATTTTAATTTCCTCCTGCATAGTTATATTGACTGAATGTCAATAATTTCAGATTGAATCTGTAATTAGATTTCGATATTTAGAATATCATAATTAGCGCTATCTTACAAGTTAAAAATGTCTTAGAACGTTGATATAATAGGCTTTTTCATATTTTTATAAACATTTAGCTAAAAATAATCATATTCTGCTAAATATTAAGGTTATTTTTATTTTCGTGCTCTTTTGATTAAGTGAATTGGTGTACCCGTAAAGTCAAATGACTTACGAATTTGATTCTCTAAGAAACGCTCATACGAGAAATGCATCAATTCTGGTTCATTAACAAACACAACAAATGTCGGTGGCTGAATAGCAACTTGCGTGGCATAGTATACACGCAATCGCTTACCATTAACTGTTGATGTTGGGTTCAATGCCAAGGCATCCATAATCACATCATTCAATGTTGCTGATTGGATACGCTTTTGATGATTTTCATTAACTTGCTTAATTAATTCTGGTAACTTATTAAGGCGTTGTTTAGTCAATGCTGACACGAAAACGATTGGCGCATATGATAAGTATTGGAATTCTTGTCTAATCTGATTTTCAAAGTCCGCCATCGTGTGATTATCTTTTTCAAGCGTATCCCACTTGTTAACAACAATAATAACAGCACGGCCGGCTTCGTGCGCATAACCAGCAACGTGCTTATCTTGGTCACGAATACCTTCTTCGGCATTCAAAACCATTAACACAACATTCGAATCATCAATGGCACGCATAGCACGCATGACTGAGTACTTTTCAGTCGATTCATATACTTTACCACGCTTACGAATACCTGCTGTATCAACCATCACAAACTCATCACCTTCAGCAGAAGTAAAACGCGTATCAATTGCATCACGTGTCGTTCCTGATATATCAGAAACAATCACACGCTCTTCCCCTAGCATGGCATTGACCAATGATGATTTACCAACATTTGGACGTCCAATAAATGAAAAACGAACAGCATCGTCTTCTTCTTGGGCTTCAACGTCAGGAAAATTATCAACAACTTTATCCAGTAAGTCTCCTAGGCCGGTTCCATGTGCTCCTGAAATAGGATATGGATCGCCAAAACCTAATGCATAAAATTCATAAATTTCAGAACGTAATTCAATATTATCAACTTTGTTAACCGCTAGAACAACCGGCTTCTTTGAACGATACAAAATTTTTGCAACACGTTCATCAGCTTCTGTTAATCCTTCACGTGCTGACACCATAAAAATAATAACATCAGCTTCATCAATCGCAATTTCAGCTTGTTGTACTATTTGTGACATGAAAGGCTCATCACCCATGTCAATTCCACCCGTATCAATTAATCGAAATTCATGTGTTAACCATTCAGCGCGTGTATAAATACGATCACGTGTTACACCTGGCGTATCCTCAACAATTGAAATTCGATCACCCGCAATACGGTTAAATATTGTTGACTTACCAACATTTGGACGACCAACAACCGCCACAACAGGAAATCCCATATTAGCCTCTTTTCTAAATTACAAATATTATTGTAATTTGTTTTACTTCATATTAGTATATCTAATCTTAACATGGATTAATTTGAAACAAAAATTAGAGGCTGAGACAACGTATGTCTCAGCCTCTAACTGTTTGAAACTATTTTAATGCTTAGTTAAAATCTTTAAAGATGTCACCAAAGGCATCACCCAACGTTGCTGAACCTTCTTCTTCTGAAGTTGAGTAGTTAGTTGGAGCTGATTGGCGTGGACGACGAGCACGGCGTGGACGATCATTTTCCTCACGTGCAGGTGCTTCTTCCAATGCCTTAATTGACAATGACAAGCGTTGACGTTCTGGATTAACATCCAAAACCTTAACTTGAACCTTGTCACCAGCAGTCAAAACATCACTAGGGTTAGCAATGTGCTTGTGTGAGATTTGTGAAACGTGAACCAAACCTTCGACACCTGGGAATACTTCAACGAAAGCACCAAAGTCAACGACACGCTTAACAGTTCCTTCTAGAACTGTACCTTCTGGAGCTTGTTGTGCTGCTGCATCCCAAGGACCTGGTTGCGTTGCCTTAATTGACAATGAAATACGCTCACGTTCTGAATCCAATCCCAAAACCTTAACCTTAACTTCTTCACCAACTGACAAAACGTCTGAAGGTTGTGAAACGCGTTCGTGTGAGATTTCAGAAACGTGAACCAAACCATCAACACCACCAAGGTCAACGAATGCACCGAAGTTAGTCATACGAGCGACTTTACCTTCAATAACATCACCAACTGATAGTTCGTCAAAAATGCGTGCCAAAGCAGCTGAGCGCTCTTCGTTCAACACATCACGACGTGACAAGATCAAACGGCTATCTGCTGCATTGATTTCAATAATCTTTGCACGGATAGTTTGACCCTTGTATTGGTTCAAATCTTGCACGAAACGGTTCTCAATCATTGAAGCTGGTATGAATCCACGTACACCTTCAACATCAACAACCAAGCCACCCTTAACGGCTTGCGTTACTGGTGCTTCCACAATGTCATCAACATTGTGCTTGCTTGCGATTTCTTCCCAAGCACGACGAGCTTCTAGTCGACGCTTTGACAATAGGTATGATCCACCTTCCTTGTCAGAACCGATAGTAGAAACTACTACCAAATCCAACACGTCTCCAACCTTGACAAGGTCATTCACGTCCGCATCGCGGTCAGTTGTCAATTCGCGCAAAGGAATTACACCTTCAACACCGGCACCTTCAATACCTACGATAACTTGACGATTATCATCAATTGCCAAGACTTCACCCTTAACTACATCGCCAACTTTAACTTCAGCTACGCTGTCAAGAGCTGCCAATAGCTCGTTGTTCTCTTCGTTCATTACAATATATCCTCCTGGTCACACGACTCTAATAGCATTATACCTAATATTGCTATATTTTGCTAGTGCTTTTTTACATTTTTTTCAATGTTATGATTCGTTTTATTATTTAGTTGCAATAATGTGTTTCACACTATCAACAACTTCTGTAATTGAAAGACCGGTTGTGTCTAATTCAATGGCATCCGTTGCCTTTTTCAAAGGTGAAATGTCACGATGTGAATCTAAATAATCTCTTTTTTCAATTGCCGCTTCCAAATCTTCTAAGGTTGTATCCATCCCCTTAGCTTGATTTTCTTTAAAACGACGGACAGCTCTTTCATGAACAGAAGCAATTAAAAAGATTTTAACTGCTGCATTTGGTAAGACTGTTGTCCCAATATCACGGCCGTCCATGACAACACCGCCATCAGCTGCAATATTGCGCTGTATGTCAGTCATGGCCTGACGAACAGCAGCATAAGCAGATACAACTGAAACATTCGCAGTAACGTCTACTGAACGAATTTCGGTCGTTACTTCTTCATCATTTAAAAATACTCGTTGTACTGGATTACCAGGTTTAAACGAAATATTGACATCTGGTAGCACTGCTACCACTGCTGTTTCATCCTGTAATACGATATTTTTCCGCATCGCAGCAAGCGTAACAACACGATACATTGCACCTGTATCTACATATACAAAATTTAAGTCGGTTGCTAGAATTTTAGCAATCGTTGACTTGCCAGCAGATGCTGGTCCATCAATTGCAATCTGAATTGGGTTCATACTCCACATCCTCATTCAATCTATTATTCATACTATTTTACGCTTAATTACCAAGAAACACTAGGGGCTATATCAAAAAACGTCTAACAAATGTTAGACGTTTACAAACTTATTTTACTTTTAGACCCTTACCATAGAAAGTGGCATAGTTACTTGCATTCAAGCCAGGATTCATAGCATATAATTCCTCAGGTGTTGTACCATTAGCCACCGCAAAACTATATAAGGTTCCCGAATCAAATGGTACTGTCTTAGCTTCCTCTTCAGAAGATGCGGCTGCTTCAGATGAAGCGGCTGCTTCAGAAGATGCTGCCTCCTCTGAAGCTTGTGCTGCTGCTTTTTCTGATGACTCCTTTGCTGCCGCTGCCTTCTCTTCAGCATCCTTTTCTGATTTAGATGCTGCGACTGATGATTTAGATGCTGCGACTTTCGCTTTTGATTCTGATTTAGCCGTATCAGTTACTTTTTTGGTTGATGTTGTTGTTTTTTTAGATGATGCAACCGGTAATTCAGTATTTGTAGTCGCATCGGCAGGCTTGTTTAATTCCTGTAAATATTTATAAACAGGCACAAAAGACAAAACAATCACAATCAATACCAAAATTCCGACAACCATGCTAACACGTTGCGACTTACGCCGGTTTTGTGTTCTTGAATACTGCTTAGTCGTTTCATCTTTGAAAGATGCCTCCCATGGCTGTTCTTCATTCTTCTTTTCGGTCATGATTAGTGACTCTCCTTACTTTACCTTTATTTTTCAATATATTATATCATACACTAACCTTCTAAAAAACAGTTAGTGTCACACCAAATCTTTACTGTAAATTAAATAGTTTTTTTAACTGTTGCGACCACTCTGACACCTTTGTTATATGGCCACTTGTTTCTTGCCGAACTAAATTTAGTGATTCTGGCTGCCACGCTGTCACACCTACACTTTCTGTATCTTGTGGTAAATGCTGCGTATCGTTGCCAAAATGTTGACTAATTCTGTTACGTAATTGTGTTTTTGCTTGTGCGTAATCTATCATATGCTGTAATTTATTTTGCCGTAATTGTTTGCGATCAGTAAATAATTTTATAATACTAGTTGTTGTCAAACCTTGATGGCGATATTCTATCAGTAATTTAATTTGTTCTTCTGTTACTTTTGTTTTTCCATCCCGATCTAAATAATCTCTGATGGCAAATTCACTAGGGATTGATTGGTCAATCAGGTTAAATTGAATTAATTCATCACCTGTAACGTATAACAAAATGGCCACAGCTTGCTTGCCATCACGACCAGCACGGCCAATTTCTTGTAAATAATTAGCTAAATCATTACTCAAATGGTAATGAATGACAAAGCGCACATCTTCTTTATCAATGCCCATACCAAATGCTGACGTAGCTGTAATAACGTCAATATCACCTTGCATGAATTGTTGCTGCACACGATAACGCGAAATTGCATCCATCCCAGCATGATAGGCAACCACATTTAAACCAGTTTCATTTGATAACCACTCAGCCATACTTGTTGCTAATTTTCTAGAAGTAAAGTAAACAATTCCTGGCCCTTGAACTGTTTGAATCAAAACTTTTAACCGTTGTTTTTTCATTGATTCATTAGCCAACTGCTCATTGTGTAAAAAAATATTAGGTCGGTCAACCGGTTGTTGGTAGATAAACCAATTTTGAGATGTCTTATGGAAGCTGGCCACGATTTCTTGCATCATATTCGGTGTGGCAGTTGCCGTTAACAACAACAATTGTGGTTCATTTAATTGCGCATGGATTTGTGGTAACGCTAAATAATCTGGCCGAAAATCTTGCCCCCAGGTTACCATTGTATGCGCTTCGTCAATCACCATTAAATTAATCATCACTTGTTGTAAAGCTACTTTCACTGGTTCTTGATTCAATGTTTCTGGTGAAACAAAGATAAAGTGGTAGCGTGATAAATTGTTTAAAATAAACTGTTTCTCTTGGAATGTTAAATTAGAATTTAGCGCTATAACTTGCTTCTCTCCTAAATAATTTAAACGCGCAACTTGGTCTTGCATTAACGATAATAATGGTGTCACAATCACAACTAGCCCCGGACGTAGTGCCCCCATCATTTGATAAATTAACGTTTTACCACCACCTGTCGGCAAAACTGCCAACGTTGATTGTTTTGCCATCAAAGACTTTAAAATTTCTTCTTGCCCGATTTTAAAATTTTCAAAACCAAACTTTTTTTGCAAAACTTTTTTTAAATCAATTTGTGTCATGGTCGCTCACCTCTTTTTGTCAAATAAATTTCGTATAGACGAAACAAAAAGAATTCCAACGGATCATTCGAAGTACGAACATCAGCAAACTGCCATTCGTCAATATTACCAACCAAATGACTTTGTAAATAAGTCACGACATACGTCGTTAAGAATAAATCATATGGAAAATCCTGTTTGGGCAAACGGATTGCTGCTGTCAATAGGTGTTCTCGAACTGTCCCAATCTTTAAGTGACGTTGTTGGCTAATAATTGTCATTGAAGTACCTTGGCTAATTTGTTGTACAGTTGTTCGGATGCTAGGTGACAAAAATGACTGACGTTGCGTTAACTCCCATAATATTCCTAATGCTTGTTTATCATCTTGCTTTTGACTTAAATACTGTTGCCAGTACGCAAATAAATCGAGTTCCCATAAATAAAAATCTATTTCTGTCCACGATGTTGGTAAACCAAGTTGTTCTAAATTAAACCCTGGTATTTGATGACCAACCCATGTTGCAGCTAATTGATTCGCTGTGATAGGCGGTAACTGTTGTAAAAATTCAGTTATACTAGTTACCCATTCGCTGATAATATCGCGCTTATACATTTTTTGATACCAGCGTTTAACTAAATTTTTTGTCTGTAAATCAACTTGTAATGGATAGTAGCGTTTATTTTGATAGGAACTTTCTGAAACAACTTGATTGGCTAGCCAAAATGCTTGTTGAAAATCACGTACATTTGATAATGGTTGGGTCGCAAGTGTCATATATTTTATTTGATAATGTTGTGCTTGGCACGCTTGTTTCGCAGCTAGCCCTTTTTCTGTTAATAAAAATTGATTTGTATCTGTACCGATTTCAATTAATAGTCCTTGTTCTACAAATTGTGTTATTCGCTGATTAAAGACCTGCTGATCTAAATGTGGAAACAAACCGACGTATGTCAACAAATTATAGCGTAATCCCCAATATTCGGTTGATACCGTTAAACGACGCTTTAACAAGCCAAAAATAACACGTTGTCGACGTGCTTGTACAGATGAAAAAAGTGTTATTAAAAATGCATTCACCACCCGTTGGTCCACCTTTCATGATGATCATCAATCTATCTCAAATATTTACCTCTTAAATTTAAAAAATCGAAAAAATTCACTTAAGATTTTTTAACCACCATACTTGCTATAGCATAGCACTAAGCATATCATATTCTTTTCATTAAAATGATTATTCAAATGGTGGATTAGCATTTTAACAAATAAAAAGGATCATTAATCTAACCGATTTAATACGGTAGATTAACAATCCTCTGGAACGCGCTCATATGTTTTATATTGATTAATTTAATTGTGAATGCATCCGTGCCAAAACATGGCGGATTGAAAAAAAGACTAGTGCAGATACAGTACTCAAAATAAGTCCTTCAATTAAATTAAATGGTACAACCATCCAAAGTAAATATTGACCCATACCAATTGTTGCCTTAATATCAAAATTTGCAAATATAGCATAAAGTGGTACGGCATAAATATAGTTTAGAATAACCATACTAATAGTTAGCCCAACTGTTCCTAATAGACCACCCATTGCAAAACTACCCTTAGTTATTTGCTTTTTGTTCATTACAACAACAATAATTGTAATAAGCATCGCCATACCAACGATATTCATTGGTATTCCAATTAAATCACCCGGTCCCTCGTTATTAAGTAATAATTTCAAAACTGATCGTAAAATCAAAATTAAATACCCTTGCTTTAACCCTAATAACAATGCCCCTAATAATACTGGCACAATTGAAAAATCAATTTTCAAAAAGCTTGCACCAGGTAAAATTGGAAATTGTGGAAAAATCATTAATACAAATGAAATAGCGGACAGTAATGCCACAATTGTTAAACGACGTGTCTTATTCATAACTTCTAAAATCCTCCAACACTGATAATAAAAAGTCGGTTCTATTTATGCCAGGGCGACACAAATAAAACCGACTCTATCAGTCAATTCATTAGTTTCTTCTGCATACCAGACTTTACTGTCGGTTATGGATTTGCACCATATCAACCACATGACGTGGGTCGCGGACTTTTTTGTTACAAACAAAATTACCGCCGGTCGGGAATTACACCCTGCCCTGAAGATATTAAGTTAATAATTTTATTATATGATTTCAATAATATAAAGTCAATAGGTACTTAATTAGTATGTTACCAACGGCCAGCTGACTTACGGAACTGGCGTCCTGATTGCAAAAGTTGTACCTCTTCGTGTGTTAATGGTCGGTATTCACCAGGTGTTAAACCTGACAAATCCAACATACCATAGCGTTCACGTGTTAATTTGATTACTTCATGACCAACAGTACGCATCATTTCCTTAACTTGGTGATAACGTCCTTCATGAATTGTTAAACGCACAATTGATGTATGCTTCTTTTTATCTGTAGATAAAATTTCTGCTCGAGCTGGTGCTGCCTTAAAAACATGATGACGGCCATTTTGAACCGTCTTTACCGTAACACCATGACGTAATTTTTCCAATTGTTCATTAGTGGGAATACCCTTAACTTTTGCCACATAAACTTTGTCAATTCGGTACTTCGGGTGCATTAATTTATTAGCTAACTCACCATCATTTGTTAGTAACAATACACCAGTTGTATCATAATCCAAACGTCCAACAGGGTAAACCCGTTCTGGTTCATCCAAGATATCCATAACGGTTTGACGACCTTTATCATCAGAATTAGTCGTCACAACACCACGTGGCTTATCTAGCAAAAAGTATACTAATTTCTCTTTTGTATCAATTGGTGTCCCGTTAACTTCAATTCGATCACTAGCCTCGACCTTTGTTCCTAATTCGGTTACTAGTTTGCCATTTACAGTCACCTGACCATCAGTAATCAATTTTTCTGACGCTCGACGTGACGCTACCCCTGCTTGGGCCATTACTTTTTGTAATCGTTCTGCCATTATTTTTCCTCATTATTTTCTGATTCTTTAGTTAAATCTGCAATTGTCACGTCAAATAAAGATTGTTTATTTCCAGCCGGTATCAATGGCACCACAACATCTTGCTGATTCTTTAAGCTTTCGAGTGCTTCCGCTGTCACCAATGGTGGTAACTGATCAATGTTAGTTAGTCCAAAATAATTTAAAAAGTACGCCGTTGTACCATATAAAATGGGACGACCTGGTTCGTTGGCGCGACCTTTACTTGTAACTAAATCACGCAACAATAGCTTTTGAATCGTTGACTGCGACTGCACACCACGAATTTCATCAACTTCAATTCTAGTGACCGGTTGTTTATACGCAATAATTGCCAAAACTTCCAAAGATGCCTGGGATAATGCTGTGGTTAACGGTGCTATTAAGTAACGATGAATTGTTTTAGACAAAGCTGATTTAGTAACGAGTTGATAATGATCATCAGTAACTAAAATCTCAAAAGCACTGCTCTTATCTTCAGCATATTTAATTGACAATTCATCTAACAAACCTGAGACTGCTGGCTTTAAAAAATTAGTCGCTGCTGCTAATTCAGCCAGAGTAACACCCTCATCTCCTGCAACAAATAATAATCCTTCAATTTGTTGTAAGCTATTTTGCATTCGTCTCATTCTCCTCGCCATTAATTTGATGATACGGTATATCACCACGCATAATATCGATATTGGCAAACAATTCACTTTGCTTAACTTGAATATGTTGATGACTGACCAATTCTAGCATTGCCATAAAAGTGGTCACCACCTCATCCTTACTAACATCATCCACAAACAGCGCTTCAAAACTAATCACCGATGCTGTCGTCAGCTTCGCCATTAATTTAGTCATTTGCTTTTGAATCGACCAAGTATCACTTTGTACAGACCGCGTTTGTATTTGCTTATGAAACCGTCTTTTGACCAATTTATTAAACGCCAACTGCAAATCATTAATCGTTAATCCATCAGGTAATGGCGCACCTTTAATATCAGTTGGTAATGTCATTGGTGCTCTAGAAAATTGGAGTTGGCGCTCTTCTTCACGGTTACGCAACTCATCAGCAGCTTGCACAAACCTTTGATATTCTTGTAACTGCGCCATTAACTCATCTCTTGGATCAACAGTATCTGTTATAAATTCAGATAATTCTTCATCATATTCAAAAACATCATTTTTAGGCAATAAATAACTTGCCTTAATTGACATAAGCGTGGCAGCCATGACTAAAAATTCGCCTGCAACATCTAAATTACGATCTTGTGCTTGATGTAAGAAGTCTAAATATTGTGATGTTATGGCAACGATTGTAATGTCCATAATATCCATTTCATTAACTCGAATTAAATGTAATAACAAATCCAGTGGACCATCAAAATCTTCAATATGATAAGTTAAATTTTCGTTCATAACTCATTTTGCCACGCCATCACGTATTTTTGCGTTGTAATAGATCCCATCAAAACTTTATCTGGGTATTGCGCTTGGAGTGCCTTATAAATACGTGTTCCCAACCTTCGTTTTTGTCTATTTAACACTTCTGGGCTAAAGACAATATGCCGAATAACCAGCGAATTATAAACCTGCGCCACACCTAATAAAACTGTAAAATGATGTGTTTCTTCATCACGCCACAATAAAATATCACGGCTATCATCGGATTGGTACCAATCATATTCACGTTGCACAGCCGCTATATCGGCTAAATTTGGACTATAAGATAATAATCCCATCACGATTTTTGATTGATCTTTCCGTACGATGACTAGCATATTTACCCTCCAATTAAATTTATGCACGAGGATGTGCTCTTTGATAAACTTCAGTTAATCGTTTATTAGAAATATGGGTATAAATTTGAGTTGTCGAGATATCAGCATGGCCCAATAATTCTTGGACAATACGCAAATCAGCTCCATTTTCTAAAATATGTGTTGCAAAAGAATGACGCAATGTATGCGGTGATACCTCTTTAGTGATACCTGCCTGCTTGACCCATTGTTTAATTAACTTCCAAATACCTTGGCGGGTTAATTGATGACCATGATCATTTAAAAAAATCACATGTGCATCTTGTTGCTTACCTAACAATGGTCGTGCGTCATTAAGATAGTGTGTTAGCCACTTAGCTGCTACATCACCAATAGGGATGATCCGCTCTTTATCCCCTTTTCCAATTGTTTGAATCAACCCTAAATCTAAATGCAAATTATCAAGCTTTAAATTAACTAATTCACTAACACGTAATCCAGTCGCATACAGCACTTCTAAAATAGTGCGGTTTCTGAGACCTAAAGGTGTATTAGTGTCTGGTACTTGTAAAAGCATTTCAACTTCTTCCAAAGTTAAGACTGCTGGAATATGTTGTGCTTTTTTAGGTGAATCCACTTGTTCCATTGGATTCTTTTGAATCATTTTATTCAACTGTAAAAATTCAAAGAATTTACGCAAGGTTGACACCATTCGAATAACCGTATTACGTGATTTACCGTTTTGTTCAAGTTGACCTAAAAAAGCCATAATCGTAAATCGATCAACGTTTGTTAAACTTTTATAGTTTTCGGCCATTAAATACTGAAAAAACTGCACCAAGTCTTGTTGATACGAATGCTTTGTATTCATTGACAAACCACGTTCAACGGTTAAGTAGTGAAGGTAGTCAACCAGTTCATCTTCAAATGGTCCTACCTGAGGCTTCATGTTACTCGCCTTCACTTTCTACCAAATAAATACCTGTTTCATTTTGCGTAATGCGACGCTCTTTATATAAGCGACCAACAGCACGCTTAAATTGTGATTTAGACATACCAAAATATTTTTTAATTGCTTTTGGATCCGACTTATCAGTAAAAGGTAAACTGTGTGTCGTTGATCGTTCAAGTAGTGTTAATAACATTTGGGCATCTTCCGGAATAGCTTCATAAGCACGTGGTCGTAGTGATAGATTCAACACACCATCAGGACGAACACCGATAACTCTTGCTGACAAAACCTCACCTAAACGAGGTTCACGTTGCCGTTCGTCTGGATGAATAAATCCAAAATTATAATCTGCTGTTATCACCATCGTTCCAACCATCTTTAGACGATAAGCTGTTGCTTGGACTTGTTTGTTGTGCATGTCTGGCTTAGCCGGAATTCGAATAGCTTGTAATATTTCAGGAGCTGCCAATTCACCCCATAAACGATCTTTTTTATCGATGCGCAACGTAATCATTAATTTATCACCACGTTGTGGCCATAGTTCTTTAATTGTTGGTAGTTCGTCTAATGAAACGACAACGTCCTTGTTTGGTAAACCAATATCCACAAACACACCTAAATCACGGCGAATATCCGTTACCGTTCCCCAAGCAAAATGACCTAAACGAACCTCTGGTAATTGCTTTGTTATTTGTAATTGATGCTTGTCATTTTCGTAGGCAAACCCTGTAATTAAGCCACCGATATTTAGAGGCTTTTCTAATTCTTCTTTAGCAATTTCGTAGGTCTCACCATCAATTTGTGCATAATAATAACGATCATTCTGGTCAGTTACTTTTGCTGTAATCACATCACCAAGTTTATGTGTCATTTTTTCTCCATCCTTTTACGTCAGTTGCATCTCATTGTTCTACAAGTCGTCCGATGCCACGGCACTGGTAAAGGTGCTTATTAACCAGCCTAATAGCGCCAGTAATCTTGTTCACTATATCTAATTATCTTAACAGATATATCTGAGATATGGTATATGTAAACCACAATCTATGTAATAAGCTATTAAAAATAGCGTTTTTTCTGCTAAAATGTTTTATATTAAGTTGAAAGTGAGTATTATTATGAAAGCAATTGGTATGGAACCACAAGTCCTAATCGATATCCTTGTTGGCGCTAAAATTGGGGTTGTTTACCCCTTTGGTACTGACCACCGTGGTGATTTAGTCGTCACATCATATGCATTGAAGCAAGCTGGGTTGCCATCTAATATGGCTGGTGCCGTCGTGCAATTAGAGGATGTTGAAGAAACAGCGCCGGGTAATTTTGTTTGGAAATTTAATCCAGAAGTAACTCTAATTCGCCCCTTTAAAGTTCATGGTACGATGGAACTATTTGACGTTGAGGATCAATTAATTCATGCAGAACCAACAAATTGGTTTAACGTTGAAGCTGAAAATGCTGGACATGCCAAAATTGATGATTGGTTGCAAGAATACTTTGCATCCCATCCTGATGCAAATCGTGTTCCTCGCCAAGAATTACCAGAAGAAATCATCAATTTAGCAACATCATTTGATGATTGGCGTGCAGAATATTTTGAATTCTTATATAAGCCAACAAAAGCACAAAAGCACGAACTACGTACTAAGCGTTATGACATCGACCCACTATAATAAACGCCGATAATACATTAAAAAAGATCAAAGGGACTTCACATTGTGAGGTCCCTTTGACCTTTTTTATAACTGTTTTAATAATGGTCGCAAAAGTAATGGTGCGATAATTGTTGATAAAATAATGACAATAACCATATCTCCAAAAATATTTTCTGCAATAATATTTGCTTGTAAGCCAATTTGTGCAATAACTAGCGCCATTTCACCACGTGACACCATCCCCGCACCGATTGCACGAGCTGCTGGTTTATCTAGTTGCGCCATGCGAGCACCCCACTGCGCACCATAGTATTTTGTGCCGACTGCCAATCCGGTCAGAATAATAATCAACGGCCAACTATCCTTTAAACCAGCCAGAGAAATATGTAACCCAATTGAACCAAAGAAAATTGGATATAATGTCCATTCACCAAATACATTAACTATTTGGGTCATTTTTGTTGTGTTTACCATTCTATTTAGGACAGCGCCAAGCAAAAATACAATAATCGGCAGTAACGTTGAAATACCTAATCCTTCACCCCCAAAAACTAATACGTAGCCTCCCACTAACAACAGCGCAATGATATCATCTAAAACTGCCGCACCTAATACAACAACCCCAACTTGTGATCCTAATTGTCCCGATTCACCCAGCACGCTGATTGTAATAGATATTGAAGTTGCTGCAAAGACAATACCCCAGAAAACAGCAATATTAAAATCATAACTTAACATAATTGCAACAACGACAAATAAAATTAAAGGCACAACAACACCCCAAATAGCAGTCAATGATGCCCCTTTTAAATGCTGTTTCAACTGCCCCATATCAGTTGATAAACCGGCTGTAAACATCAATAACAACACCCCTATTTCTGATAATGAATCCAGTGTTGTCCCGGTAGTGACCCAATTAAGCAGTGCAGGCCCAACAATAATTCCAGCAAATAATTGTCCTACCACCTGTGCAAATCCTAATTTTTTACTAATTTTACCCAATATAAGCGTTATTATAATTAAAATAACGAGTTGCCCTAACAATATCATTAAAAACCTCCAAAAAAAAGCGTACACAACAGGTCCCTAACTGGTTACCCACCCAGGAACTTGAAGCATATGCCCAACCGAATTTTATTTACTTTTACTTTGATAAATTGCGTGAGAACAAATTGCTAAAAGGTGACTCACCAGTATTTGCAACTTGTGTCAAGAAAATCTTGATTGCTGTCTGCGTAGTTAAACCTTGTGACTTAAAAATTTCATCCGCCTTGTCTTTGACGTTGTCCTCAACACGCAATTGAATTAACTTTTCTGCCATAACACTACTCCCTTCACACTTTGTTGTTCAATTTAGTATATAAAGTATTATATCATAGAGCACTTTACAGGCACCTTAAATATACATCAAATACTCCTATTTTTTATGCAAATCGACTAACATTTGATAGTCAAACTGAAACGAATTACTTATTTTCAGTATCAAAGATAATTGTAACTGGTCCATCATTTATTAATTGAACTTGCATATCCGATCCAAATTCTCCTGTGGCAACCATTAAACCAGTATCACGTAATTTCTCGTTGAATAGTTGGTACATTTTATTAGCAAATTCAGGTTGACCAGCCTTCGTAAAACTAGGTCGATTGCCTTTTTTAGTATCTGCATATAACGTAAATTGCGAAACTGACAAAATTTGGCCTGAAATATCGCCAATAGCCAAATTCATTTTGCCAACAGTGTCTTCAAAAACTCTTAATTTTGTAATTTTTCTAACTAAATAATCTAATTCATCTTCCGTATCATTGTCACTAATTGCTACCAATAGTACATAACCAGCACCAATTTGACCGACAATTTTATTCTCGATAGATACATCAGCTGACTTTACTCTCTGTAGAACCACTCTCATTACTTAAATGCTCGCTTTACTTCATATACGTCTTTAATATTACGAATGTTAACCATAATAGATTCTAATTGCGCTAAACTTTTAACCCCGATACTAACTGAAATACGCACATCATTATTATGATCCGTCCGACCATTAACAAAATTAAGGGAACGCGTTGTGTTATTAATTATGCGAATAACGTCATTCAATAATTTATTACGATTAGTTGCCGAGATTTGTAAATCTGCATCATATTCAGTCTTATTGTTTCCTTCAGGATCATCCCAAGTGACATCAACTAAACGATTACCTTGGACGGTCGCTGCCTTAAGATTAGGACACCCTAGCCGATGGACAGAGACACCTCTTCCCTTTGTAACGTAACCGACAACTTCGTCACCAGGAATTGGCGTACAACAGTGGCCCAAACGAACTAACATGTTATCTACACCTTGAATGACGATACGATCTTCACGATGAGTATGTGACTTATTATTTTTGACAGCCCTTTCGATTGTTTGATGTTGCTCTAAAATCGCTTTTTGCTCTACCTCTTGTCGCGCAGCTTCAATTTCAGCACGCTTTTCTTCAGTAAAACGATTGGCTACCCCTTGTGGCTTTATATCACCAAACCCAAGCGAAGCATACATATCATCAACTGCTAGATAATGTAACTTTTCAGCAGCGTGTTCTTCGTTTTCAGGTTGCATAATCTCTTCGACATTGTAACCTTCTTCTTCTAAAGCGGTTGCCAACATCATTTTACCCGCTTCAACGTTATCTTCTCGATCTTGTTTACGAAAATATTGATTAATTTTATTACGAGCACGTCGTGTTGAAACCATCGATAGCCAATCACGGTTAGGTTGTGCGTTTGGTGACGTTAAAATCTCAACGATGTCGCCTGTTTTAATAGGGAAATCCAATGGTACCATGCGGTCATTGACTTTCGCACCAACCGTGTGATTTCCCACATTGGTATGAATCGTATAAGCCATATCTAGCGGACCGGCTGTCTTTGGCATCTCAATCACGTCGCCTTTAGGTGTAAAAACAAAAATACGATCTGTAAATAAGTCTCCCTTAACAGATTCCATAAAGTCATCAGCATCTTGTGCATCGTCTTGCAGTTCTAAAATACCTTGAATCATATTTAATTTTTGTTGATCCGCATTTTGAACGTCCGCACCAGCAAAATTACCTTCTTTATAAGCCCAATGAGCGGCAATACCGAACTCTGCAATTTCATGCATCTGATATGTTCGAATTTGTACCTCTAAGGGGCGTCCGCCTGGTCCAATTACGGAAGTATGCAGTGATTGATACCCATTTGCTTTTGGCAAGGCAATATAATCTTTAAAGCGGCCTGGCATCGGCGTCCAACGAGCATGAATGGCACCTAGAACAGCGTAAGTTTCTGGAATCGTATCAACTAATACACGAATTGCCAATAAATCATAAATTTCTTCAAAACGCTTATTCTTGTCTACCATTTTACGATAAATTGAATAAATATGCTTAGGTCGCCCGTATACGTCAGTATGTTTCAACTTCAAGTCTGTAATAGCATGTTCAATATCATTTACAGCTTGATCAACGATTGCCAAGCGTTCTTGTCGACGTAAATTCATTGATTTAGCAATTTCGTGATATGCTTCAAAATTCAAATAACGTAATGCCATATCTTCTAATTCCCATTTAATCGTCATAATTCCAAGACGATCAGCTAATGGTGCGTAGATTTCCAAAGTTTCAGAAGCAATCCGTTTTTGTTTTTCTTCACGTAAGGCCGAAAGTGTTCGCATATTATGCAAACGATCAGCCAGTTTAACAATAATCACACGTATGTCATGTGACATAGCTAGCAATAACTTACGATGATTTTCAGCGAGCTGCTCACGTGATGATTTATATTTAATTTTTGATAATTTTGAAACACCATCAACAATCACAGCGACATCATGCCCAAATGCATTTTCAACGTCTGCCAATGTTGCGGTTGTATCTTCGACAACATCATGCAAATATCCAGCCACCACTGTATCTGGATCCATATGTAATTCAGCTAAAATACCAGCTACTTGAATGGGATGAACGATATAAGGCTCACCAGACTTCCGCCGTTGTTCTTCATGTAAATGTGCAGCAAATTGATAAGCTTTATCCACTTTTTTGACATGCCCATCATTCATATAGTGTGCCACTAATTCATGCACATCTTGTGCCGTTAACTGTTTTGCTTCTGCCATAAAATCATCCTCTATTTTTAGATTCACGCCGATTGGGATTTAATACCCGCAGCATTGTATCTTTCTACTAATCTGAATAGTTAACCTATTCTAACCCATTCAGCTGGTGTTTGTATTGTATCTTGTTTACTTTTTTCATAATTTATTAAGAATTATGTTTAAAAATCACATTATTCTCACCTAAAACACTCTGAATTGCTTGAACAGTTGCTTGATCATCTGCTAGCCAATAAGTTTCATTTAATGCAATCTTACGACCATCACGTTCAAAAACCATTAGCACTGGATTAGCACCTAAATGTTGTTGAAAAATCGCTGGTAATGTTTCTAATACCCCCGCTTCTTGGGCTGATGTCATGATTCGTAAGTACCATTGACCAGTAGCCTGTGTTTTTTGCAGTTTTAATTGTTTTTTAGCATTTAACAAATCGTCCCCATTAATCACCTGGTTTGCAACCATTTGTATGTCATCACGCCCACGTTGCTGTTCAATTTTACCCGTCACAACTAGCACCTGTTCATTAACTAACAAATGACTAATTTTTTTGAATAAACCCGGGAAAATCGTGATTGACAAATTGCCTGTTAAATCAATACCATCCACGAATGCCATTGCATCACCTTTTTTTGTACGTATCTTTTTAACATTTTGTATATAAACAACAGCCTGTACATGATTCATACCTGCTGTCAAATTAGCAACATCAGTACGTTGTGGTGCAGGTACAACTGCTAAATAAGGTTCGATAGGATGCCCACTAAGATACACACCTAACACATCATGCTCATATGCTAATTTTTCCGTTAATGGAAATTCTGCAACTTCGCGCATCTTAGGTGTTAATGTCGCAAACAAAGACATCGACTCGCCAGCTAATCCAATCGCATCTATATAACCTTGTAGTGACGCTAATATTGTTTTACGATTAACGCCAAAATCATCCAATGCGCCTGCGTATACTAAAGGTTCTAGGTGGCTAACGTTCCTATATTTACTGGGGAGGCGACCAATTAAATTAGCCATATCTTTAAAGCGCCCATTTTCTTGGCGTTCTCCTAGTACTGCTTCTCTGAAATCGCGGCGCAAACCACTAATTGAAGCTAATCCCATTTGCAATTGTCCTTGTTTATTTGTGCTATAACCTTGCCATGATGTATTGATATTGGGACGTAAAATGACAACTTGTCGTAATTTTGCTTCTGAAATATACCGACCAATTTTTTTGCGATCTGCAATAGCATCATTTAAGACTGCTTTATAAAAGGCTGATGGAAAGTGTGCTTTGATGTACGCTAATTGAAAGGCTAATTTTGAATATGCCACCGCATGTGAACGATTAAATCCATATTCAGCAAAAGTTTCAATATAACTAAATACTTGTTGTGCCACCTTTTCGTCATGTGATAAAGCAACTGCGCCATCAACAAATTTTGATTTCATAGCTGCAATCTTTTTATGATCTTTTTTAGACATTGCGCGCCGCAATAAATCGGCCTCTCCCAATGAAAAGCCTGCAAATTTTTCAGCAACCCGCATAACTTGTTCTTGGTACACAATGATGCCATATGTCGGAGCTAAAATATCAGCCATACTTTGATCAGGCACGTCTTGTGCCTCTTTATGATGTTTACGTGCCACGAAATGCGAAATATTTTGCATTGGACCAGGTCTAAACAAAGCATTCGCTGCAACAATATCTTCAAAACTATCAGGGCGCATTTGACGTAAGATATTTTTCATACCGCCCGATTCAAATTGAAACACACCATTAGTTAAACCATTCTGAAATAATTTTAAAGTTTGTTCATCGTCTAACGAAACCGTTGTAATTTTAAAATTTTCATATTCAGGTATTTTTTGAATTTCTCGAATTGCAATATCCAAAATATTCAAATTAGACAGCGCCAAAAAATCCATTTTTAAAAGACCTAACGCCTCGACTGGTCCTTTCGGCAACTGTGTTACAAGACGACCATCTTCACCTAGCTGGACAGGCATATGTTTAACCAAGGGCTCGGCTGACAAAACAACCCCGGCCGCATGTAGCGAGGCATTCCGTGGCAAACCTTCTAGTTTTAACGCTGTTTGATATAACAGTTGCCCATCCACAGGTAAATCCATTAAAGCATTACGAAACGGCAACGATGTTTCATAAGCTGCTTTTAAATTGGGAGTGTCACGCGGTAAAGTTTTTGCCAAACTATCAATTTTACTAGGATTCAAACCAAAAACCCGGGCAACATCACGAATAACGGCTCGTTGTGCCATTGTTGAAAACGTAATAATTTGAGCAATCCGTTCGTGACCATAACGTTGATGCAGATAAGTCAAAATTTCTTCACGTCGATTATCGGGAATATCAATATCGATATCTGGCATTTGCCGACGTTCAGGATTCAAAAAACGTTCAAACAATAAATCATAAGCAATTGGATCAACATCTGTAATCCATAAAGCATAAGCAACTAAAGAACCGGCTGCTGAACCGCGACCCGGGCCAGTCCGAACACTATGTTTGTGTGCATAATTTAAAACATCCCATACAATCAAAAAATAGTCAGCAAACCCTAATTCATTTATAATTTGCAGTTCTTCATTTAGTCGTTGTTCATACGTTGTCGTATCAACATGCATATCATGCAAACGATTTTTTAAACCTTCTTTGGCTAAAACTGCCAAATAATTACCTGATGTTTGTTGTTGTGGCGTTTCAAAGCGAGGTACAGTGACCGCTGATTGTTCCAATTCAAACTGACTATGGGCGGCAATCCAATCCGTATTTTTGACAGCTTGCATGAGGCCAACACTATCATAAGCACTAATCCAATCTTCTTCTTCTCGTAAATAAGCGGTTGCAGGATTTTTTTGCGCTAAACCAATATTAGTGACGATTTCACCCTGCCCCAATTTTTGAATAACTTGAGCGGCAAATTGATCCGATGCATTTGCATAACTGACACTATCGTTTGCAACAATACGTGTCTTAGTTTGCGTGGCAATATTCGTAATTGCCTGTTGTATCTGTGTACTCATTGTTGTTGAAACACCTAAAAACACATTATTTTCATCAACAATATTGGTTAAAGTTTCTACCAATGAGATACCACGATCAGGCTCTGTTCCTAATACCACCGATAGTTCGCCCATACTAGGCAAAATAATGTATAGACCTGCTAAATAATCCGCTAAATAATCCAGCGTAATTTTTTTTGCCTGTGTATTAAGCGTACTACTAATCGTCAAAAGATTATGATAGCCTGCTTGATTTGCCACAATTAAAACAAGTGGATATTCTTGTGAATTTTGCAAACCGACAATCTTAATCGTTAATCCTAAGATAGGTTTAATATTTGCATTTTGTGCTGCTTGATAAAAATCATACATACCATAAAGGACGTTTTCATCAGTCATCGCAACAGCCTGATAACCTTTTTCTTTTGCCGTATTTACTAATTGCTGAGGGGTCATCGGGCTCCGCAACAAACTAAATGCTGTCATGGTTTGCAGTGGTACCATAATAGCCTCCTTTTTATATCACTTGATTCGTGTATTGTAACTTGTTTTTATTATAGCGATTACAAATAAAAAAGACCACTGGCAACAGTGATCTCCTTGTCTTAAAACGATGAGATGAAATTTATTTATCTGCATGTGGTGCAGCAGATTTAGAAATTGCGACATAAGCAATCGTAGCAATCATACCAACAACAACTGCAAACAAAGAAGTTGCTGTTGCATCATAGGTTGTGCTTTCTAGAGCACTACCAATGTAACCAATAATTTCACCTAAAACAAAAGTCCAAAAAAACGTTACAATATACTTCATATCAATACCCCTTAGTGTATTGCCAAAATGTTTTACAAGGTCATTCTACGCTCATTCACCATGTTTGTCACAGAATAATTAATGAATTTTTTGGGTTTTAAAAACGTGTATACTTTACCAAATGCCAAGCGTAATCATTATCATCGTCAGCTGAACCTTCATCAATAATCTCAGCTTGCCAAATCGTTTGATCAACCGGTGGCATTTTAACATCCCCCGTAAAATCCGTTTGCAAATAAGTGACATATAGCGTATCAGCAATCGCTAAAAAGCTATCATAAATTGCCTTACCGCCAATAACTTGTAACTTTAGATTTTTACTATCCGCAAGTTGGTCTGCTTCTTTGAGAGAGTAAACTTTTTGAAATCCCTCAGGTACGACTAACCCCTCATCGTGTGTCAAAACAACATTTAAGCGATTAGGCAAGGGACGCCCATGTAAACTTTTCATCGTATTACGACCCATCAACGCCATTTCATGAATTGTTGCTTGTTTAAAAAAACGTAAATCAGCTTTTTGACGCCATGGCACTTGCCCATTTAACGCAATTGTACCATCAAGTGTTTGCGCCCAAATTAAATTTTTTTCAGCCATATTATGCCCCACCTTCTATACGTTCAGACAATTCTTCCCAACGTAACATTTTATTTTCTAGCGCTTCATTAGTCTCATCAAGTTGCTTTTGTAAGTCACCTAATTTTGTGAAATCGTCCCCTTGAGTTGTCATATCAACTTCAATTTCACTAATTTTAGTTTCCAATGCTGCCATTTCGTCTTCAATGGTTTCCCATTCTTTTTGTTCTGACCACGTTAGTTTTTTCTTCTTAGGTGCTGGTGCTTTAGTTGTCGTTGGCACAACTGATACTGGCTTAGTATCTTTTTGAACCAGCGTTGGTACACCATAATCAGTCAAATAATCACTAAAACGACCATTGTAACTGGTAACAGCACCTTCACCTTTGAATATCCAAAGTTTATCTGCAACTTTATCCAAGAAATATCGGTCATGGGAAACAGTAATCACTGTACCTGTGAATGTTTGCAAATAATCTTCTAAAACAGTTAGTGTCCCAATATCCAAGTCATTAGTTGGTTCATCTAATAGCAAAACATTTGGCTGTTGAATTAATAATTTTAATAGATACAAACGCCGTTTTTCACCACCTGATAGCTGACGAATTAATGTACCATGCATGAATGGTGGAAACAAAAATTGTTCTAATAATTCAGCAGCTGATACATGATTACCATCCCGATCAATCACTTCTTCAGCAACCTCACTCAAATAGGCAATCACACGTTTATCATCTGGAATCGGTTCAGTAATTTGCGTATAGTACGCCATCTTAACTGTCTCCCCAATTTCAACAACGCCTGTATCTAATTGTTGCTGTTTTGCAATCACATTTAACAAAGTTGACTTACCTGATCCATTAGGTCCGGTAATACCAATCCGCTCATTTCCTTGCACCAACGCACTGAAATTATCTAAAATTTTGAGCTGATCAAATGCTAGACTAGCATTTTGAATATTGATAACTTTCTTACCTAAACGTGTTTGTCCTAAATTAACTGCCACATCTTCTTCAACCTGACGCGTGCCTTGTTGTGCGGCTAAGTCAGCAAAGGCATTTTCTCGTGCTTTTTGCTTAGTTGAACGAGCTTTAGCACCTGCATGCATCCAAGCTAATTCTTTTTTATATAGTTGCGCTGACTTGTGCTCAGCGATTGCTTCAGATGCGACTCGTTCAGCTTTAGCTGTCACATATTTTTCATAATTACCGTGGTATTCATATAATTTTCCAAATGATAACTCAAAAATTCGATTCGTCACCTTGTCTAGGAAATAACGATCGTGCGTTACGGTCATAACAGCACCCTTGTAACTAGCAAGATATTTTTCCAACCATGCAATTGAGTCAAAATCTAAATGATTAGTTGGCTCGTCTAATAACAATAAATCTGGTGCTTGAATAAGTACTTGGGCTAAACCGACACGTTTACGTTGTCCACCAGACAATGATGAAATTGGTAGGTCTAGATTCGGTAAATGTAATTGCGACAAGATATTTTTCACTTCAGATTCAGCTAACCAAGCGTCTTGTTGCGTCATTTGTTGTTCAAGTGTTGTATACCGTGCCAATAATTTATCATCAGTTGGATTTTGCGAATACGCACCCAAAGCCGCTTGATAATCACGAATTAATTGGAACACTGGTTGCGCACCACTAAAAACGGCGTCTAATACTTTTTTATCTTCATCCAAAGATGGCTCTTGCTGTAGATAACCAATCGTATAATCATTTGGTGTTTCAATAGTCCCTGCATCAGCTGGCATAATGGCAGAAACGGCATTAAGCAAGGTTGTTTTACCAGTACCATTGACACCAACAATCCCAACTCGGTCACCTGTTTCAATTAAAAACGATACTTGATCCAGTAACGTTTTTTCACCATAAACACTGTGCAGATTTACTGCCCGTAATTGTTTCATTGTAAGTTATTTCTTCTCTTTCTGTACAAATTCGACAGCCGCCCGTAATAACATTTCTTTGTCATTAGATACTTGTCCCATCACGACTTGATACTCTAAATTAGCTAAAATTTCTCCAAATAACGGTCCGGGGGCTAACTGTAGTTCTTTAACTAATTCACCACCATTAATTGCTAATGCTTTTTTATCTTTAATGGAAAGTGCTTGATAACGTTCCTCTAACCTGTCGACATCAACATTTAGCTCACTAAGTCTAATGGCTGCTAAAGTTGTTGTGATAGCTGATTTAGTTTGATAGAGTTGCCAATCGTCAACATCTTTAGATCGCAAATCGTTCATAACTGACACAGATGCTTTAGCAATTTGAATCATGTCATTTGGCTGCTTCCAAGCTTTTAAAAATTGACCAGTTGTTTGTGGATTTAGGCCTAATTCAAACGCCAACAATGTCCAAGCTTGGTTATCAGTCGTGGGTTGTCCTTGTTGTAACAAAAGTGCCAAGGCTGCTAAATCACGATCACTATTGCCAAGCATTGGCATATAATTGTTCAATCTACTTTTTATAAGTTCAACCAACCCATAGCTTGCTGCCGTACCCTGCATAAGTTTTGTAAACTCAATATTAATCCGTTCAATCGCAATATTAGCTAACAAAGCTGCATTAGCAGAAATAGCCTCTAACGTTTCCTCATCAATTTTAAAATCTAATTGTGCTGCGAAACGAACCGCACGCATCATCCTTAAAGCATCTTCATGAAAGCGTTCTTCAGCTTTTCCAACGGCTCGTAACACCCTTTCGTTCAAATCTGAAAGGCCGCCAAATAAATCAATAACTTCACCCGTTTTTGTCAAAGCTAAAGCATTCACAGTAAAATCACGCCGTTTTAAATCTTCTGCCAGGGACCGCACAAAAGTCACTTCATCTGGGCGCCTAAAATCTGTATAGGTTGATTCTGTTCTAAAAGTTGTTGTCTCATATCCTGTACCATGATCTAAAATCATCACCGTACCGTGATCAATACCCGTATCTACCGTTCGTTGAAAAATACGCTTAATTTCTTCAGGATAAGCCGAAGTGGCAATATCAACATCATGAATTGGTTTATTTAATAGTGTATCTCGTACTGAGCCACCGACAAAATATGCTTCATACCCAGCAGCTTCAATTGTTTCCAAAATTGGTAACGCATCCGTAAACTCTGTTGGCATTGTGTTAATTTTCATATTTAGCCTCCTCAATTTTTCCTATATTAAGTATAACAGACCAACCTCTATAAAAAGGCATCAGTTTCAGATTAATTAATGAATATTCATTTATAATAAACTGTTGTCAATTAGCGATTTTGCTAATGATAACGCATGTTCTTGTGTGTCTACTACCCCCATAAAGCCCGTTCGATGAATAAATATAATCCATGGCTTATTAATTTGTGGTAATGGTTGCTTAACTTGGAAACTACCATGGCTTACTGGAACACCTTGAATCATCCAGTTACCATCCTTTCTAGGCATCACAACAAAACGACATTTATCAAAATGTTCTACATAATCTTTCCATGTCCCAACAACTGGTAATAACAATAATTCATCAGATATAAAAGTCGCATGTTCAATAACCTCTTTTTCGGCAATTAATTTTGCAACGGTTTTATAAATATGGTTTTCTAATACACCTTTTGCAAACGCAATAGCGCTTTTAAAACTTTCTAAATCATGATCTTCATCATAAAAATCATTGATAGCATCCGAAATCGTAAATGCAGGACTTTGATAAGTTGTAACCCCGTTATCCAAGGCATCGATGCCAATAATAAAACTTTTTTCCACATGTGCTTTTGTTTTCACAATTAAATCTGAGGTAATGGTTGGCATCGTTGTTTTTAAATATGTCTCACCAAATTTTTGCCAAATCAACCCAAAGGCTGCCATTGGGACACCATTTTCATGTTGTCTTTGGTCGTCAATACCGTGGTGGTCAAATTCACCACCACCAACATCATATACAAAATTATTTTCATCATCTGTTATCTTTTCATCGCGTGTACGGATAAGTGATAATTCAGGAAACAGTTGTGTCAAAATAACACTTGCAAAGACATCATCGGCATGAAACTTGCCGTTGTGTGTCACTAATTGTTGATACATTTTTACTTAGCCTCCAAATTACTTATAACCTTTATTTTCTATTTTACACGTGATTGCATGATAAAAAAATAGCACGACAACAAAAGGTACTTTGAAACAAAACGGCATTCATTGGTAATTATTAACTACCCAAACGATGCCTATATTAAAAAATAGCAAATTACCAATAAATTAGTAATTTGCTATTTTGCAAGATAAGAACACTTATTGTGTTCTGACCTCATTATTTTTACTGAACCGTAACTGACTTTGCTAAGTTACGTGGGTGATCGACATCTAAGCCACGACCAAGTGACGTATAATAAGCCAACAATTGTGCTGGTACAACACTTACTAATGGCGTCAATAACTCATTAATATCTGGTAATACCAAATCATCTTCTGGTTTAGCGATAGCCTTAGTAACAATCGTAAAGGTCTTTGAACCACGTGCTTGTGTTTCAGCCAAATTACCACGTACTAATCCTGCTAAACTTGGTTGTGTCATGATGGCGATAACGGGCGTATCTTGTTCAATTAATGCCAAAGTCCCATGCTTTAATTCACCAGCTGCAAAACCTTCTGTTTGAACATATGATACTTCCTTCAATTTCAAAGCATCTTCAAGAACTACTGCAGAGTCCACACCACGACCAATGTAAAAGGCATTTTGTGACGGCACTAGCATATCATTAGCAACTTTTTGTAACGTTTCTTTATCATCAATGATTCCTTGAATAGTAACAGCAATCTTTGATAATTCTTGTTCTAAATCAAGACCTAATTGCTTGCGGTCTGCTAAAGCGTACGCCAAAATAACTTGTAATGTAATTTGGGCAACATAAGCTTTTGTTGAAGCAACGGCAATTTCAGGACCTGCAATCAATGGTAAAGCATATGTTGCTTCACGCCATAACGTTGACTTTTCAACATTAGTTAATGTTAATGACTTAAAACCTAACTCATTAATATTTTGAAGTACTTCACGAGAATCAGCTGTTTCCCCTGATTGTGATAGGAAGATAAAGAATGGATTTTCTGCTAACAATGGTTGATCATGAGCAAATTCTGATGAAACATGGACTTCAGTTGGAATACCCGCCCAACGTTCAAACATACGTGCACCAACTAAACCAGCATTATATGATGTACCAGCAGCAATGATGTACAAACGATCAGCAGCTTTGATATCATTGATAATTCCTTCACCAATTTGAGGTTCATCATTTTGTGGCAAATAACGTGAAATAAGATGGCGTAAAACAATTGGTTGCTCATCAATTTCTTTTAACATGTAGAACGGATAAGTGCCCTTGTCTGTTTCAGTTGCATCAATATCCAAGTGGAAAATATCACGGGTCACTGGTGTACCAGTTTGATCAAATAATTGTATATTATCTGGATCAACAATCGCAATTTCACCATCATGCAGTTCAATAAAGTCATGTGTTTGATCCAGCATAGCAACTGCATCAGATGTTACCACATTAAAATCTGCGCCAACTCCGATCAATAATGGGGACTTTTGCTTAGCAACGTACATGCGTTCAGGCTCTTCGCGATCCATTAATAAGAAACCATATGCTGAATTTTCATCCATCAAACCAATTAATTTCTTTAATGCATCAATTGTGGTGGCCCTTTCTTTAACAAATTTATCAATCATTTGAACAGCTACTTCAGTATCAGTATCTGATTCAAAGTGCACGCCTGATAAATAAGCTTGCTTTAACTCAGCATAGTTTTCAATCACACCATTATGAACAAGGTAGAAGCGACCGTCACCCGACATGTGTGGATGAGCATTATCAACTGATGGCACACCATGAGTTGCCCAACGCGTATGTGCAATTCCTGCAGATCCTTTAACATCCTTTGAAGACACAAGCTTTGCTAATTCTGAAACACGACCGTTTTCTTTAACTAGTTGATCAGTTCCTGTCGTTTCATCAGAAACATACAACCCTGCAGAATCGTAGCCACGATATTCTAATTTTTGTAGCCCCTTCAATAAAACAGGTGCTGATTGATAATTGTTACTACCAGTAAATCCAACGATTCCACAAAACATATTTTTCTCCTTAAAAACTAAAGCCCAAATGGTATAGTATTTTTTTTGATTATTTTTAATTTTTTTATATCACAAACACTATTATTACGCGTTAGTGTTTACTGGTCAACAGATTAACACGAATATATAACTACTTTGGTATAAATTGGTATAGCTTCAACAATAGTATCAAAAATAACAATATTTTGATTGCAAAGAAAAAGAGTTAGCTCAAAATGGGGCTAACTCTAAAAATACTAAGCTCATTGACCAATAGTGACCAGAGCTGTTTATAATCATCGCTTAACTGTGAGCATTTGAATGCTTACAATCATTGTGGTGGCGCTTAACATCCATGCTTTTATATGCACGAACAGCGCGACCAACTTTTTTATTCAACATATTCATTCCAAACATCGGATTGCCCCCTTATATATATTTATTCAAAATGTAAAGTTTTCCTTTACATAACTGTAATATTAACCGTTGATATATACTAACGCACTTACCTTAAATTGTCAATAAATTATATGTTAATTTCTCCATGTAAATCATAGTCTAGACCTTTTTCTTCAATCGCTTCATCTACACGTAATGGCGTCACTAACTCAACTAATTTTGCGATGATAATTGTCATTATTGCAGCCAATAAGATGGTAATCACCATCGCACCAATCTGTGTACCTAGCAATTGCCAACTAACTGATTGTCCTGTTAATGATTTTGATGCAAATAATCCTGTTAAAATACCACCCATAACACCACCAATACCGTGTAATCCAAATGCATCAAGCGTATCATCATAGCCCAATCGATTCTTTAGAACGTTGGTTGCAAAGTAAGCACCCACGGCAACGATAATCCCTATTCCCATCGCACTAGCGGGTTGAACAAATCCTGCTCCAGGTGTAATCGCCACTAAACCAGCAACACCACCTGACATTGCACCTGAAACACGCACCCGTTTGAAGATAACCATATCCATGATAACCCAAGTCAACATTGCGAATGCAGCTGCAATACTTGTATTTGTAAAGGCAATTATTGCAACGCCATCAGCAGCTAATGCTGATCCGGCATTAAAACCAAACCAACCAAACCATAACAAACCACCACCGACAACCGTTGCAATTAAGTTAGTTTCGTTTAGAAACTGTACTTTACGTCTTTTACCAATCAACAATGCCAATACCAATCCAGAAACTCCTGATGAAATATGTACAACATCACCACCAGCAAAGTCTAACGCACCATGAGAAGCTATAATACCATCACCCCAAACCATGTGCGCTAATGGAACATATACTAACAACATCCATGCCAACAAAAAGAGAATGAAAGCTTTAAAATTCATACGGCCAACCACAGATCCTGCAATAATAGCCATGGTAATCATCGGAAACATCCCTTGAAATAAAGCGAACAGTCCATCTGGAATGCTCAATCCTCTGGTGCTCTTAGTCATCGAAACATTATGCAAAAAAGCAGCGTCTAAATTACCAATAATTGGTCCTGAACCACTAAATGTTAAGGAATAACCAACCGTGAACCACACAACACCTCCGACAGCAACTGCAATCATAACCATAGCCAATGTATTAACGGTTGTTTTTGTTTGCGATAAACCGCCATAAAATAAAGCTAATCCCGGAACCATTAACCAAACTAACCCTGCACTAATTAATATCCATGCAATATCCGCACCATTCATTACCCACACCTACGCTTTCTTAAATATCTTAACATCAGTATAAGCATCTAAATAAAAATCGTAATGAAATGTGTTAGCAATTGTGACATCTAATGGTATAGACTATTTATATTTTCAATGTTTAAACCCATTAAAATAGCCGAAGCTATCTAAATTAGATACCTTCGGCAAAATTACAATCATCATTTATTAATTTGTTGGGACACCAATTGTATTCAATGTAGCAGTTGAAACATCTCCACCATATAATGATCCCGTTTGTGCTTGCTTAAGTCCTAGCGACTGACGCAAAACATTGGTAGCACGTTGTTGTTCATCACTTGAAACAACTTCAGTTGAGCCTGAAGATAGACTATAACCATCACCTTGAATATGATCATTTTTAACGTTATCTGCAGCACCTGCATACTTGCGAACCATAGTTATCATATCACCATATGACAAATCAGTTTGCATTGACGACGTAATTGAATTCAAGAAACCTGAATCCAATAATTTAGTTGGGTTATTTTCAGCTGCTTTAATAATACCTTGTAATACCAAGCGTTGCCGATTTTGACGACCATAATCACCTTGTGGATCATCATAACGCATACGTGAGAATGCTAGGGCTGCTTCACCCGTCATACTTGTATAAGTCTTCCCATTATGGGTATAAGTACTTGAGCCTTGTGTAAAGCTATACAAATTACCACCAGTTGCATGTGCTGTATCAGGATTAAAATCAAATGTTAACGGTGAATTGACCTTAACGCCACCAACTTTATCAACTACTTTTTCCATACCACCCATGTTAACCAAGGCATAGTAATCAATGGGCACGTTTAACCATTTTTGAACCGTCTTAATCGTTGATTCAGCTGAACCATATGAATAAGCTGCATTTATTTTTTGTGGGAACGTATCTTCATGACCAACAATTGAAACCAAGGTATCACGAGGGATTGACATAATAGTTGTCTTGTCCTTCTTTGGATTAATCGTTACCAACATAATTGAATCAGTACGTCCTTTGTAGTGTCGATTTAATTCACCCGTATCAGTCCCTAACAATAAAATTGAAATTGGCCGACCCGATTTCATAACACTTGAAACATCACGCGCCTTTTTCATTGTTGGTTCTACATATGATTTATCGATTGCACCTTTAGTTTGCATATAAGCATACCCAAATAATCCAGCGACTATCAAAATCACCAATAATATTAAACTTAAAATAGTATTGCGTATTTTATGTGATTTTTTAGGGCTTTTCTTCTTATCACTGCGATTACTGCGTGATACTTGTTGCTCGTCATTCATGAGCTTTTCCTCCTAATATAGTGATTACCATTACCTATCTTGCTGTTAAAAACAAGCATGACAGTATGTATGATAATTAATGCCTATAAAACATTATACACAAATAAGTTCATAAATAGCTGCTAAAATTATTAAGATAAAAAAAAAGAATTGAAAACCTATACAGTCCCCAATTCTCGTTGAATAATTAACGAGCTTAAATCGTTAATAATTCTTTTTCTTTTTCAGCAGCAATTGCGTCAACATTCTTAATGGCTTCATCTGTCGCCTTTTGAATGTCATCCTCAATACCATGCGCTTCATCTTCAGATAAGTCATTGTTCTTTAAAGCCTTTTTAGCTTCATCCATCGCATCACGACGGACGTTACGAACAGCAACCTTAGCACTTTCTGCTTCACCTTTAACTTCTTTAGCTAAATCTTTACGTGTCTCTTCTGTCAACGCTGGAATAACCAAACGAATAACTGAGCCATCATTAGCTGGTGTTAACCCTAAATCAGATGCAAAAATAGCTTGTTCAATACCTTTAAGAGCTGTCTTATCAAAAGGCGTAATCAATAAAACTCGTGCCTCTGGCACAGTAACTGATGCCAACTGATTTAAAGGTGTTTGTGCCCCATAATATTCTGCAGTAACACTACGCAAAATTGATGGATTGGCAACACCGGCACGAATATTTCCTAATTCACGCTGTAAAGCATCACCTGCTTTACTCATGCGTGTCTTTGCTGATTCAACAATTGCATTGGCCATAATACTAATTTACCTCCACGGTTGTTCCAATATTTTCACCCAAGGCAACACGTTTAATGTTACCCGTTGTATTCATATTAAAAATTACCAAATTGATATCATTATCCATAGATAGTGTTGAAGCGGTTGAATCCATAACCTTCAAACCTTTATCAATAATGTCTTTATGTGTTAACTTTTCAAACATTGTTGCATCAGGATTCTTACGAGGATCGTCGCTGTAAACACCATCAACACCGTTTTTAGCCATTAGAATAGCTTCAGCATTAATTTCAGCTGCACGCAAAGCAGCAGTAGTATCAGTTGAAAAATATGGTGAACCTGTACCTGCACCGAAAATAACAACGCGTCCCTTTTCTAAGTGACGCACTGCCTTACGGCGAACGTATGGTTCAGCAACTTGACGCATTTCAATAGCAGTTTGTACGCGTGTTGGAACATCGTGTGATTCAAGTGCATCTTGCAATGCTAGTGCATTCATAGTAGTACCCAGCATACCTACATAATCAGCTTGTGCACGTTCCATACCTAATTTGGCACCAGCTTCACCACGCCATAAATTACCACCGCCAACAACGATTGCAATTTCAACACCTAGTTCATAAACTTCCTTGATTTCCGCTGCGATATTGTTAACAGTTTCTGGATTAATACCATAACCACGTTCACCAGATAATGCTTCACCTGATAATTTTAACAATACTCGTTTGTACTTTACATCTGCCATTCTTTAATTGCCTCGGCCTTCTTATTCACCCATTTGTGCTGCAACTTCAGCAGCAAAGTCGTTTTCAGCCTTTTCGATTCCTTCACCCACTTCATAACGAACGAATGAAACAATCTTGCTGTTATTGTTTTCAACATACTTTGCAACAGTTTCTTTACCGTCACCCTTAACAAATGGTTGGTCAACTAGTGCAATTTCAGCCAAGAACTTGTGCAAACGTCCTTCAACCATCTTTTCCTTGATGTTGTCAGGCTTTCCTGCCAAATCTTCTGACTTCATTTGAACGTCCTTCTCATGAGCCAAAACTTCAGCTGGCACTTCTTCACCTGAAACATACTTAGGTGCAATAGCTGCAACGTGCATTGCAACGTCCTTTGCAACTACTTCATCAGAACCATCTACCAAAACAAGTGATGAAATACGACCACCCATGTGTGAGTAAGTTCCGAATACTTGTCCTTCTGTCTTTTCAATAACAGCAAAACGACGTAGTGTAATCTTTTCACCAGTAATTTGAGTTGTATGAACAATCATGTCATTCAAAGTTTCATTTTCAGCCACTTTTAGTACCAAAGCTTCTTCAACATTAGCTGGTGCATATTCAACAACTGCATTTGCAACTGCATGTAGCAATTCGTTAAATTCTGCATTACCAGCAACGAAATCAGTTTGTGAATTCAATTCGATGATAGCAGCTTTGTTATCCTTTGAAACAACGTAAGTCATTCCTTCTGCAGCAACAGCGCCAGCCTTCTTAGCGGCTTTTGCCATTCCCTTTTCACGCAAAGCATCAATAGCCTTGTCCATGTCACCTTCAGTTTGAACCAATGCCTTCTTGGCATCCATCATACCAACACCGGTCTTCTCACGTAATTCTTTAACTTGTGAAGCAGTAATAGCCATTTTTATGGTCTCCTTGTATATGCTAAATCTTATCTAAACTAGTATACACGAAAATTAAGTGATTTTCTATATAGTTAGTTGAATATCTACTACCATTTTACATGAGTTTTACTCATAGCGCAAAAAAAGCTTATCGCTAGTTAGCGATAAGCTTTTTTCGATTCTTGTGAAGTAGAATTAGTTCTTCTTACCTTCAACAAGATCAGTCAATTCTTCGATTGAAGCAGGCTTGTCACCTTCGGCTGCAAAGTCAGCTTCTTCTACAGAATCTTCACCTTGGTTACCTTCAATAATAGCATCAGCCATCTTTGAAGTAATCAAACGTACGGCACGGATTGCATCATCGTTTGATGGAATCTTAACGTCGATTTGATCAGGATCAGCATTAGTGTCGACCATAGCCACGATAGGAATGTTCAACTTGTGTGCTTCTTGCACTGCCAATTGTTCCTTGTGAGGATCAACAATGAACATCAAATCAGGAATCTTAGGCATATCTGCGATACCACCCAAGAACTTGTTCAACTTTTCACGTTGCTTAATTAGCAATGAAACTTCCTTCTTTGGCAAACGATCAAAAGTACCGTCTTCTTCCATTGCACGCAATTCCTTAAGACGGGCGATACGCGCTTGGATAGTATTCCAGTTTGTCAAAGTTCCACCTAACCAACGGTGGTTAACGTAGAACATGTTTGCACGAGTTGCTTCTTCAGCAATTGAATCTTGTGCTTGCTTCTTAGTACCAACAAACAATACCGTTGCACCATCAGCAGCTGCATCACGAACATAGTTATATGCTTGATCAACCAATTTAACTGTCTTTTGCAAATCGATAATGTAAATGCCGTTACGTTCCGTAAAGATGTAATCTGACATCTTTGGGTTCCAACGACGAGTTTGGTGTCCGAAGTGTACACCAGCTTCAAGTAATTGCTTCATTGAGATTACTGCCATGAGTATCTGCCTCCAAATGTTTTGTCCACCTAGTCTCGCATGTAGCCTGGCGACCCGTAAAAGGAGCACCCGTCAAACTATTGAGAACTAGTGAGTATTTTTGGTATAAAACCAATTACTTACTATACTCATTTTTTCCATAAATGTCAATAAATTAATCCATAAATGCACTGACTTGATGATTTCGCAAAAACTGCTCTTTTTGCTGTCGGGTTAATTGTTTAAACATTGCCTCAGCGTGAAGTGCATCATGTTTTGTTTCAAAAGCTTCTGCATAAATTAATTGTAATGGATGTCGTTTAGCCGGTCGTGTGAACTTTGCCCCTTTACCAGCTTCATGCGTAGCAAAACGTTGACCAACATCATTTGTAAAACCACAATATAACATATTATCTGCCGTTAATAAGACATACATATAATACAGTTTATTCATGTTGCTGCCGGCCTTCATAAATTGACCATACAGCATCGGTGTACGTATCATCTCGATTATGTGTAATAATTGGTGGTAATATTTGCGCCCCGGTTAACTTACCATCTTTAATAGCATCAATTAATAGTACATTGGCAGGTTCACCAGCTTTTGGGTAAACAAACTGAATCCGCTTTGGTGATAAATGATTTTTTTGTAAGGTAGCCAAAATTTCAAATAAGCGATCTGGACGGTGCACCATATAAAAATGGGCTTTGTTTTTTAATAACTTTTTTGCTGTATATGTTACCAATTCTAAGTCGGCCATAATTTCGTGACGCGCAATCGCATAATGTTCATTTTCGTGGATAATAGTTTGTTCATTATCTACTGAAAAATATGGTGGATTTGACACAACCATATCAGCTGACCCTGGCCGAATATCAACAAAGACATCACGCATATCAGCATTGATGATCTTAATTTTTTCAGTCAAATCATTCATCATGACTGAACGCTTGGCCATATCGGCAAGTCTTTCCTGAATTTCTACACCAACAATATCACCTGTGACTTTATGCGCCATGAATAGTGCTACTGCCCCATTTCCCGTGCCTAAATCAACAGTTAAGCCACGTCCACCTTTACGTGGTTGCGCAAAATTTGCAAGCAAAACTGCATCTAATGAAAATGAAAAAACATTTTTGCTTTGGATAATATGAACATCATCGTTATATAACATGTCAACACGTTCATCAGGTAATAATTCAACTTTCATAAAAATTAAACTCCTTATTTCATAATTATTTGCCAAAAACGCCATTTTTGTGGGATAATAAGGCGTTATTATTAGGGAGGATGAACAAAATATGTTCTATTCATTCATACGTTATGTTGCTGCTGGCATTTTATGGCTAATTAATGGTCGTTATAAATTACTTGGCACAGATAAATTACCAACAGGCAATTATATTTTAGTTGGCCCACACCGTACTTGGTGGGAACCCATTTTCTTTGCACTAGCGGGTTGGCCACATCGTTTTAGTTTCATGGCTAAAAAGGAACTTTTTAAAAACCCCATCTTAAGATGGATTCTAATTCATGCCAATGCTTTTTCTGTTGATCGTGATCACCCTGGTCCTTCGGCAATTAAGACGCCTGTCCAAAACCTTAAAAAGACTGACTTAAGTCTGATTATGTTCCCATCAGGTAGTCGTCACTCTGAAGAAATGAAAGGTGGCGCATTAATCATCGCCAAATTATCCGGCGTACCATTAGTGCCAATTGTTTACCAAGGACCTGTTAAATTTTCGGGATTGTTTAAACGTAAAAATGTGACGATGGCCTTTGGTGATCCAATTTATATTGATAAACGAACGAAAATCAACGAAGAAACGACCAGTGAGTTTGGTAATACACTCCAAGCCTCATTTGATAAGCTAGATCAAGAAATTGATCCTAACTGGGTTTATATCGATCCTAAACCAAAAAAGAAAAACAATAACGAAATATAAGTGTGCTACTTGCTCACATAAAAAGGTAAATTCATTTCAAATAAATGTTTTTACTTTTTTTATTACCCTCGTGCATAAACATATGCCTAATAAAAAAGTTGAGTTGTTACCAACTCAACTTTTTTAATCAAACTATTTCTTCTTTGAAGAAGTTTGTGCTTGATTCTTCATTTGTGACATCATTTGGTTCAAACGCTTTTGTGAAGGCTTTTGTCCCATTGAAGTCATCATTGATTTCATCATTTCTTCTGAAATTGGTGGATTATTCTTGATGTACGTCTCCATTGAGCGACGTGCAATAAAGAAACCAGCGACAGCACCAAGTATCGCAGCAAGAATGACAATAAAAATCCAAATTGTTGTGTTCATTTTATTACTCCAAAAATATATTCAAATACCATTATAGTTAATTATACGCCTTTTTGCTAGCTATTAGAACGTTTAATTATCACGAATACCTTTGTCACGTTGAATTTTCTTTACTTTTTCAGGCGTGACTTCATTACCATCTTCATCATAAACCTGAAGCATTTCTACTTGTGAACGAAAAGCTTTTCTAAAATTATCTAAAAATTCGGCGCGCAATTCAGCACGTTCTGCAATTTCTTCCTCGGTTAATCCTTCTGAGGTTTTTGCTTTAGCAGCTAATTCGTTAATTCGCGTACGAACAGCCATCATATGTTCAGTTTCAGCCATGCCCATTCCACCTTTTTATTGAAGTTAATGGTATTATTTTAACATAATTCACTCGGTTCATTACATAATTAATTATACAAATATCAACAAAAATAATATTTAGCGTACAATAGAATTGATAAAAAGGAGTACTTGATTATGACTAACAAGTCTACCAAACAATTAGATATTTTAAAATTTATTTATGAAAAACAACAACAACGTGGTTATCCACCAACTGTCCGTGAAATTGGTGATGGTGTTGGATTAGCGTCTTCTTCAACTGTTCATGGCCACTTAACAAGGTTACAAAATAAAGGGTTCATTCAAAAAAAAGCAGAAAAAACACGTGCTATTACGGTAACAAACACCGGTATTCAAGCTCTTAAAAAAGCAGATATACTTGCTTTACCTGACACATCTGCTCCTGTAATTAGTACGCCTCAAGATATAATAAGCTCATTAGATGAAGATACTATCTTATTACAGCATAATAGCAACACGATGATTAATATTGGTATATTAAATCGTGATTATCTACTTATTAAAAAAGAATCTGCTATTCCAGATGGTGCAATTGTGGCAGTAACTTTAGATAAAAAC
Source organism: Weissella hellenica (assembly GCF_005405545.1). Taxonomy (GTDB): domain Bacteria; phylum Bacillota; class Bacilli; order Lactobacillales; family Lactobacillaceae; genus Weissella; species Weissella hellenica. The sequence continues at coordinate 61,571 of NZ_BJEG01000011.1, forward strand.
AATGATGGTACATCCCAAACAGATGTCTATCGTTATTTTAAAGAAAGAAATCAAGTCCGTTTACAACCAGAAAACAGTAATCTCAAACCAGTTATTACTAATCATGTTGAAATTATTGGCAAAGTTATCGGTGTTTATCGTAACGAAATTAATTAAATAAAGGTTGGGACAAAAAATGTCCCAACCTTTTTAACTAAAAATATATTAATTATAAATTTTACAAAACAACTTTTGTCACGCTATCTCTTACTATTTATTACGATTATCGTAGTAGTCTTTTTCCTGTTGTTCCCAGTTTGCTTTATCAGCTGCCGTAATTGGACGCATCACTTTAGCCGGATTACCAACAGCAACGGTATCAGCCGGAATATCTTTAACCACAACAGCACCCCCACCAATTATAGCATTATCACCTATTGTGACACCTGGGCCAACAAAAACGTTAGCACCAATCCAAACATTGTTACCAATTGCAATGGGTTCACCATATTCTAACCCACGTACACGCACTGCTGCATCTATCGGATGACCGGCAGTAATTAAACTAACACGTGGTCCAATCATTACATTATTACCAATATGTACTTCACAAGTATCTAAAATCGTTAACCCAGTGTTGCCATAAAAGGTATCGCCAATATAAATATTTTTCCCGTAATCAATGTACAAATCAGGTTCAATATAACTATCTTTACCGATTTTCCCCATTAAATCTTCTAATAATTCTTGTACCTGTTCTTCATCTTCATGGGCCGTTTGATTATACAACGCTGCACGTCGTTTTCCAGCTTTACGAGCAGCAATCAGCTCTTTATCCCCTGATTTATAATCAGCTTACCTGACAACATAATTTCACGTTCTGTTTTCATGAAATTCCCCCTTTTTATTTTCCAAAATATAATGACTATTTTAACATACTGGATATTTTTAGAATAGACACCCCTCCGCATGTTAAATGATGACATAAATTTGGCTATCTATTTAAACATCAATTATTGCTTATCTGTAAAATCATCATCTAAGTAATGTTCACCAGCTGTAATATCATATTGTACTAACCTAAATTCATGTAACAACTGCTTTTGTTTGGCAGTGAGATCTTTAGTATTTAATTCTTTACCCTGATCATTCACAACTGTATCACGCGTATAATTAGCTAGCGCTGGTAATTCATTAACAAACTTCGTCTGCAAAGCAAAGAATGGTGTTAATTTACTATTTGTAGCCTTTAACGCCAGTGTCGGAAAATCACTTGGTGATGCATATGGTCGTTCATCATGTTGCAGGGTTGTCTTATTAATCTGACGCGCCGCTGCATTCTGATAAATAAAGTAATCTGTTTCATGGCTTGTTTGCATTTGCTTATTTTGATCTACAAAAGTAAAGACAACCGGCCAATGATCACCATAAAAAACCATCGTTATTGGGCGCTTACTCTTTTCAACTTTATCAATTAATTTTTTCGTTGCTAAATCAGTTTGACGGACCCCTGTTATATATGTTTCAATTTGATCCTTAGTAGCATCTGAAACAGCTGGTTCTGTCATCTGATAAGGACTATTCGGATATTCTTTAGCTGAATAGGGTAAATGATTTTGCATTGTCATTAATTGTAAAAATTGCGAATCTTTATCCTTTGCAGTATCTACTTTATCTAATAAGAACTTATACGCATTTTCATCAGTTGGGTACTCTGCACGAGATGATAATTTGCCAGTGTACTTGTCAGGATACTTATAAGTTAACCCATCAGTTGTGTAGAATTTTTGAATCCCCATATCTTTATAAGCATCACGCCGATTATAAAACATCCCCGCATATGGATGAAGTACTTCTCGTTGCTCAAATAAACTAGGTAGAATGGGTGTTTTATGTGCAAATGGCACAACTTGTGTATAAGGAACTGCCATTTCAGGTGCAAAGGTCGCCAAAGGAAGCCCTGCAATTGTCATATATTCAATATTGGCTGTCCCACCACCATGACCTGATGAGAGCATTTTACCCGAAATGACTGCTTTATCTTTAATTTCATTAATGTTTTGATAAACATCAGGTCCCTTATAAGCTAAGTTCGGAACGTCATTTGGATTCGTTAATGACTCGCTTAAAATAGAAATAACCGTTTGTCCCTTTAAATTATCCTGTCTAGTTTCATTTAACTTATCTGCATATTGAGTATATTTCTTTTGCAAATGGGCCATTTCTTTGGCAGAATAACCAGCCGGTTCACGCATGATGACACTAGAAATATTTGATACGAATGTCATAATTGGACCATTGACCATGGCATCATCAACACCGATTTTATTTTGCCATTGATAACCAAAATGATTTAAAATTGCTCGATTTTGATCAGCATTCACCACAAATGGTGTTGCTAGCATTAAAAAAGAGATGATTAAAACAACCAATCGACTACCGGCCTGCCTGAACATCATACTTTGAACGGATTCAGAAAACTTTCCCACTTTTTTACGGCGTATGTAAAACTCTAATCCGACTGCAAGTACAAGTAATATAACAATCCCAACTACAGCAGCAACTAATAAGTCTTTATCAACCATCTTTGTCAAACCACTGACGGCAGTAACTTCTGACATATCACTAAAAATAATTGGTTCGTTACGTGTTTTCATTTTCATATATTCAGCTACAATTGCAACAATCGCAGTTAACGAATATATCGCAACACCCATAAATAAGTGGTTAACTAGCACTACGATAAAAATAAATAATGTTAAACAAGCTACTATTGAGTAAAGTGCTTGGGGTCGTATCATATATTGGCGAACAAAATCTAATGCTACCGGTATATCAGTAGATTGATAGTTCAAACGTCCCCACACTTGAAAGTGCATTGAAAATTGCAACAAAAAAACTGTCACAATACTTAAGACTAGCCCAATAATCAACAATTTCATCCAGCCATTGAAAGAAGGCCCTATAAATTTAGATTTTTCAAAAACTTTTTTCATCTAATCGATTTCTTTCTTTTCCCAATAACCGATACCTTTAGTAAGTATCCATTTAATAATGATAATGATAAACAACACAACTAAACACGCAATCACAAAATCTAACCATTCAATTGCAACCAAATTATTTAGATAATGTTTTATTGGTAATATCATGGTTATATAACCTACAACCGCAAAATCAACATACCAATATTTACCCAATTTAATTAACCAATCTGAAAAGTGAGGTAACTTTTTATGGATATACCAAACAATTGATAGCACCGCCTCAAGTATAATCATAGCTGCAAAAGTCCCTATAATCCAATGATTGATCAACGCTACCGTTAGATCATATGAACCATTATGTGCCATAACCCAGCTAATAATAACACCAGCCAAAACGGTTGCCCGCGCTGGTTGCCATGCCTTGTTCTCATCTTTGAAATAGTATCCCAACAACATGAACGGTTGCACAACTACCCCAGATGTAAACGACCATGGTAATTGCATTTTGCTCGAGACGTAAAAGCCACCATAAGTCATCAACGCAACAAGTACAATTTGGAGAAATAATGGTTTTATTTTAATTACTAAAGCTATAATAATTGTCCCCCAGAATAAAGCTAACAGACCCCAACTTAATCCAATACCTGTTTCGAACGGCCAAATTATTGTTGTACCTGGCCAACCATTTCCATACAGCATGGCTTTTACCCCCACTCGAATTGCTGGAAATGGCTGAATAAACAACGATGATAATCCAAACATCTGTATAACTTTACTACTACCAATTAAAAGAATACTAATTAAAAAATACGGTACTAAATATCTTAGTATCGATTGTTTAATTAACTGTATAAGTTTTTGATCGATGTTAACTGAATATCCCGCAATAAAAAACACAGCTGGCCAAGTAATCCATGTAAAAAAACGATACCAAGCCATACTTCGCTCATGATCAATCATTTGCATCATAATTAACATTATGATTACAAATCCTGTTAAAACATTAACAGTTTTTTTTCTGCTATCCATTATTTTTGTTTCCGCCCAATCCTCTACAAGATTAAAATCTTAATTATGTATTATTAAATCAAATTTTGAAAAAATATACTTATTATATTACCATTTTTATTTAATAAAACACAAATTAACATCTTTATACTAATTTTGTTTTCTCCAGTATTAGTACAAAAATAAGGCACTAAATCAAAAACAATTTAGCACCTTACCAGTATTGTATTTTATACCTTATGTTTCTTATTTTTTAAAACATTTACTAATAAAAATACTGCTGTTATTAAACTAATAATCCAGGCAATATACGTTGTTATTGGAGTTTTTGCTTTAACAATAACTTTATTAACATCTGTATTTTTCATTCTAATGACTAATTGTTTATTTTTATTAATTCTATAATTATAGTGATGATGTTGTTTATCTGTTATGTCGTAATTTAGCCCCTTATAACCTACCATAGGCAAAATTGTATCTTTCTGTTTATCTAGATTAGCTTGATAAATTATCCCATTACTAATAGGTTTAACAGTTGTATTAATAGGCTTTCCATTTTGAACAATTTTCTTTTCTTGCAAAGCTTTATTAAATTGGAAGTTAGCAGGCATATAATCAAAAGCGCCATACGTCGTCCAATAACCCATAATATTTTTAAAATCAGCATTTTTTATTTTAAAATTAGCAATCGGTGTATAACTAACTGGTTTTTCAGACGTTGGTTTATAATTCGTCTGCACCGCTAACGCGTTAACCTTGTCCACAAAACCAAATTTCAAGCTAAATAATGTAACGATAACTGATAATAATGTCAATCCTACATATAAAATATACCGTAATTGATTAGACTTAAAGACATTACGAATCATCAAAATTGACGTCAAGCTCAGCAAAAAGATAGCAATAATAAATACACGATGTGGAAATTGAATACTCCCTAAAGGTGTTTCATACAAGTATTTCCAAATGTAACTCATACCACTAAAAATAATCAAAATTGATACGATTGTTGCATACTTGGTAAAACGATTTTGTTTCCACCAAGTGAATATCACACCAAATATTGATAAAAATGCCACAATGCCAATACTATTCGTTTTAAAGAGAACATCTGGTTTAAATGAAAATGCCGTCTTAAACAATTCCTGAACATTTGGTGCTGACCAAAGCGTTAAGGTTGTCGCACCAGGAGTTGCTAACTTATTACCTAACATGGCAACTATAAATGGCATTAAAAACACCATTGATAATAAAATTGTAATAATAGCTGCAACAGATAAATTAGCTAAAATGTTTAATCTATTTTTTTTAAAAATCAATAAAAATAATGTAAAAATTGATGTATAACCCGTCACAATTACAAATGACAACATATGCGACAAAATGATTAACGTAAAACCGACTACTAATAACAGAATAGTCTTTCTGTTTAGGCTGACAGTGCTATCTTTTGTACTTTCTGCCAATCGAATCAATGCTAAAACTAACAGTGGCATAAACGACATTGCCCAAACTTCTCCAAATAGCCACTGCTGTATCACTTGAGAAAGAATTGGCGTAGTTACAGTATAAATAAAAGCAGCAATAGTACTTTCTAGTGACGATAACGATAGTTCTTTCCCTACCCACTTTGCAACACTAAATTGAACCATTAACTGCAACCACATTAAGCCGTACATCGCTGTTACTGATGGAAAAATAAACTGTAACATAGCCCCCAAGTACACAGGTAAAGATGGATACATTGTTGGAACTAAACTACCAATTTGATTTGACGAAAATGTGGAGATAACAGGTATTAAGTTCCCCTCCTTTAGATGGTTATAGTATTCAAATATTCGGTTAGCATGAAACTGCAAATCTGCACCTGAATATAGAAAGCCAAAACGTCCAACATATACCAACATCATCACAAAAAATAAACCTGGTATTAAATAATAAGACCATTTTTTAATGGCTCTATACTTTCTAGCGTGAAACTAAACATTTCACGCTTTTTATTTTGTCTTTTTCACATAAAAAAAGACACCAG
>NZ_BJEG01000012.1 GCF_005405545.1 Weissella hellenica
CAAAGCGTTCGACTTGCATGTATTAGGCACGCCGCCAGCGTTCATCCTGAGCCAGGATCAAACTCTCATTTTAAAAGCTTGAGTATAACTCATTAATTTGTTTTGTTTAACAGAAGTTAAACGAATTTACTAGCGAATTGACTTCGCAAATGTTTTTGTTTCAAGCATAATGCTTGAAGACCCTACACATTTGTTCTATCGAAACGATATTCAGTTTTCAATGACCTACATTGCTTTCATACAACTTAATCAGTATATCACCAAACAAAACGCTTGTCAATAACTAATTTTAAGGTTGAATAATCAACCCGTTGTGCATCACAACTTAATCTATATTACAGTATACTTTTGTAAATGTCAATACTGTATTTTAGATATTTTTTGATGACTTTTGAATTGATTTTTCAATCCTTTTCCAAAAGCCAACTTTTATATAATACGACTATCCGTAACATAATGCAACCCCTAATCTGCATTTTAAACATATTATTTCAAATAAGCATTAACAGCAAAGCAATACATCAATGCAAGCTAATTTTCAAAACTGTTTTGTTGGTATTAAAAAGGACGAAAATCTAACCATTATCCATGGTAGATCATCGTCCTTTTTTAACATATTTCAAAAACCCAATATATTGCTTTTTAAAATACGTTTTTATATTCATTTTAATTAACGCATCGTTGGGAACAACAAAACATCACGAATTGAATCAGCATTAGTTAGTAACATAACCAAGCGATCAATTCCAATTCCCAAACCACCAGTAGGCGGCATACCGTATTCTAGTGACTCAATAAAGTCTTCGTCAATACCCTCAGCCTCGTCATTACCAGCATCACGTTCAGCTGCTTGTGCTTCAAAACGTTCACGTTGATCAATTGGATCGTTTAGCTCCGTAAATGCATTGGCATATTCACCACCTGAAATAAACAACTCAAAACGTTGTGCAAAACGTTGATCATCATCACTTTTCTTAGCTAGTGGTGATACTTCAACTGGGTGTCCATAAACAAAGGTTGGATCAATCAATGTTTCTTCAACAAAGTCCTCGAAGAATTCGTTAATAATGTGGCCAACACCCCAGTATTGTTCGTATTTAACACCTTTTTCATCTGCAATCGCACGAGCTTGTTCAAGTGAATAATCTTGCCAGAAATCAACACCAGTATTCTCTTTGATCAAATCAACCATATGCTTACGAGCAAAAGGCTTTGCCAAATCGATATTCGTCCCCTGATAAGTAATCATCATATCATCAGCTACCACTTTCGCAGCTGCTTTAAAGATGTTTTCTGTTTCAGTCATCACATCGCCCAAATCCCAGAAAGCTGCGTATGATTCCATAACAGTAAATTCAGGGTTGTGCTTTGGATCCATCCCCTCATTTCTAAAGACACGGCCAATTTCGTACACACGTTCCATACCACCAACAACTAACCGCTTTAAGTGTAACTCTAACGCGATACGCATGTATAAATCAATATCCAAAGCATTATGATGCGTAATGAATGGACGCGCAGCGGCACCACCTGCAGTATTTTGCAACATTGGTGTTTCAACTTCTGTAAAACCATCCCCATCCATGTAGGCACGAATAGCTGAAATAATCTTTGAACGCTTTTGGAAACGCTCAAATGAATCATCGTTTGAAATCAAGTCCAAATAACGTTGACGATATTTCGTCTCAACGTCAGTTAAACCATGGAATTTGTCAGGTAATGGACGCAAAGCTTTTGACAAGTGAATAATTTCAGTCACGCTCAATGATAGCTCACCAGCACGTGTCTTAATCATTGTCCCCTTAAAGCCAAGCCAATCGCCTAAATCAGCCTTCTTAAACCAATCGTATACTTCTTCACCAACTATTGGCTTTTGAATGAATACTTGGATACGTCCAGAACGATCCTTAATATCGGCAAAACTGATTTTACCTGAACGACGCTTAGTCATCATGCGTCCAGCAATCGCTACTTCATTTGCTTGTGCTTCCAAATCTTCGCCTGAAACATCATCATACAATGCATGTAATTCTGATGCCATATGTGTCCGATCAAAACGGTGACCAAATGGATCGATACCTGCTTCGCGCAGTTCGGTCATTTTTTCACGACGCTTGATCATTTGGTCATTTAATGACACTTGTTGATCAGCCATTTTTCTATCCCTGCCTCATTTTTCATTAATTAATTCGTAACTGGTTTCTACCATACATACTTATAAGTTTGCCAACATTCAACACATTTTGCAAGTCCGAACTGCTACTTTTTTACAAACCGCTTGCATCTTTACTAGCAATAATTGCTTGCAATTGCGTTTCATCAAAATTAATAACTTTACCAGTAAAGCGATCAACAATTTCGATACCGTGATCTTCAGCCAAAATCGCTTGCAATTCACTTAATGGCAAGGTCGCTAACATTCGTGCATACTCATGCTTAGTAATAGCTGGATATAACGCTACTTCGGTTGTTGTCAAAATCTGCAATTCTTCAGTACCAAATAAATTATGTAATAAATCACTTGGTGTATAGCCTTCCATCATTTGTGTTGAAATAGCTGGGAAGTTTCCAAGACGTGTTTCTAATTGTTCAATATCTTCAGTTGTTGCATCTGGTAACGTCGACACCATAAATCCACCCGCTGTCACAACACTACCATCTGGATCAACTAATACAGAAACGGCAACTGCTGACGGAATCTGTTCTGACTTCGCCATATAATAAGTTAAATCATCCCCAATTTCACCAGTTGCCAAAGCAACCTTTCCTGTGAAGGGTTCGTTAGTCCCGTAATCTTTTGTAACTGTCAAAAAGCCATCCACACCAACTGCAGTCGCAACATCTGGCTGTTGCTTAACATTTAACGGCAACGCTACTTGCGGATTAGTTGCATAACCGCGCACTTCTCCTTGCGCCGATGATTCCACAACAATTTTACCAGCAGGTCCTTGACCATCAATACTAACTGCTAAACGTTCCTCACCTTTAAGAATTGCGTTTGACATCATCAAAGAACCAATCAATGCACGTCCCAAAATAGTCGTTCCTAATTGTGAAGCATCATGAAAGGTTGCTGCTTCTTTCATCATCTCAGTTGCATCAATTGCAATTGCACGAAACTTACCATCTGTCGTAATCGCACGTACTAATTTATCTGCCATATTATCTTTCCTTTTCCTATTTTTTTCCCGTTATCAAGTGTAACACAGAGTATATAAAAAAAGAGCTTAGGGAGCGCCTCCCTAAACTCTTTTAGCTTATCAAATATTAAGCTTTATCCTCGTCATCTGACGTGGTTGTTTCTTCTGATGAAGATGCTGCTTCTTCATCTTCTGTTAATTTGTCATTTGCGGCTTGCTTTGCTTGCTCATATGACATTGGTGTACCGTCATCTTTTTTTGCTTCGCTCTCATTTTCTGGCATTTTACCAGTGTTGAACAAGCTCAAAATTTGCTTTTCATCTAATGTTTCATATTCTAACAATGCTTGTGCAATTGCTTCATGACGATCCTTATAACGCAGAATAATGTCACATGCAGTGTCATATCCCTGTGTTGTAATGTGTCGAACTTCTTCATCAATTAGGCGTGAAGTTGTATCTGAATACAATGGTTGACCATATTGCGGACCATTATCCTTCTCCAACTGAACCATTCCTAATTTATCAGACATACCATATTGCGTTACCATCGCACGTGCAATACCAGTAGCCTGCTCAAAGTCGTTTGAGGCACCTGAAGATTGTTGATTAAATAGTAGCACTTCAGCAGCACGACCACCCATCAAACCAGCAACTTGGTCCATAGCGTCGGTCTTACTCATCAACATTTGATCTTCACGCGGTAGCATGATTGCATATCCGCCGGCACGACCACGAGGCACGATTGTTACCTTGTGAACGACACGAGCTTCATTTAAGACAAGGCCAACAATAGCGTGTCCAGCTTCGTGGTACGCAACAGTATTACGTTCCTTAGCTGAAATTACACGGTCCTTCTTAGCAGGTCCAGCAATCACACGATCTTCAGCCTCATCCAAGTCTTTAGCTGTAATCGTATTACTATTACGACGTGCTGCCAACAAAGCTGATTCATTCAGCAAGTTTTCTAAATCAGCCCCAACAAATCCTGGGGTTTGCTTAGCAATTTCTTTCAAATCAACACTTGAATCTAATGGCTTATTCTTCGCATGAACTTTTAGGATAGCTTCACGACCCTTAACGTCAGGACGGCCAACCAAAATCTTTCGGTCAAAACGACCAGGACGAAGTAAGGCAGGGTCCAAAACATCAGAACGGTTGGTAGCCGCCATCACAATAACACCCTCGTTACCTTCGAATCCATCCATTTCAACCAACATTTGGTTCAGCGTTTGCTCACGTTCGTCGTGACCACCGCCCATACCGTTACCACGTTGACGTCCAACTGCATCAATTTCATCAATAAAAATAATTGATGGTGCAGATTTTTTGGCGTTTTCAAACAAGTCACGAACACGACTTGCCCCAACACCAACGAACATTTCAACGAAGTCTGATCCAGAAATTGAGTAGAATGGTACACCAGCTTCACCAGCAACGGCTTTGGCTAGCAAAGTCTTACCAGTTCCGGGAGGTCCCTCTAGTAAAACCCCTGATGGGATGCGGGCACCCAACTTCAAGAATTTCTTAGGATCTTTCAAGAATTCAACAACTTCAACCAATTCTTGCTTTTCTTCTTCTGCTCCAGCAACATCGCCAAAGCGTTTCTTGTTTTCTGATGGGTCAGCAGCCTTAGCTTTTGATTTTCCCATACCCATCATGTTACCACGACCACCTTGACCACCTTGGTTCATACCACCCATCATTAGGTAGAATAATCCGACTATCAAAAGTAATGGCAACATTGTTACTGCAAGTGTACCCCAAAAATTAGAAGGTTGTGGTTTTGTCGTTATATCTGCCTTTGAAGCATCAGCAGCCTTTTGAACATCAGCAACAATATTGTCGCTCCCAACTAACTTGGTTTCAAAGGAATTGGCTTTCTTTGAATTACCACCTAATAGTGAAGTAAATGCATCATTGTTAGCATCTTTATCAGACTGTGCTCTTTTGTATTCACCCTTAATGTCATAGACACCATCACCAGGTTGAATCGTGACTTTATCAATCTTTTTGTCACGCAATTCCGTCATGAATGTTGACGTAGAAATAGTCTTTGTATTTGAAGTCTGCGTGGGCCCAGCTACCCAATAAATCAAACCCATAATACCTAGGACTACAATTACGTAAAACAAACTATTTCGGACAAAATTTCCGTTTCGTTGGTTTTTCATCAATTCCTCCCAAGAACAGGTAGTAATAGCAGTTACTACCTCATATAATGTACTAGCTTAATGATTTGGTGTGATGTCTACCGTGTCAACCATATCAGCATGTTGTGGATCATAAACTTCGCGTTTCAAAACACCAACATATGGTAAGTTACGGTATAGCTGCTTGTAATCAAGCCCATACCCTACCACAAAGGCTTTTGGCACATCAAAGCCAACATAGTCAACTGTTGCTTCCACAACACGACCATCTTTTTTGTCCAACAAACTAGCAGTTTTTACTGATTTTGCACCACGGTCTTTTAATAACTCAACCATGAACTTTAATGATCGACCAGTATCAACGATATCTTCCATGATAATAATATCACGACCCGCAATATCAGTTTGTAAATCTGTTACCAAATCAACACTCCCTGATGAAGCGATACCACCGTTATAACTAGAAATATCGATGAATTCAACTTCTGCATATTGCATATGTCTCATAACATCAACAGTCCACAAAACAGCACCTTTAAGTACTGATAGAATAATCGGCGTTTGACCTTCGTAGTCAGCAGCTAATTGCTCACCTACTCGTTTTGCAGCTTTTGCAATCTCTGCTTCGCTATACAATACCCGTTCGATATCATTATTCATATCTGGTTGGTTCATGTTTTGTTAATCTCCTAAATCTTGATTCCCCTACTGTTACATAACTTTAAGAATAACATGTTTAGTCAATAACTAATAATTTTACCCTTTTAATAATTGTAAATTCCCACGACTTCTAACAAGTAGGTTATTACCCTGTAAATGAACGGTTCCGGTTGCAATATTTTTATTTTTCATCAATTGCACCGCCTGCTCTAACTGACGATTTTTTACATCTAATATTTGATGCTTTTGCAGCCACTTTTGTAGCACCAACACCAATTGAGGCATTGGCAATTCCCAATCTAAATGACCTTGTTCTAAATCGGCGACATATTGCGTGATTTGCGCGTTTGCCAATGCTTGCAATGCTGCCAGTTCCTCAGCAAAACCAATAATATGTGGTATTGCTTGTTGATTAATTTGTTGTAAATCAGGAATGATAGCATGTCGTAATCGATTACGTGCATATTTTTGATCATCATTAGTATAATCATCAATCCATTCTTGCACAGGCTCTTTAACTAAACCTTGTAATTCTGCCTTTGATAGCTCTAAAAATGGTCTCACCAATTGTAAATGATTTGTCAGTGTTTGTTTGGGTGGCATCCCCGTCAGTTGATCTAAACGACTACCACGCGTTAACTTGTATAAAATTGTCTCAGCCTGATCATCACGATGATGCGCTGTAACAATCACATTGGCGTTAATTTTATTGGCAACTGCAAACATAGTTTGATAGCGTCTATCACGTGCTTGTTCTTCAACGGAAACAGTGGGCACTTCATCCCAATTGATTCTTTCTATTGCTTGCACCACTAAATTGGGCGTGTTTGATAACACGCGACGAACAAACGTCTCTTCTTGCATAGCATCTTGTCTTAATTGATGGTTAATATAAATGGCACTAACTTTAGGTTGAATATCTTGTGGCAAGTCGCCTTCTGTTAACCACCGTAATAATCGTAACGAATCTTGTCCACCTGACACAGCTACTAACACATGATCCTTGGCGTTAAACAATTGTTGTTCGCGAATTTTACGGATCAAATTAGCTCGCAAAACTTTTGGTTTCATACGACATGCTCCATTATCTTTACTTGACTAGTCTTATTATATGACAAAAGCTACCAGCATATAAAAAAACAGACTTACGCAATTGTATGTAAGTCTGCTGATCATTAATATCGTTAATTTGGCATATTGAACACAATTTCATTATCTTTTGTGTACATATATTTTTCACGGATTAATTTTTGCAAATAACTATCATCATGCAAATCTTGCACTTCTTGTTTTAGATCCGCATTATTTTGCTTAGCGTTAATCAAAGCTTTATTAGTTTGTTGCAATCCAGCTGAGGCATTCGTATATTTGGTTTGTTGACCATATAAATTAATCATTGCTAATACCGTAATGATTAACATTGCAATTACAGCAATTCCTCGACGTCGCCAGTGAATCCATTGATTATATTGATCTTGACGCATTTGAAAATGTATATGTTGTTTGCCAGCGGTATTTAACGGCTCAATATTTGATTGTTTTCTAACTTTCCTCATATTTCACCCTCCAAAAACAACACAAAAGCAATCTCTAATCACTCTAACTTTAACGCTAAACTTAAATATTCTTAACTCTCATTAACGTTTCTTAATGATTTTATATAAAAACATAACAGAGCGTTATGTTATTTACTGTCATTACTAAAATCTTGTGCATACGTTTCAGAAACAATGCGATACATATGTTCTGCTTCATCTTTTTTCGTTGTTTCCACAATTCGCTCAATTTCAATGGTAGTCGTTTTATTTCCAAAACGAATCGTTAATTCATCACCGCTTTTAACATCACTAGATGACTTTGCTGTTTTACCGTTAATATCAATTCGTCCTTGATCCGCAATATCCTTTGCTACTGATCGACGTTTAATCAAACGTGCTACTTTTAAATATTTATCTAATCGCATTATTTGTTTCTTCTTTCCAAAAAATTGTATATTTTATGTCCTTTAGGCAAAGCATACCACTCTGCTACTGACAACAATCGTAAACGCCATAGCATTATGATGAATACTATTATACCAATTAATATGGCAATAATCAGGGTTATTAAATTGGCTAAGCGGGATGACCCTATAAATATATCACTAATTTGGCACCAACCACCGGCACCAACTAACACACCAAGCAAAGTCAGTATAAATTTTCCCCACCAGCGTGGCCCATGCCACTGTTGCCACAACGTTTTAGGTAAACGATGCATCACAATAGATAACATTGGTAGCAACGATAGTATTGTGGACCAAGAAGCACCTATGATGCCATATTGGGGTACTAACCATATATTCAATCCATACTTAATGACCATCGTTAAAATAATCAACCAGCCTATGCCGCGTGTCTTATTTAAACTTTGCAAGACACTTGTGCCAATTAAAATTAAGGTAGCTGGTATGACAGTTAAAACGAATACAATCAATGACTGGCTACCTTCACGTGTACTAAACAATACTTGATTAACAACTGGCATTACCGCCATTAAACCACACGTCGCTACTCCTGATAATATCAATGATAGGCGAAACATCATTTGAAAGTCGTTAATAAAGTCTTTTTGTTCATGATGTACAACGTGATTTCGTAAGACTGGTAACAATGAAGTGCTGATAGCTGTGGCTAAAACCATCCCCAATTGAACCAGTGGTTGGCCACGATCATATACGCCCTTAGCATATTCAGCAGCTTGAGTACTTAGACCATAGATTTCTAACAAGCCTTTGGTGGAAAATGAATCTACCAACTGTAATAGCACCAATAATCCTGCTAGCATAGCTAACAAATTGCCTTCATTCCAAAGACGGTGAAAAATTCTAAACCAGCCAATTGATTTATCTTTTTTAACAGCTTTTGTAATCGGCGTCCGCCAAATTGATTTTACGACACCACTCATATATAACGTTGCTGCTGCAGCGGCAATAGCAGCAGCGGCCATTGCCCAAGTACCAATTGTGTAGACGGACCATTTAGCTGTGACACCATACCAAGCAATCGCAATAATAATTGCCACTCGTGCAATTTGTTCAATAATTTGTGAAATTGCCGTGGGCACCATATTAAGTTGCCCTTGCGCAAATCCACGGCCAACGGCCAAGAATGGCATAAACCAAAACATCCACGCAACCGCTTTGACAACTGGTGTTAATTTCAAATTACCGCCCATTCCCAATGCTAATATCGGTGCCCCGCCATAAACCAAAATAAATAAGCCACAACTAATAAACAACAACCACCAGAACAACCTTCTGGCAACTAATTGTTGATGTGCTTCATCCGGTTGTTCGGTAATAATTTTTGAAATAAACACTGGCCAACCGCTTAAGGCCAACACGACGCCAATACCGTAAATAGGATAGACCTGTTGGTACACATAAAAGCCAGTATTACCAACTAAATTCTGAAACGGGATACGATATACTGCACTCAATAACTTCGCGATAATTCCTGCTAAGGTTAAAATACCAGCGCCTACCATTAAATTTTGACCACTTTTACGCATCTGCTCAGTCCTTTTTTGGTAACAATGCCGTCAAAAACTGCATTAAGTTTTCTAGCCAATCATCGTCTGTCTGCTTAGGCTGAATTGCCATAGCAAACACAACGGGGGCATTTACTTTAACTTGTCCACGTGTTTTCGTTAAGGCACTAGCCTGTTTAACTTGTTGTGCTGTAATTGTTGTTTTTTGAGAAAAATTAACCATCACCAATTCTGGTTTGTTAACCGTTCGCTTGATCTGTTTAATACCAAGTCGATCAGCTAGCGCCTTTAATTTAGAAACTTCTAACAGCCGACTTGCCGCTGCCGGGATATCCCCAAAACGATCAACCAAATCATCGGTAATTTCTGCAAATTGTTCTGCCTTGTTTGCCTTACGGATACGTTGATATAAATCAATTTTCTGTGGCCCATCAGCAACATAGCTTGATGGCAAATATGCTTCAACCTGCAAATCCAACTCTGAATCTACTTGTTTAACCTGCTTACCTTGTTTAGCAGCCACCGCTTCTTGTAGCATCTGCGTATATAAATCATAACCAACTGTGTTAATAAAGCCGTGTTGTGATTGCCCTAGCAAATCACCAGCCCCACGAATTGATAAATCACGCATTGCAATTTTGAAACCAGAACCCAATTCTGTAAAATCACGAATAGCAGTTAACCGCTTTTCACTTTCTTCATTCAAAGAACGCGTCCCCAGATACGTAAAGTACGCATAGGCCACATTATGTGAACGACCCACACGACCACGTAACTGATAAAGTTGTGATAAGCCCATGTAATCAGCGTTTTCAACAAATAACGTATTAGCATTTGGAATATCAACACCAGTTTCAATAATAGTTGTCGTAACTAAGACGTCATACTCACCGTTAATAAAATCAACCAGGATACCTTCCATCTGGGCTTCCGTCATTTGTCCATGAATATAGGCAACTCGGGCTTCTGGTACCAAACTTTGAATCATCCCAGCGACCTTTTCAATATCGGCAACACGATTATGCAAATAGAAGGTTTGTCCACCTCGCGCCATTTCTCGTTCAACAGCATTTGCAATAACCCGACCATTTTGTTCCATAACATATGTCTGAATTGGATATCGATTAGCTGGTGGCGTTTCGATTACGGACAGATCACGCACGCCAACCATCGCCATGTTTAATGTACGTGGAATTGGCGTCGCCGTTAAGGTCAAGACATCCACATTCGTTTGTAAACTCTTAAGACGCTCTTTATGCTTAACACCAAAGCGTTGTTCCTCATCAATAATCAAAAGTCCCAGATCACCAAATATCACATCTTTAGCCAGCAAACTATGGGTGCCAATCACAATATCAATGGTATGATTTTTTAATCCCGCTTTAATTTCTTTCTTTTGCTTAGGTGTTTGAAAGCGTGACATTCCAACAATTTTTAAATCAGTGCCTTCAAAACGATTCATAAATGATTCATAGTGTTGCTGTGCCAAGATAGTCGTTGGCACTAACATTGCTACTTGTTTACCTTCATGGGCCGCTTTAAAAGCTGCTCGCATTGCAACTTCAGTTTTTCCAAAACCAACATCACCAACCAACAAACGATCCATTGGCTGCACCTTTTCCATATCAGTTTTGATCTCTTTGATCGACCGAATTTGATCTGGTGTTTCAGGATAAGGAAATGCCTCTTCAAAATTATGCATAGCATCATCATCTGGTGCAAAAGCGTAACCTTTTTTAATTTCACGTTCAGCGTATAACGCCAATAAATCGTCTGCAATATCTTCAACTTTTTTAGCAACTTTAGCCTTTGCCCGTTGCCACTCAGGGCCGCCCATCTTATTAATCTTGGGGGCTTTTTCAGCTGCACCAACATACTTTTGCACTAAATCTAATTGCGTAACCGGAATAAATAACTTAGCATCTTTTTGGTAACCAATCGTAATGTAATCTTGTTTAACACCACGATTTTCAATCGTCTGCATCCCTTCATAGATACCAATACCATGATTAACATGCACAACGTAATCGCCTGGTTTTAGTTCATTGTAACTTTTAATCCGTTCTGCATTTGATAACGTCTGTCGCTTTGGTGCCCGTTTACGTACTTGTTGAAACAATTCCTTTTCTGTTAAGACAACTAACTTTTGCATTGGCAATTCAAAACCAGCACTTAATGGCAAAGTCGTTAATTGTGTCCGTCCAGTTGCTAGGTTATCAACAGCTACTTGGTTAATTTTGACACCAAAATCATTCAAGGTTTGGACTAATTTAACTTGACGATCAGCCGAATTGGTTAGAAAAATAATTGTCATATTTTGCTTTTGCCAACGGTCAACTTCACCTTTTAACAGTGGCATTTGTCCAAAAAATTGTTGTGTTGGGCGAACAGTCACATTGGTTAAACTTGTTTGGCGTAATTGCCCAATTCCGCGCTGTAATGGCGACAACACCAAACTTGTCTGCTGAACATCACGCGCTTGATCCGTCAAAGTCCAACCAAAATTATCAACTGGTAATACCTGTTGATTAGCTAACTTATCTGCCCACCAATTGGTATCGTCTAAACGCATTTGAGCAGCATTTTCCACCGCGCGTGGATAATCATCAAACACTGCAATACCATTTTCTGGTAGATAGTCAAACAAGCTAACTGCATCCGGATACAAAAGATGTAGATAAGCACGAATATCCGGCAATAATTGACCATCAGCTAACGTATTTAACAATGGCGTCATCGCTTCCGTTAAATGCCGTTTGTCTGCCCCTGCCAATGAATCACGATAGCTAGTCATTGCTAACTCAAGTCTCGTTTTGGCTTGCTCACGTTCTTCATCACCAATGACCAAGTCAGTCGCTGGTAAAATAGTTAAGCTATCCAAATTATCAATACTACGCTGTGTCTCAGCATCAAAAGAACGCATCGAATCTAATTGCGTATCGAAAAAGTCTAACCGAATTGGGTTACCAACATCTGATGGATAAACATCTACAATTGAACCACGAATCGCAAATTCGCCTGGTTGCTCAACCGTGCTATTCCGGTGATAACCCATTTGATGTAACTGTGTTTCCAATTGATTTAGTTCATATTCATGATCAAAGTCAATTGTTATTTGTGCCTTTTTAAATGCATCAGCTGTTGGTAAATAGCGTTGTGCACCAGCAATGCCCGTAACCACTACTGCTTGTGGATCTGTCAAAAGTAGTTGCATTGCCTGAACACGGGCTAGACGAGCATCTAGTGATGTCACTGATAATTCTGCAGCGACACTTTCTTCTGCTGGAAATGAGCGGACATGTTCATCGCCCAGTAGCGCTTGTAAATCTTCGGTCAATTGATCAGCATGAAATTGACTATCTGACACAATCACCATTGGTTGCTGCGTTTTCTTTTGTAACGCAGCCAAATAAACTGTTCGTGCCGTTCCCGAAATACCCGTCATTAAGTGACGACCACCTTGATTCAGCCCAGTTGCTAATTGCTGTAAGTCTTTATCTTGTTGTAAAAATTCCGTTAATTCCATAACGCCTACTCATCCTTTTAATTAAATTGATTCATCAAGATTGGCATTTCTTCACCCGCAGCAAATCCTTCAAAAATTTCAACTGCTTGATCTAGTCCTGACAACAAATCAGGTTGCTCATCCTTACCAAAATGTCCCAAGACATAATCAACAACTGCTTGATGAACATGCGCTGGATGACCAATTCCGAATTTCAAACGATTGAACTTTTGCGTACCTAACTGATTGGCAATACTTTTAATCCCGTTATGTCCACCAGCAGATCCTTTTTGACGTAAACGTAGTCGTCCAAGATCCATGTCCATGTCATCTTGAACAACCAATAAATCAGCTAGATCTAGCTTATAGTAATCAACCAATGGTCGCACCGCATCCCCAGAATCATTCATATATGTCGTTGGTTTTACTAACAATACCTTTTCATTATTAATGCGCACATCCGCCACAAATGCGTGTCGTTGCCCATCTTGTTTAAATGTTGCTTGGTACTTATCTGCCACGGCATCAACCGTCATAAAACCAATATTATGACGCGTCTTATCATATTCTTTACCAATATTACCCAAACCAACAATCATCTTCATTATGCTTTTAACCTCACTGCTTCATTTCAACTAACGCACGAAATGGGTCGAGACTAATTAGCCCCCACCCAAATACGCTATTTATTTTTTACTTAATGACTATAGATTTTAAACCAAATCACGCCATTTTGATAGTCTTAACTATTTTATTTGTCTTCTTGATAGCTATCCAAAAAATGCAATTGATCATGATCTTGGAACTCTTTTCCTAATTGTAACAACAATTGGTCCTGTCCCTTATCTGCTTCAAACTGCACACCTAATGGTAAACCTTGCTTTGTCACATACGTTGGTAAGCTAAGTGCCGGTTCTCCTGAAACATTCGCTAACTGTGTAAACGGTGTTTTTGATAACCCATGCAGCCAGGCATCATAAATTAATTGAATTTGCTTTTTATGATTCAAATTCTGAATATGCTTTAATTGCTTAACATATTTAAGCAAATAAGCTGGATCACTGTTTTTAGGCGCTGGTGTTGCCGTTGTTGGTGTCAAATAGATTGGATAAGTCTTATGAAAATCCGTCATTTGTTGACTAACTTTGGTCATTTCAGTTGTCATAAATTTTTCACTTTGTTTAGTCTGTTTCTTATCCGCCTGATACAAGGCCCATGTCATTGGTGAAACATCCTTAAATTGCATGTTCTTACCAGTTTTTTCCTTGATCATCTTATTTGCATCCGTACCAGTTGGTGTTGATTCTGTGTAATACATATTCATAAGCTTCTTACCATCAACTGGTGCATCTTGCTTTACGACAGTATAACCTTGTGCCCTCAAAAACTTTACTGATTGTTGAACTGCCTTAACAGCATCTTTGCTAACTTTTGTTCCTACTGGTGATTTCGTTGAGTAAGCAATCTTTAGCTGTTTCAAATCAGTTGGTGCATCCTTAATCAATTCCGGATGCTCTGAACTCTGCATGCCTTTAAAATAAGTTTGTAAATCTGAAATTTTCCGAGCATTAGCAAAGTTAACTGTTGAAGGAACTGTACTATCTCCCGTAATTGCCCCTTGAGTTGGCTTTAGCCCAATCACACCTGTAAATGATGCTGGAATTCTAAGTGAACCACCTGCATCGTTACCGGTTGCCATTGGCACAAAATCAGTCGCAACGCTTGCCACTGCTCCCCCTGAAGAACCACCTGTATTACGAGACAAACGCCAAGGATTATGAGCAACACCATTCAATTTTGAATCCGTGATATTTACTAATCCTAACTCCGGAAAATTAGTTTGACCAATAATCACAAATCCCATTGATTGTAGCTTCTTAACATAGTCACTTGTTTCAGTTGCTTTATTATCCTTAAGATCTGTTAATCCCCTGGTATTAGATTCACCATCTAATTGCTGGCCCAGACCTTTAATTAAAATTGGGACACCATAGAAAGGTTGTCCCGTATCCTTCATTGCCACTGATTCTTTTAACGCTGCTGACTCCCGTAAACTGATAACTGCATTTAATTGTGGATTTTCAGCTTTGATTTGTGACACTGCATGCTTAATTAATTGCTGACTAGTAACTTTACCATCACGCACCATCTGCGCTAATTCACTCGCAGAAGCTTGTCGATAAACATTATCATCAATCCCCTCCGTATTGATTTTTATACGTTGTAGCACATCTGTCTTAGCAGAAACTTGTCGGTTTTGTATCACGACACCTATACCAACACCCAATACCACGCCAAGTACTGCAAATTTTAGAATTTTCTTGCTTTTCATTTTATGTCCCCCCAAGAACTAAAACGACTACTTAAAACTAAACCGCCAATATCTCAAAAACTGATACTAACTAAGATACTTAATAACTGCATCCATACATTAATTCTACGCCAGTTATAATTGCTTTTGTAACTGCACATGTCTTGCTGATGAAACAATCTAAATAACAATAATAAAAAATGACTTCGTTCCGAAAAAATAAACGGAACGAAGTCATTTTAATTTATCTATTTCGCTTTATCATGCTCGTCTTCCCAACGGGTCTTAGCAATCGATGCAATAATAGCAATTGCCAATAAGCCAACGATGACAACTAATGAGGCAACATTTGAAATCGCGAATTGCCAATCAAACATTTTGCCAGCTTCATTAATTAACATCTTTGCACCAATAAAAGCTAAAATACCAGCCAATGCATACTTAATGTAACGGAACATTGGCAATAACTTTGATAATGCAAAGAATAGTGAACGTAGTCCTAGAACGGCAAAAATGTTAGACGTTACGACAATAAATGTATCTTGCGTAACTGCTAATACTGCCGGAATTGAATCAACGGCAAACAACAGATCAGAAAGTTCAATGAAAATTAATGCTATCAAGAATGGCGTCACATAATGCTTGCCATTTTCCTTAACGATAAAATGTGGCTTACTAACATCATCTTTAACCGGTAAAAATTTACGTAGCATTTGAATAATTTTACTGTCATCCAAATTTTGGTCCTCATTTTTATTGAAGAACATCTTCACACCAGTATAAACCAAGAAAATACCAAATAAGTACATCAACCATTCAAACTTATGCAATAAGGCTGCGCCCCCTAAAATAAATAGGACACGCATTACTACGGCACCAAATACTCCCCAAAAGAGCACACGATGTTGATAACGTGCTTCAATACCGAAAAAGCCAAAGACTAAGATAAAGATGAACAAATTATCCATACTCAAAGATTCTTCTAGCAAATAACCAGTGATGAAATCAATCGCATGACCACTACCAGCAAAGTACCAGATACCCCCGGCAAATATAAACGCTAGTGCAATCCATGCTGCCGTTTGTAACAATGACTTTTTAAAAGTCGGCACTTCGCCTTTTTTATTAAAAACAGTTAAATCTAATACAAGCATTGCGATCACAAATGCAAAAAATCCAACCCAAACCCATATATTAACTTCCATTTAGTACGCTTCCTTTTTGTTTTACTACAAAATAATTCATTACAAATGATGAACTATACTAGTTTATATTTTATAACAAAAAAGAACCTGAAACAGCTATTTGTTTCAGATTCCATATTTCTTTATGAATTTGTTACCGGATCACTCATTGTATTAAAACTACGACGACGGATAACAAAATAGATAAATAACGCTAGTAATGAAACAATTGCAACGCTGATGATAACTATTAATTCGGTATTAATTGTACCACCAATCATAATTGTTTCACGTAAGCCACTTACTGAATAAGTCATTGGTACCAGTGGGTGTAACCACTCATAAAACTTATTTGATAATTCAATTGGATAAGTTCCAGCAGCTACACTTAATTGAACAACTAACAAAACCATTGAGACAAAGGCACCAGCACGACCAAACCACATATAGATGGCCGTAACTAATAGTGCATCCATATAACTCGTTAGTAACATGATCAAGAACGTTTGCCCTGGATTAATTGGATCCATGCCTAACACCCAATCACTTAGTGCATACAATACCATTGGCGCCAAAGTTGCAATACCAAGCAAAATTGCCATCTTTGAACCGAACCAAGCACCCAATGATGATATCTTTTGTCGTGGTGTCAACATATCTAGCATCAAATTCAATGCCATCATACCAACGAACATTCCCACTGAAAACATGTATGGAACCATCCCCGTTCCATTGTTTGGTACCTTATCTCTTTCAGTATGTGCCAATTTAGCTGGGGTAGCCATCTGCTTTAGCGTACCCTTAGTACTCTTAAGCTGATTAGCTTGCTGGCCTGCATCTGTTAACTTATTTGCTAATGTTTGATTACCATCATTCATTTGTGTCAAAGCTGGCCCCATTTGTTGTGCAGCGTTGGCTAGCTTACCTGATCCATTACTAATTTGACCAGCACCACTATTTAGTTGGTTAACACCGCCATTTAGTTGACCGTTCATGGTTGTTAAGGTCTGAAGCCCGCCATCTAATTGGGCAGCCCCATTCGCTAGTTGACCAACACCACCGCTTAATGTTTGTGCACCCGATTGTAGTGTTGCCACGCTATTATTCAACGTCACTGACTTACCTTGCAATGTTTGCAACCCAGTATTTAGTGTTTGACCACCCGTTGCTAATTTATTAACAGCACCCTTTAGTGTTGGCAACTTATCATTTAATTGTTGTGAACCCGTTGCTAATTGCGCCACAGCATCTGGCAGTTGTTGCATCGCTGTTAGTTGATTATTAATCGTTTTGATATCTGTATTCTGTAGTGTTTTATGTAATTCTGTTAACGTCCCTTGGTGCTTTTGAACCGTTTGCACGAATTGACTGACACTACCTTGTAATGCCGTTGCATGTTGTGTCATCGTAGCTAAGACCTTAGCAGTCTGCGTATTACTTTGTTTGCTTGCCAATGACTGTACAAATTTCTGCTTTTGCTCGGCTGTCAAATTAATACCTGCATCACTCATGGCTGCATTCACATTATTTGTTAATGCTCCTTGATCTGCTGCGTTCGCTTGCTCTAAGGCCTTTATATCTGATTGTAACGTGCTAAATTGATTGTTAATTGCTTGATCACTTGGTAAAGCTGCCTGTGTATCATCAATCACAGCTGATAATGATGTCAATTCTTTTTGAACTTTAGCTAAATTACCTTTTACATCATTATCGACCAATTGCTTATTTAACTTTGCCAAACCATTGTTTAGCTTTGTAACACCAGTCTGCAACGTTGGAACCTGTTGATTTAATTGATTTAGCCCGGTTGACAATGTTTGACTACCTTGAGCAGCTTGGCCAACGGCTGATGTATATTGCTGCGTTCCTTGCTTTAATTGGCCAATACCATTAATCAACGTTGGTGCTTGTTGATTCATTTGGTTTAAACCAGAAGCAAGTTGTTTACTACCCGTACTTGCCTGACCAACTGCCGATGTATATTGACCAACACCTTGTGTTAGCGTCTTGGCACCATCTTGAAAAGTTAATGAGCTAGCAGCTAGCTTATTAAGATTAGCAGTTACTTGATCGCTACCATTTTTTAACGTATTAGCACCATCAGCCAACTTTTTATTAGCTGCGCCGGCTTCATCCATCCCATTACCAGCTTTTTGTATTTCTTTAAACAATGTCTTGGTATAAATTTTTGTAACCTTACCAGAAATTTGTGTACCAATTCGTTCAGCGCCTGACTCAGATAACTTACCTGCAATAAAACTATGACCAGAACTTGTCTCGTATTGCAACTTCATTTGTTTAGGTTGCTTATCTAATAATGTTGTTGCATTTTGTGAAAAATTCTTTGGAATCGTAATGACTGTATAGTACTTACCATCATTTAGACCCTTTTTCGCTGCTGCTTCTGATGGAAATTTAAAATTCATCGCATCAGATTTCTGTAATTCTTCTTTTAAATCATGACCCACTGTTAACTTTTTTCCTGAATAAGTCACTGATTTATCCTTATTGACAACGGCTACTGGTAATTTACTGACTTCGCCATAAGGATTCCACAATGAGCCTAGAAAAGTCACAGCATAAATTGATGGTACAAATAACAAAACAAAAAGAACTAACATATAAAATTTATGTGCTTTTAGCCATTGCCACTCTGATTTCAACATTGTTTTTCTCTCCTTCTATAACAAATCATTGAACAACTTGTTGAATATTTTTTCTCTGGGGTCTATATTAATGCTAATAGGGCATTAGTACAATGTACAATTTTAAACACGTTGTTCAATAAATGGAGTAGAAATTATGAAACAAGCTGACCGTAACGCACGTACGAAACAAAGCATCAAACAATCTTTTATAAAACTAATTGAAAATAAAGGCTTTAGTAATATCACGGTATCTGATATCACACGTGATGCCGATGTGAGCCGCAGCACTTTTTATGTGCACTATACAGATAAATATGAATTACTAACTAAAATTGAAGACGAATTAATTATGAATATCACGGCAGCACTAAAAAACAACCTAAAAGAGCCGTTAAGTAACGATTACAACACTGATCGTTCTGCTGCAACGTATCGCGTTTTTAGTCAAGCTTTAGAGTATGTTGACAGTGAACGCGCAACCATGCATGCATTATTTTCAGCTAATGGTGATTCACAATTTTTTTCACAGGTTAAAAATGTCGTGGATAATCTTTTTACAACCCAATTATCAAAAAATAACGGCTATTTCGTTAATGATATTCCCATTGATTACACCAAGGAAATTGCGATTAACAGTATCTTAAACATCGTTCGTCATTGGCTTGATAAAAGTAATCCCGAATCTCCTGATGAATTAGCCAATATTTTAATGCGTAGTCGCTTTATGGCACCGCATGATTTAATAGCTTTTAATTAGCGAGTAAGCAACAGCGTTATATTAATTTTTAAAATAATTAAAAGCCGTCGATCATATGATTGACGGCTTTTCACATTATTTTGTCATAACAGTTGCAAGCAATTGCTGCCAATTAGTCTGTACTTGTAATTCTAGTTGTTCTACGGAAATATTGCGCAACTGTGCTACTTTTTGATAAACCATTTCTAAAATTGACAGATACTCATTAACTTCAACAGATCTTTTTAAAACCCATGAGAAACTTTCTAACCCATCTGATTCAATAAATAATTGTGCTGCTGGTACTTTTTTTGCAAACTGTTGCACAATCGTATCAGTCAACACATCTGGTCCAATCGAAAAATAACTATTTTGGCGTATTAAATATTCATTTTGATATTCTGCTGCTGAATACCAGTGTACTAATATGGTTAATTGCGGATATGCTTTCAAAATTGCCAAGATTTCTGCTTCACAACCTTTCGTATGCAAAATAACCGGCTTATTCAGTTGTTGTGCCACTTGCAACTGCTGCATAAAGATAGGTCTTTGTATTGTTAAGGAAACATCTGTCCATTCTGTATCTAACCCAATTTCACCAATGACAGATGCTGTCGCTAATAACTGTTGATTAATACTCTGGCGTGCTGATTCCCATGGGTGAACACCATAACTAACGAGCTGTTGATTCCCCACATACTGCTGATTAAATTGAAATTCTTCAGTAGTCGTGGCGTTTAAGATGCTAGCAATATGTGCCTTTTTTTGTTCTACAATAAATTCAGGACTACCATCACTATGACTGTGCATATCAATTAACATCATTTAACCTCCTAACAAAAAAGTGACTAATTAGACAGACACATCTACCTAATTAGTCACTTTTTAATATCTTACATATACGATGATTGTGATAAATCTTCTAATGACTCTAGATGATAACCCTTACGAGATAAAATCTTGATGATTTTTGATAGCGATCCTTCACTAACCGTACGTGGTAACGTGAACAACAAACGTGTTGTTCGGGGATTCTTATCAGGGTCTAAAGTCATTGCCGATGAAATAGTAGTGTATCGAGAAATAATATGGGTTGCTTTTTCCAACGTTCCCCGCTCGCCTTCTGACACCAACGTTAAGCTGTACCGGCCACCATCTGTCGTCCAAGAATCAGCTAATAATCTCATCATGCGTGCGTGTGTTAAGATCCCAATAAAATGGTTGTCATTATCAAGAACCGAAATAAATGGTAAATCTTTTAACGTAAAAAAGGCTTCGTAAAAAGTTGATTCAACACGAACAAATTTTGTCATATTGCGCATATAACTAGTCACCGGTGCATTCAAGTCACCACCTTGAATGAGGTGTTGATAAATATGTAATTTATAGATTGCACCGCGAAACAATTGTCCGCTTTCGTCTAAAATAGGAATAGCTCGAAAGTTAGAGCTATCAAAAACATCTAATGCATCTTGAAGTGTTGCATTCTCACTGAGCGTTGTTAATAGGTCTCGAGACTTAACTAAAGTCGCTAACATGTAGACAGCTCCTATCCTTAGTTTCTAATCTAATTATAATACCACGAAACCTGTTCTACTGCACTATTTTCTGGAACTTGTAATTTAAATTTTATCTTAAAATGAGAAAATTAGCCGATTTATTAATCTTATCAAACATTTTATTTATATAAAAAAGAGTGTGAGCAAAACGTATGTTTATTTTACATTACTCTCTTCATAACGTTCATTCCCCCACCAATTAGGCATCAACTCACCTAGAGTCGTTGTTTCTTCTTTACTATAGTCAATCATAATTTCAGTTGTCTTATTTTTTTGATCTAATTGCAATAAAAAGTCTTGGCAAGCACCGCAGGGCATCCCCGAACCACCGCCACTAGGCGCAGCGTCACGAAACGCAATCATTCTTTTAATATGTGTTTGGCCACTGTTAACATACATGTTCAAAGCGGCCACGCGTTCTGCACATAAATTGCAAACGCCCGAACAACTTTCTACGCAAAAGCCAGTGTAAATTTGCCCATTTTCTGCTTCTAACGCACAAACAACATTGTGCGCATAAATAAATGGTGTCACGTCTTTTGGATCATACTGTACTTTTGCTTTTTCATATAATTGTTGCCAAATATTCATCATACTTCCCCACTACTTCTAAATTTATGTTTATAAATCATATAATACTGATTACAAATCATATTGCAGACTTGACGTATTAAGGATAAAACGGCATCGCATTTAAGGTTATAAAAGTGTAGAATAAATCTGATTGTTATTAATTGACACAATTTGTTCATTAATTCATCAATTTATTTTAGGAGTTATTTATGCTACCAACTTTTCTTATTTCATTAAATAGTGTTCTTATTATTATCACTATCATTATTATTGGTCTTATTATTGGTAAATCTAATGCAGTTAGCAGCCATTTTATCAATGACCTATCAACCATTGTCGTTAATGTTGCACTACCTGTATCGGTCTTCATTTCGGCACAAAAATACATCAACAAACAAAACTTTCATATCCTATTAATTGGCGTTATTTTATCACTGATCGCGATTGGCCTTTGCTTCTTGATTGCCATTCCAGTGGCCCGTTTACTACACCTTAACAAAGATCGTCGTAGCATCTTTTTAAACGGTTTTGTTAATGCAAATACCCTATTCGTTGGGTTACCATTAAACCTCGCTTTATTTGGTAGCAAAAGTTTACCTTACTTTTTGGCTTACTTTGTGGCTAACACGATTACCACCTGGGCAATCGGGGTTAAATTAATTTATAAAGATGGTCCTCAAGCTACTGATGCCATCAAATTACCATTATGGCGTCGTACTCTTAATCTCCTAACACCACCTATGTGGGGATTCATTATTGGCATCATATTCTTTTTCATCAATATTAAATTACCCGTTAACGGCTTTTTATACCAAGGACTTAATTATGTCGCCAACGTTGTAACACCACTTTCACTTATTTTTATTGGTTTACAACTTGCAAAAACACAATTATCACACCTTAAAATGGAAAAAATTGATATTGTTGCTCAAATAGGAAAATTTGTGATTACGCCTCTCATGATGCGATTGTCCTATGGATTAATCAATTAACTGGGATATTTACATTACCTGACTTATTAGTAAAGACATTGCTGATTCAATCAATAACACCAATGTTAACTGTTCTACCAATGTTAGCTGAACAAAATGACATGGACGTTGACTTTTCAACGCGTATTTTAACGGAGAGTATCTTTATTTTCCCATTTGCTGTTGTTGTTATTATGTTACTTGTATAACATGTTAAAACACCCAAGATTAACACTCTATGTGCTAGTCTTGGGTGTTTTTTCTACTTCGTATTAGTAAGTTGCGATGTCCCATTTATCATGTCGGTAGCGTGCCATATAAACATCTTTTACATTTTCTACGCCTTGTTTTTCTAATTCTTTTTGGAGCCATTCTTCATCTTTATTCATAACCGATAAGACGTCCATATCAATATTACCATCAACAATAACAGGGAAACGGACATCTTCATCATATTTACCTAAAATCGTAATACTGCCATTTTGTTCCAAAATAGCGCGTTTCACTGTGGTAATATCTAACACACCCGCTGAACGCAATTTAAAATCAATTTCTTTAGCTGATAAATTAGCTTGCAAACAATTTTTTACCATTAATTTACCATTATAAATAACTGTCATTGGTTCACCATCAATAAATTTACCAACAATATGATTATGAATTTTTAAATAACGCGTTGTTAGCATTAATAAAGCCCAAATTGTCAACACAACGACATATTGTGCAATTGAAATTACTTGATTATATAAAATACCACCAATAATGCCACCTAAAACATAATTTTGCACTTGATCTAATGGTGAGGTTAGTGCCAAGCTACCCTTGCCACTAAATTTAATTAATAATGTAATAAAAATGAACCCAATAATCAGTTTCAATAACACATCTGAATATGAAAACATGATTTACTTATCCTCCACTTTAATTGTCTCTGGTGTTAAAGTTATTTTTTCTAAAACATATTCAGAATTATCACTATTAAAAATAACGCGATAATTACCTTTAACACTATGAACCAAAATATCCCCATTACCTTCTTGTAAATTATTAACACTTAGTTTTTGTGGTTTTACATCCAATTTCCTCGCAATATCCACCACTAAAGACACTTGCTGACCACTTTGCCTGCTAGTTGTTTGAAAATTAGTATAGTCATTAAATTGAATTGCTAGCGCCAAAACGATTAACGTACCAACAATTACTGCTAAGTCCTTATATTTAATATCACCCTTATTAGCAAAGTACCACACCAATAGGCCAATAAACATGATTGCCAAAAAAACAATGATTGCTAAGCGTAAATAAGGAAATTGCGCCTGATGATCCAATAAATACTGATATGTATAAAATGTCATGATGTTAACCCCTTATTTTGAAAAGACAAATTAAAATTATTAATATAAAACATATTAGCACTATACATGATAATTACTTATGCTATAAAAACTATTATATGCTTGTTAAGTCAATTATTTTAGTCTATTTTATTTAAAAATTAACCATTAAGCCCTTTTTATACGCTTATATATCAGTTTTGTTATAATATAATTAGAATATTACATTTTAGTGAATGGCATATTCTAATGAACGGGGGAGGAGTAATCAAAGGGGGTAAATAATTATGAAGAAAACTATCGTAATTGGAACAACAGCTGTTGTCGTTGTCGCCATTGCAGGTGGTGGTTCATATATGGCACTACACACGCCTAAACGACAATTCAATTCTAGTCTAACTAAAATGACAGATAATAAGGATAATATTGCTGATTTCCGGGTAAAAATCAGTGGCGATGATATGTCTGATAAACGTGTTAATGGTAAGATGAAGTTTGATACAAAGCATAAAAATAATATGGATTTAGTGGTTAATTTATCTGACAATAAACAGTCGCAAAAAATGCACATCAAAGCAAATAACGATAACGCTTATTTGTCAGCCAGCTTCGTAACGAGTTCTTTAGGACTATCCAGTGGCAATAGCGAAATGGCTAAAATCACAAAATCAATTAATCAGTATTGGCTAAAAGCTTCAGATACTACTTCTTATGAGACAGCTACGCTTAAACCAGGAACAGTAAAATCCGATACTAGTTCATTAACCGATTGGTTCCAAGATTTAGATGGTAAAAAATTCGAGAAAGTATCTGATGGTTATAAAGTTAATCTAAATAAAGCTGATATGAAACGATTGATGACCAAAATCTCTAAAACAAAATCTGGTAAAGAAATTTCTAAATCAGAATGGCAACGATATAAGTCATCATTTGACGATATTAATGATTTAAAGTTTAATATCACTACTGGTAAAAACGGGCACTTACTAAAGATGAACTTCTCTGGTAAAGAAAATGGTCAATTAGGTCGAATTGCGTTCCAGATTAACACAAAACGTGCTGCTAAACTACGTGTTAAAATGCCGGCAGCTAATAAAATTAAATCAGAAACAGAATTAACTAATATTATTCAAGATAAAATTCGTGACTACAGTCGACAACAATATAACAATACAAGTTTTAGCTCGTCATCAAGTTTTAATATATAAACTCTAATTAAAAGGCAGAAAATAACCAATCATTGATTATTTCTGCCTTTTTCATATATATTTAAATCTTATTTATTCAATATTATCGTGTTGCAACAAAATTTGCTGAATACCATATGCAACACCATTTTCCTGATTTGTTTTTGTCACATAATCACCTGCCTGGCGCACATTAAGGGGGGCATTGCCCATAGCAACGGCTAAGCCAACTTCATCAAACATTGACAAATCATTCTGCCCATCCCCAAAAGCAGCCGTTTCAGATTTTTTTAGACTTTTCTGTTCAACGATATAAGCAACACCGAAAGCTTTTTCAGCCACATCACTTGTTATTTCCAAATGTTCCTTATCTGACTGTTGCACATTGATTCCCGTCAAATTTAAAGCTAAAATGGCTGTTTGAATATCATCCAATAATTTCCCGCTTAAATCGATCAACATGATTTTAAAAATACCATTTTGTACATCTTCAGAAAAAGTTGCCGTATTTAGCAGACGTGGTACTAATCCAGTAAATTCAATCTCACGGTTCACTTCTGGTGACATATCAGAAACGACCCACTCATCCTGTGTATAATAACTCAAACTCATAGCTGCATAATTATCTAACAACCATCGCATTAATTGTTCACCAACACCACTAGCGATTGTATTAGCACGTATAACATGCATCTGATCAGTCTGCCATTGATAAATTAAACCACCATTGAAAGCAACTTGTGGCGCATCCAACGCTAATTGGTCAATTGCCACTATCATTTCTTGTGGTGCTCGCGCAGAAACTAAGGTCACTGGTATATTCGCATTTTTAATGGTCTCTCTTGTTTGTTGGGTGATATCTCCTTGATCATCCAACAACGTGCCGTCCATATCTAAAAATATTTGTTTAATCATTACATATTCCCCTCTTAATGATTCATAATCGTTGGCTCCCCTATTAAATCATACATTCTCATGAAATAAAAATTGACAGCACTATATTGGCTGTTAGCGATTTAAAATTCATAAACCTAATGCATTCGGCTAAAATCCCCATAAAGATTGGCTTCCTTTATAATTGTAACAGACTACATGTTCAATTCTTTTTGTATGTTTAATGTTGTTTCAATTTTTTGTATAAATATACACATAAAAATAGTCATCACTTAAAATAGCAATTCCGTTTTAAGTGATGACTTTAATTATATATGTGTTTAAATTAATGTTCCTTTTAATGCATCATTAATTTACTTTAATTTTGAAGACGTGAATGATAGGTTACTCCAGAATTCATTATTATCAGGTGCAATATCAAAGCCCTTCACACGTTTGTTAACAGGGCCCCATTGATAACTATTATCAGTCGCAACGTATGCTGCTTGATCATTCATATACTTCTGCCATTCTTTAAATTTATCTGTTCGATATGAATCATCCCATGCTTTGTCATTGTTCATATCATTAATCAATTGGGTATTCTTATTTGTGACAAAGTGCCCCATATTAAATGGTGCATCAGCGCCGTACAATTGACTAGGCGTTGGCTCAGATGACACACTCCAAGCAGCTGCAAAAATATCAATTTTATCTTGCTTAGGCTTTTGTAGCGTATCATAGAAACTATTCATTTCCATTTCTTTACCAGTTGCCATCTTAACGTTCAAACCAACTTTACGCCAACGTTGTAAGTAATCTTCATAGGTTGCATGACTAGTTGCAGACCCTTTCATTGCACCAAACTTAATCACAAGTTTCTTACCATTTGGTTGCGTACGCCATTTACCATCCTTCTTATAACCAGCAGCATCTAATAACTTTTCAGCCTTCTTGGGATTATGTGGAAAACCTTTGGCTGATTTATCACTATATTTATCAAAAATTGGTGGAATCAATGTCTTAGCACGCCACTTAACACCGTTACCAAATTTGTCATTAATTGCATCCTCATCAATGGCATACATCATAGTTTTACGCAAATTCTTATTACCCATCTTAGACTTGGAATCCATGACGTTCACTTGCTTATCAGCATCGTATTCTCCAACATTAAAACCAAAGTAATTATAACCTAAATCAGGTTGCCCAACGATTTTATAATTCTTTAGATTCTTCAAGTTCTTATAACTAGTACCCCGCATCACACCTCCTGGCGAAGTGAAATCATATTTACTAGTTTGAATGGCTTTATCAATACTATTTGATGACACAACATTAATAGTGACATGCTTTATTTTTGGTGCATTTCCCCAATAATATTTATTTGGTGACCATGATGTTGATTCACCTTCAACAACTTTGTCTAACTTATAAGGTCCAACAAATACCGGATTTTTACGGACTTCATCAGAACCTGCTAGTTTATCAATTGCCACATCTTTATAGTGATGATAAGGTGCGACAGTTCCCCAAATAAATGAATTACCAGAATATTTCATACTTGGTGAAAGTGCATTATATTTGATAACCACTGTTTTTCCATCTTCACCATCTGGATATGTAAATCCTGAAATTTTATCCGCCTTGCCCTTGTGGAAATCAGCCATCCCTTCAATACGTTCAAAGTCACCTGAATACTGTGAAGATGTTGATTTTGGACTTGCAATAATTTCATATGCATATTCAACATCACGTGCTACTACCGGCTGCCCATCTGACCATTTTGCATTATCACGAATTGTTATTGTCACCGTATTATTATCGCGATCAAGTTTTTGATTAGCTAATCCGCCATCAATAATTTTAAAATTTTTATCAACATTAAATAAGCTACCTACGCCACCGGGACTAAAAACATTTTGATCTTCTTGATTATCAGCTAAAATAGGTTCAGAAATCCCTTTGAATGGTGAATCATTTGGTTCTGCTACTTTCAAAGTACTTTTGTTATTAGCTTTATTGTCTACTTTGTCATTGTTTTTATACGTATCTGAAAGTTTTGCACGCTTCGTTTCTGCTGCTGATGCCTGATTGGTGCTACCAACACTGACTGCTGCTAGCGAAACTGTTGCTAGTATTGCTGCTGATGTAACTGCCCATTTTTTGCTTGCCTTTTTCATAAACTTTCCTCATTTCTTTAACTCACGAAACTGACCTTAACATACTGATAATAGCCTTTTATAACCGCACCACCACCCTAATTTGTTTTTTACTTATTACTTATTTACGCGTCGTTGCGATGCATTCGCTGCTCGACTAACAACCTGACCGATATAACTAATTGCCAGACATAAAACAATAATTTCAATTGCCGCTGGTAACCATGTCCACCAATATTGGGTAATATTATTAGGATCATTAGCATTAGCAATTAATGTTCCTAATGATGGTGTCCGTGAGGGTAACCCAAATCCCAAATATGATAATCCTGTTTCAACACCAATATTTTCAGCAAATGACAACGTCGTGTCAACAATAATTAGCGAAGAAATATTAGGCATGATTTCACGAAAAATAATTTTCCATGATTTTGTACCTGATGTGATAGAAGCTGAGACATAATCTTTTTTTGTTTCAGCTAACGTTCGTGAACGAATCAGTCGTGACGTTCCCATCCAATAGAATAATGAAAAAATTAACGTTAATGTTACAGCATTATAATCATCGATAATTGTAACCAACACGATTATCATCATTGTCATAGGTAGCATCATCATAAAATCATAAAAACGCTGCATTCCCCAATCGATATAACCGCCAAAATAGCCAGAAACCAGTCCCCAAGCAATGCCAATTGTTGACGAAATAATGGTTAATCCAATCGCGATGCCAATTGAATTTCGCGAACCAACAATCAATTGCATTGCAATCGACCGGCCATTAGCATCAGCCCCCAATAAGAAATTATCTTGTAATGGTGGTGTCAAATACGCCAAAATATTAGTGGTCATCATCTTTTCACTATCAATAAATAATGGTGAAATCATCACAAATAATATAAAAACAACCACGATTATTAAAGAAATTAAGGCTGGTCGATCAGCTTTAAACTCGCGCCATAAAATTTTTGTTGCTGAAGGTGCTGCTGCTTGTTTTGCTTGTGCCGCTAAACTCTCTAATTCTTTAGGCGACATTTCAGCCAAGTTTGTATTTGCTGCCATTTTCATGCCCCTTTCTTAATTAATACGAATTCGCGGATCAACAATGCTTAGAATAATGTCAGATAATAATGTTCCCAACAAATTGAGAATACCAAATAGCAAAACTAAGGCTGTAATCACGGTATAATCACGATAACTAATTGAATCAATAAACAACATCCCCATCCCCGGATACGAGAAGATTGTTTCAGTAAAGATTGATCCGTTTAAGAGGCCCGTAATTGAATAACCACCAAACGCAGCAATTGGTAATAATGAGTTTCTAAAAATATGATGTTTATAAATATCTTTACGTGGCACACCTTTTGAGCGCGCTGTCCGCACATAATCTGAATGCTTGGCATCAATAACTTCCGAACGCATGTACTGCACAATATTAACAGTTCCAAATAGGGCTCCTAATAGTCCAGGTAACAATACATGTAGGAAACGAGAACCAATCATCCCAATACCACTAGCTGTTGGAGATACTGATCCAGTGGTTGGAAACCAATTCAAAACGTAACCAAATACCCATAACCCAATCACTAAAATAACGAAAAATGGAATACAATATGTTACATATGTATAAATTCGAATAACTGTATCTGGCAACTTTCCTTCATGTTTCCCGGCATATAAACCTAGTGGTAAAGCCAATGCATAAGTCAAAACCATTGTGAAAGCTGACAACCACAAGGTATTAATAGCCCGATCACCAATAAGATTCGTCACCGGTTCATGATATTGATAACTTTGTCCTAAATCACCATGAAATAAATGCACCACCCAATTCCAATACTGCTGATACCACGGATCATATAAACCATTAATTTGTTTTAAATGCTCAATCTGTGTTGCACTTGAACGTGGATTAATTGATCCAGTAAAGGGATCCCCTGGCATTGATTTTGCTAAAAGAAAAACCAGTATGCTTAATAAAATCACCTCTGGAATCATGATTAAGACTCGACGTAAAATTGTTTTCCACATTAATCACTCCCCCCTTACTTTAATTGATCAATTAGCTGCGCTTTGGGTAACGCAACAAAATGAGTTGGTGTTACTTGAACCAATGGGTAAGGTAAACCTTCGTCATCATAATATTGACTAGATTCTTCCTGATATACACGTTCAATTTCCTTGCGCTGTTGCTGCCGTTCTTGTCGTTTTACAACATCTACTTCTGGAATCGCGGCTAATAAGCGTTTCGTATAAATATGTAGCGGATTTTCATAAATATCTTCACGTGTCCCCACCTCAACTAAACGCCCTTTATTCATAATGGCAATATTCTGACACATATGCCTAACGACACCCAAATCATGAGAAATAAATAAATATGAAATGCCAAAATCTCGTTGAATTTTTTTCATGAAGTTTAAAACTTGTGCTTGAACTGATAAGTCTAAAGCAGATACAGGTTCATCAGCGATAATTAACTCTGGATTGGTGGCAACTGCACGCGCAATACCAATTCGTTGTCGTTGACCACCAGAAAACTGGTGTGGATATTTATATAATGAATCCGGATTCAACCCCACCGTTTCAAGTAGTTGTAGTACACGAATTTTTTCGTCTTCAATTGATAGATGTTGAAAATTTCGTAGCGGTTCTGCAATGATGTCTAAAACCCGCTTTCTTGAATTTAAGCTAGACAAGGAGTCTTGAAAAATCATTTGGACATTTTGATTATATTTAACATTATGGCGTGCATTCGTTTCCGTAATATCAACACCCTTGTATTTAATTGTTCCTGATGTCACATTCTCTAAACCAACAACTGCTTTCCCAGTCGTTGATTTACCTGATCCTGATTCACCAACCAATCCATATGTTTCGCCAGCCTCAATGTTAAAGTTAATACCATCGACTGCTTTAACCTGATCAGTAATCCGGTTCAAAAAACCTGAACGAATTGGATAATGAACTTTCAAATCTTTAATTTCAATTAAACTCATATATTCATATCCTCCAAAGTCTTAAAATAAAAATGTTGGTAACATGTACAACGAACAGTATGTCCAGGTTCAACTACATGCATCGTAGGCCTTTCTTCATGATACTCAGCTGGAATCCACGGAATACGTGCGGCAAAGCGATCACCAGTTTGCGGCATTTTCTCCAACGACGGTACACTACCTTCAATGACATACAAATCATCATTTGCAACATCACTATCGCCTTGGGGCATTGATCGTAATAATGATCTAGTATACGGGTGTTGTGGATTATCAAATACTTGTAACGTTGTACCATGTTCAATAATTTCACCTGCATACATGACAGCTACTTCATCAGCAGTTTCGGCAACAACCCCCAAATCGTGTGTAATTAAAATAATTCCAGCATGATTTTCGGTTTGAATACTGCGTAAAACATCCAAAATTTGTGCTTGAATCGTCACATCTAATGCCGTTGTTGGCTCGTCAGCAATAATAATATCTGGCTTACAAGCAATAGCAATTGCTATAATGACACGTTGTCTCATCCCACCTGACAACTCATGGGGAAACTGTCGTGCAGTTCTTTGAGGATTGACAATGCCAACTTGATTTAATAATTCAAGCACACGGTCATTCTTTTCTGTTACTGACATTGTCGTATGGTAATCTAATACTTCACGAATTTGATCGGAAATACGTTTCAATGGATTTAAAGCTGACAAAGGATCCTGAAAAATCATACCAATTTTGGCACCACGAATATCGTTCATCTTTTCCTCATTTAAATCTAATAAATTTTCGTTCTCAAATGTAATCTGTCCAGCTATTTTCGTTGTGTTTAAATCATGAAGCCCCATAATAGTTGTTGCTAGGGTACTTTTCCCGCAACCAGATTCACCAACAATTGCTAAAATTTTATCTTTTTTAACTGTTAAATTAACATGCGAAATCGCATCATAATAAGCATCATCAATCTTAAAAGACGTTGATACATCATTTAATTTTAGTAATGTATTTTCTTCAGCCACTCTAATCACCTGCCCTTTTGTTAGCTATCATCTTTTTCTTAAACCTATCATAATTTTCTAATATTATAACAACAACTTTATCTAGTCAATAGATTTTCTAATTTGTTTTTAATTTTTCCGTTATTTTAACCATCATTGTTCGTTATGTACTGAATTTTCATTGAAAATATGACACAAAAAAACACGATTTTGTTAACAAAATCGTGTTTTCATATTTAGATATTTTAAATTACGTCTGCATGCGCTGCAAGAATCGCTAAAACCTCATTCTCAAACGGAATACTTGGTTGTGCTCCCGGTCTTGAAACGGTAACTGATGATGCTGCCGATCCATACACCATCGCATCTTCTAAATTACTCAAATCTTTATTTAAACGTGTTGCCATCGCGCCAATAAATGTATCGCCAGCTGCCGTCGTATCGACTGCCGTTGTTTTAAAGATAGGTACAAGTTTTGTCTCACCGTTATCTCGCATGTAAAAGGCACCTTGTGATCCCAAAGTGATAATAACGGTATCGATCCCCCGTTGGAAATAATAAACTGCATTACGTAGCAATGACTCTTCATCCGTTATCGCCACACCCGTTAGTAAGAAAGTTTCATGTTCATTAGGTGCAATAACATCCGTTAACTCCAACAATTCTTCAGGTAAGCCACCCGTCTCTGGCATTGGTGCAGGATTAAGAATTGTCTTAACCCCATTTTCATGCGCGATTTTAAACGCAGCAATAACTGCAGCAATTGGAATTTCCAATTGTGCCACGACAAACTCTGATTCAATAATTGCATCTTTATGATCGTTGACATCAGATACTGTCAAATCAGCATTGGCACCACCATAAATATAAATCATATTATCCCCAGTTTCTTCGGAAACCGTGATATATGCCTGACCTGTTTCTTCTGTTTCTGAAAACATAACATGATCTGTCAGCAAATTTTTAACTGCCATATTTTCAGCAATGTTAAATTCACGCCCCACCTTAGTAATCATATTAGTTTGTACACCCGAACGAGCAACTGCAACACCTTGATTTAATCCTTTACCACCCATTGCATTTGTTAAATGGCTGTCTGTATGTAAAGTTTCACCACTCTGAGCAAATCTAGGTACTGATACAACACGATCAATATTCGTTGAACCCAACACGGTTATTTTTTTTGTCATTATTTTTCTCCGTATATTATCAATAATTCCGTATTATCTATCCAGACAAACCTTAATAATTCCCATTATATCGATATAACTAAATTGTGTAAACGCTTAAGTAAAACGTTTCACTAAATGTACTTAAGTATTAAAATTGACAAATACAGTACTTATTTGATATTTTACTCCTAACTTAGGAGGGTTTTTATATGAAAATTACAATCAATGTGATTAAAACAATTCTAATGCTCATATTATTTAATTTATCAAGCAATTATACGTACTCAAGTCCTATAAAATGGTTGATCACAATTATTCTTCTACTCATAATATGGGTACCCAACGAAAAAATTATAAATTTATTTTCCAAAGACCGAAAAGAATGATTTTTATTTCGTAGTAACTACCTAGACGAAGCAGAGACATAATTGTCGAAATAGACGGTTATTTAATCTTAAAGATGAACTTGTAATGACATTATCAAGCAACAGAGAATGACATCATTTCAATTAGTGATATTAAATATAAATTCATAAAGGAAAAAACTAATGCGTAAAATAGGGCAAATAAACCATATTGAAATATACGTTAGTAATTTGGCAAGGACACGTTTATTTTGGGATACGTTACTTTTAAAAAATTTAAATTATAAAATCTATCAGGAATGGTCAACCGGTATTAGTTATAAACTTGATGAAACATATCTTGTATTTGTTCAATCGAATAAATTAACACCTGAATACAACCGTACAAGAGTCGGCCTGAATCACCTAGCATTTCTTGTATTAACAAATAAGCAAGTTGATGAAATACGAGCACAACTTCTTGCTGCCAACTACAATGAATTATATGCTGATCGTTATCCCCATGCGGGCGGAACCGACAGTTATGCCTTATATTTTGAAGATCCTGATCGTATAAAAGTTGAAATTGTTTGTAAACAATAAAAATATTATACCAAAACTACTGAAATTAGAGGGATACATGAAACCTGATGGAATCATATACCCCTCTATTACTTTATTATTAACGAAGTAGATATTTTGTGTCACATTTTGACAATGGATGAACATTTCAAATCGTTTCAGACTCGGTTTTTGCAAGAAGTACTTATGTTTGCTTTGTAATTAACGTAAAATCATGAAAAATCCAAGGCATTTAGAACAAACTCATCTACTCATGCTTTTTGCCTGGAAAATAAATAATACAAGCAAACATAGATACTAATTCCACAAAATTTAAAACAAAATATAAAAAACTTCTCCATGCCGGATCGTATATAACATTTAACACAACACTAATAATAAAAACGACAAGCCATATCAAAAATATTTTTGTTCGTGATTTCATAATTTATAACACCAAAGACACACGCACATACGCAACCCAGCTTGAAACACCTTGATTTACTAACGCATATTTATATTTAATAGTCTCACTAGCTTTATCATTCTGTTGCATTTAAAATCTCCTATAATTAAAAAATCAAACTATCATAAAATAAATAGCTTGTTATATACGCTACCAAAAAAATAATATGTTATCAATACTAACTGAATTAGCAAATAAAGACTATTTGGTCTTGTGACTATTAAAAAACATATGCATAATAATAACCATCATTACCGCTATGAAAGCCGCTACACCACCAGTGACGATAAAAGAGGTGTAATTGACATAACTACCGTCAAAAAACATTTGAATACTTAAATAAATAAAATTTATAAACGCTGCCACACAAAAACGAATATAAGTATTATGTACTGTTTTACTAATTATCCAGCAAACAAAGTACAAACAAAATGTATAAATAATAATGTCAAGTTCTTCATACACAGGACGCTGTTTAATAATATTAAGAAATAGCTTGAACAAGCCTACTATAATCGCTATAAAAAACAAAAAATATAGTGGGTGTTTGGTTACAAATTCATTTAGTTTTTTCATAACACTAGCCTCCTCTATACCAATTAAATCTATACTATATGTCCAAATTAACAAATTAAGCGAACTAAAGTAAAACAATTTGTTTATAGACTAATTATGAAATTTAACAATTACTTTCTCCCTTAATTTATTTAATTAAAATTAAATGATAATATATCAATAAATGCGTATACGGAGGATACAGTATGAAGTATCAAGATTACATCAATATGGCGCTAGATGATAATGGGGAATTAAAAGTAATACTAAAAGGCGAAATTTCACATAAAGCTGATCAAAAAATCGGCATTGTATCTATCGTATTTATTACTAGAGATGTAAATAAAGCGAAAATAACCCTCGACAAACTCAATAAAACTAAAAATACAGACGACTATTATATGTTATACAGTTGTCCTATGGATACTGATTTAACAAAATTAGCACACTATCCTTCTTTAGAAATCAATAAAGAAGATCTGATATAGTTTTAAAATAATGTTAGATTAATATTGAAGTGCGTATAAACTAAAAAGCTTACAAGTCTGACAACATTATCAGACTTGTAAGCTTTTTAAATTAATTTCAGCATAACCCATACTAATTAGTGCATCTCTACCTAATGAGTACGCCTATTTTTCACTTTATTACTTAGCCGTCTTAGTTTTCATAAAGACAACTAACCAAATCAAACTGATGGCAACAATAACTGTACTAAAGACGATTAAGTGACCGAAACCAGTTGCTGTTTGTGATGCAATAGCAGCTTTTGTTGTACCAGTTGTTTGAATAAACAAGGCAGCAACCGTTGTTCCAACCGCACCAATAAATTGTTGCATCGTATTGAATACGGCGTTAACATCCCCGGACTGTTGTGGTTTAACTTCAGCAACACCAGCAGTCATTGACACACTAAAGGTCAAGTTTCGTGCTAACGTGAACAATGCGTAAACGACTGTCAAACCAATCGTCATAATATTTGGTGCCATAAATGAAAAGACAATCATAACTACTAAGAACGCAATCGTTCCCCAAGCCAATGGCTTGTTAGCACCGTTA
Source organism: Weissella hellenica (assembly GCF_005405545.1). Classification (GTDB taxonomy): domain Bacteria; phylum Bacillota; class Bacilli; order Lactobacillales; family Lactobacillaceae; genus Weissella; species Weissella hellenica. The sequence continues at coordinate 36,678 of NZ_BJEG01000012.1, forward strand.
CGGTCATACATTGACCCATAAATTGGTGCAACAGCAGAACCCAACAATGAACCTGGCATCAAGATAAATCCGGCAACCATTGTGGTCGTACCTAGTGTTAATTGTGTATATTGTGGCAATGCAAAATTAACAGCTAAATTAATTGCTTGTGATGTCGCATAAATTAATAATGCCATAACAAGCGCTTTGCTACGGAAAATAGTCAAGTCAATTAATTGATGTTGTGACTTCTTAGCAACCACAATAAATGCAATCATCGTCACGATTGCAATTACGAATAAACTAATAATTGCTACAGTAATCTTACCTGATTCTAGTTGACCCAATGCCAATAACGCTGATGTTAGTGATACACCAATCAATAAGAATTGGCCTAAAGCAAACTTATTTGTACCCTTTGGCTTTTCTGTATCTAAATTAAACCAGCCAATTAATAATGAAATAAGTGCAACTGGTAAAATAATCATAAAAATGGCACGCCAACCTAATGTATAGGCCACCACACCACCATAAACAGGACCTAATGCTGGTGCCAAAGAAATAATCAAAGTTCCAAAGCCCATGAACTTACCAAGTTGTGACATTGGCACACTGGTAAAGATGATATTAAACACTAATGGTAATGCAAATCCCGTACCAACGGCCATAATTAAACGACCAAACAATAGCAACCAGAAATTAGGTGCTACCATGGCAATAACATCACCTGCAACAAACGCAATCCAACCAATTAAATATGTCCAACGTTTGCTCAAAATTGAATTAAAATGAGCTGATGTTAGCATCATCAAGGCAACGACTAATAGATAGGCCGTTGTCAACCATTGTACAGTACCCATTGGTTGATGAAATTGTTGAATTAATTCTGGAAACGTCACATTCATAGACGTTTCTGTTAAAATACCCGAAAATCCCAAAATGGCAGTGGCCACAATTGACCAAATAACCTTGGGTGAAACTTTTTGCTCCTGCATAATTCCTCCTAAATAAAAAAAGTGCTTGATTTTTATTTAAACACATTTCTTAATTATGCGTAAGTATCTTTTATGTTACAAAAAAATGAGTTGTTAGTTCAAAAACAACTCATTTATTTTGATTATTTAACCGTCAACATTTCGCCTTCTCTTAGATTATTGACATCAACTTCAGGATTTAAGGCTTGTAATTCATCAACACTTAAGCCATACTTTGTCGCTATTGCATAACCAGTTTCCCCTGCAATGACTTCAATTTGCGATGTTTTAGTTGTTGCCTGACTTTTAGTTGATTTGGTTGCTTTTTTTGTCGTGACTGATTTTGACTCACTTTTTTGTTTATGGTTGCTGCTAGATGAAACATTATCGGCAACCATATCAGTTTGTGTATCTTTATGTGTCACGTTATCATAAGCTATTGGTATGAAAAAACCGATTAGAAAAATTGCGACGTAGCCAATTAAAATAATAATCCAATATTTAATACGAGAAGGTTTTTTTGTTTTCATTTTATAATCTCACTTTATCTTTTTTATTTATCTACGTCTGAATACTATAATTATTTGCACGTCATATCGTAATATTTGATAGAATTAAATGATTATTGTTAATTTTATCAGGAGAATGTACATCGTGAAACTGCTTTTCAAAAATTTTATGAATAACAAATTCATCACAACTACTATTAATGTTGTTTCCCGTGTCGATATTATAACTGCTAGTTCATCGATTGCTTATTTCGGCTTATTATCCTTGTTCCCTGGGATTGTTATCCTAAGTACTATTCTACCTTATTTAGGTCTAACAATTGATACAGCATTAAACTATGTTCAAACAGCCGTACCTGAATCGGTATTTACTTTTCTCGACCCTGTCATTAGATCCGTGCTAAGCCAAAATGGTGTCGGTGCCCTATCTATCTCAATTATTATTACTCTCTGGTCATTATCGCGCGTTGTTTCTGCAATTCGAGTTGCTCAAAATGGTATTTATAACGTTCAACCAAACAATGTCGCTATCTTCAATCGTTTCATCTCAATGTTTTGGTTAATTATTATCATATTTATTATTGGTATCTTATTAATCATCGCTTCAATTGGATCAAATATCTTAGATGCCTTACCAATTAGCAGCCAAATTATTTATAAAATTGAATCTGCCAAACGTTTAATTGTTATTATCGGTTTGTTTATTGGCGCTTTTCTATTTAACACATTCTTACCAATTAAAAAGCCCCGATTTATTTGGAATTTTTTGGGCACAATTGTCCAAATCACACTAGTTATTTGGTTAGCTAAAGCATTTGGATGGTATATAAATATCGCCACTCGCGCTTTTTCTTTTTACCAAGCCTTGAGTTCTGCCATCATTTTATTACTTTGGATTAATTTCATAGCGTTATCATCATTAATTGGTACAATTATTACTGCTATTTTGCAAGAATTATTCCCAGCACGTGTCAGTTATCGCGCTAGTAATTGGTATATGATTAAACTGTTTTTCCGAAATTCAGGAAAAAAATAAAAAAAGTTGTATTATCGGACTTATTGCGTTATATTATTAAGTGTTACGAGAAAGCATATTTCTCTGACTATATGTACAAAAACTCATAACACTAAGTAGTGATACTTAGTATTGTAGGACTAACTAACCTACAACCTACTCCTTAAAATACAATCATAGACACTCAGTCGACTGTTGTTTATGATTAATGTCATCATGACTAACGTTTAATGACATAAAAAAACACTAGCAACCCCACATTGCTAGTGTTTTTTTTATTTAATTGTAATATTTCCATTTGATACCGAAACATTTAATTGATTATTAGTACCCAAATTGTTGGCATAACTATTACCATAGTTTTCGCCCGCAACTTTTACTCTACCTGCTGTTGTCTGCATTTGAAGATTAACATTTGGTAATCCGCTTGCTTTCAACGAACCATCCATAATTGTCATAATGTTTTGATTCTGTATTTTCGTATCTAATAACTTCAATGTCCCACTTGTTATCTGAATTGCGCTTGTGTTCATCGCTGTTCGCTGCAGATTAGTAACGCTTTCATCTGCCGATAACATCAAACGTCCCATTTGGGCATTATTTGTTTTTAAGCGACTGTCATTAACATTAATCGTCGTTTGCTGAGATTTAATATTATTTAATGCAATTTCTGCATCATGCGCTGATGTTGATAAATTAGTCATATTAACATTATCCATCTGCACATCTGCATTTGTGGCTGTTAAAGTAACATGCTTAGCATCTAGGTTAGCAATATGCATTGCACCATACACAGTTGTTTGCTGATAATCATCTAGTCGCATTTTTTTCGGAAGACTAATCACAATTTTTTCGGGTTCACGTTTACTAAAATTAACTTCATATCCTTTTTCTTGGCTTGGTACATAACGAACTTTAAGTTGCTTACCATTACGTGTCAGGTGTAAAAAATCAGGGTTAGTAATACGTCCCTTAATTTTAATTTTCTTCTGTTGACCTGTTTCAATGAAAACCGGTACATTGGCCGTCTCAACATCAAGTTTTTGCACCGGTTTAATCTCATGGTGAATTGATTTAATTTGTGATACTTCAAAACGACCATCATGCCAACCTAATTTATTTTGCCCACCATGTGCTAAACCAATCAACATGATAATAACCCCAAAAGAAATAACGATAAATCCCGTTAACACATACCGAAATCCTTTACGCATGACGTGTCACCCCATTATTTTTATGCGAAAACCTACGGCCTATGTATTTAACAAATTGCATTAGCATCTGAAATACTGAACGGATAATTGCTGCACCAAGTGGCCAAATAACCAATTGTAACCCAACAATAATTAGGCCAATGCCACCTTGATATAAGCCAGTCGCCCAATTATTAGGTAGTACTGCTAGACCCCCAATAATTTGAAAGACACCAGTCAATAAATAATAAATTAATACAACAATCACGATTACTGCAGTAATAATTGCTGCAAATAAACATATCAAAATCAGCAACATTGCCGGCAACCAAACAATAGATGATAGCAATCCTTCTAACACTGTACTGATCAATTTCAGTTCCTGTTTAATCCAATTTTGATGTCCTTGTCGACTATCATCATCAGTCGGTATGTCTTCTTCATCGGCAACACGCAATGAGTAATCAACTAAAATTCGTTGTGCTAATTGCTTAGGAGTCCCCAATTCCGACATTAATCGTGTACCTGATAATTGCGCATCAACAGCATACTCTTGGTAAAACTGAATCACATCTGCCTGTTCACTAGGTGTTAATTGTTGTAAATAGTTTTTGACCTGTGCAAAATAAATACTATTTTCCATCAGTATCTCCTGCTAACATAATTTCACTTACTTTACTGCTAAAATAACGCCATTCTTCTTGAATGCGTTCCATTTCATGATAGCCTAAATCAGATATCTTGTAATATCTTCGGTTACGTCCTTCAAAAGGTTCATCATAAGTGTAACCCAATCGCGCTTTTTTAATCGGCGTAATACTGGGTACATTGTTGATTCAGAAACAGCAAATCGCTCTTGCACTTGCTTGGTTAATGAATAACCATATAAATCTTCTTTAGACAGTAACGCTAATACCAAACCATCCATTAAATCACTTGATAATTGCATTGCCATGATCATCTTCCTTTACAATACTATAAGACGTATAATATAATACAAGTATAGGGAATGTAACCAGGTCTGTAAAGCATTTTAATTTTCCTGTAATAAAAATTAGAAAGTGAGTAACATTATGGCAAAGAAAAATAAGTTAACTAAATCAAACGATCGTGTACTAAGTGGCGTTTTAGGTGGTATTTCGGATTATCTAGATCTAGATACAACGTTAGTTCGCCTATTGTTTGTTGCTGCTGCAGTTTTCACTGGGTTCTTCCCATTTCTATTTCTATATATCATTGCTGCAGTTATTATGCCTGAAACAACAAGTCATGATCATCATGAATACCGTTTTGACGAAAAAACAGATGGTGATCGACGTGATGTAACACCCGATCGAGACGATAACGGCGACAAAATTTAAACATAAATACTGACAGCAAGCAGTGCCATGAATAATTGGTAGTTGTTTGCTTTTTTATTTAACAAATTGATATATACGCTTAAATAACGATTCTGCGATAGCAAAACCAATATCAATCGCTAGCGCAATCACCAGTGTTTTAATTAAATTTTGCCCTGCATGAACATAATTACCTAAGGTAAATTCTTTTAAACTTGCGTAGATTATGACCCCCGGGACTAATGAAACCAGACTTGGTACGTAGATCATATTAACAGGTGCCTTGACTTTAATTGCAGCCAAATTCCCTAACAATCCAATTGTTAATGCCGCTAAAAAATTAGGTAGAATAAGATTATTTGTCATAGCTTCAGCTAATAAATAAATTGTCCAACCAAAAGCGCCTGTCATACCAGCATATAGTAGAACACGGCGTGGTACATTAGTAATAATGCCAAAACCAACCGTCGACAAAAAGCTGAAAATAAAGCCTGTTAATATTGTCATTTAAAGCACTCCTATCAAAAAATGAACCATAAAACTACCCAAAATAGCACCAATTCCAATTGAACCAGCAATCATAACGGCATCAATACCACGTACCAAACCAGAAATAATATCACGATCAATAATTTCACGTAAAGAATTCGTGAATGGCACTCCAGGTACTAAAGGCATTAGTGCACTAATAATAATATTGGCTGCACTATTAGCAATGCCCATTTGTTGTAACAAGGTCGCCAACAAGCTAATGACTAATCCACCTGCAATGGCTCCCAAATAAGGTGCTACGGCATGTTTATCGCCCCATTTTAATGCAAGATATCCCAAAATCCCTATAAAAAAAGCCAACGTCAAATCGCCCCATGTGGCTTTAAATAACAACATAGGTGCTACCGACACTAATCCTGCCCCAAAAATCTTTTGTGGCCACGTAAAATCAATCACTTTATGATCAATTGCTTGCACTTGTTGTTCCAATTGCATAAAACTAATTTCATGCGCAAAAAAGCGCCGCGATACAGTATTAATATCATCTACTTTTTGTAAATTAAATGCCGACACATTCGGTTTTACTAAATATGTGTTTGATTCACTAGCTGTACTAATAAAAATTGCCGTCATGGTGGCATGACAATTTAAATCAACGCCAATAGCTTTACCAACATAATCAATTGTCGACTCAACTCGAGTTGTTTCAGCACCACTTTCTAGTAAAATCCTTGCCATCATCCCACATACATACATTATGTGATTTAAATATTCTCTAGACACTAAAACACCTCCTTTTTAGGATTGTTCCAATAAAAAGGACCAATAAGCAAGTCGTTTATTGGTCTTTTTAAGATTACCATTACTTCTTACTTAATAATGGTGATATTAGTTGGTTGCGGAATATGCACTTTGGGATGATTCATAATGTATTCACCAATTAAATCGGCCGTTTCACGTTGCACTTCACGTACTGCTTTATCCATTGAAAACATTGGAAAATTACCAGCACCACCGGCACGATAATTATTCATTGTCACTTCATACGTTCGATTTAAATCTAATGGCTGACCATCTTTAATAACCGATGTCACACGTTGGCCCATTGGCTTATTAAGATCAAATGTATAGTCAATACCACTCCAAATATCATAATTATAATGCTGTACTTTAGGCATCGTAAATAATGGATTCAGAATAATCTCACCTTGATCATCTAATTTAAAGTAACGTGCATTGACTTCAAGTGCATCTTTAATATCCTGTCCTGTTAATGCTTCAACTACTAATGTATTCGGAAAAATATAGTTAGTCATGATATCACGTTGTGTTACGGCATCTGTTAATCCACGTACTTCATTATTAAATAATGCCGTATTAGAAATTTGTGTATTCGTTGCTCCCATTTGTACACGGTTAACCAGCTCGATAAATGGATGATTGTGTAAACGAGCAGCAAAATGATCAGTAATTGTCATATTATTACCAACATGGCCAACTGGCATATCCAACCAATCATTAACACGGTTTTGTAATGGATCAATTAAGGACACAATATCTTCACGCTCAGCACTTTCACCTGTTGGCAAAATTTCTACAGTCGCACCAACTCGCTGATGTTCCTCATTCAACGTCAATGTCATTAATCCTACATAATTACCACGATAACCTGGTTGTGTTGTTGGCACACCGTTAACGACTTCTGCAATTTCCCGATGTTGATGACCTGTTACAAGTGCATCAACTCCTGGCAATTGTAATAACTGATACCCTTGATTTTCTGACGTTAATTTTTCTAGAGGTGCCCCTGTTTGCAAATCTTGAGCAAAACCACCATGATAAGCAATAATTAAAACATCAACTTGTGGGCGCAATTTTGCAATATATTGTTCTGCCGTTACCACTGGGTCTTGAAAAATTAAATTAGTAATGTGGGCTGGTTGTTCCCAATGTGGAATAAATTGCGTTGTTAGCCCAATGATTCCGATTTTGATACCTTTGCGGGTAATAATTTTATAAGGCTGACCAACGAACGGTTTTTGTGTTTGGTCGTCTAAAATATTTGCATTCAATAAATTGTCAGTGTCTGCAAATACTGTTTCAATATATTCGCGACCAAAATTAAATTCATGATTACCTAAAATACGCACATCATAAGAAATCTTGTCAGCTAATTCTTGATATATATTTGTTTGGTTGGGTACTATTTTTTGAATATAATTGGTTAACGGTGATCCTTGAATAAAATCACCATTTTCAATGGTTACCACAACGTCGTCTGTTGCAGCAACTTGTGACTGTTGTTCAGCAATAACTGACGCTGCTCTTGTAAGACCTAATTGATTATTTAACAAAGGTCGTCGAAAATCATCAGCACGTATATAACCATGCACATCTGATGTTGATAGAATTGACACTTGCATGTTGTTCTCCTTATGATTTTTCATTTTATAATTAACAATAAAAGGTCGAAGTTTTCCAAATTATATGGAACTAACTTCGACCTTTTTCGCATGTATTTTAAAAGGCTAGCCCTTTACTTCATCTTATCACTAAACCAAGCGTTTACGTAATTGCCCAGATAGGAAGTCAATAACTGTGACCATTACAATAATTCCCAATAAAATGATCCCTACTTTTGGCCATTGGCGCGTTTGTAGTGCGAAAATCAATGGGGCACCAATCCCACCTGCACCAACAATTCCTAAAATAGCGGCTGAACGCACAGCAATTTCAAAACGATACAATGTATAATTCATAAATTCTGGCATAACTGCTGGAATTGTTGCTAATGTTAACCCATCTAATGTGGAACCACCCGCTGCAATGATGGCTTCGTTCGGTCCACGATCAATGTTTTCAATGGCTTCTGAGAACAGCTTTCCAAGCATACCAATAGAATGAATTGATACAGCCAAAACACCTGCGTAGGCACCAGGGCCAACTGCTTTGATAAACATAATTGCCAATACAATTTCAGGGAAAACACGAATAATAGTCAAGATCAACTTTCCAACCGTAGAACGTGGTGTAAAGAATCCCTTCTTAGTTCGTGCCGCCAAAAATGCAAAAGGTAACGTTAAGATAGCTGAAATAAATGTTCCTAAGAATGCAATAGCTAGTGTCTCTATTAAGGCACTAACTAAATCTTCACCATCCCCAGTATAAACGTATGACCATTCTGGATGGAATAAACCATTAATAATTGATTTCGTGACCTGCATTGCTTGTGGTTTAACTGTTGATAGGGGAATACCCGCAAAAGCCCAAACAAAAATTAAAACGACCACTAGCACTATAATATACGGACCATACTTTTGCCACGAATTTCGTTGAATTTTTTGCATTATGCCAACGCCTCCCGTAGTCGATTAGAAATACCGTCAACAACTATGACAACAACCAAAATTGCTAGAATAACAATAGCTGTTCGGTCATAGCGGAATAATGACAACGTTTGATCCAAGTACAATCCAACACCACCGGCACCTAAGTAACCTAACACTGTTGATGCACGAACATTAATCTCCAATGTATATAGGAAAAAACTCAAAAATTGATTCATTACTTGTGGAATAACTGCAAACACAATTTTTTGAATCCCATTTGCTCCAACTGATGTCAATGCTTCAATCGGCCCTTCATCAATTGTTTCAATGGCTTCATAAAATAGCTTAGAAATCATTCCAAAACTGAAAATTGTTAGCGCACCAACTCCGGCCATTGGGCCAATCCCAACAATGGCAACAAAGACAGCTGCTAATAACAAATCTGGCACAGCACGTACCAAATTCAAAAAGAAACGAATAATTCCTCGTAAATACGTATTTTTCACGATGTTACGCGCAGCCAACAAACTAAATGGTATAGCTATAATCGTTCCTAATAAAGTCCCAACTAATGCCATTTGGATAGTTTCTGCAATTGGCGTGATAATCGATGACACGTATGACCAATCTGGATGCATCATACGAATTAACAGTTGCCAAAATTGATCCCAACTAAAACTAGTTGATACCCCAGTATTATAACCAGATCCAATAAAAATTAAGACAAATAGGAGAACAGCCAAGCTGCCCTTAATATGCCACTTTTCACTGAATTGGCGTTCAGGTAAAGTTGCGTTCATATCCTACTCCTCATCGCCAGATTCGGCATAAATATCATCAAAATCATGTTCATCGACTTGATCAATTGGTTTATCATAAACTAATTTTCCAGCACGTAATCCAATAATCCGAGTTGCGTATGTCATTGCCAATTCAACACTATGTAAGTTTACAACGACTGTCATCCCCATATCATTCAAATGTTGCAAATCGTCCATAACCATCTTGGTCGTTTTTGGATCAAGGGAAGCAATCGGCTCGTCTGCTAGTACAACATGTGGTGATTGCATCATTGATCGCGCAATGGCCACACGTTGTTGTTGACCACCCGATAATTCATCTGCTCGTGTGTAATACTTATCTAGCATATTAACACGATCTAAATTCACAGCTGCTTTTTCTTTGTCTTCTTTAGAAAAAAGTCCAAAAGTACTTCTAAATGTTGAATAATACCCAACTCGTCCGGCCAAAACATTGCGAGCCACTGTTGCGCGTTTAACCAAATTAAAATTTTGGAAAACCATCGCAATATTACGTCTTTGTTGTCGTAATGCTTTTCCTTTTGATTTTGTAATGTCCACATCATCTAGCAAAATTTCACCTTCACTAATATCATGTAGCCGATTAATCGCACGCAATAATGTACTCTTACCAGCACCAGATAATCCAACAATAACGACGAACTCACCTGATTTAATATCCAGGTTAATATGATCTAATCCAACCGTTCCATTCGGATAAATTTTTGAAACATCATTAATTTTGATGGTACCTAAACCATTACCCATATTTTACTATCCTACCTTCTGTATATATCTATCTAAAATATGTACTAAAGCGAGGCTCAGTATATCCAACCAAGCCCCACTCTAAAAAAATATTAAATTAACTTATTTTTATTTGATGTCTTCTACTTGCTTTTGGTACTTACGAACGGTATCAAAGTTTGAATCCTTTGACTTGCTTACACCAGCACAGCTGTAGACGTCCTTCATAATTTTCTTACCTTTGTCCGTCTTTGAAACCTTTAACATTGCTTTTTGAATAGTCTTTGTATCAGCCTTTGAAATTCCCTTACGTAACGTAATAGTATCGTTAGGAATCTTAGCAGTGTATTCTAAGACACGTGTATCCTTAAATGCGTCTGAATTATCTTTTTTAACCAAATTACGGGCATCATTAAAAATAAAGGCAGCATCAGTATCACCATTTAATACTGAGATAACACCTTGATCGTGACCCTTAACTGTCACTAGATCAGAATTTTTGATAACGTTCATTCCCTTTTTATTTAAGTCAACCACTGGGAAGATATATCCAGCATCAGAAGTTGGATTTTGAACAGCAATTTTCTTACCCTTCAAATCCTTAGCATTCTTAATACCTGAATCTTTCTTAACCAATACCAATGCACGATAGTAATCAACTAACTTATCAGTATCAGAACCATCATTTTTCTTATCATTAATACCATATCGCTGTGATTGTAAAATAACCTTCGCACCATATTGTTTGTGTGCTTGTACATAAGGATCAGGTGGTAAGAATCCCATATCAACCTTACCTGAACCCATTGCTTCAACAACTGTATTATAATCAGTTGAAATTGTAACGTGTACTGGAATTCCTAGTTGCTTCTTCAACAACTTTTCCAATGGCTTAGCCTTTGCTTGAATTGTATCTGCTTGAGATGATGGTACAAACTGTACATTCAACTCTTTCAAATCAACTTTCTTTGACGCTGCATCTGCTGTTACTACTGGTACAGCTGAGACAATTGTCGTAGCCAACATTGCTACGGTGGCTCCCGCTACAACTTTTTTAAACATTACCTTTGTACTCCTTAAAATTTAGTCATATACACTTACAAACACTTAAAGGTTACTTAAATAATAACAGCGAACAATAAAATCGTCAACAAAATTAATAGTTCACATTAATCCAGTTAAACGTTTTAAATACAGACTGATATCACAACAAAGTTCGTGTTTTAATGCTTTTATATTAAATACCTATAAAAAAAGGTTATTAAAACCCAATTGGAATTTAATAACCTTTTCTATCTAACAGACAATTAATGTTTAATTATGATGTTGCTTGATTTTCGCTAATCCCAATCCACCGATCAATGATGCCATTACTAGTGATAATACAACTAGTAAGTTATTATTTTCAGCTTCATTAGTAATACCCGTTGCTGGCAAAACTAAGTCTTGATTATTTTCAGCTACTGCATTAGTACTTTGCTCTGTTGCTTGATCATGATTCTTTGACAGCGCTACACTAATCACATTTGCATTAATATCAGTCATATTAATACCAGTGTCCAATGGTGTATCAGTTTTTATATCATCTACTACGACATCAGCATTGTCAACATTTTCTCGATCAACGTCGTTATCTGTTGTTGATGCTTGTTCGTCGCCACCGCCTGTTACGGGTGCTTGCTCGTCATCACCTGTTGTTGGTGTTTGCTCGTCACCGCCTGTTACGGGTGCTTGTTCGTCACCATCCTGACCCGTACCATTTGTCCATTGTTCAATAATGCCCGACAAATCAAGTTCTCCCGACACTTGTGCGGCCGTTACTTCGGCTTCTGTTGTTGCACTAGTAACTGCTTCTTTGGCCGTTTGTGCTGCTTTGTCGATGGCTGCAGTCGCCGTTGCCTGCTCTTCAGCGGTTAAGTGTTGGTGTTCTTCGCTACTTCGCCCTTTGCGGCTTCCGCTGCACTATCAATTGCACCTTCAGCTGTTGGCTTGACTACTGCTACTTGGTCTACTCCACCTATTGCAGCTTCTCCTGCTACTTGTGCAGCTGTTACTTCATCATTCGTTGTTGCGCTAGTAATCGCTTCTTTAGCTGCTTGTGCCGCTTCATCAATGGCTGCAGTCGCCGTTGCCTGCTCTTCAACTGTTAAGTTGGCATTTCCTGCTACTTCGCCCTTTGCGACTTCCGCTGCATTATCAATTGCAGTTTCAGCCGTTGGTTTTGTCACTGCCATTTGGTCTACTGCGTCAATTGCAGCTTCTCCTGCTACTTGCGCTGCTGCCACTTCAACATCTGTTGTCGCACTAGTAATCGCTTCTTTGGCTGTTTGCGTTGCTTCATCGATTGCAGCATTGATTGTTGCTTTTTCTTCAACAGTTAACGTAACATTACCAGCCACTTCTGCCTTCGCTGCTTCAGCTACTTTGTCAATTGCCGTTTTTGCTTCGGCTTTAACATGCCCCGCTTTATCTATGTCGGCAATAACTGTCTCGCCTGTTACTTGTGCTACATCAACATCATCAGTTGTTACTGCACTATCAATATTATCTTTCGCAGTCGTAACAGCAGCATCAATCTCAGTTTCAATTGCAGTACGTTCTTCATCCGTTAAATTAACGTTATTGACTAGTTCATTTTTCGCAGTTTGCGCAGCATTATCAATGCTTTTTTTGGCTGATAATTTACTATCTACCAATACAACATCCACAACAATGCCATCAATATTATGTGTACCAGTATTAAATGCTGCATCAGCTTCAACCGTTGTCGTAGCCTTATCAATATCATCTATACCTGTTGCAACTTCTGCATCAATCGCTGCTTGCGCTGCCAATCGTTGCTCATCTGATACATTTGCTAAATCTGTAATAACTTGTTTTTGTTCTTCGCCATAGGCTAATAATGCGTTTTTATTATCTGATTGGACCTGTGCCAAACGTAATTGATCAACAGAGTATTCTTGATTATCTGTAACAAACTCACGAGTGGTCTTAATAATAATAGTGTCATCATTTTGTACATTAGCATTACTTAAATCAAAACTGAACGCACCCTTTTCATCTGTTAATTGGCCATATTTATCTGTATCACGCCAATAAGGACTATCAACAGTATTAACGGCTGGCAATATATCGATTGAACCATCAGCATGTTTAATTTGAATTTGAACAAATGCATCACTATCAGCCATTACATTTGAAATATTGGCAGTTAGTCGATTATTTTTATCTAAGGCCACATTTTCTTGGAAAACATCTTCACCAGAACGAATAACATCCAAAATACCTTTCGTATTATTTTGGAATTGATTATTAATTTGTGTTTCAACTGCTTCAGTTTTACCGACTACATCTGATGCATTTGATGCATAGAAACCTAAGAATTGAGAAAAATTCAAATTCATTGTATCAAGTGAATCCGAATAATTACCTTGATCATCCATTACTTTAATTTTTGAAAAATTCAAAGTACCGTTAGTCATAAATGACGTTTGATCATTAGTATTAGCCGTACGATCAATTAAGAAATGCTTAGGTTGCACGATATTAAAGTATCCTTTACTAATAGCACTACCTAAATCGATTAGCTTAACAGCACCTGTTCCATCAATTTTAGCAGTGAAAGTTGCATTCGGATTAACATTGAAAGTTGACCCTCCGGTAATATAGAACACACTACCTGCAAAGTCGCCCATATCTTGACCAACATAATTAAATGTTGCGTCATTATCAACGTTTATTTGACCTTTTCCACTAAAATTCAACAAATTATCTGGACTAATATTAATTGCTGATACAGATGGGACACCATTAGATTGAATATCTAACAGTGCATTTTTTTCAACATTTATTTTTGATTCAATTAACACATGTAAGTGAATTACCCCTGATGTTTTCGCGTTATCAATGCTATTTAGATTAATGTGTAATTCGGCACCATCATTAACAATAACATCCGCTGCTGATGCGTTAATAGCATATTTACCATCCCCATGAGGATTCAATGAAACGTTTGCTTGGCCTCCCAAAAAAATACCATTATGATCGTTAGTAATATTTGTAATGTCAACATTGGTATATAAAACATCACCATTAGTAGTAGTTCCAGTAAAATTGCTGCCCTCTTTAAAATTAATTTCATTAGCAGAAATAGCAGGAGAACCATTAGCTGTCGTATCAACAGTGACAGTCCCTAAGATATCAACACGATTATTCGTTGAGATAAACGTGCCGCCCTGATAAGTAACATCTTCTACTGCATAACTATCGGCTTTACTGAAAATACCACTTGTATTAGTGCCTAATAGATCCAAATTCTTTAAATAAATACGATTTGTCGGCACTAAAATTGTTGCCATATCAAACGTAAATTTATTGAAGTCAATTTTATGACGTTGCTCACTTGTAGATTGAACTGTCATATCACGATGACTTGTCACACTTATCGTTGGCAAATTCAATAACCCATTTTTATAACCTGCTAAATCAATATCTGAATCAACATAAATATCTGAAGATGTCCCAGTTGCAATGGCGTTAACAAATTCTTCGGCTGTATTAACGACTACTGAACCTTCTGGTAGTTCATCACCCGCTTTATTTTCCACAGTCGGTACGGATTCATTAACACTAGCGTCAGCGACTACTGGTTGTTTAACTTGCTCAGTATTATCTTTTGTTGTTTGTTCAACTCCCTCACCTTTGTCAGCGCTTACATTAACCTCATTTGAAACAGGTGTTTCGGTTATAGTCTGATTAGTTAGGTCTTGTTCAGTCTGTGTTGTATCTACTGTGGCAGCCGTCACTGCAGATGTTGATACTGTTTCTTCTTGAATTTTTTCTATTGTTGCTTCTGAATCTACTATTGATGATGACGTTTGTATGTCAGATACCTCAGACGTAATTGGTGATTGCTCGGTTACAACATCTGTTTTGTCAGTTTTATTATCAACTACTGTCACTTCGCTACTTACTGTAGAACTGGCAGTTTCACTGTTAACTGAAGTCGATACTTGTTCATCTGATGATGAATCTGTTGTTACTATATCACTCGCTTGGCTCGTCATTTCAGTCGAATTTTCTAACTCAGGAGAGCTATCAATATCATTATCATTAACTTGTATGCTTGCACTTTGTTGTACTGGTGTTACTTGATCAGCGTTAACATTCCCCAAAAACCCCATTGTCCCGATTGTCATTCCTGCTAAAGCAGTAACCCACATTTTACCGATTTTATATGACTTGTAATGTGAACGAACATCTAATTGTACTTTTACGACACGCTTCATATTATCCTCTTTTCCCCATACGGAAGGTGACACAACTTTTACACATTAATAATATCATACAATTTAAAGATATATGATATATTAAAAATCTAAATAAAATAATGTAAAGGTATGAAGTTAGTGATTAACAGTACAATTACACAATATGAACTGAATCAAATAAACGTAAATCTATAAAAACCATCATTTTTATAAACAATCATTTTTATATCAAAAACAATTTAAAAAAATGTCTATTAAATCATTTTTAACGTTTAATCGAATGAACCAGTATTAATTTTATAAATAAAATTAATTATATATACTTTTTAAATATTCATGTGACAAATAGAACCTGCTATAATTTTTTTCACAGTATTTGAATCTTTTAAAAATTAAATTTTTTGCTTTTTCGTTCGTGTTTCACACAAAAAAGCGACAAACATTATCTAAATGTTTGTCGCTTTATCATTTTATAGTTTTTTGACATTTACTATCAATAAAAAGTACATCACCTATAAAAAGCACTTAACTTATTTTCAAAATTTAAATATTATCCTAATAACCTGTGTACGTATCTGTAACAGTACCATATACACTATCCGTAGTGGCAGGCACTTCTTCTGTTACAGATTACGAAGTCGGCAATCCATTCATTACTAGTGTCGCATTAGAAACTTTACCACCATACAGTGTACCAGTTTTTTTATGTTTTAGTCCTAATGACTTACGTAAAACATTCGTGACACGTTGTTTTTCATCTTGTGAAATTAACTCAGATGAACCCGACGTTAGATTAACTTCAGTTCCTTGTGCATTATCTTGCTTAATTGTTTTTGCAGCACTAAGATAATGCGATGCAACGGTTAACATATCACCAAAAGTTAAATCAGTTTGTGTCGAATCAGACAATGTATTCAAAAACTTTTGATTAATTAGTTTAGTTGGATTACTCTTAGCATCATTAACAATCGTCTGTAATACCATCCGTTGACGTTTTTGACGACCATAATCACCTTGTGGATCATCATAACGCATACGTGAAAATGCTAGAGCTGCCTGACCATCCATTTTTTTATAGGTCTTTATTTGACCTTTCGTATTAAAGGTAAACGTCGATGATCCCTTAGTAAAGTTATAAATATAATCTCCGTCATTATGAGCAGTATAAGGATTATATCCAAATGTTAGTGGTGACTTAACTTTAATACCACCCATTTGATCGATAACCTTTTCTAATCCACCCATATTAACCAGTGCATAATAATCAATTGGCACATTTAGCCATTTTTGAATTGTTTGAATCGTTGTCTTGGCAGATCCGTATTCATATGCCGAATTCAACTTTTGTGGAAATTCTTCTTCATAGCCAACTGGCGCAATAACCGAGTCACGTGGCAAAGACATAATCGTTACTTTTTCTTTATCTGGATTAACCGTGACTAACATTAAAGAATCCGTTCGACCTTTATAATTTCGATCTAATTCCCCTGTATCAGTTCCCAATAGCAAAATTGAAAATGGCTTACCTTGTTTGATAACCTTAGAAACATTACGTTCTTTAGTTAGCCCGGTCTCTTGATATGAACCCTCAACGGCATTTTTAGTCTTGTTATAAGCAACGCCAAACAACATCCCCACAATCAGGACAATCACAGCAATCACAAATAAAATAGCGCCACGAATTCTACGTTTACGTGGAGGCTTCCCATTTAATTGAAATTTTTTATCACGCGGGCCACCTTCACGCTTTTTACGCCTTTTTAATTCATCTTCAGCCTGGCGTCGATCTAATCGAGTTTTCGGCTCATTATCCATGAGCATCTCCTCTCTAAACTATAAAAATTAATGATATATTTCATATTTTGTGCAAGAAAAAATACTTAGTAAGTTTATAAAAAGTTCCTTTTAAAAAACTTATAGCAACCCTACCATATTACCATATTTTTTAATCTAGCAATATATCATTAACTATTATCTGACACCATTATAAATATTAAACAGCTACTGGCGCCTTAATACTTGGATGAGGTTCATACCCATTCAACTTAATATCAGACATTGTATACTCTGCAATATCATTTACATCGGGATTTAAAGTAATCGTTGGTAATGCCTTCATGTCACGTTGTAATTGTTTTTGAATTTGCTCAATGTGGTTTGAATAAATGTGTGTATCCCCAAAAGTATGTACAAATTCTCCTGGCTCTAATCCCGTTTGTGCTGCAACCATATGTAATAGTAAGGCATATGAAGCAATATTAAACGGCACGCCTAAGAACACATCTGCCGAACGTTGATAAAGTTGTAAACTTAATTTACCATCGGCCACATAAAACTGGAATAAAGTGTGGCAAGGTGGCAAAGCCTGCGTTGGCACATCCTCAGGATTCCATGCAGAAACAATTAAACGACGTGAGTCCGGGTTGTGCTTGATTTGTTCTATTACATCATGAATTTGATCTATAAAACCACCCTGCACGCGACGCCAGTGCCGCCATTGTGCACCATATACATCACCCAATTCACCATATTTTTCTGCAAATACATCATCATTTAAGATACGTTCAACAAATATAGCATGTTGCTCATCATATTGACTTTTAAAATCCTCATCAATCAATGAGCGACGTCCAAAATCAGTCATATCTGGTCCATCATAATCAGATGATGTTACCCAATTTTTAAAAGCCCATTCATCCCAAATATGATTTTTATGTTCTAACAAAAAACGGATGTTGGTATCTCCTTTAAGAAACCACAATAACTCACTTTTAATTAAACCAAATGGTACCCGTTTAGTAGTTAATAACGGAAAACCTTCACTCATATTAAAGCGTAATTGACGCCCGAAGACAGATTTTGTTCCTGTACCAGTGCGATCATTTTTAACAGCACCATTATCCAATATATCTTGTGCTAAATCTAAGTAACCTTGTTCATTTTCACTCATAATGAGTACCTTACTAGCCTTTCTATAAATAAGCCTCAAAATCAATTTTATCTAAATCTGTGCCATCCACTTTTACTTGCGCAATTGTGACCTTTTTTGCATCCAATAATTCTGTTACAAAATCATCATTACGATAGTTACGTAAATAATTAATTTTAGTTACCCCTGCTTGCAATAACAATTTTGTACAATGTACACAAGGAAAATCAGTTACAAAAACTTGGGAACCATCAGCACTAATACCCATCTTTGCCAATTGCATCAAAGCATTCTGCTCAGCGTGTACAGCACGGATACAATGTCCATCCACAAGCAAATCACCCACCTCGGTACAATGTGGTGTGCCAGATACGGATCCATTATAACCACTAGCAATGATGCGGCCATCTTTTACCACAACTGCACCAACATGCAATCGTGTGCAAGTACTACGTGCGGCCAACATAATTGCCTGTAGCATAAAATACTTTTCCCAAGTAATCCGTTCATCATTCATTATCTTGCCCCTTCATTATCTGTATTTGTTGTTCCTAATATTAGCAAGGATTGCAATTAAATAAAAGAGTTTATATTTTACAACTTATAAAACATTTTATTACAGTCACGGCGAAATATATAATTGATTTAAAAAATAAATTATGATATAATTAAAATTAACTAATTTTATCTTTATTTAGATAATAGATTTATGCAGCGATTCCATTTGTCGCTGGCTATGGGGGTGCCCCATGAGAGGAGTTCTTATGCCTGCAGCATTAGCAGAAATTAAGCAACAATTAGATGAACACATCGGTAAACAAGTCACTTTGACTACCCATGAAAGCCGTCACCGCACCATTAAACACCAAGCAATCGTACGAAACACCTTCCGTTCTGTTTTCGTCCTTGATTTAGAACAAGATGGTCACGAATTTGATCGTGCATCATTTAGTTACACCGATCTTTTAACAGAAAACATTGAAATATCTTTTGATTAGGCAACCAAAAAACGTCAGGTATAATGATTTCAAGTCATTATACCTGACGTTTTTTATTATTTTATTCTGATTTGTTTAATCGCACAACTTCAAATTCATTAATATAAGCATCCTTAAAATCCAGTGGCTTAATTGCAAAGTCTGCCAATTCAACCGTTTCACTGCCTTTAATATCTGGGAATTGCTCCAAAATAAATCCGGTTAATGTGACCATATCTGATTTATCAAATTCTTTAATGTCTGTCTTGAAATAGCGTTCAAAATCATAAACCGTCATTTTGCCAGAAATTTTATAATGCATTTGTTGTTGATCATCTGTTCCTAATTTTTCAACCAAATCATCAACTACCCAATCAACCTCATCACGAACTGAGCCGAATAGTTCCTCATAGATATCTTTATCAGTAACGATACCAGATGTACCACCATACTCATCTTTTACAACAATCATCGGTGTCCGCTTTGAAATCATCAACTTTAAAACATCCTGGATAGGCATATTTTCAGGTACCGTTGGCATATTACGAATAATTTTTCGTACCGGAACCGTACGATCAACTTCTGCTTGACGCATAATATCATAATTAAACACGTATCCCAAAATTTTATCCTTATCACCATCAGCAACTACTGGAAAACGCGAATGCTTCGTTTCAAAATAAGCATGCAATGCATCAGCAACATTACTTCTAACATCAACCACAAACAATTGCGTACGATCAATCATAATGTCATTAGCAACCTTGTCATTCATTTCGAATGCACGTTCCATAAAGACATAATCTTCATTTTGCAATTGACCTAAGCGAGCTGCATTACGTGATAAGCTCAAAATTTCTGCTTCTGAGTAAACCTCATTATCTTCAGATGCTGTGCGTAGCCCTAGTAAGTGCGTAAATCCAGTTGCAGATTTATTAAGTAACCACACAAAAGGATAAAACAACACATGGAACAGACGCAATGGTCCTGAGACGAACAAAGCCACCTTAACAGGGAATTCAATTGATATATTTTTAGGGACCAACTCCGTTAGGATAACCTCAATATAAGTCAACAATATCAATGCAATAACTGATGCAATGGCCGCCGAGGTAGGCCCGTCATTTCCTTCAAGAAACCACCAGCTAATAATAAGTGAGCAATTGTTTCTTCACCCATCCAACCTAATAACAAACCAGTCACTGTAATTCCAACTTGGGTTGTTGATAAATATTCATTTAAATTATCAACCATGTGAATCGTTGTTGCAATCTTGCGCGATGGTCGTTCACGTGCTTCTTGAAGTTCTACTAATGCACTTTTTCTAACCTTCACTAAGGCAAATTCAGCAGAGACACACAACGCTGCAAATATTAACACCAAGATTATCACAATAATTGATATGATAAATCTTCCTTCACTCAAATTAATTCCCTACTTTCAAATATAATGGTACTGATTATTCATATTATATCAAACTTTATCATATGTGTTGATAACAGGTTATATCGCTTGTTAAATCTGTTATTCATTTAGGATAGTTGATAAAAACGCTACTAAATTCTCCAAATAGAATTTAGTAGCGTTTTTTGTTTTTATCAAAAAACATCAATCATTAATCCTTAATATTTTTCATCGTCATCTGTTATATCAATCTCTGATTCTGGGAATGCAACAACTTCGAATTTTTCAATGTATGCATCCTTAAAATCAAGTGCGGTAATTTCAAAATTAACAATACGAATTGCTTGGCCAACATGGAAATCTGGATGTTCATCCAACACATAACCAGTTAAAGTTACCTTTTCTGATTTTTCAAAAGATTTAATTTCCGTCTTGAAGAATCGTTCAAAATCATACAGCGTCATTTTCCCGGATACACGATAATGCATATTTCCTGCATCATCTGATCCCATCTTTTCGACCATATCATCAGCCACATCATCAATTTCATCACGAACAGAACCAAACAGTTCCTCATAGATATCTTTATCCGTCACAATGCCTGATGTACCACCAAATTCGTCTTTAACAACAACAATTGGGGCACGATGTTCAATCATCTCTTGTAGCACTTCTGTAATTGGTTGTGTTTCAGAAACAACTGGCAAGTTACGTAAGACTGTTCTAATTGGCGCATCTGGACTAATTCGTCCCTGACGCACCAAATCATATGAAAAGACATATCCTAAAATCTTATCTTTATCATTATCTGCAACAACTGGAATTCGTGAAAACTTCTCTTCCAAATATACATTTAAGGCATCAGAAATTGTTTCCGTCACATCCACAACGGTTAATTGTGTACGATCAATCATGATATCCAAAGCTTCTTTATCATTCATTGCAAAAGCACGTTTCATGAATGTTAAATCTTCCTCATCCAATTCACCCGCATCTGCAGCATCCTTTGACAAAGATAAAATTTCAGCCTCTGAATAAATATCTTCATCTGGATGTGCATTGAAACCTAGCATTTTGGTAAAGAATGCAGCTGCACGATCAAACAACCAAATTAACGGGAATAAAACAACGTGGAAAAACATTACCGGCCTAACAATGGCCAACAACATTTTAACTGGTTGATCAATCGCAATATTCTTTGGTACCAAATCAGTAAACACAGCGTGGATAAATGTAAAGATCAAGATAGCCGCAATCGATGATACA
Source organism: Weissella hellenica (assembly GCF_005405545.1). GTDB lineage: Bacteria > Bacillota > Bacilli > Lactobacillales > Lactobacillaceae > Weissella > Weissella hellenica. The sequence continues at coordinate 58,902 of NZ_BJEG01000012.1, forward strand.
CTATGTGCAATTGCAGGTGGCAAAATTTCAGCATTAATAATTAATGTTGCAATAAAATCTTCACCTAACCAACCTAAAATCAAAGAGGTTAGTGTAATACCAACTTGTGCAGTTGATAGATATTCTGATAAATGATCCAACATGTGCAATGCATGCCCTACTTTAGCAGACGGCTTTTCACGAGCCTCTTGCATCGCACGCAATGAACTTGGACGTACTTTAACCAATGAATACTCTGTTAAAGTAAACAGAATAGCTAGCAATAAAATAATAATAATAATCACCAAATTAGTGATAATAGACGGACCGGAATCCATGACATACCTTCTTTCAAAATTAGTTCTAGATACAATTATAGCAAATTTCGTTACTTACTGTATACATTATATTTTACTAGTGAATTATGTAAATTAATAAACTCTTCTAATGATAACTTTTCAGCTCGAATACGTGGATCAATCGCCACATTTTCTAAAGCAGCAGTAAGTTTTTCTTTCATCGCATCATCTTTACCAAATGCTGTAATCAAATTATTCCATAATGTTTTACGTCTCATTGTAAAACCAACTTTAAACAAGTTAAATAATTGTTGTTCATTGTGTGGTAATACCTGCAATGGTTCACGTGGGGTTAATGAAATAATTGCTGAATCCACATTTGGATTTGGTACAAATGCCGTTCTTGAAACTGTAAAAGCCAACGTCGCATTCATTCGATACTGCACAGCTAACGTTAGTGACCCATAATCCTTGGTTCCAACTTCAGCTGATAAGCGACTCGCAACTTCTTTTTGCATCATAACCACAATATTATCAAATTTCACATCTGACTGAAGCACTTGCATTAAGATAGGTGTGGTAATGTAATATGGTAAATTAGCAACTAGCTTCAAGGGAGCATCCGGATCACTAAAATGCGCTTTAATTTCAGATTCCAAATTAACCTTTAAAATATCTTGATTAACAATCATTACATTATCGTAAGGTGCCATCGTATGATCTAAAACTGGTATCAAACGGTCGTCAATTTCAAATGCTAATACTTCTTTTGCTGATCGGGCCAATTGCTCTGTTAGAGCACCTATACCCGGTCCGATTTCAATAACATTATCCGTATCTTTCACTTCCCCAGCTGCAACAATGTTTTTCAATATATTAATATCAGTCAAAAAATTTTGACCCAAAGATTTTTTCGTATTAATGCCAAAACTATTCATAATGGCTTGCGTGCGCATTGGCGTCGCAATATCTGGCACATCTGTCATTCTTTTTCCTCATCTAATTCATCTAAAACCGTTAATAAATTTTGCTTTTTAATACCAAACATTATCAAACGATTCATCAATTGTTTACCGTTCACATATCCTAAATTCATTGCTTCAGAAATATATTCACGGCGTTTGGCTGCATCCTGGCCAGCAACTAACCCTAATCGACGTAGGTCTGCCATAGTAATGTCCGTTGTTATTGCTGTTGTTTTTGGTGTATAAACTGCCTGTAACGCAGTTTGCAGTACTACAGGTGTCGCATATTCAATGCCTAAACTATGATGTTTAATCTGTCGACCAGCTTCGTCTTTAGTCAAAAAAGCATGTTTTGCATCGGGTACCACACTACTGATAATTTTTCTTAATCGTTCACCATTAAAATCAGGGTCAGTAAAAACAATCACACCACGATTGGCTGCAGCCTGTTTAATAGCAGCTATCGTTTGTTCACTAAGTGCTGACCCATTCGTTTCAATGGTATCTGCATTAACTGCGTGTCGTAGTGCTTCAGTGTCCGCACGTCCTTCTACGACAATCACTTCTTTAATTTTCATCATTTAGCTTGATCTAAATGCCATAACCGACGTGCATTATTGGTTGTCATTTCAGCTACTTCATCATAACTTTTACCCAATAGTTCAGCAATATAATCGATAATATAATGTACGTACATTGGTTCATTGGCCTTACCACGCATAGGTGTTGGTGCCAAATAAGGTGCGTCCGTTTCGACTAATAACCGATCTAGCGGTACTGACTTAAGCGTTTCTTGCACATCCTTTGCATTCTTAAACGTTGCAATTCCTGAGAATGAAATATACATCCCCAAATCAAGAAACTGCTTAGCTTCTTCTGGTGTGCCCGTAAAGGAATGCATAACTCCGCCAAATTCCTCAACATGAGCATCTTTTAACGCTTGATAAGTATCTGCCATGGCGCTACGTGTATGTACTGTGACAGGCAAATTAAATTCATGAGCCAGTGTCAATTGCTGTATGAAAGCCTTTTTTTGTTCAGCTGCTGAAGGATTATCATCCCAATAATAATCCAATCCTGTCTCACCAACACCAATAACAGTGTCATCTTGTAATTGTTTACGAAAAGCTGCTAATTTTTCATCATTCATTTCCAAAATATCTTCTGGTTGCCAGCCAATAACAGCATGCATACCTTCAAACTCATGAGCTAATTGAATAGCCCGTTCGTTAGATTGCGCATCATAACCAACAATATTCATTTCTACAATGCTAAATTCAGTTGCTCTACCAAAATAAGCTGGTACATCATGCCAAAAAGTATCATCATTTAGATGTGTATGGGTATCATAGCCGTCAGCACGGCGTTGCCCAGATTTATAAATCGCCATTTTTACTCCTTGATTAATTATTTTTATACGGTTTAATTTTTGTAGTTTTTAATCCATTTCATTCTAGCAAATGATTCAAAAAAAGCCAAAAAACACTTATATAGTCATCTATTAAGCATAACATGTCATCCTTAATATTTCATTTTTAAAATTGCTTTTCTCTTATTAGCACGTTTTTAAAAACAGCAAATCGTCAATACAGGATGATTTGCTGTTTTGCCAGATAAGATAAATAAATTTTTATGCCAACTTCATCTAATTTTACTTACTCACTACTAATATTTGCTAATAAAATAGCCTGTGAATTAATTACCTCATCATAGAGCTCTTTTAATAATTCTGAATCTGCATCACCTTTTATGCGTTGTTGTTCAATATAATTCAATTCTTCTTGTAATGCATTTAAGAAAATTTGTTGCCCATCATCAGCATTAATTTTTTGATTCTGTAACATCGCTTGCTGATGCGAATAGGCGTATCGCAGCGCAATCATATCTCTGTCATTCATATCTTGTTTTGGCAGTTGATTCATATATGTCGCCATACCGTCATTAATAATAGTCATCACTTCATCAACACTATTTTGATGACTATGATCATTATCTTTGTGATTAGCTACTCGCTGTTTAATTATTCTAGCTGTTAACTTTCGCCAAATATAGCGTCTATGTTTACTAAATTTACCAAAACCATTTTGTAATGATTGCATACGATTATACAGCTGCAAAGCTTCATCTGATATTTGATTTTCATCAATCGCTTGTGCCATTGCTTGATCTGCTACTTTATACAATGTCCGATAAGCTTTTTGACGACTGGCATCATTTAATCGTTCATTACCATAACCCAATTGATTCTTTAACTGTTGCATGACAGTTGCCTTAATCGTTTGTGAAACATCTGCATGACTAACGTACGTCATCGCAGCATTGACCATCTCTGTATGATTTTTTTGGTACGTATCTGCATCATAAAATGGTGCTAATCGATTTAAAATCCTTGGTAATAAGATAACCGGCACGAATAAACTCAAAATAATAACTGTTGATGCAATTAACAATAAATCATTACGTTCTGTAAATGCTGCGCCATTACTTAGTGTTAACGGTAATGAAAATGCCATCGACATTGTCACGGCACCATGAACACCACCAATAGCAAATACCAAGCCATCTCGTTTCGTGTATGATTTATTACCAAATCGATCACTATAACGAATTGCAAGATATCGACATAATGTCATCACTAAATACAATAAAACACCAACAGCAACTAATACTACCCAGGTTCTAACTGGTTGTAAAATATAAACCTTTGCCACACTAACTAGGGAGGTCCCTAATAAAATGAATACCAAACCATTTAAAATTTGCGATACAATATCGGTCAATTGACCCACTAAATGATTGAGTTTGGGATCCATAAATTGCGTATGTTGTTGTTCAACATTAGACATAACGCCCATGACAACAACTGCAATAATACCAGAAACGCCTAAAACATGTTCTGCAATACCAAAAACGGCAATTGGGGCCAAAAAGTACATTAAAACATGCGCAACCGTATCATCAAATTCGGCCTTCAGCAAATGTTGACGAGTATAAATGAAAATAAAGCTAGCAATGAGACCAGCAATCACACCACCCAATGCTACGACCAAAAACTCACTAAATCCATGTACAAATGAAAATGTTCCCGTATTCATCCATAAAATGGCTAGCTCTAAAATAACCAACCCGGTCGCATCATTAAACAAAGATTCTAAACTCAAAGAACGTTTTATATCTTTAGGCATGTCCAACCCATTAGTCACTGATTCTAAAGCAGTTGCATCAGTTGGGGTTACGATTGCTGCTAGTGCTAGCGAGAATGGTAACGCCCACCCAATCGCAACATGTCCAACAGTCATTAAAATAACGACTGTTACAATCGCTAAAATACCCGCTAACTCAATAATTGATTTAAAATGTTTGGAAATTAATCTAGCTTGTGTACGTTGTCCTTCATAAAATAATAATGAGGCAATCACTAGCATCATAAACCATTCTGGATTTAACATAATCACATAATGATTAATAACCGGTACAGTAGCTAATAGTATCCCGCCTAAAATTTGCCACAAAGCTTGTGGGATTTTTGGAAATGCTTGCGTTAAAAAATTAGCAATAATAATCGCAATACATACATAAGCTAATGCATAAAAAATTATCATTTAATAGTACCCTCCTTTTACAGTGCTTAAAAATAAAGGATTGAGATGATCATCTCAATCCTTTATGCATGTGTTTAATTAATAACTAATTAGCCTAGTTCTGATCCTGCTTCAATTTCAGCTGGCAAGATTGATAAGGTAACCTTACCATCTTTTTCAGCTGAAAGTAGCATTCCTTCAGAAAGCTCTCCCATCATCTTACGAGGCTTTAGGTTAGCAACATAAGCAACCTTTTTACCTACTAAGGCTGTGTATTCTGGATAAAACTTCTTAATACCTGACAAAATTGTGCGACCATCAGCAGAACCATCATCTAATTTAAAACGTAATAATTTATTAGAATTTTCTACTTCAGATACTTCTTTAATTTCTGCAACACGCAATTCCACCTTTTCAAAGTCATCAAAAACAATTTCATCTTTAGTTGTAATCGTCTTTGGTGCTGTGGGTTTTGCCATTGAGCGTGTTTGTTTACCACCTTGACCCGTCATATTATCACGAATATAAACTACTTCAGCTTCTACATCAACACGTGGGAAGATTGGTTGTCCTTTTGGTACAACATGACCACCAGTTGGCATATCTTCAAAGCTTAGTCCAACAATGTTAGTATTTGAATCATCCAAACCTAATTGATTGAAAATACTTTGTGGTGCTTTTGTCAAAATAGGTTGTAATAGGATCGCAACGACGCGTAAAGCTGCTGCCAAGTGAGCCATGACTGATGCCAATACCTCAGCTTGGGTATCATCCTTAGCTAATGTCCATGGCGTCGTTTCATCAATATACTTATTAGCACGTGAAATCAATTGCCAGATATTTGCCAAAGCATCAGCAGTCCGCATTGCTTGCATATTATCATTATAATTAACAATCACTTCTTGTGCAGTTTCAACAAGATCTTGATCAAAGTCAGTTAAACCAGTATGTAATTCTGGAATAATACCAGCTTCATATTTATTAATCATGGCAACTGTACGGTTCAACAAGTTTCCCAAGTCATTTGCCAAATCATAATTTAGTTTTGACACAAAATCTTCAGGGGTAAAAATACCATCATTTCCAAATGGCATTGCGCGGAGCAAGTAGTAACGCACAGCATCAATACCATAACGTTCAGCCAACGTATCTGGATACACCACGTTACCCTTTGACTTAGACATTTTACCATCACGCATTGTTAACCAACCATGACCAACGATTGTTTCAGGCATTGGTAATCCCAAAGCGTGTAACATAATAGGCCAATAAATTGTGTGGAAACGGACAATTTCTTTACCAACTAAATGCACATTAGCTGGCCAGAATTTATCAAATAAGGTTGTGTCTTCTGACATGTAACCTAGATTGGTAATATAGTTTGATAACGCATCGATCCATACATAAACAACGTGATCGGGATCTGATGCAACCGGTACACCCCAGTTAAAGGCAGTACGTGTTACAGCCAAATCTTCCAATCCTGGTTCGATAAAGTTCTTAATCATTTCATTCATGCGAGTGGCTGGTTGAATAAACTTAGGGTGTGCTTTATAGTAATCCAACAACCAGTCAGCATACTTACTCATCTTAAAGAAATATGATTCCTCTTGAACAAGTTCTACTTCGTGGCCTGAAGGAGCTTTACCACCAGTAACATTACCTTGGTCATCACGGTAAACTTCTGCTAATTGAGATTCAGTGAAATATTCTTCATCATCAACTGAATACCAACCTTCATATTGACCTTTATAGATATCCCCTTGATCCAAAAACTTTTGAAAAATCTTTTGGACTGCTTTTTCATGATAATCATCAGTGGTACGAACAAAGCCATCGTTACTGATAGCTAATTCAGACCATAATGCTTTAATATCTGCAGCCATTTGATCAACATATTCTTTTGGTGAAATGTTTAATTTTTCAGCTTTCTGCTCAATTTTTAGTCCGTGTTCATCTGTACCTGTTAGAAAATATACATCCTCATTTAATAGTCGGTGGTAACGAGCCGCTGCATCAGCTAATACTGTCGTATACGTATTACCAATGTGCAACTTACCAGATGGATAATAAATTGGTGTTGTAATATAGAAACTTTTCTTTTCTTCTGCCATTCTCATTTTACCTCCCATCTTACAAATGAGTAAGATGTTATTTTTAGCTACATTAATTTAACGCCCATTACATCAATTATAGCAAAGATTTAATAACTCCTGTCAGATAATATTAAAATTTAAGTTGTTTATACTGACGTGGTGGTAACGAGCCAAACATAGTCAGCTTTTTAATGAAATATTAAAAGTCGTCAATCCATCCTATTAAGTAATAGGGAGATTGACGACTAGTAAGCGTATAACAGACACCTATTTAGCGACTACTATACAATATTTCTTTTATTTTTTGACATAAATGGCATCTTTTCACGGATAAATGGGATAACCCAACGATCTCCACCAATTTTACCAGCATTAAGCCCTGCTACTAGTAACAAAGTTCCTAAAATAATTAGAATAGGATTTATTGAAATCATTCCTGCTAATAAATAAGTGAAATTTAACCCTAAACCAAAGAATGTGGCTAATGTTGTTAAAGTTCCGAAAATCAATCCCAAACCAATCAATAATTCACCATATTGCACAATAAAATCAAAAATCCCTAAATTAGGTTGCACAATATTTTCTAAGAACTTCGTATACCAATCATATGCTGGTGCACCTGTTGCACCAGTCACTGGTGATTTAATTGCCTGTTGCACCATTGCTTCTGACGTAAAACTACCAGAAGCAATTTTACTCCAACCACTCGTTAGCCAGACATATCCCACATATAGTCTAATTAACGTCAGCACCACCATACTACTCTTACTATTTCTTAACCAATTAACCATAAAATTTCCTCCTTAACCTTACCTGAATTGGTTTTACTTTAAAATAACTTACTTAAAATAACCTTATATATTTTTGATGATTAACTATTAAAATATCTAGTTTTTTAAATATAATATCATATAATAATATTGTTTAAATCAAAAAGTTCGTTATTCCATTCAGATAAATAGTTTATTTATACATTAATTACTTAAGACTCACCAACTATATTGGCTTTATTTAATACTTAAAAATATAACTATTGTTACGTCATAATGCTGTTTGCCATAAATTATATCTATTTTGATTTTATCTTTAATACACAAAAAAAGAGCTCACATTTTACTGTGAGCTCTTTTTACTTTGCATCGCGACGTCCTATCCTCGCAGGAGGCGATCCTCCAACTACTTTTGGCGCTACTGAGCTTAAC
>NZ_BJEG01000013.1 GCF_005405545.1 Weissella hellenica
TTTTTGTTTCAAGCTTAATGCTTGAAGACCCTACACATTTGTTCTATCGAAACGATATTCAGTTTTCAATGATCAACTTGTACATTAAATAAATAATGCAAAGCGGACGACGGGAATCGAACCCGCATTCCCAGCTTGGAAGGCTGGAGCACTAGCCATTGTACTACATCCGCAAAGTGTTTCGTACGTCAACAACAATATTTATAATACACATTGTTTAAGACAAAGTCAACACTTTTATCAAATAAATATTAAACTACTTGCTAATGATGAATAAACATAGCATCCCCAAAGCTAAAGAAGCGATATTGTTCTTTAACAGCATGTTCATAAGCATTTAAAATATTATCCCGACCAGTAAAAGCAGCTACCAGCATCACTAAAGTTGATTTAGGCAAATGGAAATTAGTAATAAATGCATCAACAACACGCCATTGAAAGCCAGGTTTAATGAATATTTCCGTCCAACCTGAATCAGCTTTTAACTCACCATCAAATTTAGCCCCAATTGTTTCTAACGTACGAATGGAAGTTGTTCCAGTGGCAACAATGCGACCCCCATTTGCTTTAACCTGATTTAACGTTTGCGCTGCTTCTTGACTTAGTTGATAGAACTCTGAGTGCATTTTATGATCGTCAATATTGTCTTCTTCAACTGGCCTAAAAGTACCAAGGCCCACATGTAATGTTAATTCAACTAACTTAATGCCCTTATCAGCTACTTTTTGCAATAATTCAGGCGTCCAATGCAACCCTGCAGTTGGTGCAGCAGCCGAGCCATTCACCTTTGAATAAACAGTTTGATACCGTTCTTGATCTTCCAACTTTTCCTTAATATAAGGAGGTAAAGGCATTTCACCTAACTCTTCTAAAATCTCTAAAAAAATACCCTCATAATGGAACTTAATCATTCGACCACCATGTTCTAATTCCGAAATCACTTCTGCTGTCAAACGACCATCACCAAAAGTGATTTTTTGTCCGACTACGTATTTTTTAGCTGGCTTGACCAATGTTTCCCAAACATCATCTTGGTCTTGCCGAAGTAAAAGCACTTCAACATGCCCACCAGTCTCCGGACGTTCACCATACAAACGAGCCGGTAAAACCCGTGAATTATTCATAACAAGAGCATCACCAGGATTTAAATAATCAATAATATCGTAAAAATGACGGTCATGAAGGACCCCTGTATCAGCATTCATTTCTAATAGACGTGAACCATCTCGCCTCTTTAATGGTGTCTGTGCAATTAGTTCTTGCGGTAATTCATAATCAAAATCACTTAAACTTGTAAAGTTTTCTGCCATATATCGTTAATCCCCTTGTTATTGTTTAGTATCAGGCACCGGTAGATTTAAATGTTGATACGCTGCCAATGTCACAACCCGCCCACGCGGTGTTCGCTGTAAAAAGCCAATTTGTAATAAGTACGGTTCATATACTGATTCAATTGTATCAACTTCTTCTCCAATGTTAGCAGCAATCGTATTTACACCAACTGGCCCCCCTTGATAAAAGGTAATCATTGTTTGCAAAATTTTATGATCAACCTCATCCAGTCCCATGCTATCGATTTTCAATAATTGTAAAGAAAAATTGACCATCTCATCATTAATAACCTTTTGACCTTTAACCGTTGAAAAATCACGAACTCGTCTCAACAGACGATTAGCGATACGCGGTGTCCCTCGTGAGCGTCGTGCTAATTCAAACGCACCCTCACCAGAAATTTCGATATTAAAAACATCTGATGAACGCTTAATAATTTGTGATAATTCATCGTGTGTGTAATATGCCATATGTTCTACAATCCCAAATCGGTCACGTAATGGTTGTGACAACATACCAGCACGAGTTGTAGCCCCTATGAGGGTAAACGGTGGTAGTGGAAAATGAATTGGGTGTGCCGTAGGACCTTCACCTGCAATAATATCAACATAAAAATCTTCCATAGCCGAATATAACATCTCTTCAACTTGTTTTGGCAACCGATGAATTTCATCAATAAACAAAACATCCCCTGGCGTTAATTCATTTAACAAAGCCAATAGGTCACCAGATTTTTCAATAGCGGGACCAGAAGTTGTCCTTAGACCCACACCCATTTCATTGGCAACAACCATTGCTAACGTCGTTTTCCCTAATCCAGGTGGTCCATATAACAATGTATGATCTAATGGTTCTGAACGCTGTTGCGCTGCTTCAATATAAACCTGTAATCTTTGCTTTAAATCAGCTTGCCCAATATATTGTTGTAAGGTATTGGGCCGTAAAGTTTGCTCAACCGTTTCTTCACCATCATCAGTGGACATGTCATGTATAAAATCTTCTGCCATCTAATAACATCTCCTTACTGTAATAGTTTCAACCCAGCACTAACATATTTAGCCGTTGTTTGTTCATCCAGTTTACGTAATGCTTTTTCAACACGGTTAATATCCTTTTTAGCATAACCTAACGCTTCCAAAGCCAAAAGCGCATCCGCTAATTGACTATTTGAACTAACCGCCGGTACAACAGGTGCCATTTCATCATTTGCTAACACCAAATCCGATAATTTATTTTGTAAGTCCAATACAATTTGTTGCGCTGTTTTTTTACCAATACCAGGAAACTTTGTTAAAAATCCAACATCACTTTGTTGAATCGCATTAATCAACCCTGTATGGTCATTATTAGCCAAAATAGCTAATGCTGATTTAGGGCCAATACCAGAAACATTTAATAACTTTTGGAATAAGTTTTTTTCTTGCTTGTTCAAAAATCCATACAAAGTATGTTCATTTTCACGAATGATTTGTTCAACATAGACTGTCATTTTACTATCCAAAGAAAATGCATATGGATTAGCAACTAAAATTCGATAACCAATTCCCTGTATATCAATCACAATATAATTCGGAGAGATTTCTGTGATCAGCCCCTTTAAATATTCGTACATTTTTTTCTCCCATTCCAATAAATCGTTATTTTCATTATAGCAGAAAAGCAGCGTATGCTAATTGACAATTAGCGATTCGCATTTCACGATAACCAAAATTTGTTACCATAAAATTCATGTTTTTTTCATATCTATTGGTTACGATATACTTATCGACTTAAGTTAAGCAGTAGCTGCCATACACACTATTGCTAAGTCGTTTCGCTCCCTCATAAAGCGAAGAGTTATTTACGATAGTAAACACTCAATTAACATATCTCTTATTAAACCTATAGCAAAAGCGAGCTAATTATTAATTAGCTCGCTTTTGTTGTGACCAATTATTAAAAGGCACTAATCGTGCAGGAAACTGTCAAAACGCGTAAAATAAATAGTTAAGTAAGAAAAACATTTTAAATTAGGAGACCTGTATGTTGAAAGAAAAATTGTCACAATTACCAACTTGGCAAAGTAATATCTTTATCCTTTGGTTTGGTGTCTTTATGACAGGTGTTGGTTTCAGTGAAGTAATGCCTTTTCTATCTTTGTACGTTGATACATTAGGAAATTTTACAAAAAATCAACTAACTTTTTATAGCGGCATAACCTTCTCCATTACCTTTTTAATGACAGCAATCATTTCACCATTTTGGGGAAAATTAGCCGATAGTCGTGGTCGCAAACTAATGTTAATCCGTGCTTCATTAGGTATGGCAATTGTCTTTTTCTTAATGGGGGCTGTCCAAAATATTTGGCAACTTATTTTTTTAAGGGCACTTCAAGGTTTATGCGGCGGATTCATTTCTAACGCTAATGCGATGATTGCAACCCAAACACCTAAAGAAAAATCAGGTTATGCGTTAGGAACACTTGTGACTGGTGTTACTGGTGGGCAGTTATTAGGCCCATTTATTGGTGGTGTCCTCGCCTCACTTGTTAATTACCGGATAGCTTTTATTATTACTGGTATTATTTTTCTATTAGTATTTTTACTAGTTATCACTTTGGTCAAAGAAGAATTTATTCCCATTCCAAAAGGTAAATCACCTTCTCGTAAAGAAATTTTTTCCCAATTATCCTATCCTAAATTGACCATTGGTTTGTTTACAACAACTTTTATCATCCAAATAGTTAATCAATCAATTAGCCCTATTATTGCATTGTTTGTCCGTGAGCTTAATAATGGCTCTGGCAGCACAACACTGTGGGCTGGGATTATAGCTGCAATGCCTGGAATTGCTACGATGCTTGCAGCACCTCGTTTTGGACAATTAGGCGATCGAATTGGCACACATCGCATTATGTTAATGGGATTTAGCTTAGCATTTATTTTCATGTTACCAACTGGTTTTGTGACAGCCATTTGGCAATTAGTTATTTTAAGATTTATGATTGGTATTTCTGATGCTACGATGCTACCTGCTGTTCAAACATTATTGACCAAAACAACACCAACTCAGGTTACTTCTCGCATTTTTGCTTATAATCAATCATTTCAATCATTAGGATCCGTCTTCGGTCCAATCATGGGCACTGTTGTTGCAATGTTTTTTGACTATAACGGAATTTTTATTGCCAGTGCACTGTTAATCTTGGTTAACGCTTGCTTATTCTTCTATCGTACGAAGTCATTAAAGCATGATAAAAATCTTAATTTATAAACTATAAAAGTCTGTCATTAATTAATCTCACCTTACATGAGATTAAATCAATGACAGACTTTTTTAATCAGTATTTATACGTCTCATCATATGATACAACACTAACAACGCAAACTGTAGTGATCCAAATGATATAACAAATACTAAGCTATGTGATGATAAGGATGTTAGAAATAAAGTCAGTACTTTATGTGGTGCACTAATTAATTCCCATGAATTAATTCGTAAAAATCTTCCCAAATAAATACCATAGGCAGACACAAATGACAATACAACCGTCCATGTTGATGATAGTACACCACCATAAACTCGGCCAATGATATGGGCTGATGACAAGCCAAATAGCAATCCCATTAAAACACCAACTGCTAAAATTGCATAATTAAAAAATTGTGTTTCGGTCATTAGTCCCGTACCAATTGAAGATAAGTGACTAAAGTCAGTCACCATATACATCGCATTAGGGAAAAACGCTAACCATACCACCGTTAGTCCTAACTTCAATAATAACTGCCCTTTTTTACCGCTTAAGTACCTAATAATTAAAGCCAAGTCGAAAGGTACTAATGCCAAAAATAAATTCCAAATCAGAAAATTATAGTTGGTTGGCACAAGCCAAATGACTAAAAGCAAACTTAAAACGACTAAGTGCACCCTTAGAATATCTTTTTTCATTTTTTCTTCCAATACTTTTTGTTCATTAAATCACTTTAATTATACCCCGTCTAATGTAAAAAAGACTTAAAGTCTATTTTAATGTTTCTGTTTTAGCACTAACTCGCTGTGGATATGGTACCTCAAACCAATCTATACCACCAACAACGATTTCGACTTGACCAGCCAATTCATCAATAACGGCCGCTTTAAATGTCATCATATCATCATCAGCTATTGCCACTTTAATTATCACATCAGCTGTATAGTCTGTATCTAAAATTTCATGATCGTGTTTCTTTAGCCAATAAGCCAATGATTCATATTGACTATACGAAACTTTTAAACTAACTTCATGACGTTGAATCCGCTCAATTAATCCACAATCTTCAACACCACCAACAACTGTCCCAGCATACGCACGAACCAGACCACCTGCCCCTAATTTAATACCCCCAAAATAACGCGTAACCACGACAGCTATATCCCGAATTGCATTATTTTTCAACACTTCCAACATTGGTACGCCCGCAGTTCCTGCCGGCTCACCATTATCAGAATACCGTTGGACTTCATTACGATTTCCTAACATGTATGCCCAAACATTATGTGTTGCTTTACGATGTTTTACATTAATTGACTCAATAAATTCTTTTGCTTCTTCTTCATTAGAAACCCGAGTCATGCTTACAATAAACCGTGATTTTTTAATTGTTCGCTCCCACGTAACCTGTTGATTAGCAATCGTAATATACTTTCCTAACTCGCTAACATGCTCAACTTGATTTCCTGCCATAATTACTCCTTTCAACATCTAATAAAATAAAAAACGCCCATTTTCGAACAATGGTCGAAAACAAGCATCTTCTAAAATTAAAAACCGCTACTAATCTTCGTATTCAAACTGGAAGTCCACAATTTGCACCGTATCACCATTTTTTGCGCCGGCTGCGTGCAACGCTTCATCAACACCCATAAATCGGATTTGACGGGCAAAACGCATCAATGATTCGGTATAATTTGTATTTGTACGTTTAAACAAACGTTCAATTTCATTTCCAGATAGCACCCAAACACCATCTTCATCACGACTTAGTTCAAATGGTTGCTCACGTTCTTCAAATTCATAGTTAGCTTGATCTGCATCATCTTCAACCATACCCTTAGGCAAGAATATTGGTGTTTCATCTAACAAATTAGCTGTTCGACGTAACAATGGTTCTAGACCTTCACGTGACAATGAAGAAATTGGCATAATTTCAATATTATCGGGTATATTTTCATCGTTTTGCAACTGATCTTTAAACATGGCCAAAGCGGTTTGTGCATCTGGCATATCCATCTTAGTTGGTACAATAATTTGGGGACGTTCTAATAGGGCCGGATCATATGCAGCTAGCTCTTGATTAATCTTTAGATAGTTATCATATGGATCTTGCTCAGGATCAACACCAGACATATCAATCATATGCAAAATAACACGCGTACGTTCCACATGACGTAAAAACTGAATTCCTAAGCCAACTCCTTCAGATGCCCCTTCAATTAACCCCGGCAAATCTGCCATTACAAAATCACGACCGTCTTCTAAACGAACCATTCCCAAATTAGGAACTAAGGTCGTAAAATGATAAGCTGCAACTTTCGGCTTAGCCGCCGTCACAACTGACAGCAACGTTGACTTCCCTACAGATGGGAAACCAACTAATCCAACATCCGCTAAAACTTTCAACTCTAAGGCGATATCAAGTTCTTCACCTGGCTCTCCATTTTCAGCAATTTCGGGCGCTGGATTCTTAGAAGAAGCAAAGCGGATATTACCACGACCGCCACGACCACCTTGCGCAATAACTAGACGTTGATTTTTTTCAGTTAAATCACCAATAATTTCACCAGTTTCGCTATTGGTAATCGTTGTTCCTTGTGGTACGCGAATGATCAAATCCTCTGCTGAGCGTCCAGTCATAGCCTTGGTAGCACCATTGCCACCTACTTTTGCTTTGAATTGACGCTTATAGCGAAAGTCCATCAAAGTACGTAATCCTTCATCAACTTCCATGATTACTGAACCACCGTTACCACCATCGCCACCAAAAGGGCCACCCATATTAATATATTTCTCATGACGGAAAGAGACTGCTCCATCGCCACCTTTTCCTGCTTTAACAAAAATCTTTACTTGGTCGACAAACGCCATCGTTTATGACCTCACTTTCTTTTTTAGCTTCCTTAGCCAACTGTAAACTGTCGCATTTCATTTTACAGCACTTTCTCATATTTGACCACCATTAGTCAGCATGATGTTGTGTTGCCGTTAAGGAAATTTTGATATTATTAGCTACTTTTTCAGATATACTCAGTTTTTGTAACTCACTAATTGATGCTTGCGCCATTTTATTCATTGACCCAAAATTAGTCAACAATTTACGTCGTGTTTTAGGTCCTACACCTGCAATTTCATCTAACCTTGAACCAAGTGAACTTTTAGAGTGCAATTGGCGATGAAAAGTAATCACAAAACGATGTACTTCATCTTGAATACGCTGTAATAAATAAAAACCTTGTGAATTTGGATCAAGATGTACATGGTCTGCACCTTCTTCTTTTAACAAATCAGCAGTCTTGTGCTTTTCATTCTTAACCATTGCCGCCACTGGAATCGACAACCCCAGCTCATCTTCAATCACTTCTTTAGCTGCATTCAATTGAATCACACCACCATCCATAAGAATCAAATCTGGCAACGTGCTATGTTCTTTTAATAGCCGCGTGTAACGTCGCCGGATCACTTCCATTGTTTCAGCTCGTTCATCTGCATGCAAGACATTTTTATTTTTATATTTACGGTACTTATTCTTGTTTGGGACACCATCTTCAAAAACCACCATAGCTGAAACCATATCTGCACCTTGTAAATGAGAATGATCAAATGCTTCAATCACATTGATTTTTTCAATCCCTAATGCATTCGCAATTTCTTGCATTGCGCCCGTTGTTTTTGATTCATTCATTGCTAATAAACGAAACTTTTCATCTAAAACAATTTTGGCATTTTTACCAGCCAATTCCAATAATGCCCGCTTTTCACCACGTTGAGGCGTTCTAACAGGCGTATTCAATACAGCCGCTATCGACTGTGTATCAACACCTTTAGGAACAAGAATTTCCTTTGGCAACACAGAATTACGACGATTATAAAATTGTAAAATAAACTGGGCTAACTCTTCTTCTGGTGAATCAATAATAGCAAACAAACGCTTTTCTCGCTTCAATAAGCGTGATTGTCTAATAAAGAAAATTTGTACCGACAACCAACCTCTGTCCATATAAAAGTTAAAGATGTCGCGTGGTGTCCCATCACGCGATATAATCTGTTGCTTTTCTACCGTTGCCTCAATAAATTTTATTTGATCACGTAAATCGGCCGCCCGCTCATACGCCATGTCAGCGGCAGCTGTCGCCATCTTATTTTGCAACATCTTACGAACTTCTTTCGTATCACCATCTAAAAAGCGTTTGATCTTTTTAATCTGCTCAGTATATTCAGCTGCAGGGACTTCTTTATAACAGGCACCTAGACATTGCCCAATATTTGCGTATAAACAAGGTCGTCCTTGATAGCCATTACACCGGCGTAAAGGATACACTTTTTGTAAGAAATGAAGTGTTTCTTGTGCTGCATACACATTGGGATATGGGCCAAAATAATGAGCACCATCTTTCGTTACCTCATTAGCTAGTAAAATTTGTGGATCACGTTCATTGGTAATTTTAATATATGGATAACCAGTCCCCCGCTTCAAACGAATATTATAGTAAGGTTGATATTTTTGAATCAACGTAATTTCTAAAAGTAACGATTCCTTTTCTGAACTAGTCACAATAAAATCAAAATCAGCAATATTTTCTACTAACTGAGCTGTTTTACCAGTATGGTCACTTTTAAAATACGAACGGACTCTGTTTTTTAAATTTTTAGCTTTACCCACGTAGATAATTTTGCCATTTTTATCTTTCATTTGATATGAACCTGGCAAATCGGGTAATAACATTAACTTTTGTTCAATATGTTTTGTTGTCATCTAGTCGCCTTCCTTTATGATTTAGCTGACAATTTTTTATATTATATCACTACCAGGCATTTAACCAATTATTAAGCAAACATGCTATAATAAGTCTAATTTATTAATTAGGAGGTTCTCTTTCATGCCACTACAAACAAAAAGAAACGATGAACTAACTCGTCAGGTTGACGAACTATTCGACATCCCTGACTTGAATGACAAGGACAAAGATCGTTTTCTTAGTAAGAACGATCACGAAGAAAATTAAAGATAACGATATTAAAACCACCATAATTAAATGGTGGTTTTTAGTTTTTATTTACTTATTTAATCATAACAACCCCATACTATTTTCTCAATAGTACAGGGTTGTTAATTTATATAACCATTATGATTTTTTCGAGAAAAGTCCTTTTAAACTAAGCAATGCTGCTTTAGTAATATTACCATCATTATAAGTTAAAACATTACGCTTATACACACGTAGTCCATAACGTGCTAAGAAAATTAAGACAATTATCTCTAACGCTAATGCGATAAATGCATCTGACATGTTTGCATATTGCAATCCTAAACGTGCAGGCATCAGGGTTTGCGAAATAAATGGGACATATGACAAAGCATTAATAAACGCATTATTAGGTTGACCATTCAAAACAAACGTCAAAATATAACCAATCATCGCAATATACGTTATTGGTGAAACTGCTTGTTGCACCTGGCTCAGGTCATTTACCATTGCTGAAACAATTGCTGTTAAAATCATGTACAAAAAGATACCAACAAGTGCCAAAAGTCCCGTCATAATTGCAAATTCTGTATCTACACCCGTTAAGAGACCTTTAATCAGCTTGACGAATTGATTATCACCAAAGAAAATTGCCGTTACCCCAACTACCACAAGATAAATTAAACCGTGCGTAATTGCTAACCCGGCTATCCCTAATAATTTACCAAAGAATTGGATCCCCGGCGAGGTCACTGCCAGCAAAATTTCCATGATACGTGATGATTTCTCGTTAGCAATTTCTTGTGAAATCATCCCAACATAAGCAGTTAGAAAGATAAAAATAAAAATTCCTAGCGCGGCTGATAACATCTGATTAGCTTGATCTGTTGCCTGACCGCCTTGTGATGACTTACCACTTTTACTATAAATACTGGTTTGAAAATCTGGTTTTGAAACCAAACTATTAAGTTGATTTGGCGTCAAATGTAATTTATCAGCCTGACTAAGCATATGATACTGATCAATTGTCGTTTGTAAAGTTGTCTCTGACAAATTTTCAGCATCAACTGACATCCTTAACGCATAACTCGTTGGCGTTGATGTTAAATAGCCATCAATTCTATCTTGCTTTAAATCCTGTTTTGCGGTTGCTAATGAATCAACATTTTTAAACGTTGCTGCCACTGCTTTATTTTGTTTTAAATAACGATTTAAGGGCTGGTTAGCAACAACCGCAACAGTTGGTTGCTTATGACTTTGCGTTGCATCCATAATCAATGTAATACCAACAATTGCCAAAACAATTAGCAACGGTGCTAAAACAACCGACCAAAAGCCAAACGTCTTAAAACGATTCAGATATGTTTGATGCGCTACTAAATATAATTGTCGTTTACTCATAAACATTTCCCCCTGTTACTTCACGACGGAAAATTTCATCTAAGGTTGGTGGTTGCTGTGAAAATACCGGTACATATCCATCCTTAGCCACTACCGAAAAGACTTCCTTACCAGCATTCGGATCACCTAATTTAAGATGTCGGCCAACACCTTCCGATTGAATATCTAATACACCAGGGATTGCTAACAATTGTTCATCCGTAACTGAAGATTCCAGATAAATCTCGCTACGACCAAATGATTCGCGTATCGTATTCAGTTCCCCACTTAGTACTGTTTTACCATGTTTTAACATTAACAGTTCATCAGATAATTTTTCAACACCACTCATATTATGCGAACTAAAAATAATATGGGCACCATTTTGTTTAAGTCGTAAAATTTCATTCATCATTAATTGCGTATTTACTGGATCTAATCCCGTAAAAGGTTCATCTAAAATTAACAATGAAGGCTCTGTAATCACAGTTGCAATTAATTGCACTTTTTGTGCATTACCCTTTGATAAACTTTGCACTTTATCAGAAACTTTACCAACAACATCTAATTTTTTCATCCATAAATTTAACTGTTGTTTGGCATCAGATTTTTTCATACCATGCAATTCGGCAAAATAAACCACCTGCTGTTCTACTGATACTTTTTGGTATAAGCCCCGTTCTTCTGGTAAAAAGCCGATATTTTGCCTATCTTCATTCATAATGGGATGACCATCCCAACTGATTGTGCCCTTGGTTGGTTGAATGAAATCTAGCATCATACGAAAAGTCGTTGTCTTACCAGCACCATTTTGCCCAATTAGACCAACAACATGACCCGGCTTTAGTTGCATGTTCATATCATCAACCGCTAGTTTGTCACCAAACTGTTTGGTTAAATTTTTTAATTCAATCATATAAAAACTCCTATATTACATTGGCAGTTAACATTAATAGAATATCATACTTATGAAAGTAATATCACAAATTAAATTTAACGGAAAGTTTAACTTAAAAAAAGCCGTTACGTCACTATTCATATAGTAACCTAACAGCTTTTAATTATTTTACAAAATATTAAATCTTTAATGCATAGTCCAATAATTAATGGCCATTTCGTTTAAAACGATCCATCATTTCAGCAGTAAATTTTAATTCACGTGGCTTAGAACCATTTGCCGGCCCAATTAAGCCACGATCTTCTAACGAATCAATGATTCGTCCTGCACGATTATAACCCATACCAAAGTGACGCTGAATTGACGATGTCGATGCACCATCAGCACGAAGAATGAATTCTAAAACGTCATCCCATTTTTCATCAAGATCATCATCACCTGAACTATGACCGCCTTCTAATGCTTGAACTTCAGCATCAGATACGGTCATTGATTCATCGTATTGTGCACTACCCTGTTGTTTAATAAAGTCAGTCAAAGACTCAACATCTTCATCTGAAATAAAGGCTCCTTGAACACGTTGCGGCCCATTTGAACCAATTGGTGCAAACAACATATCACCACGTCCAAGTAGCTTTTCAGCACCGTTACCATCCAGAATAGTACGTGAATCAACCCCTGAAGAAACTGCAAACGCCATACGTGATGGTACATTAGCTTTAATCAAACCAGTTATAATATCAACAGATGGTCGTTGCGTTGCAACAATCATATGAATACCAGCAGCACGACCTAGTTGCGCAATTCGCACAATCGCATTCTCCACATCACCAGATACTGATGAAGTCATCATTAAATCAGCTAACTCATCAATAATAACAACCAAATAAGGCATTTTTTGACTAACAATTCCTTTTGTCGCTTCATCACGTTTTGTCACTAAGCGATTGTACCCATCAATGTTACGTACACCTTCTTGGGCTAATAGTTTAAAGCGTCGATCCATTTCAGCCACAACTTTTTTCAAACCTAATGCTGCTTTCTTTGGATCAGAAACAACTGGTGTGATTAGATGCGGGATATCGTTATAGACTGATAACTCAACTTTCTTTGGATCCACTAACATTAGCCGAACTTGTGATGGCTTAGCTTGCAACAAAAGTGATGCTAAGATACCATTGATGGCTACTGATTTTCCAGAACCGGTTGAACCAGCAATTAACAAGTGTGGCATCTTCGTCAAGTCAACTTTAACCACCCCACTCGTCACACCACGTCCGATTGGTACCACTAATGGTTTATCTGTATCAATACCTGCTTCTTCAACCATATCACGGAAGCCAACGGTCGCTTGCTGATCATTAGCAACTTCAATTCCAACGACATTTTTACCAGGAATGGGTGCTTCTATACGTAAGGATTTTGCTGCTAAAGCTAGTGCTAAATCATCAGCTAAGTTTTGAATTTTTGAAACTTTCACCCCAACAGCTGGCTTAATTTCATATTGGGTTACAGTTGGTCCTAAGACCACCTTCTCAACCGTTGCATTTATTTTAAAGCTTTGTAATGTTTCATGAAGAATACGTGCTTTTTCACTTAACGCATCGCGTTCTTTAGACTGATCAGTTGAGCCAATATGTTGTAACAGATCGGTTGTTGGTAACCGATAGTCTTTATCATCAATTACCGTCCCTAAGCCACTAGCGTCAACATCAGCTGTTGGCTCATACAACATATCAATATGCGAATGACTCGATGATGTTGACTCCTGTTGTGTTGATGCCAAATTCGACTTAGCCATGAACTCTTGTTCTGGTATAAAATCCTCTTCTGGTAAATCTTGACCATAAACAACTGGTTCAACTCGATCTGCTGATTGAATAACACGTTTAGAATCAGAACTTTTCGGTGATACCGTATCGAACGGTACATCCTCATCAGCTTGTGATTGCACTGGTGGTTGTTGCCATGATGATTCTTTTGCATTCAGCAAATTTGGGTCTACAGCCATTGTGGCTTGATCTTCTGATTGCGACTGCGGTGCCACAATTTCTGGCAACACAAAATCAAATTTTGTTGCCGAAGCTTCTTGCTCATCTTGTTGTTTATCAGATAATGTTGGTTTTGCTTTAAAATCAACCTTGCCAGAAGACGTGGCTTCGATAGTTGGGGATTTGGTCTTTTTTTGACCATCACCAAATGGATCCTCACTAAAGAAATCCTTCATCGCCTCTTGTTGGCGCTCTTTTTGATTACTACGGAAAGTATTAATTGATTCGGTCATTTTTTCATGAGCATTTGTTGCTTGTGTTTGGACCAAATCGCCGGCACCTTCTGCTAACGTAAAGAAATTATCAAAAACACTGCGCAAAGGTAGTTTAAACATGACAACCAAACCAACCAGTAGAAAAACAATCGCAATAAGCCATGAACCAAAGTTGCCCATTGCCAAGTAAGTATATTGGTACAAGATTGCACCTATGACACCGCCCCCAACTGGCGTTGTTACAGCATGATTATTTAAATCTTGGTTAATCAAGGATTGAATAGTCGTTACATACTCACTATGCAAATTCATTTTGTTAAATAACAAAATAGAACCCATTAAAATAATTCCGATATAAAATACCATGAAGCCAATATAGTGATATCCTTTAATTCGAGGTGGCCAGGTACCATATGCCATTACAACTAGAAATGGAATTAATAAGATAACTAACAAAAATTGATATGAGCCACCAACAATTAAGCGCACTAGATTAGCCACTAACTTACCAACTAATCCAACTTTAACAATCGCTAAAATTGATAAAACAACGGCAATTAATCCTGAAAATTGCGGTAATCGTTGTATAAACCACGCCAATGTATCGTTGCTCTGCTTTTTTTTGCGAGCCGTGGTTTTCGTTGGACGTCGTTTTGTGGTTGTTTTTTTCCTGGCAGTTGTTTTTTTATATGCCATATGGGCCTCCTTTCTTAAATATTAACGATAAATTAATACTATTTTAGTTTATCGTAATCGTATTCATGTGTTAAATCAAGATCTGGAAAATTTTGTTGACGCAAGGCTTCATAAATAATAATTGAAGCCGTATTCGATAGATTCAATGAACGAATATGTTCATCATTTTGTGGAATACGCAAAGCTTGATCAGGATGAGCTTTCATAAATGGTTCTGGTAAGCCCGTTGTTTCCTTACCAAATAGGAAGTAATAATCATGATCTGGGTTGGTATAATCTGCTTGATGATATGCTTGCTTGGCAAATTTTGAAATTAAAAACAATTCATCCGTTTCCTTTAAGGTTGCCATAAAGGCCGGCAAGTTCTTGTGAACTTTAATATCAACATTGTCCCAATAATCTAATCCTGCACGCTTGACGTGCTTATCATCTAATTTAAACCCCAATGGCTCGATTAGATCTAATTTTGTATTTGTACCTGTAGCCGTTCTAGCAATGTTACCGGTGTTAGCTGGCATTAGTGGTTCAAATAAAACAATGTGATTCGTACTCATAAAATAAATTCTCCTCTTCTTAGGCCATTTTAACCTATACGTGATTAATGCATACAAAAACAAGTATAGCACGGACAACAGGTCACTTGCGCTATACTTGTTAAAATTTATAATGTTTTAAAGTGAATCGGACTTTTCTTCAAATAAATTAGAAGTAGCCCGCCACCAACTGTAAAATCGTGAAATCAAAACCTTCATAATAGCGTAACCAGGTACACCAAAGATAACACCTAAGATACCAAAAATATTACCTGCTGATAACAATACTAGCAATACTGTCACTGGATGAATCTTCAATGATGATCCTAATAACTTTGGTGAAATAATTCGTCCTTCTAATGTTTGCTCAATCATAAAGACAATCAATACCGACACTAACATCATTGGTGAAATAAATATTCCCACTACAATAGGCGGTACCATTGATAAAAACGATCCCAAAAATGGAATAATATTTAGTATTCCTGCAATAATGGCAATTAACCAACCATATGGTAATCCAATAATCGTGTATCCAATCGCAAACATAACCATCACTGCAAATGCAACTGAAATTTGACCACGAATATAATTTGAAATTTGCCGACTAATTTCCTTTAAAGTTGTTAAAAATGACTGACGTGTTTTAACTGGTAAAAATTTTGCAATATATTTAGGCATTTGGTGCCCGTCTTTCAATAAATAAAAGAGGACAAATGGAAATGTAATAATTGCAATTACCACTGACGTCACAGTGCCCAGTACTGAGGTTACACCATGTAGACCTTTTTTAGCATATTCGGCTGAATAATCTTTTAACCAACTAGATATTTCATCATTCGTATTATTAAACCATTTGTTTACATTATCAAATTTACGATCAGTTGTAACCTGATCGACAATCCGGACAATTTTGTGCCAATAGACTGGCCATTGATTAATCAGTTCCATAATTTGGCCACTAATCCATGGAATAAAAACAGCCAATCCCCAGATAATCAATAAAGCTAAGACAATAAATTGAATAGTAATAATAACTATTCTTGAAAGATTGAATCGGCGCTCCGCCCAATCTACCATCGGATTAAGTAAAAAGTAAAAAACACCCGCTATCACAATCGGTACCCCTACGGCACTAAAAAATTGTGCAATTGGCTTAAAAAGGAATGCAACCTTATTTAGCATAAATACAATAATTAAGAACAATAAAATAACCAACATAACTGACACAATTTTATTATCCAAAAACCATCGTTGGAAACTTGATTGTTCTTTAGGTTCCTTTTCCATATTCTGCTCCTTTAGGACATACGTTATAAAAAACACTCCAGTTGTGTGCATGCAACTGGAGTGCTAATCGTTTGTAACTGCCACTTTTTCATCATTATTAATCAACAAACAATACACGAATTGCTTCAGGTACTGCAAAATCTTTTTGAACAAGTGCTAACTTTCCTGACTCACTATCACGTGAATAGACTGAAACATTATCAGTATTTTGATTAGCCACAATCAAGTAATTTTCTTCTTGATTCAAAGCAAAATCACGTGGAAAGTCGCCTTCTGTTGAAATCCATTGTATATGTTCAACAGCAGCACCATTATCTTTAACAGCGAATACGGCAATTGAATTATGACCGCGATTTGATGTATAAATAAAGCGACCATCTTTTGATAGATAAATAGCAGCACCACCATTATGTGCATCCCAATCTTCTGGAATCATGGCAACTGTTTGTAATAATGTAAATGAACCATCTTCGTTATACTTTAATACTGATAGCTTTGATGATAACTCCCCTAATAGATAGGCGTAATGACCATCTGGACTAAAGCGAATATGGCGAGGACCAAACCCGGCTTCAGTCGTATAAGTAGCCTTTAATGTTAGCTTACCTTGATCTGAAACATCAAATGTTAATACTTTATCAGCACCTAAATCAACGACAACAATCCGATTATCAGGCGTTAAATTACTAAAGTGAACATGTGTATGTTCTTGTTCTGGACGAGGTCCATCCCCTTGTGATTGATAAGTATCAGCTAAAACAAGATTCCCTTTTTCATCAATCGTATAAACATCCAGTGTTCCTTTATGATAATTTCCTGTGTAAACTAATTGACGTTCTTCATCAACGGCAACATATGCGGGTGATGCACCGTCAGTTAATACTTCTTGTTGTAGGGTAGCTTGACCGTCAGTATAATCATACACTGCGATACCACCCTGTCCATTATTTTTATCAACTGCATAAAGTTTATTTGCTTTGCTTATTGTTAAATAAGTTGGTGAACCAATTTCTGCAACTAATTTTGTGTTAGCAAGCGTTCCTGCTTGCGTATCAAAATCTGCCGCATAAATCCCTTTTGAAACACGCTTTGTATACGTTCCAAATAAAATATGTTCTAATGCCATTGATTTGCCCACTTTCTTGAATATCATTCATTTTAAATTGTTAATATTATAACATAATTTAAAGATACAATTAAATGCATATGATTATACAAAAAAGAGTGCACAACAAAAGTCGTTTGAATCCTCATAATGAATACATTTTTAACTAAAAAAGTTGGGACATCTTCTTGTGTCCCAACTTATCTTTAAAATGAGTTCTAAAAAATTTTATATAATACCATTCATTTAACATCGCTATAATTAGCAAAACGCTTATCTTAACACTGCTAAATCATGTGTTACAAATGGCTTAAAATCATCTTTCACCCACGCTCTATGTAATCAAACAACGTATTGCTTAGTTTGATTTAACATCCAAGGCCATAAAGTTAGCCACTTTGTTAGCTTGATTTGAAACACTTTGCAAACTTGCCAAGCGATTTTGCTTAACGGCTTCATCATCAACCATAACCATCGTCTCATCAAAGTAAGCTGCAATAGCTGGTTGTAATCCTAATAATGCCTTTAGCAATTCATCAGTTGTAAATTCAGCGCCTTCTAATAATGAAGCCTCAGCGTACAATTGACTTTCAGCAGCATTTTCAAATAGTGCTGAATCTACAGCAGCATCAGTTGGATTCTTAGTTGTCAAACGCATAACACGCGTCAATGATTCAACACCCTCACGGAAGTTATCATCATCAATGTGTGCTGACAAAGCTACCGCTGATTTAAACATTTGTGTCGTATCAGTCAATTCACCAGTCGTTACAGCATTAATAATGTCATAGCGAACCTTTTGTGACTGCAAAGCCTTAACAACACGGTCTGTCAGGAATGAAACAACATCATTGACAACATTACCTAAGTTAGCCGCAACATCTTCAGGCAATCCAAAATGACTCTCTTCAGCATTAATTTCACTGATTAAATCAGTCAAAATTGCATCAATTGGTAGGTCCCATTCATTATCATGCAAAATGTTAACGACACCAGAAGCGGCACGACGTAATGCATAAGGGTCATTTGATCCAGAAGGCATCATGTCACCAGCAAAGAATGTTAATAGGCTATCTAATTTATCAGCTAGTGCCAAAACTTTACCTAATTGTGATGCCGGTAGTTCACCATCTGCTGAAATTGGCATGTAGTGCTCACGAATAGCTTGTGCGACAGGTGCTTCTTCACCGAAGATAAGCGCATACTTTTCTCCCATAACACCTTGCAATTCGTCGAATTCACCAACCATCCCCGTCATCAAGTCAAACTTATAAATTTCAGCAGCACGGGCTAATTGTTGTTGTGCATCAGTTAATGCAACACAGTGACCAATAATTGCAGCTAAGGCCTTAACTCGTTGTGTATGACTAGCAACAGAACCCAACTTAGCGTGGAATGACACAACATTTAACTTATCATTGTAAAAGGCGATGTCATGCTTTTGATCTTCATGATAGAAGAACTTTGCATCTTCCAAACGTGCAACTAGCACCTTTTCATTACCTGCAATGACGTTATCCAAGTGCTCAGCGTTTCCATTTCGAACTGAAACAAAGTATGGCAACAAAGAACCGTTCTCATCCACAACGTGGAAGAAACGTTGGTGCTCACGCATTGAAGTAATCAAAACTTCGTCAGGCAATTCTAGATATTCAGGATCAAATTTACCCACAAAAGCTGTTGGATATTCAACAATGTTATTAACTTCTTCTAATAAGTCATCATCTTTTTCAACACGCCAACCATTCTCACTAGCCAATGCGTCAATTTGTGACACAATATTTGCCTTACGTTCATCAGCAGATGCTTGGACATATGCCTTAGCTAAGTCATCAACGTAATCAGTTGCATTCGCAACATCTACTGATTGACCTAAGAAACGGTGACCACGAGTTTGACGACCTGTTTTAACATCAAGAACTTCAAATGGCACAACCACATCATCCAACAAAGCAACAATCCAACGAATTGGACGAATATACTCAAAAGTATGGCGTGACCACTTCATAGTTGTGGTAAATGTCATGCTAGTCATAACATCCTTCATACCAGCCAATACTTCAGCAGCTGGTTTACCAGCCTCAAATTTTGTCACAAAGATGTATTCGTTACCCTTAAATTCTTTAAAGGTAATATCATCGGTTGTTAAACCTTGACCACGAGCAAATCCTTGGGCTGCACGTGAGTAGTTACCTTCTTTGTCAAAAGCAGCTTTTTTAGCAGGTCCTTTAACTTCTTTCGTTAAGTCATCGGCCTTATCTGCAACGTCCGAAATCAAAACTGCCAAACGACGAGGAGTTGAAAATGGCTTAATTGCACCATATTGTAGACGATTGTCTTTCATAAAATCTGCTGCGCGTTCAACCAATTGGTTAATCGCTGGTGTTACCAATTGTGCAGGCATTTCTTCCAAACCAATTTCTAATAAAAAGTTTGCCATGTTAGTTTTCCTCCTCATCAGCTGGCGAATACTTTGCCCGCAATGCTTCATCCTTCAACAAAGGGAATCCCAGTTTCTTACGTTCATCAATAAATGCACGTGCAACTGAACGCGCCATATTACGAATACGTGAAAGATACTTAGCACGCTCAGTAACTGATACCGTACCACGTGCATCCAACAAGTTAAAAGTATGTGATGATTTCAAAATGTAATCATAAGCTGGATGTACTAAGCCATCAGCCAATAATTTCTTAGCTTCAGCTTCATATTCATTAAAGTGACGTAGCAACATCTCTGAATCTGACTTTTCAAATGAGTAAACAGAGTGCTCATATTCAGGTTCTTTAAAGATATCACCATACAAGACACCATTTCCCCATTCCAAATCATAAACTGTTGGTACGTCTTGGATATATGATGCCAAGCGTTCCAAACCATACGTGATTTCAGATGTAACAGCATCTACTTGAATACCACCAACTTGTTGGAAATAAGTGAATTGGGTAACTTCCATACCATCAAGCCAGATTTCCCAACCAATACCAGCAGCACCCATTGATGGGTTTTCCCAATTATCTTCGACGAAACGAATATCATGGGCTAGCGGGTCTATTCCTAACGCCTTTAATGAATCTAGATATAATTCTTGAATATTATCAGGGGATGGCTTCATAACAACTTGAAATTGATGATGTTGGTACAAACGATTAGGATTGTCCCCATAACGACCATCAGCTGGACGACGTGATGGTTCAACATAGGCAGCATGCCATGGCTCTGGTCCATTAGCACGCAAAAAAGTGTACGGACTCATCGTTCCTGCACCCTTTTCCGTATCATAGGCCTCCATCAACATGGCTCCTTGATCAGCCCAAAACTTTTGCAACGTCAAAATAATATCTTGCACACTCATCTTTGCGCTCATTATGACAATTTCCTTTCTTTTGTACAAGCAAAACCACAAAAAAGCCCTACATCAACCATACTAAAACGGTTAATGTAGGGACGATAATATCGCGGTTCCACCCTACTTCTAGTATCACTACTAGCAGCTTTTTTCATTTAATTTATTAGCTAATGATGCCCCTTAACAATAATTAGACCATTCTCACATTAACAATGGTTTGCTGTGCTAATTATTAATTAATTCCTTCATTAGTATTTTTAAGCTTTACAATTTATAAGTTTAGCACGCCTTATCCACTTGTCAATAAGGATATTTCAAGACTTATCTTCCCCTGATTCTGGTTTACGATTTATCATTCGATTTTGCCAGCTATCTAATTGTTGAATAAACGATTTGGCACGTAAATGTATACCCACCTGGTCATCATATAATTTATCCATTAATCGGGTCATTTCTTGTTTTGTCTTATCTTGCAAATTCAGTGAGCCAAGCAAATGCAAATCAATTTCAGCTAATTTAGATAAAATACGAACAGCCCGATTATCAATATGCATCCGATAGGGATCAACCTCCCAATGTTGCTGGCATAGTGTTCCATTCAATTTTTCAGAAAAATCTAATGGTAAATCACGACGACCGCACACAACACACTCTCCCCATGTTGGTTGAATTCCAAATACAGGTAATAATTGTAATTCAAAATAATTAGCAATGCCCTGTGGGTCTAATCCTTTTTGTAATTTTTGCATTGCTTCAGCCACTAAATCATACCATTTAACAAGTGGTTGATTATCAACAAACGCTGCATCAATCAAACCAATAATATAGGTCATATAGGCATTTAAAACAATATCTGTCATTAAAAATGATGTTGGCTTGGTCTCTTTAACATCGTTAATAAAACTCAATCCACTAGTATTAATCACACCCTCAAATGTCGCCATACTTAAAGGCTGCATTTCCGCAGCAAATTGATATCGTTTACTTTTACCATAACGAACATAAAACATTCGCTTGCCTGCTTGTCGTGTTAACATTTTAACCATCAAATCTTTTTCTTTATGATCACGTTGATACATCACAATTGCATCAAAAATTTCTGTCATTGCATTCACCTACTAAAAAAGAGACCCGACAGCCTCTTTTTTCATTAAATATCTGAATCTTCTTTGTAGCCATATGATTGGAGCGCCTGTGGCTTATCACGCCAACGATCCTCCACTTTAACCCAAGTTTCAAGGAAAATTTTATCACCTAACAAGCGTTCGATATCCTTACGTGCACGAATACCAATTTGTTTAATCATTGATCCTTGCTTACCAATGACAATATTTTTTTGACTCGAACGTTCAACAACAATAGTTGCCTGAACGTGTAAATGTTCTTCATCTTCTCTTTCAATTTTATCAATAACAACTGCAACAGAATGAGGCACTTCTTGGCGTGTTAATTCAAGCACCTTTTCACGAATCAATTCACTCATAATAAAGCGTTCTGGGTGGTCTGTAATTTGATCTGCAGGATAATATTGTGGACCAGCCGACATATGATCCATTGTAAACTGCAACAATTCAGGTACACCTTCGCCTGTTAATGCAGATACTGGGAATATTTCAGCAAAATCCATTTGCGTATTATAATCAGCTATTTGGTCTAGTACTTCTGCACGGTTAATCAAGTCTACTTTGTTAATAATTAAATAAACAGGTGTATTTGATTCCTTTAGTCGATGAATAATGAAGTCATCACCCACACCACGTTTTTGATCAGCGTTAACTAGCATCCATACCATGTCAGCTTCACGTAAAGCTGACATGGCTGTTTTCACCATAAAATCACCTAATGAATTGTGAGGTTTATGGATTCCCGGGGTATCCATAAACACCATCTGACCTTCATTAGTTGTATAAATACCTTGGATTTTATTACGAGTTGTTTGTGCTTTAGGTGACATGATGGCTATTTTTTCACCAATCATTTTATTCAAAAGCGTTGACTTCCCCACATTAGGACGACCAACTAACGCAATAAAGCCAGACTTAAATTCTTGTTCGCTCATCAATATTCTCTCTATTTCTTTTATTTTATCTAAAAACCATTTGTAGATTAGGCAATAAGTATGGCTGAAAAATTAATACACCAATAACAACTGCAAAAACAGCAGCAGCTAACACACCACCAGAAGCCACATCCTTGGCAACTTTAGCTAGGGGATGATAATTTTCACCGACAATTAAATCAACAATTGCCTCAACAATTGTATTTAAAAATTCAGCACTAATAACCGTAAAAACAGCAACTGAAATCCAAAGCCAATCTGATCTCCCTAAATCTACATATATACCAACAATCAAAACAATACAAGCAGCAAAAATATGAAAATGCATGTTACGTTCACGTACTAATAGCTCACCAATTCCAGCTATAGAATGGCCAAACGCTTGTAAAAAGTGCGAATTTTTTTCGACTTGCTTTTGATTATTGTTTTTTTTATTATCGTTTGAGTCCATAATTATCTAATATTTCTCGTTGTAAATCAAACATCACTTTTTCGTCTGCTTCACTCAACATATGATCGTAACCATTTAAATGTAAAAAACCATGTACAACTAAAAATCCTAATTCACGTTCGTACGAATGTTCTAGGTATTCAGCTTGCTCACGAATTTTATCAACTGAAACAATGATATCACCAATATTTTTCGCAATTTCATCACTCATATCTTCATCCATCAATAATGGTAAGTCATCACCATCATCTTCAATTGCAAATGAAATGACGTCTGTTGGCTTATCCAAGCCACGATACTCCCGATTATAACGCTGAATTTCGTCGTTATTAACAAATGTTACTGACATTTCCGTGTTGTCAGGTAAGGAGATGTATTGACCTGCATAGTTTAAAACATCATTTACTAATTTGATTTGTTCTTCAGGCACTCCTGGTTGTGATTGATCAATTATTGCTAAGTCCATGTTTAATCCTTTTCAATTGTCTCTTTCTTTGTTTCGGTATATGAATCGTAAGCATTAATAATCGCCCCAACGACTGGATGACGCACAACATCATCTGCGCTGAAGTTAATAAATGTAATATGATTAATATCTTTTAATATGTGTTGTGATTGAATTAGTCCAGATTGTGTATGGGATGGTAAATCAATTTGAGAAACATCTCCATTCACTAACATCTTCGAGCCAAAACCAAGTCGAGTTAAAAACATTTTCATTTGTTGAGGCGTGGTATTTTGTGCCTCATCCAAAATAATAAATGCATTATCCAGGGTTCGCCCACGCATATACGCTAGTGGTGTAATTTCAATGGTTTCACGATCCATTAAACGTTCTGTATGTTCTTTACCTAAAATAGCATACAGTGCATCATAAATTGGTCGTAAGTATGGATCGACTTTTTCTTTTAGATCTCCTGGTAAGAAGCCAAGACTTTCGCCAGCTTCAACGGCTGGACGCGTAATAATGATGCGTTCAACATCACCACGTTTAAGCGCTGCTATCGCCATAACGACTGCCAAATAAGTCTTACCAGTACCGGCTGGTCCAATCCCAAACGTCACATCATTTTGTCTAATTGCATGAATGTAGCGTCGTTGACCATAATTTTTTACTCGCACTGGATGACCTTTGGCATCGCGCAACAAAGTCTCAGTATACATATCTTCAAAATATTCAATCGTCCCACGCTTAGCCATATTAACCGCAGAAATAATATCGGCCGGACTAATTTTAACACCACGTTTTATCAAAGAAGTTAATGCACTAATGACTGCCTTGGCTTGCGATACTTGTTCTGCATCGCCTTTGATCGTTAATTGCGTACCTAAGACTGATAAACTAACGGCTAAGCCTTCTTCGATTAAATTTAAATGACTATCCTGTGGACCAACTAAACCAATTTCTTGTTCTGCATTTTCAAAATGGTAATTCTCTTCAACTTGAACTGTCAACCGCTACATTCCTCACATTTCAAAATATTTGATTGCCTATTTTATTATACATAAGCTAATCATCTATGTATCGAGGTTATCCCCCGCTTTACTAAATTATAGTAAAGTTTGCACCTTTTGGCTAACCATCTTACCATCAGCTTTTCCTTTAACCTTTGGCATTAGTGCACCCATAACTTTACCCATGTCTGCTTTGCTGGTAGCCCCGACTTGTGCAATCGTTTCTTGAACAATCTTTTCAACTTCAGCTTCTGATAGTTGTTCTGGCATATACTTTTCCAACACATCAATTTGGTTTTGAATACCTGTTACCAAATCATCACGACCAGCTTCTTGATAAGATGTCATTTCTTCAACTCGTTGTTTCATTTCACGCGATAAAACTGTCATTTCATCTTCAGCAGTTAAGTCATGACCGAGTTTAATTTGCTCATTTGACAAAGCTGATTTCACCATACGAATAACGCTTAAGGTCTCTTTGTCCTTAGCTTTCATTGCTGTTTTCATATCATCTGTTAATTGTACTAATAATCCCATGTCTTAACTCCTAATGTTTTTCTTTATTATACAACAAAACCGGACTATCAACTAGGATAGCCCGGCATAGATCGTTTTACCGACCCTTCTTGTTCTTACGCTTACGTGCGGCCTCAGCCTTCAACTTACGTTGTACTGATGGCTTAATGTAGTATTCACGCTTACGGTATTCTTGTAGAGTACCGTCCTTTGATACACCACGCTTAAAGCGACGGAGAGCATCATCAAGAGACTCATTCTTACGAACAACAGTCTTTGCCATAATGTTTACCCTCCCTTCACGTGTGAAGATTTCAACTTATATTTAATATACGTCGCACACTTTGTTCTTTACTATCTTATCAAAAATAGCGTTATTGTCAATGCTTTCTTTCAAATTCTCACTACAATTTTGGTTCGTAAAAACCACCAAATATTCGATCAACCTTCCAAAGTGATGCCCAAGCGGTTGGATCTGCTTTAAAGATAGCCTCATGTAACTCAAATTGTTCATACATTGAGATAACCGTAAATAAAATTTCCTTATTATGGTGATTATAACCACCCTCAGCATGATGGACAATTGTAATGCCCCGATGCAATTCATCTTGAATTTCTGCAATGACTTGCTCTGCATTTTCAGTCACAATCATCACTTGCATTTTTTGTTGTCTTGTATATACCAAATCAATAACACGAGCATTTACTACCAAACCAATTCCAGTAAACAACGCATACTGTACACCAAACATGATACCTGATGCAATCAATATAAAAAAGTTAAACGTCAAATTAACGGCACCCATTTTAGCACCTGTCCTACGTCGAATCAAAATACCAATTATATCTAGCCCACCAGTTGATAATCCATTACGTAACGCAAATCCTGTCCCAAATCCGTTCACTGCACCACCAAAAATCGCCATTGCTAGCGGATCTTCTGTCCATAATTGTGCTGGTTGCTTAATCCAATTCATAGCTAACGCTGCTAGCAAAATAGCTAAACCTGTAAAAAAGGCAAAGCGTTTACCTATTTTGCGATATGCTAACACAAATAGCGGTAAATTCAATATAACTAGCCAAGCACCAACAGGAATACTTACGTCAAATACTCGCCGCATTAAAGTATTTAATAATTGTGCTAAACCTGTAAAACCTGATGAATAGATATGTCCGGGTGTCCAAAAAAAGTTTAACGCAATCGCTGACGCCAATGCATAAACCATCGCACTTCCAATACGTGTCGAATATTTATGATGATCTAGATACTGTTTTAACTGGTCCATTGTTCCTTTTCTTTCGTCATACAATCTAATAAAGTCGCATATGATTTTATCATGGTTAATCAATATATCAAAACTATGTTGAATAATCTCAGCAAAAAATTGCCCTGCATATTAAACGCAAGACAATTTATAAATGATTTTTTATTCTTCAGCCATATTTGGTGCCGTAACATCTGCATATACTGGTGCCGTTAACTTCAAATCACCAACAACTTGCGCCTCAGCTACGGGCGTTGGTGCTTGTGTCATTGGCTCAGTTGCCTTTGAATTCTTTGGGAATGCAATCACTTCACGAATATTATTTTGACCAGCCAACAACATTGCTAGACGATCAAGTCCCAAAGCAATACCACCCATTGGTGGGAATCCATATTCCATTCCTTCTAACAAGAAGCCAAATGCTTCATGTGCTGCTTCTTTTGTAAATCCAAGTGCAGATAGCATCTTTTCTTGAACCGCCATTTGGTGAATACGAATTGACCCAGAACCCAATTCATAACCATTCAAAACCAAATCATATGATTGTGCATGCGCTTGATGAGCGCCATCAGTTGTTTCTAACAATGGCAAATCTTCTTCATTTGGCATCGTAAATGGATGGTGTGCTGCAATCCAACGATTTTCTTCTGGTTGATAATCAAACAATGGCCAATTTATAACCCATGCAAAGGCCCACTTGCTTTGGTCAATCAAATCCAATTCTTGTGCTGTACGACGACGCAAAGCATCCAAGGTAGCGGCAACAACACTGGCGTTGTCAGCAGCAAATAACAACAAGTCACCAGCATTAGCACCAGTTGCTTGCAGTAACTCTTGCTCCTTAGCCTTTAAGAACTTGGTAACTGGTCCAGTAATACCATCTTCACTAACCTTCAACCAAGCTAATCCCTTAGCACCAAAACGTGTCACATACTGTGCCATTTTATCAATATCTTTACGTGAATAGTGGTCTGCTCCACCTGGCACAACCATTGCCTTCACTTCACCACCAGCTGCTACTGCATTAGCAAAGACACCAAATTCTGAATTAGCCATTAATGATGATAAATCTTGTAGTTCCATGCCAAAACGCATATCTGGTTTATCAGTTCCAAAACGACGCATTGCATCAGCATATTCGATAACTGGAATATTGTCAGCATCTAAGTCGTAATCAACCGTCTTCTTCATAATTGCAGCCACCCATTCACCAACCAAAGCCATAATTTCATCTTGGTTCATAAATGACATTTCAACATCAAGTTGTGTAAATTCTGGTTGACGATCGCCACGTAGGTCTTCATCACGGAAAGCACGTGCAACTTGATAATAGCGATCAAAGCCAGCACCCATTAACAATTGCTTAAACAATTGTGGTGATTGTGGCAATGCATAGAATGATCCAGGATAGACACGTGAAGGCACCAAATAATCACGAGCACCTTCTGGTGTTGACTTTGCCAAATAAGGGGTTTCAATATCAATAAAGCCATTTTCATCCAAAAATTCATGAGTTGCTGCTGTAATCTTTGAACGAATACGCAAATTACGTTGCATTTCTGGACGACGTAAATCTAGATAACGATACTTCAAGCGTAATTCATCTGAAACATTAATATCATCTTCAATATAGAAAGGCGTTGTCTTTGATTCTGATAAAATTTTAGCATCAGTAACTTGTACTTCGATTTTGCCGGAACGCAAATTATTGTTAACAGCCCCCTCACCACGTGATTTGACAGTTCCAACAACTTCAACAACGTATTCCGTACGCATATTTTCAGCAACCTGCAAGGCAGCTTCATTAAATTCATTAGAAAATGCTAATTGGACAAGCCCTTCACGATCACGTAAATCAACGAAAATTAAGCCACCTAAATCACGACGCTTTTGGACCCAACCTTGTAAGGTTACAGTTTGTTCTAAATAATTCTCATCAATTAAGCCTGCATAATTTGTTCGCTTCATAATTATTGTTCCTCGTTCTCTTCCGCATCTGTCACATAATCTGGCAAATTAGTATATAATTCAACCAGTTTTACAGTAAGCTCTTTACCAGTAGTCATGTTTTTAATGTTCGCACTTTGTTCAGCCAATTCGCGTTCACCAATTGTAATCATATAGCGCGCATTTAGACGATTAGCCGTTTTAAATTGTGCCTTTAATTTACGATCTTCATAATCACGATCAGCACTATAACCAAATGAACGAATTGCTTGTACCATCTGCATTGCCGTAACATCTGTATTATCGCCTTGATTAGCGACATAAACATCCAAATTATTAGCGGTTGGTAACGGCGAATTTTCTGATTCTAGTAGCAGCATCAATCGTTCCAAACCAATCCCAAAACCAACCCCTGCCATTTCAGGACCACCAAATTGTGAAACAAGACCATTATAGCGACCACCACCTGTGATGGTTGACCAACCGTGGCCTAATGCTTTAGCTTGTGTCATCACTTCAAAAATTGTGTGGTTATAATAATCTAAGCCTCGAACAACCGTTGCATCTACTTCATAATCGATGCCTAATGCATCTAAATATTGTTGTACTTTTTGCCAGTGCTGCTGTGCATCGTCAGTTAGGTAATCTAAAATTGATGGGGCATCAGCTACAATTTCTTGATCCTTAACATCTTTTGAATCAAGCACACGCAGTGGATTTTTTTCTAAACGTTCTTGTGAATCATGTGATAATTCATCAAAATGTGGTTGCAAAAAGTTAATCAAAGCCTGGCGATAGTTTTCACGAGATTCTTGGTCACCTAGCGAATTTACTTTAACTTTTAAATTCGCAATACCAAGTGTCTGGAAAAAATCAACAGCCATTGCAATCACTTCAGCATCTAATGCTGGTGATTCTGATCCTAATGCTTCAACACCGATTTGGTGAAACTGACGCATGCGACCTGCTTGTGGTCGTTCATAACGAAACATTGGGCCAATATAAAAGAGTTTATATGGCTTAACATGTTCCGGACCATATAATTTATTTTCAACAAAAGCCCGCACTACTCCAGCTGTTCCTTCTGGACGTAACGCAATATGCCGATCACCTTTATCTTTGAAATCATACATTTCTTTTGTCACCACATCTGATGTATCACCAGCTGAACGTGCAAAAATATCAAAGTTTTCAAAAATTGGTGTTCGTACTTCTGCGTACTGATAATCACTAAATAACAAACGCGCTGTTTCTTCAACATAATGCCACTTAATAGAATCTCCCGGTAATAAATCAGCAGTCCCTTTGGGCTTTTGGAATAATTGTTTTGCCATTGTTTTTCTCCCATCATTTTCTAAAAATAAAGGAGCACCCCCAACGATAATGAATCACTATCGTCAAGGGTGCTCATCAAAAAGCACGGTACCACCTTGTGTTTGGCTAAAAACCGTAACGTGGTTCAACGCACAATTATGTGACCTTAAAAGTGTCCCCTCAATCTTTACAATACGGACTTACACCTTACTCCGCTCGCTTGATTTGTGCTAATTGAGTTTTCTTTCTCATTGGCTTCATTTTAAATATTATACTTCATTATCTTATAGTTATAAAATACCGTCAAGTAAACATTTATTGTCCAACAGTAACTTGCTGCGTTAGATAATTTTGTAACCCAACTGGCACGGCTTTAGCAACTTTTGCTTGGTATTTTTTTGATTTAATGTAATTAAAATCTTTTTTATTATTCATATAACCACTTTCCAACAAAATCGCTGGCACCGTATTTTGCCGAATAACTAAGAAGTCACCAAATTCAACGCCTTTATTTGTTAATGGCAAATCCATCGCTGTATTCACACTTTTAGCTAGAGCATACGAGCCGTTGTTTTGATGATAGTAATACGTTGTATAACCAGTTGCTTGATTTTTTGAAGGTGCCGAATCAAAATGGAACGACACAAATAAATCGGCATGCTTGTTTTCAGCAACTTTAGGAATATTTGCTAAATAAACTAATTTATCTGTACTACGCGTCATAATTACCCGAGTACCAGATTTAGCTAACTCTTTTTTAACACGCTTAGCTAATTGTAACGTATAGGTCTTTTCATATTTACCAGTACTTGATAACGAACCTACGTCTGAACCACCATGTCCTGGATCCAAAACAACCGTTGCCTCAGATAACGGGGTAACTTTTTTCAACGGCGTTTTCCTTTTTAGTAGCCAACCTGCAACCCATCCAGTGGATTCATCATCACGCCGAACTTGATACCAACCTTCTTTTTTTTCAATAATTTGTAGGTGTTCACCTTTTTTTAAAACAGATATTGGTAATCCATTAAGCCCATATTGCTTTCTCAAGGTTAAATTTGGAATTTGTACGGTTATTTGTTGTTTATGTAGCATAATAACCGTCAACGAAATAGCCGTGCTCAACATGATGATGACAATCGCTAAAGGTGCCCAAAATTTTATTAACCATTGTTTTATTAATTGTATGATTTTTTTCACAATCGGAACCTCATATTTTGATTATCTGACCACAATTTTACCCTTTTTTATAAAAAATAGCGATATTAATACAATAAAAAATAGTTGCTAAGTATCTAACAACTATTTTCATCAAATTTATTTTTTAGAAAGTCTTCCCTGTCCATTCGTTAGCAGGCAATTTATCAAAGTCATAATTTGCAATATCTGCCACGTCAGTCACAACGGCATGTGCTGGTGCTGAAATCATCAAATTAATCGCACCTTCTTTTTCTTTCACTAAAATCACTGGCTTATTCATTGCTTCTGAATAACCAATTTCCCAAGCCGTCCCTGGATCAACATAATCGTTGTCATAGTCAATTACAGCAACAACTACTTCTGCAGGATCTAAATGTTCTTTGTCACCCTTATAGATAGCTGCTGCCCATTCTTTTGAACCAAATTCAAATTCATCGTGCACTTCGGTACGCGGACTAAAAAAATCAGCAACTGTTTTGTTATCAGTTAATGCTTTTTCTAATCTTTCAATACGATCAATTTGTTCATCGTCAAAAAATGGTCCAGCTAAGTATACGCGTTTCATAAATTCATCCTCGTTATATATTATTAGTATATTTCATTTTAACCAATAAATACCGAACAATCAATCATAAAATCATTTAATTTTGAATGATTTAAGAACTTAAAGCGAGTTTTTGCCTACTTTTAATGACAAATATACTGACGTTGTTCATTTTCCAAACCGCTCAAAACAAATTTTGCTGTGTCTTGTTGCGTATCTAATTGACGATCTGTTAGTCCATTTAATTGACTATCAAAAATTTCTTCATATTCTGCAATTGTAAGTTGCTCTCGATTAGATAATAATTCCTCTAGCTGGCCATTAATCAACCCGGCTTTAAAATGAGGACGCAATGTTAATGAATAAAATTCACCTTCAGCTCCTGACCCATATGAGAACATCCCCACGTGATCACCAGCTTTTAAAGTTGCCGAATTAGCTAATAACGAATATAAACTTAAGTACAATGAGCCCGTATATAAATTACCAATCCGTTTATTATAAACTCGGCTCGCCTCAAATTCTCTCATCAAGTTAGCTTGTTGCGCCTCACTTGCTTCTGGTAAAACATCACGTAAAGCCTTTAAACCCATTTTAGTAAATGGTAAGTGAAAAGCAAACGCTTGAAAGTGGGTAATATCTAGTCCTGTTTTTTGCTTATAACGCATCCAAATGGCTTTAAAAAAATCTTGATAAATATTAGCTGAATATTTACCATCAACGCGAGCAGTATCAGCATATACTGGACGCCAAAAATCCATCACGTCGCGTGATAAATATTGACTATCTTGATTAATCTGAGCAATCGCCGGATTAGCTGATACTAACATCGCAACTGCACCACCACCTTGTGTTACTTCGCCACTTGTATTCAAACCATAACGTGCAATATCTGAAGCAATTACCAATACCTTTTCGGTCGGATGTAACGTCACATAATCGCGAGCTTGCATTAAAGCAAATGTGCCAGCATAACAAGCCTGTTTTAATTCAATTGTACGTGCGTATGGATTAATGCCTAACAGACGTTGCAAATAGACAGCACCTGATTTGGAATTATCAATTCCCGACTCAGTTGCAAACAAAATCATGGTGATTGTTTTACGATCTGAAGCAGTCAACATCTCATCAGCAGCATTAGCTGCCATCGTCACAACATCTTGTGTTGGTGGGATGACAGCTTGTTGCGTCTGACCAATTCCAATGAGGTATTTATCGGGTTCTTCCCCACGTGCATTAGCTAATTCAACCATATCAATATATTGCTGTGGTGAGAAAAAGCTCATTTTATCAATTCCAATAACTGTCATTTTTATTACCTGCCATTTATTAATTAATTACTTCACTAATTTTTTGCATAATTTTTCGTGCCACTGACAATTTATCTTGTAATGGTAGCACTTGCGGTTCCTGATTTTTAGTCAAAATAGTAACTTGATTGGTATCATAACCAAAGCCAACTTGCTGTTTAGAAACATCATTAGCAACCAACATATCTGCATTTTTCTTCACTAATTTTGTTTGTGCATACTCTAAAAGGTTTTGTGTTTCTGCAGCGAAACCAACCAAATATTGCTCTTTTTTCATAGCACCCAACTGAGCTAAAATATCAGGATTTTCTACTAAGGTCAACGTTAATTGACCTGATGTTTGTTTTTTTAACTTATTTACAGCCGGTTCACTTATTCGATAATCAGACACGGCAGCTGCCATAATCATGATATCAGCTGCGGGAAGTGCGGCCATCATTTGATCGGACAAATCTTGTGCTGATTGAATATGAATGGTTTTAACACCAATTGGATCTGATAAGGTTGTCGTTGCTGAAACCAAAGTAACCTGTGCGCCTTGTTCAGCAGCTGCCTTAGCTAGTGCGTACCCCATCTTCCCCGACGAACGATTTGAAATATATCTAACTGGATCAATTGGCTCAACTGTCCCACCTGCTGATATCACAACATGTTTATTTTGTAGCCTGCCTTGCTTTTGATGTAATACCAACTCGCTATAAGCTAAAATGTCCGCTGGTTCTGGTAATCTACCTTGTCCCGAGTAGCCTTCAGCCAAAAGACCTTCAGCTGGTTGAATCACAATATCTCCATCTGCCACAATATTTTGTAAGTTCTTTTGAACAGCTTTTTGGCGATACATATTTTCATTCATCGCTGGTGCAATAATCAACGGCGTATGCC
Organism: Weissella hellenica; assembly: GCF_005405545.1. Lineage (GTDB taxonomy): Bacteria > Bacillota > Bacilli > Lactobacillales > Lactobacillaceae > Weissella > Weissella hellenica. The sequence goes on from NZ_BJEG01000013.1 coordinate 33,993, forward strand.
TAGCTGCTAACACCGTGCTGGCAGCATCATCTGCAATCCCGTTTGCTATTTTAGCGATTATATTAGCAGTTGCAGGCACAACAAAAATATAATCTGCCCAATCAGCCACAGAAATATGATCAATTTTTGCATCTGTTGGATCTGCAAATAAGTCTGTTAAAACGGGTTCATTAGTCAAAACTGCCATCGTCTTAGGCGTGATAAACTCTGTTGCTGATTTTGTCATCACAACTTTAACATGCGCTTTTTCTTTAATTAATAAGCGTGCAAATGTTGCTGCTTTATAGGCGGCAATGCCACCACTGACAATTAATACAATATTTTTTTCTGAAAACATCCACTGTTCTCCTTAATATTCAAAATCACAATATGCTAAGTTTACCACTTTGGTTAACTGAAATTTAAGCATTATTCACAATCGTAATTTTAGCGATATTCTACGTGAATGGCAAACCTTTTAAATTTTTTTGTAAACTAAGTATTGCATCATTTCAATTCATCTGGTATATTATTAAACGTTGTTGAAACGAATGTTTTACAATTTTATGGCTCATTGGTCAAGCGGTTAAGACTCCGGTTTTTCACACCGGCATCCAGGGTTCAACTCCCTGATGAGCTATTGGTTTCACCAAATATTTTAATTTCATGGCTCATTGGTCAAGCGGTTAAGACTCCAGTTTTTCACACCGGCATCCAGGGTTCAACTCCCTGATGAGCTATTAGTTTCACCAAATATTTTAATTTCATGGCTCATTGGTCAAGCGGTTAAGACTCCGGTTTTTCACACCGGCATCCAGGGTTCAACTCCCTGATGAGCTATATTCATGACTAGGATATTTATTATCCTAGTTTTTTTATACTTGAAACCCCTTTTAAATATCGGTATAATATTCAATGTTATGGAGCTATGGCAGAGTGGTAATGCAGCGGACTCGAAATCCGCCGAACCGGTGTAGAGCCGGCGCACGGGTTCAAATCCCGTTGGCTCCTTATTGTGTTTTAGAGAATTTCCTTATAAACGTAAAAATACCCCTATTCAACTTTTGTAAGTTGTTACGTCCATATTATTGTCGAAGAAAAATTTCTCTTGTCAATAATATGGCTTTTTTTATGGCATATGATACTTCGATTATCTAAAAACACATGACTAATTTCTAAACTCAAAAAGCGCTGCTCATCATCGAACAACGCTTTTAAAATTTTTATTTTTTGCGTCTAACTATTACCCATAAAATTAAAAATCCCCATAAATCATGATGCATAGAAGCATCATTTATAAAACATGGTCTAACTCTGTAGACAGCAGTTTTATTTTATAAGCATCATCCTTTAAAGCGCAATCTACATCTTTAAAACGCCCACTCTCATCAAGATCTGTCTTGTTAATCGATAGCGTTGGATTAACTCAATTCCTGCATTTTTAAACCTTTGACTACTAATTTAAAAGCTATTAAAGCCTGCGTCCCACCATGATTATCATAAGTAATTAAACTAATGGGTTTGTTCTGTCATTCCTTATACAGATAGTCAAAAGCATTTTTTACAACAGCAGAATAGCCCCAATTATACTGTGGAAATACAACGATAGAACCATCATATTGCTTTACTAATTGGCTCCATACTTTAGTATGTTATTTTTGATACATCCCCTCAGCAAGCACCACCGATTCATCAAACATCGATAAAACAATTTCAGCCAAATTAATCAATTCACTAATAAAAAGATTGCTCTACAAATTTTCTTGAACCCAGTGAGCTATTTGAATACTAATTTTACTTTCTCTTGAAATTCCAATAATAATCCCAATTTTTTAGACATACTTACTCCTATAAATTAATGAGTAGTCTTTCATGTTCCTTCGGCAATCATTCACCATGCTTTTTACCTCGTAACACATGATCAGCATGCTCAAAAGTTTCATTAATCACATCCAAAATATGCGGATCATTTAACTGATAATAATTATATTTACCAATTCTTTCACTTGTCACCAGCTGGTGATTTCGTAATAGAGCCAAATTGTGAGAAACAACTGATTGCTCAATGCCTAATATTTCACTTAATTCTTTTACATTTAAAGTCCTATCCTCTAAATAATACAGCCTATTAATTCTAATACGATTACTTAATAGTTTCATAATGCTGGTCATTTCTGCCAAATGTTGATCATCCATCACACACCGTGCTCCTTTATAAATATAATAAAATATGATGAATTAAGCCGCTATCCCAAAATACGTATAGGCCAATTAAAATGTAGCAAATTTTCATCAAGGTCTCGCCATATCGATTCATTAATTTCACAATAGCTTTAGTTGTTAGCAATAATTTAATTATAAAAACAATCAGAACAGTCAGCACCGCGATCTTCAAGATAGTTAATAATAATTCACGAATACTTCTACCAATCAAAATTGGCAAAAAAATTGCTAATACACACCCGGAACATACTGATAAGTAAGTCAATAAGACCGTTACAATAGGTTGTTTGTGCCATTTAGGTCCGCCGTCATCATCATTATCATGAAAAGCCATATATATTGGTAGTATCCCTAACAAGCCTAAAAGCCACTCCGGTAAAAACATGCCTAGTGTTACACCAACCAAATAACTACCCACCAATAAAAGTATAACACCTGCTAAATAGCCTACTAAAACTTCCACCACGTTATATTTTTTTAGTAAAAACAACAACATGAAGAAAAAATCTATATTAACTCCTAAAAACGTCATAACGATAACAACTATATTCACTTCAGCCTCCAATAAAATATATGTTATTTTTTACATATGTTAATATTAACATACATTAGATAGTGTTTATTTATGAGCGAATCGAAATTATACCGCCCATCAAACGGCATGAAAATGGTATTCGGGATATTGATGAAGAGGACTTACGTTGGCTACAATTTAGTCGTCAAATGCGTGATGCTGGTGTCTCCATTGAAGCGTTAATTGAATATATTAAGCTATTTCAAATGGGTGACCAATTAATTCCTGCTCGTATCAAGCTATTAAACGAGCAAAAGGAACAATTACAGGCAAAAATTAATACTTTATCACAAGCAAAAGATCGTTTGTCTTATAAAATAGACAATTACAAAACCCACACTATCCAAGCTGAGGATAAATTGCGACCTTTTCCTGGTAAAAATGATTAAATTTTTAATATTCGATAATTCAAAAAGCGTAGCGCCAAAATTTATTGCGCTACGCTTTTAATTTACTGCGATACTGTTTTATTTATCGGTCTTATCATAAACTGGGAATGAATCTGACTCCCCGTAATTATCAATATGATCAACCTGCTTTAAAGTTACCATATCATTATCACTGATTGTGAATGCTAATTCAGTATTACTAATAATATGACTTGGCGTTTCTGCCTTTGGCAATGGTAGCATCCCCAACTGCAAGCAATATTGCAAGCACAATTGTGCAACACTAACACCATAGTTATCAGCCATCTTTTGTAATTCTGGATTATGCAAAATCTCACCATGAGCAACTGGTGAGTATGCTTCAACTAATACGTCGTTGTCCTGGCAATATTTAATTAAATCAAATGGTGTATTAGATACGTGCGCCAAAATTTGGTTAACGGCTGGTTTAATGCGACCATTCTGTAAAATGTTATCTAAATCAACTTGTTCGAAATTCGAAACACCAATAGCCTTAATTTTACCGGCATCATAAGCTTCTTCCAAAGCTTGCCATGCTGCTAAGTTGCCTTCAAAATAATGTTCACCATTTCTAAAATCAGCCCATGGTTGTGGTGCATGAATAATCATCATATCCACATAGTCTAATCCTAAATCTGCAAGTGATTGATCGATAGCAGCAACAGCTTCATCATACGACTTAATTTCAGCCGCTAATTTAGTTGTCACAAAAATATCTTCACGTAGTACTGAAGACTCACGTAGTGCCAAACCTACGCCCTTTTCATTGCCATATGCTTGCGCTGTATCAATGTGTCGATAACCAGCATCAAGCGCTACTTTAACGGGTTCAACAACTTTATCATTATCAATTAACCACGTACCAAAACCTAACTTTGGAATTTTGACACCGTTTGATAACGTAAATGTTTCATCTAAAACTGTCATTTAATCCTCCTTTTATAGTTGCCGTTTATTTTTCTAATTGATTATAAACATCGTCTGCAACGGGTTCTAGCCATTCTGACTCACCAGTCGTAATCGCCAAATGACTAAACCAACTATCTCTGGTTGCCCCATGCCAGTGCTTGACACCATCATGAGCAATAACAACATCACCAGGATTTAATAGCTGTGCAGGCTTTCCCTCTTCTTGATACCAACCTTGGCCACCGGTAACCAACAAAATTTGACTACCATTATGATGAATGTGCCAATTATTACGGCATCCTGGTTCAAAGGTCACGTTACCAACTGGTACACTCACATCATCCCCTGGCGTAACCAGTGTTTGATTGTAACTTTGACCAATAAAATACTGTGCGAAAGCATCATTGGTTGGGCCAGTTGGAAAAACACCTGGTTGTTCAACTTTTTGATTTGTCATATTATTTTCTCCTTAATTCTAAATAATCTTATTTATTGCCAAATTTCTTTAGCGCGATTAAAAGCTGACCATGCTTTAGGCCAACCAACATAAAATGCAAGGTGTGTAATCTCGGCTACAATTTCTTCCTGCGTAATACCATTAGTCTTACCAATTTTTAAGTGCGTTGCTAATTGCACAGTATTTCCCATTGCAATCAGTGCTGCAATTGTTACTAGTGAACGATCATGTGCACTTAATTCATCTTCTTTATCCCAAACTTCACCAAATAAAACATCATCATTTAAATGAGCAAATTGTGGTGCAAACTCACCTAGTTGCTCTTGTCCCGCCGTTTGTTTCTTAGCCATAATGGCACCTCCCTAATCCATATTTATTCAACAATTTTATTGTAAGACCTAAAGTGCACTTTAAGTCAAATATTTCACTTAATAATACTTAGATACATTTTTTCTGTATAATAATACTTAAAGTCAACTATAAGGAGCATTTAGTCATGCCAACTACTCAAAAGGCCTATAATATTGGTGAATTTAGTCAATTAACCGGTATTCCGACATCAACTTTACGTTATTATGAATCTGAAAACTTGATCATGCCCCAACGCTCAGCCAATGGACATCGTTACTACACTAGTGATGACTTTGATTGGTTGCTTTTTTTTAAATCACCTAAAGGGTGCGGGAATGAGCATCGCCGATTTAAAACAATACATCACCCTGCGCGAACAAGGTGACCAAACAATTCCACAACGTCTATCACTCTTAAAAACAACTAAGACCAACTTCTTAAAAGAGTTAGCAGAAATTCAGCAGCATCTACAAATTTTAAACGATAAGATTAACTGGTATGAAGCTAAAGATGCTGGCATTATTTCTGAAAGTGAAAAATTCAAAACCTATCTAGAACACTTAGGTCACGAAAATTATTAATTACCCAAAAATTTTCTATTAATAGGAAATTTGTGATTTAATAAAAAGCAAGTACTTGCATTCATTTTGTGTTAGCCGTATAATAACCACGTAAACAAAATCATGCGGAGGTTTCAATAATGAAATTTAAACAATTTATCTCAAGTAAAGGCCCTATCCTAGCCTTAGTAGTTGGATTACTATACGGCATCATTGTTTTCTTCATTTACTATTCAGGTTATAGTGCTGTACCAAATAATGTAGATGAACTGCCTGTTACAATGGTTAATCAAGATCAAAAAAGTAATCAGTTATCGAAACAAATTAAAAAAGCTTTACCCTATAAACACATCAAATCAACAACCAGTCTTTCAAGCGCAAAGAAAGCATTGGATGCTCGTGATACATTCTTAGTTATTAATATTCCCAAAAATTTTGCTACAGATATTTCAGCAAATAAACAGCCAAATTTGAATTTTTATATTAATGAATCAAACCAAACTTCAGTCGTTAGTGCCATGAAATCAACGGCTACAACTATCGGTAACACCGTTCAACAACAAATTGGCGTGCAAAAAGGGACTTTATTAATTGCTAAACCACAATTAGAATCCTTACAACAGCAGCTTAAGCAAGACCAAACAACTGCTAAAGCTAAAATTGGTCAGCAACAGCAAGTAATTAGCGCTGCTCCAGCCGAACAACAGGCAGCATTGACACAAAAACTTGAAGAACAAACTAAGCAAGCGCAGGTTAAAGCACAACAGACTGCCATTGATAAAAAAGATAAAATTATAAACGAAGCACAATCTCAAGCACGACCATTAATAAATAACATCAATATTAATATTGAACGTCAAAATAAAGTTGATACTGGTTTAAATAACTCACTAGCCCCATTCTTTGCTAGTTTGTCAATTTATCTTGGCTCGCTCATTGGTGCATTAATTCTCTACAATACTTATGCTAAATTCGCTCCGCAAATTGGTCGTTTTAAAGCTTTTGCCAATCTCGAACTCACCATGTTATTTGAATCAATCATTATTGCAGGGGTTGTTTCATGGGCAATTTCAGCAATGATTGGCACTGGTAATTTCGGTGAACTTTGGTTATCACACCTATTAACTATCTTTGCCGCTTATAATTTCAATTCAATAATGTTACTAATACTTGGTCAAGTTGGAACCGCATTAAATATTCTCCTAACAATGTTACAAATTGTTGCCGGTGCTGGTATGATTCCAGTAGTAACAATGAATGCTTTCTTCAAGGCAATTCACAGCTTTACCCCTATGTATTATGGCATTACAAATGATTTTAATGCTATGTATGGTGGTACAGCACCAACATCGTTATGGCATAACTTTATCGCCCTAATAGTTGGTATCATAGTAATTAACCTAATTATTGTTACTTTCAAGAAGCGACAAACAATGTTAAGATTTGATAAACTAGGTTAACGGAGGCTTACACTTGTGTCAAACGACAATCATGTTCAAGAAACAATTTTAAAAGCATTTTCAGACCTGATTCGCCAATATGGTTATCGGGGTACAACAACGAAAAAGATTGCTGCAGTTGCCAACGTTAATGAAAGCACCGTTTTTAGACATTTTAAAAATAAAGCTGGTATCTTAAAGGCATTAATTCAAAACTATCTGTTTGATGTAAAACAGGCAGCTAATGATTTTGAATTTCATGATGATATTGAAACAGATTTAGTGCAAGCTGCCAGTATTTATCAGCAATTCATTAAACAACATCAATCAATCTTTCTACTTTCACTACATGAATCAGCAGAATTTCCAGAAATTGAATCGGTAATCAATCAGTTACCACAGTATTTTCACGACTTATTAATGGATAAATTCCGTGAGATGATGCAAGCAGGCGAAATAAGTTCCGAAATTGATATTGCCACTGAAGTCGATAGTTTTGTCACCCTCTGTTTCGGTAATGCTGTTTCTTCATTTGTTTATCCTAATTCAGCGTTATTCGTTAAGTCTGAACAATTTTTAGAAAACAATATTCGCACTTTTGCTAAACACTTAAAGTGAAATAATGAAGTAAAATTTAACAAATAAACAAAAATAGCAGATTACCAATTTATCAAAAGGTAACCTGCTATTTTTATATGAATTCATTTACCAACCAATATGATGACGACCATTTGGTTCTGCCAACTTACCTGCAGCAAAATCAGCAAATACTTGATGCATTACTGTAAACGCACGTTGTAAATCGTCTTCCTCAATAACTAGAGGTGGTTGAAAACGTAATGTACTGCCACGTAGTGAAATCATTAACACCCCATTTTTAAACAAGTTATAAATAATTGTATTTGTTGCTTGTTCATCACCCAAACCTGTTTGGGGATCCACGATATCAATACCACCATTTAGCCCATACAAGCGCACATCCCCAATAAAATCAAATTGTTCTTTCTCATGATTAAAGAATTTTTGGGCAACTTCACCTAACCTTGCTGAACGTGCAACTAAGTCTTCTGATTTAATAACGTCTAACGTTGCTAAAGCTGCTGCCGCACTCACAACATTGCCAGCTGTCGTGTAAACATTAGCTGGTGCTTCCAGACTCTGCATGATTTCACGTCGACCTAAGACTGCACTTAGTGGCATTCCTGAAGCCATTGACTTACCCATGGCGATCAGATCCGGTTCTAAGCCAAAGTGTTCAAACGACCAGAATGTACCAGTACGACCGTAACCTTGATTAACCTCATCAACAGCTAATAGAATGCCATGCTCGTGAGCAAAGGCGGCGACCTTTTCCCAATATCCAAGCGGTGGTGCCATAATACCACCATCCCCTTGAATCGGCTCAATCATAATAACCGCTGTTTCTTCAGCTGGTAAATAATTTTCGAATGGTTCTTTAAATGCCGCAAACATCCGCTCAACAAAATCTACTTCACTCTCATCTGCTAAACGTTTATCCGGTGACGGAAAAGGCACCTTATAAAATCCTGGTAACAACGGCCCAATCTTGCGCCCCATGTTTAAACTAACTGCTGAGGCCGAAATGGAACCATAAGTTGAACCATGATAGGCACCAACAAAAGACACAACATTTGGGCGTCCTGTATAACCCCGAGCAAACTTGATGACGGCATCATTGGCATCTGAACCTGAGTTACCATAGACAACCATCCAATCATCTGGGTTACCTGGTGCTAATTTAACTAGCTCACTTGCTAACCTTGCTTCTGTTGAAGTAGCAAAATACGCTGCGGTGTAATGGACTAAATTTTCAGCCTGATCTTGAATTGCCTTAACAATTGTAGGATGGGCATGACCTGTGTTAGTGGCACTAGCACTAGCTAATAAGTCAATATATTCATTACCATCTACATCAGTTAAAATGACACCTTTCCCTGAATCAATGACCATATCAAAATAGTAGACACGGCCTGCACCCGCAAAGTTTTGTTCTTCTTGATTTAAAATTTCATCATTTTTGCCCATAGTTATTTTTTGTTCCCCCTTCAAAAAAATAACGCTTAATCGTTTGTTTTATTTCTCAATACTGAATGTCTTGCACCGTATACAAAGTAGACAATAATACCAACAATAAACCACACTAATGCGTAAATTTTAGCTTCTGTACTTAGTCCCCAGAAGACCCAAACAGACAAAAGGGCTCCAATAGCTGGTGTTACCGGGTAACCAGGCATTTTAAAACCAGCTTCCGGCAAATCCTTACCTTCACGTTTATGCAACGCATACATTGCCAATGACACAAAAATAAAGGCAATCAATGTTCCTGCTGAAATTAGTTCTGACAAGAATGAGAATGGGAAGAATGAACCAACAATAATCGCAATTAATGTCAAAACCAATAAACCACGATTTGGTAACCCTTTGTCTGACGTTACTTTACCTAACCACTTAGGAAGCATCCCATCACGTCCAAATGAGTAAAGCAAACGTGAACCGGCCATCATCATACCAATCAAGGCTGTTACCATTCCAACAACAGCGATAATTGAAGTAACAGCTGCGACAATTGGATGTCCTGCTTCTCGCAATGCCCAACCAACTGGCTCAGCATTATCAACATATTGTGTATATTTAAACATTCCAACCAAAACAATTGAAACACCAATAAATAAAGTTACTGCAATCAACAATGATCCCAAAATTCCACGTGGCATTGTCTTTTGTGGATTAACGGCTTCAGCTGAATTAGAAGCAATTGAGTCAAACCCAATATATGCTAAGAAAATACCTGAAACACCTGCCCAAATCCCTTGGAAGCCACCCATAGTTGCCCCATTTGGATTATATGCTGGTACAAATGGTGAATAGTTTTCAGGATGAATAGCTGTTAAACCAACAAAAATAAACAGCAAAATTGCAAAGACTTTAACGACAACTAAAATAACTTCGATACGTGATGCCTCATGCACGCCACGTGATAGTAACAAAGCAACCAAACCAATGGCGATAAAGGCAACAATATCAATAACACCACCTTTGGGCCCACTAACTGCCTGTGACCAGCCAAACAAGGTATGCGTGTCTAGCGCCCCTGATAGTGAAGGCGGCAATTCAACATTGACTTGTGTTAATAGTCCTCTAAAATTCGCAGATAACCCCGATCCAACAAACGCAACAGCAATAATATACTCAGCTAACAATGCCCAACCAGCAATCCAACCAAACCCTTCACCAAACAGTACATTAATCCATGAATAAGCTGATCCAGCAACTGGTAATGTTGAAGCCATCTCAGCATATGCTAATGCCACAAATCCAGCAACAACTGCTGCCAGTAAAAATGAAAAGACTACGCCGGGGCCGGCATACTTTGCAGCTACAACTCCAGGCAAAGTAAAAATAGCCGTCGAAACAATTGTCCCAACACCTAGTGCTAAGAAATCCTTTGTGTGCAAAACACGTGGCATTTCTGAATCTTTACTAATATATGTAGAAGCGTCCTCACGCTCCATAAAATTTGAAAATAGCCCCATATACTCTACTCCTATCTAAGGTGACCGTATTAATCATGATTGACTAATTTATTAATTGCCTTACTTAGGCAATTATTATTTACAATAAGACCAACAAAATAAAATAAAAATCGGTCAGTAGTAATTATTTTAGCTATATAACAAAATAGATAATTACCCTCAAAACCAATTATTATCAATAATACCTTGTTGGTTATAAAAGTCAACTTTTTTCTAATCTTTTTATCATTTAACTTCCAAAAGCCTTACCCTATCATGCTTAAAGTCAACCACATGAAAAAAGTACATAAAATTTATGTACTTTTTATGGTCTATATTTTTTTATACTGATTTTTTTGTTGAATCACGTTCAATATAACCATGTGGCAAAACAATATTATTAATTGCTGGTTCTTCATGATTCATTAATTTTGTTAACATACGCATTGCTACCGCACCAATATCATATATAGGTTGTGTAATTGATGACAATTGTGGTCGTGTTATAACTGTTACTTTTGAGTCATTACTTGTAATGATTTCAAATTCTTCAGGTACTTTCACATTAGCATCCGTCAAACCATTAACCAAACCAGCAGCCATTTCGTCATTAGCTACCACCGCAGCTGTTACTTTTGATGACTTAACTGCTTGAGATAGCTCATAACCTGATTGGTAATCATAGTTACCTTGGAATACCAATTGCTCATCATATGGTATATCATATGTTGCTAGCGCATCTTGATACCCTAATAAACGATGTTCTTTATTCATAAAGTGATTTAAATCACCAGTGATAAAGGCAATGTCTTTATGACCCGCCTTTAATAAACGCGTTGTTATATCATTCATGGCTGATCGATAAGCAATATTGACTGATGGTTGCGCTTCATGATCATCAAGTAAACCTGCCAAAACCACGGGCACATCTGCTTTTTTAAATTCATCACGAATGGCATCATTAACAAAATTACCCATAAAAATAATACCATCAACTTGCTTGCTCAAAAGATTTTCCATTACTTGTACTTCTTTGTCATTTGATTCATCTGAATTTGCCAAAATAATTTGATAATGGTACATTGCTGCAACATCATCAATTCCACGGGCTAATTCAGCAAAATAATGATTCGTCACATCTGGTATAACAACACCGATGGTCGTTGTACGACGTGATGCCAAACCACGGGCAACTGCGTTTGGACGGTATCCCAACCGATCAATAACAGCTTTAACTTTATCTTTCGTTTCTGACTTAACATTCGCATTACCATTAACTACTCGTGAAACGGTAGCCATCGATACCCTTGCTTCACGTGCAACATCATAAATTGTAACTGTTTGTTTATCCATTACTATTCTCCTTATCTTATCAATACAAATATGTATTCAAGTTTCGTTACTAAATCAAGTTACTCTAGTATATAGTAAGAACTTACGTGCATTATGAAACCGCTCTCAAAGTGATTGTAACATGTTTTCACTGTTTTTTTCATCATTTAATAATAATTTCACACAATGATTAATTGTACCATAACTTTTCTGGATGGATAGGCAATTTTTAAAAATGAGCGTACAATTAATCATATAATTATTAAAGGAGAATTTTTTAATGACTGATAAACTCATGTCAATTCAAAATTGGCTTAATGAACAACAACTTGATGTTGCCTACTTCTCAGATTTCCATTCAATTGACTACCTAACTGGTTTTAATTCTGATCCAATTGAACGTGTCTTGGCACTGTTTGTTTTCCCAGAAGACGAACCATTTATTTTTGCACCTGCCTTAGAAGTGGAAGCAGTAAAGAACTCTGGCTGGCAATATCCTGTGTATGGTTACCAAGACCAAGAAAATCCTTGGAATTTAATCAGCGAGCATCTTCACACCCGTACAAAGCATACTGAAAAGTGGGCTGTTGAAAAAGACCAATTAACGTTAAACCGCGCTTCATTTATTCAAACAGCAGTACCAGAAGCAAAGTTTATTGGTAACTTATCACCTTTGATGACAGAAATGCATCTTATTAAGACTCCTGATGAAATTGTTAAATTACACAAAGCTGGGCTTGATGCTGACCGTGCCTTTGAATTTGGTTTTGCTGCCCTTCAAGCAGGTGTTTCTGAACTACAAGTCATGGCAAAGCTAGAATATGATTTGAAATCTGCTGGTGTTGCCGGCATGTCTTTTGAAACATTAGTACAATTCGGTGCACATGCTGCTGAACCTCACGGCGATACTAGCAACAATACACTAAAGTCAGGTGATCTAGCCCTATTTGATTTGGGGACAATTTACGATGGTTATGTTTCTGATGCTACGCGTACAGTTGCATTCCAATCAGCATCTGATCACCAACGTGACGTTTACAACGTTGTCTTAGAAGCCCAATTAACTGCCCAAAATGCTGCTAAGCCTGGTATGACTGCTGGTGAATTAGATGGTATTGCTCGTGATGTTATTACTAAGGCTGGTTACAGTGACTACTTCGTACATCGTTTAGGTCACGGTATCGGATCATCTGTTCATGAGTCAATTCAGATTGCTCAAGGTAATGATCTTATTTTGCAACCAGGTATGTCTTTCTCAATTGAACCTGGTATTTACATTCCCGGTGACCTAGGAATTCGTATCGAAGACTCTGTTATTATGACTGAAACTGGTGTTGATTCATATACACACTCATCAAAAGAATTACGTATTATTGATTAAGCTTGTTTAATAAAAGCGCTAGTCTCAATTTGAGGCTAGCGCTTTTAATTTGAATAAAAACCCCTTACTTTTCAGAAAGATCAGATAATCCTTTGACACCTGTTTGTGATAAACCAACATTAGGGTTTAAGATTTCAGATTCTGCAGATGCTTCTGCTAATTCTTCAAAAGTTTCTGAATCTAAAGCATCATCAGTTGGTGATAAAACAATATCCTCCTCAGGAGCATCTGTCTCATCTGATTTGACTTGATTCTTTAAATCATTAGCTTGACTCCGTAAGTCTGCAGCTTTTTCTTGTGCTGAAGCGATTAAATCATCAGCCTTTTCACGTAATTCAGTTGACTTATCTTCAGCTGAAGCTTTTAAATCGGCTACCTTTGTATCAAATGCATAGCTTTTATCTGAGACAAAATCATCAGCTTTCTCACGAACAGAAGCAACGGCATCAGTTGCTGCATAACTATAGTCAACAACTTTATCACGTACATCTGCAACAGTATCATCAAACTTTGCTTTTAAATCAGCTTGTTGTTCAATTGTTAGCATCTTGTAGTAACCGTATCCGGCTGCTGCTACCAAACCACCAAAGATCGTTCCTGCTAAAAATCCTTTTGTTTTTGACATAATATGATCCTCCTATTTTATCAACTATTCTGCTGTTTTATTTGCTTTTCTATTTTTCTTATGATTCTTACGTGCTGTATTAGCTGCAAATACAGCTGATGCTACCTTTGTCGTATTCAAGCTTGCTGAACCCTTAACCTTACTAGTTAAATTAGACGTCGCTGCATTTAAATCAGATACTGACGTACCTAAATCAGCAATTGCTTGGAAGGCTGGATCAATTGTCGCAACTTTACCATTAACATCGCTTAGTAACGTGTCAACATTTGCTAATATATCATTAGCCCCGCGAGCAATTACATCAACATCCTTTGTTAACACACCCAAAGTTTGCGTCAATTTAACTAAAAACAATCCAATAAATAGAACCAACAACAATACCGCAACGGCTAAAATTATTAGTGCAATTTGTCCACCTGACATGTATTCATTCCCTCCTAGTTCTCTGTATAATTTTTATTTTACCGTGTTACATCACAACTGGCAATTATCATATTTTAATTAGTGACTCTATTATATACAACTGTCGTTAAAAGATTTATTTATCTAATGATAATTCATCAACTATCGCTTCGAATTCATTTAGGCGTTCCTCAAACACTGCAAAAGTTTCTCGCAAGTAATCTGGTTTGGTCATATCAACACCTGCTTTTTTCATCACATCAATTGGAAAGGCTGATGAGCCTGTTTTTAGGTAATCTTTGTAGTCATTAACAGCCTGATCACCTTCATGTAAAATTTTATCTGCTAATGCAGTAGCCGCTGCAAATCCTGTACTATATTGGAACACATAATAATTATAATAGAAATGTGGGATGCGTTCCCATTCATGTGCAATTTCTTCATCAGCAGTTAGCGTTGTACCATAATAATGCTTATTCAATTCACCATAGGCTTCGTTCAAAATGTCTGCTGTTAATGGTGTGCCTTGGGCATCAGTTTCATGCATCCATTGCTCAAATTCAGCAAATTGCGTCTGACGGAACAACGTACCTTTAACCCCATCTAAGTATTGATTTAATATATAGGCCTTTAACTTTTTATCATCTACCGTCCGTAATAAATAATCAGTTAATAAGTTTTCATTGGTCGTCGATGCAATTTCAGCTAAGAAAATTGGATAATCCCCATATTGATAAGGTTGATTTTCTCGTGTTAAATATGAATGGACCGAATGCCCCATCTCATGGACTAACGTACTTAAATTATTAAGATTATCGACCCAGTTTAACAAAATGTATGGGTTTGTATCATAAGCACCACCCGAATAGGCACCAGAACGCTTACCTTTATTTTCAATGACATCAATCCAACGATTATCAAATGCTTTTTGCACAACATCAAGGTAATCTTGACCTAATGGTGCCAAGGCCTTTAATGCTTCTGCTTGCGCACTAGGATAATCAATATCATAATCCGGTTCACCAAGGATTGGTGTATATAAGTCATATGAATGTAGTTCTGAAAGCCCTAATAAACGTTTACGCAAAGCCATGTAACGGTGTAACAATGGCAAGGCCTTATTTACTTCTTCAACCAACGTATCATACACAACCTCTGGCACATTATTAGCTGCTAAAGCTGCTTGTCTAGCCGAATCATAATGATGAACGGTTGCTAAATAATTGTGGCCTTTAACGTGGTTCCCAATTAAAGAGGCAAAAGTATTATCTAAAGCCATATATGAGGCATAAAAGGTCTTAAAAGCATTTTTTCTAACTTCAGGTTTAACCGATTCCAGTAACCGTGCATACACGCCATCTGATAAAGTTTCTAATTCACCTTCGTCATTTTCTACAGCATCAAAAGTAATATCGGCATTATCTAACATGCCAAATGTTCGCTCAGATGCACCAAAGATATCTCCAGCTGCTGCCAAAAGTTTTTCTTGATCCTCTGATAAAACATGTCCCTTTTGCGTTAGAATATCTTCAAAATAGTGCGTATATTCTTGCAAACGAATTTCTTGTGAAAAATAGTCTGCTAACTTATCTTTTGAAAGTGATAATACAGCTGGATCAAAAAAAGAAATTGCAGCTGATACCTTAGCTGCTAATGACTCTGCTTTATTACTTAATCCTTGGTAAAGTCCATTTGCTGTATCTTGATCTGATTTCATAGATGCATAAACATACAGCGTTTCCAAATCACGCATAAGACCTAAACCATATTGTAATGCGTTATAAAGGTCTTTACCTGAATTGACTGCCGTTTGGGCAAAAAAATCAGCATTTACTAGTCGTTCATTTAATTCATCGTACGCAGTTTGCCAATCAGTATCACTTGCAAAAATTTTCGTTAAATCCCAAGTCGCTGATTCTGGTAACTCATTACGTAAAGGTAATTCTTTTGCCATCATTTTCCCTCATTTCAGTCTAATATATTGTTCATTTTACCATATTTCTAGTATATCATCAGCGAAAATTAGTAGTATCTATTTTTAATAGTACTTGTAATTTTTCTTGATACGTATTAAACCATTTTAATGTTCTAGCTAACACAATTGTATCACCTGTCCGCTTTATTAACCCGCGCGACATCAAATCATCTAATAAATAATTTAGCCACAACTTTTGAACTTTTTTTACTGATATGCACTCAAATCGTTGCCATGGAAACTCTGTCATAATCTTCAATAATTGCAACATTGTTCTTGGCTGTTTTTCTAATGTAAGCAACACCCGTACAATAACCTGCCACTGTGCGACTTTCAGCCCACCTGGCAATGGGTATTGGGGATGACATTCCCATGGTATGCCAATAACTAATCGTTTGATTTTGTATAGTTCATTTTGAATAGACCAAATTTCAGGCTTCGCTTGTATAACTGCTTGTTGTAGTTTCAGCAATTGTTGTGGTTGATTATCTACCAGTTGACGGTTTAACACCCTTGATTTACCATCAAGCTGCCACCACGCTTGCCAGAAAAGCCCTCTCGTTAGTTGCCAAAAAGCAACTTGTAGTTGTTGCTGGTAAATTACAGTAAACTTAGCAAACGTTCTAGCTTGTAGCCGTTTACGTTGATAATTTTCGCCCAAAATCCAAATCACTTTATAGTTTAATTGTCGATAACCACTTGTTCGTGCCTGTACCTTTTCTAGGGAAATTGGTGCACATTGAAATTCAATAACAAACCAATTCATCCCCTTCCTAACTATTAAATCAGGTCGTTGCTTAATTTGGCTAAGCCATGGTTCTAATCTAACTTCATCATATTTTTGTATAAACAGTGCAAACAATGCCAATTTCCCTTGTAAATGGTTTACTGTTTCTCCTTCTGCGCTAACATCACAATTACTTTCATTAATGTGTGCAAAATGAGGTATATTAATGTTACCTTTTTTTAACTGTACCCGTGCTTTACATCCTGGACAATAATATATTTCACTATTATTAGCTTGCGTTGCCTGGATTAATTGATCATTTTCTATTATTTTAGCAATTAACATCTGTCACTCCTCCATATAATAAGGAAAGTTTACATGGGATTATGTCCAAAAGTATTTTCTAAAATTTATTTAAATTAGATAAGATAAAAAACTCGCAACACCAACATCATGTCAGCATTACGAGATTTTTCATAAATTTTACTAGCCAAAATAAGTTGCAACACTCATTATCGCATCATTTTTAAAAATTAATTGACCGTGCTCAATTAAAACATCGGGTGAAATATCAGGTATTTGTGCAAACTCATAAGCAATTGCTTTTAAATCTGCCATTGTATAATTATATTCTAAAGACTCACGATCAATCTTGATAACATAGAAGAATTTTTCTTGATATTTGACTAACTGACTACCAAATACAAATTGTTGTTTTGCCATATTCAATGAAAATTGGATAACATTTTCAAAATTATTAAATTGCAAAACTAAATTTTGATCTAGTGTTATATCAGAAAAGCCCACTGAATCAACCAGATTCTGTCTTTGTGTCGTTTTAATTTTTTGTGCTTCTTCATTTGTTAATTTTTGCGTACTACGTGGTTTAGAATCATCATTATCAAGCAATGCGTCTAAAACATCATCAGATACATCATCTTCAGCATCGCTTATATCACGTTTCCCCAACACTGAATTAAGCATACCTTCCATAACAGACTTATCGTCAATATTTTTAGAAATGAATAATTCTAATCCATTTTTATTAGGTAAAACTTGGAAAGTCACTGCTTCGTTATTTTCAAAATCACCCTCAATATCAATTTCTTCTAAAATGCTATAAAAGAATTCCTCAATTTTATCTTGGTTGCCCAACAAATCAACAATCGAAATATTCCGCTCTGCTAAATCATCATTGGTGACCACAACTCGGATTGTATCATCATTTATTCGTTCCATTTCCATAATGGGCACCCCTTTCTTCTCACTAAGATGAGAACACTTTTCAAT
This sequence comes from Weissella hellenica, assembly GCF_005405545.1. Lineage (GTDB taxonomy): Bacteria > Bacillota > Bacilli > Lactobacillales > Lactobacillaceae > Weissella > Weissella hellenica. The sequence continues at coordinate 52,160 of NZ_BJEG01000013.1, forward strand.
AAGACATTATACCAAATTATCTGTCTTTTAGATGCATACATTAGAAAAAAAGTTGATGCTTTTCATGACATCAACTTTATGCTAAATTATTTTCGAATATTATAAATATATTACTACTACAAATCAACTAAAGCCGTAACGCGTGCCAATTCTTCTTGGCGCATTTCATGTGGCAAGAAACGACGAATTTCATCTTCATTATAACCAACTTGCATTCGTTTCTCGTCCATAATCAATGGTCGTTTTAATAATGCAGGTTCTTCATGTAATAGATCGATTAACATACTTAGCGACATATCATCCAATTTAACGTCTAATTTCGTAAACAATTTTGAGCGTGTTGAAATAATTTCTTCTGTTCCGTCTTCAGTCATTCGTAAAATATTTTTAATCTCATCTCGTGTTAATGGCTCTTTGAATATGTTTCGTTCTTGATAAGAAATTCCATTTTCTTTTAGCCAGGCACGGGCCTTTCGGCATGAGGTACAACTAGGTGATGTATATAACGTTACCATAATGGCCTCCTCTCGGCACTACAATGATTCGACTATTCTTTATAGACTCCATTATAACGGTATTGTGTCAAACATGTAACCCTTTTTTGTTAAATTCCTGTAATAAATTAAAAAAATCTCATTATAAAACCGAACTTACTCCTGATTCATAGCGTAGTCTACCAACTGATTTAACTGTTCATTTAAATTTTGGATTTTTTGTTCAAGTACTTCTATTTTTTTATGATTGTTTCTTTGGTCAAGAGTAACTGCTGTCGTAATGGCAATCAAATGTTGTTGTACTTGCTGTAGCTGCTTAACATTTTCTGCATTTTCGGTTGCTTGCAAAGAACCATTTTTTTTATGTCTATAACCTTCTTGTTTTTGACCAAACAATGTAAGCGTTAAAATAAATTGGTTCTGCCACGAAGCCAATACAGTATAAAAATCAATACTAATTTGGTCAATTAAATTTTGATTATTTGATTTTAGTGTCTGAATTTGAATTGATTGATCCGCAATAATACGACTTGTTAAATACAAATTTTTAATTCGCGCTAGCAATAATTGCTTAAATTGATCTAGGTGTTGAATTTGCGTAACTTCCGTTACCTTAATAGCAGTTGGTAATTCCCTTTTTTCAATATCTGTCAATTTCATAGCCGCACCAGCCTGATAGATACTTATTCTTTTAGAAAATAATTCATTTTTTTGATATACACTATTCAACCAATTATTTTCATTAATTAATTCCTGTTGGCATGCATCTAACTGATTAACAATTTCTGAAACATCTGCACCTATCTGTTGATACCGCGCTATTAATGCATCAACCGTCGTCTGCATATTATTAAAAACATGAGCCAAAAAGCTTTGTTGAATTGGCATTAATTGATTAGAATCAACCTGGTCTAGCACTGGTTTAAGCGTATTTAACGCATCACTAATCCCATATCGAATATCCTTTGTATGACTAGCCATTAGAATTTTTTGATAGAAATCCAACAAATTTTTTTGGGTTGCTACCCCATATATCAAGATCGATTTATTATCATTTGCGTCTAAACTCTGTGCTAATTGTAACGCTTTAACTCGTTCTTTTGGGGTTAATTTTTTATAATTAGTAACCTCATCACTAATTGGTAAGGTATGTTTGTCCAACATGTTTTGCCCCCACACCTGATATTATTTAATTACTATTTTTTTTCATTTGGCGTATCAATTACAGAATGGTTATTTTTTATTGATTCTGTATTAGGATGTTCTTCAGCAAAAATAAATTCAGTACGTTCTTCTTGATGTTCTAAATCAGCTAGATAACGAAGTGACCAACGATAAACAATTAAGACTAAAATCATCAAACCAATTGCAACTGATTGAATCAGAATACCAAGCGTATCATCATGATAAACCAACAAATTACGCAACATAGCTGTAATACCAATGTACATAAAATTTTCTAATGAAATATGATTTTTCAAAAAATATTCTTGTGTCAAAACGACAAATTCAAAGAACAAAAATGTTTCTAAAATTAAACGTGTTATATTATAAAAATTGTCCGTTAAATTAACCTGCCAAAGTAACTGTGCTAATTGCCAGACGTCCTTCAAAAAGAAACCAAACATAATGATTCCAAGTACTAACATACCAATCCCTAATACGACATTGTAACTTTTTTCAAGATGTTTATTATTCATTCTAATGCCTCCGTTACTTATTATTCTATCAAAAACGTGCAACTTGTTATCATAATTTGTCCAAATAAAAACTCTAGTGTCCTTTTAATTAGGGTACTAGAGTTATCAAGCAGTCATTTACAACAATCAAACTCGGCTGATACTAATCTCATATCAACTGCTAATTGTTTTTATTATACCAGAAAATATCTGTGAACGATTGCATTAAATATTTTGTTTTGAGAAAGCTGCGAAACTCAATTGTTTTGATCGTAAATTATATTGGCTATGCTTATAACGATCAAGTGGGAAATTCGCCGTCATACGCCAATCAGTAAAGTTCTTTTTTAGTTGCCATGTAGATAAAATCACAATTTCATGATTATTATCAATGCGCTGTAATACATATGAGCTAATAAAACCTGCCGTACTAATCGCAAACGTTTCATTATTATAACGACGTAAGAAGTTATCTCGCTCCAAATCGTTTAAAGTAATTGAAACAAAACTCATCCAACCACGTAATTCATCTGTTTGACCATGACTTGAAAGCACTTTATAAGTCGTTGGCATTGCAAATATTGATTTTTCACTCTCTGTTTTCTCTAACAGTTCGTAACGTTGTGCATCGGCATCATCACGCATTAACAAAAGCTCTCGTTGCAAATTTTGATTCCTAATGTTTTGCAACACTGCACGTGATCCGAATGTTTCATGTAAGTACTCAGTCATAATAAATCCCCCCGTTATCATTTATGATATTACATTTATAAAATGAGCATCTAAAAGTTAATTGATTAGGCGTTCAAGGCAATGTTAATCAAACTAATTGCTGCAATAGCATTATTTAACATATGTACAGCCATAGAATACTGAATTTGCTTAGTCTTTTTATAAACAATTGCCAACGCAACTCCCATCAATGAATACTGTAATAACGCAAACCATTGAAAATCTTGGAATACATGAAAGTAACCGAATAAAATACCAGACAAAGCGACATTTAGCCACCAAGGGCCCGCCTTAAAAAAATAATTAAGGACAATGCCTCTAAAAATTAATTCCTCGACTAATGGTGCAACAAACACTGCTAGTATCACAACAAAAATTAATGCTGCACCACCTTTTCCGGCCATACTTTCTAATGTTGCTTGATTACTAGCAGTAATTGGTTTATGTGATATTAGTGTCTGTAAGAGCAAGGTAACCATCCCTGCACCTAAGATCATAATATAGCCATACCCCACCCACGCTAATTTATCAGCTCGGAATGGATGCAAACCTGTTTTTGGTGATTTTTTTCTAACAGCATAAACTAAAATTTTCACCGTAATAAACGTCAATATTGCTGCAACAACCACCATTGTAATAATAGCAATTGGATTATTGCGATCAACACGTAACCAACTTACAACTCCTAGTTTACTATAAGTACTCCCTATTTGGATAATAAAGTCTAAAACTATACCTACAACTAACCAAATAACCCCCATTATTAGGGTGCTTAATCCTTCAATTTTTTTCATCATTATCCTCCTGCTTTTTCTTTTGTAAGGCTAAGGATAAACGAGTCATCGAGCCAGTTGCCAAAATAAATAATATCAAAAGCAGACTGAAAATCAACCATGTTGGCCAATTAAAAAAATTAGCAGACCAGGTAAATCCTACAAATACTGCCATAACAATGATACTTGCGCCAATTTGAATTACAACTCGCATTTTATTGTTCACCGATCAACACAAATTGGTTTAATACTTCTGCAATTGCCCCTTCATTATTTGTGCGTTTTGTGACGATGTCGGCTGCTTCTTTTACAACATTAATACCATTTGCAACGCTAATACCAAGTCCAGCCGCCTTAATCATTTTCAAATCATTATTATTATCACCGATAGCCATAATTTCATCTTTTGTGATACCGAGCTTTTCGCCTAATAATAGTGATGCTGAACCTTTATCCACGCCTTTAAGATTAAATTCAACATAGCGATCAGAAGAATATGTTACTTCAACTTGATCAATCCCAACACTAGCAACCACAGCATCATGAATTTTGTGACGAACTTGAATGTCTGGGTGTTCAAAAATAACTTTCATAATCGGTTGTTGCATATTTAAAAATGATAAATCAGTCGTCTTTAATGCTACATATGCCACACCACGTGTCGCTAAATATTGTTTATCTGAATCACTTATATTATAAATAAATAATTTATTAAGAGTATAAATATGAACATCGACTGATGCATCAATCAAGCCTGCTTTAAAAATTTGTTTGGCCATCGTAAACGGCATATCTTGAGTCGCAATAATCTGATTATTTTTATTTTCCACAATTGCCGAACCATTAAATGAAATGACATATTCACCAACTTGATCATATAAATCAAGTTGTTTTAACATTTTTTGCACGGATTCAAATGAACGTCCTGTATTGGGAACAAATTTAAAGCCCTGTGCCACTGCTCTTTTGACCGTTTGTACATTTTCTTCATGAATTGTGCCATCATCATTTAGAAATGTTTCATCTAAATCTGACACCAACATTTTATAAGTCATTGGTTTTCCCCTTTAAATATGCGTGCTTGTCTTTATTCTAACAGAAAATTTTGATTTACTTCTAATCATATTAGATTAATTTTTTTATTATATGTTATATGTTCTTTTGACTTAGCGCGCCTGCTATGGCAATATATAAGACAAGTTTAATAAAGGAGAAATTTTTATGCGTAATTTTATAGGTGAATTCCGTGATTTTATCATGCGTGGTAATGTAATGGATCTTGCCGTTGCTTTCATTATGGGGGCTGCTTTTCAAACTGTTATTAAATCTGTTGTTGATGACCTAATCATGCCATTAATTGGTATTATTACCGGATCAATTTCATTTTCAAATATTGTTTGGCATGTCGGAGCAGCTAATATTAAAGTCGGTTCGTTCATTGGAACTCTAATCACTTTCTTGTTAACTAGTTTTGCTGTCTTCTTAATTCTAAAAGCGATTCGCAAAGCGCAAGCAATTGCAAGCAAGAATTCTGAAGAAGAAGCTGTTCCTGAAACTGAATTAGTTGTGTTACAAGAAATCCGTGATGCTCTAGCAGAAAAGAAAGATTAATATTTATTTTTAATATTTATTGAAAAAGAACGCCCTTATATCAGCATTTATGCGGATAGGTACGTTCTTTTTATTTTGTCAAGCCGTTGAATTTATTTCTAATATTGGCTAATATAGTTAACAGCTGATAAGCTCACTCATGTACTTTTTATTAGATGAGTATTTAGAGAAAATATAATCCTGAAGGAAGAAGGACTACCATGGTGATTATCACAGCTGGTATGATCGGTGTTGGAAAAACAACACTAACTGATTTGATTGCAACACATCTTAACACGCAGGCTTTTTTTGAACCTGTTGGTGAAAATCCCGTGTTACCCCTTTATTATGCAGATCCCAAACAATATGGATTTCTGTTACAAATTTACTTTTTAAACAAGCGTTTTGCCATGATAAAAAAAGCCTTATCTGACGATAACAACGTATTGGATCGATCAATCTATGAAGATGCTTTGTTCACGCAAGAGAACCATCGTGAAGGAAACATTTCTGATGCCGAACTAAAAGTTTATATGACTTTGTTAGACAATATGATGTCTGAAATCCAGACAATGCAGAAAGGCCGCCCTGATTTGATGGTCTTTGCTAACGCAGATTTTGATACAATCCTATACCGTATTAAAAAGCGTGGTCGTGACTATGAGCAATTTGAAGATAATGATGAATTACGTCAATATTACTTTAAAATGTGGTCAGCATACCAAAAATGGTATGAAGATTATGATGCATCACCAAAAATGACGATTGATTTACAAAAATATGATTTGGAGAATGAAGCTAGTCGTAAAATCGTATTACAACAAATTGATGACCGTCTAGCCGCTTTATCTGAATAACGTATACACTATTTATACACAAAAAGTCGAGGAACAAATAATGATGTTCTTCGACTTTTTTATTGCTTAATTATTTAAAATTATATACCCCAACAAAGTCGGGCAAAATTTCAGAATCAGCCAGCGACATAACCCGTGCTTGTTGACCAGGTTGTGCAGCAATGACGTATTGACCGTTACCAATATAAATAGCCACTTGCCAAGATGCACCATGACCACCCCAGAATAGTAAATCTCCAGGTTGTGCAATTTGCATAACATCAATGCTTGATTGTACATCAGATGTTGTCATATGTGCTTCTTGGGCAATCGTATAGCTTGGAATATAAACCCCTGCTTCATGGTATGCGCTAGCAGTTAGACCAGAAGCATCTAAACCAGCTGTTGTTTTACCACCCCATACATAGGGAATTTGTTGTTCAGCAAAACTTTTAGCAGCAGAAACAATACTTGACCGTTGATCAGCTGTCAATGCCGTCGCTGTTTTAGTTTGGGTGATTGCTTTTGTATCATTATCATCTTGCGCAACAACGCTACTATTATCTTGAGCGACCGTTGCATCTAATGAATTTAACACAACATCTCCATTAGACATAGTTGTTGCTGCAGGCGCCTGTTTTGGTGCAGCAACGCCTAACGACTTAACAGTTAACTTATCATCTGAATTATCAACAGTAGCTGCTTGCATCCTAAGGGTTGTGTCATCATATGATTGTTGTACAGGTTCACTTGCAACTGATGGATCAGTAACATTATCGTTAGAATATGTTGTTGTAGCATCAATACTTTGTGCTGCTTGGTCCGTGTATTCTTGATCCGGCACTGCAGACGCTGGTTCAACAGTTGTATCGACATAGCCACCATTAGGTATTGAAAGTGATTGTCCAATACTTAACATGGTTGTGTCCGCATTTGGATTAGCAGCTTGTAACGCATCAATTGAAACACCATTATTGGCAGCAACCGTCGCTAATGTATCACCGTCTTGAATCGTGTAAGATGACGTCGCAACAGCATCCGTAGCATCTGATTCAGCAACCACTGCATCTTCTGCAGGTGTCGTTGGTTGCTGAATATCTGTTTCTGCTGTTGTTGAATCATCATAATATGATGCTGATTCTGCTGTGGCGTCTGATTGTGAATTTGATGCACTAATAGCATCCGTCATTGCTTTAGACGCAACCGTATTAAGGTTACTTTTCGGTGATTTTACCTGCTTGGTTCCCTCTTTAAACGTTGCTAATTTTGCATCCTTTGTGTGCTTTTCACGAAGAATATCTGATTTCATCGTTACTTGACTAGATTTCTCATGAATAAATGTTGCGACATTAGAAAATCTCCCAACTTGTTTTTCATTGGATGTGACATTAATAGCTGTATTAACAGCTGCTTTTACATCAGGGATTTGTGTTGTCGCCACAACTCCTGCTGCACCAGCAATACCAGTGAAAAACAACTTAGTTGAAGCCTTTACCATAGGTCCAACTCCTCTCAAATTATACTTGTTAAAAGTTAACCTAAATACACATTCCCCAATTTATATTTAAATTGAACTTAACATTTATATCATACCTTATATTTATCTAAATTTTTAGGGGAACGTACGTTCTTTTTGTTTAGATAAACAAAAAAAGCCAAAAGCAAGTTGACAAAATCCACTAATTTATCAACTTATTTAAGGCTATTTTGTATCTGAAAAGAATATTAATTCTCATTTAAAGGAAAAAGGCGAGTCGCTTTTACAGCGCGTTGCCATCCCTTGTATGCTTTTTGTACTTGATTACGCTGTTCAGTATTTGGCTGTTTAACTTCCAAATTATTTGATGCTGGCAAATTAGTCAAATCTGACCAGAAGCCCACGCCCAAACCTGCCAAATAAGCAGCACCTAATGCTGTTGTTTCTAATTGCTGTGGTCGTTTTACCGGCTGATTAATTAAATCTGCTTGGAATTGATGAATATAATCATTTGCAGCGGCACCGCCATCAATAACAAGATTCGTGACTTCAATGCTAGTGTCATCTTGCATGGCTTCTAAGACATCACGTGTTTGATACGCTATTGATTCTAGCGTAGCACGCACCAAGTCACCTTTGGTCGTTGAACGAGTTAACCCAAACATAGCACCTCTAGCATTTTGATCCCAATAAGGTGCCCCTAATCCCGTAAATGCCGGTACCAAATAAATTGGCGCAATGTGTTGTTCTCGCGCAATTGTCGCAATTTGTGCAGTTTCTTTAGCACTCTTAATTAGTTGTAATCCATCTTTAAGCCATTGAATTGCAGCACCAGCTATAAAGACTGATCCTTCTAAAGCATAAGTTACTTGACCGTCAATACTATAAGCAATCGTTGTTAAGAGACCATTTGTTGAGCGTGCAATATCTTGTCCTGTATTCATCACAATAAACGAGCCAGTACCATACGTATTTTTAACATCACCTTTATTGAACGCCTGATGACCGATTAATGCTGCTTGTTGATCACCAGCAATACCTGCTACTGGCACTTGCAATCCGAAAAAAGCATACTCAGCAGTATAGCCAAAGATTCCTGCAGAATCTCGTACTTCCGGTAACAAAGATGCTGGAATGTTAAATTCAGCTAATAGATCTTTATCCCATTCTTTAGTATGAATATTAAATAACATCGTTCTTGAGGCATTAGAATAATCAGTTGCATGAACCTGCCCATTGGTTAATTTATATAATAACCAAGTATCAACTGTACCAAACAGTAGTTCCCCCTTTTCTGCCCGCTCACGAGCACCAGGAACGTTAGCTAGTAACCACATTATTTTAGTTGCTGAAAAGTAAGCATCAATCCATAAACCAGTTTTTTCATAAATATAACTAGTTAGTCCCTTTTCTTGCAATTTTTCAGCAATTTTGTCACTTTGCTTAGACTGCCATACAACCGCCGGGGCAATAGGCTCACCTGTTTGTCGATCCCAAATAATGGTCGTCTCACGCTGATTAGTTAGTCCAATACTGACAACTTTATATGGTGGTATATTAGCCTGTATAACTACCTGTGCAATAAGTTGCCGGGCATCGTTCCAAATAGTCATTGCATCATGTTCTACCCAACCAGGATGATTAAAAATTTGTGGCAACTCCTTTTGTGCAGTTGCAACTACTTGCCCTTGTGCATCAAACAACATGGCACGCGTACTTGTTGTTCCTTGATCAAGTGCCATTACATATTGATCAGTCATTTTTCTCCCTAACTCCCGCTTTTATATTTTAAAATCACCAATTTATAGTTGATATCCCGTTAGATTCGATACAAAAAAAGATGGAACGTTGTCTGTTCCATCTTGATAGCACGAAACTATTTTTCAGAACGTAAAACTCCACCATCCATAAAGCGATTAGGTTGCATTTCATTAACCACAATCTTAACGTTTTCTCGTGGTACCCCAACGTGTTTTTCAATAGCAGTTGTAATATCTGTCATCATGGCCTTTAATTGCTCATCACTACGTCCGGCTACTAAATCAATATGAACTAATGGCATCTTTGTTTCCTCACTTTTTTTCTTGATTATCTAAACCAATTTTATCAGCTTCTTCACTGATATTCAATGCGTCAGTAATTTGAGCTTTTGCCACCACACGTTCACGTTTAATTTGAGACTGTAAATCCTCATTCCAAAAGTTATTAGATACTTCAACCGTACTAACAATATTAATAAATGAAGCATGATCTATTGATTTAACCAAATTTTGCATTTCAGTCAATTCATAACGTGATAACACCATCATTAACGTTGTATTTGGTTCTTGCGTAAAAGCACCTCGCGATGGCATAACCGTAATACCACGTACTAAAGCTGCTTGTAACGCTTGAATCACTTCATCTGGATGTGTCGTAACGATAAAAGCTGTTAACTTTTGATGACGTGTATGGATAGCATCTACTGCAGCTGACGTTGCGTAAATACCAATAATTGTGTACATGGCATTTTGCCAGCCAATGAAGGCGCCTGCTACCACCACAATAAAGACATTAATAAACATGTTAATTGAACCAATCGACTTACCTGTTGTCTTTTGCACAATCATGGCGACAATATCCATACCACCAGTTGAAAAACCAACTTTAAAGGTTAACCCTATTGATATTCCTAGCAACAATCCCCCAAATAATCCCGCTAATATAGGTTCATGCGTTACTAATGTTGTTTTAGGCAAAACAATTTGCATAAATGAAGCCGCAAAATTGTTTAAAAAAGACAAAATCGTAAACTCTCGTCCAGCATATATCCAACCTGCAATTGCTAGAGGAATATTAGTTGCCATAATAATAGCACCGACTTCAACATGTAAGCCAAATACGGAATCAAAAAATAAACTAATCAGTTGGGCCACACCGTTAAATCCACCCGAAAAAATATTATTAGGAACAAAAAAATTATTCATTGAAATAGCTACTAAAACAGCTGCAATAATAAATACAACTGTTTTAATACTGTATTCCTTTACTCGTGCTAATCCCACAATTTATGCCTCCAATCTTAAACCAAAATTATTTTACCATTATTACACAAACGACAGTATTATTCTATATGAATTGACAATTTCAATTGAATTTTTAAATTTATAAGATAACAAAAGTCACATACAAACAATAACTATTGTCTGTACGTGACTGATATTCTAAAATTATTATTTAATACTTTTTAAATATGCGATACGTTTAGTATCATCAAAGTCTTTCTCTGATTTAGCAATGACGATGGCTGCCGTTGAATTCCCCACAACATTGACAACTGTTCGACCCATATCTACTAAACGGTCAACGCCAGCGATGAAAGCTAATCCTTGTGCAGGAACACCGATTGTAGCAACTGTCGCTAACAAAACTACGAATGAGGCTCCTGGTACACCAGCCATTCCCTTAGAAGTAATCATCAATACTACCAAAAGCGTTATTTGTTGTGCTAATGATAAGTGAATATTGTAAGCCTGTGCCATAAATAGAGCCGCAATTGCTTGATAAATTGCCGAACCATCCAAATTAAATGTGTATCCAGTTGGTACGACAAACGACACAACGCCCTGGTTTACACCAAATTTTTCCATTTTACTAACAATTCGAGGCAATGTTGCTTCAGAAGAAGCCGTTGTAAATGCCAAGATAATCTCTTCACGTAAAACTTTGAATAAATCAAAAATATTAATATGATAAAATTTCAACACAAGTCCTAAAACGACCACGATAAAAATAATCATTGTCAAGTAGGCCACAAAAATAAAATAACCTAATGACGTTAATGAACCTAATCCCATTTGAGCAACAGTGGCACCAATTAAGGCACCAACACCAATTGGTGCTAAACTCATAACCCAATTAGTGACTTTAAACATTACTTCGGCAACAGCATCTAGCAGATCAATAATGACCTGCCCTTTTGGCCCAATGGCAGCTGTTCCTAAACCAAAGAACACTGAAAACAAAATAACTTGCAACATTTTATTCTCAGACAATGAAGAAAATATATTTGTTGGTACAATGTCCATAACCGTTTCCCAAAGACTACCTGTACCAGCCGACTTAGCAGTTGAAAGATAACTACTAATATTAGTTGCCTGCAGATTATGAATATTAACATGCGCACCCGGTTCAAAAACGTTACCTGCAATCATACCCAAAACAATCGCAATCGTTGATAAAATTTCAAAATAAATCAGTGTTTTTAACCCGACTCGACCTAATTTATGCATATCACCCATTTTGGCAATACCAACTGTTAAACTAGAAATTACAATTGGTAAAACAATCATTTGGATTAAGCCAATAAACATGGTTCCGATATTTTGCATTGCCGTAATGGCCATTTTGTTTTTAAAGAAAATAACGCCAAGGATAATACCCACAATTAATCCAATAACAATTTGCCAACCTAAACTAGGTCTATGCTTTTGCTTACCGGTCTGACTAACCGAACTCATTTTAAAAATGCCCCCTAATTTATATTTATATGCAATAAAAAAGCCAACCTCTCTTAAAAGAGGTTGGCTTTTTACTAACAGTTTACCCTTGTTAGCGGCGTGCTTCTTGAATACGAGCAGCCTTACCGTGCAATGCACGCAAGTAGTACAACTTAGCGCGACGTACACGACCATGACGAATTACTTCAATTTTATCAACACGTGGTGAGTGCAATGGGAATGTACGTTCCACACCAGCACCACTTGACATCTTACGAACAGTGTAAGTAGCTTGGATACCAGCACCCTTACGCTTAATTACAACACCTTCGAAGATTTGAACACGTTCGCGTGAACCTTCGACAATACGTGCGTGAACACGAACTGAATCTCCGGCACGGAATTCTGGGATATCTGTACGCAATTGGTCAGCGACCAACTTTTCTAGCAAAGCGTTTTGACGCATAATTAATTCTCCTCGTCGACAATCAATTCACCACTCGGCCAGCGGATTATCGGATTTTATTTAGTACCCTTGAGCACTAAATAAAATCCTAACATATTATTATTTATTACACAAGTTATTTTTCTCGTTCTTCTTGTTCAACTTCTTCTAATAATTGATGTTCACCCTTTGCAAATTCATAATTTTCTAACAAATCTGGCCGACGTTGATATGTGCGCCGAAGTGCTTCTTTCTGTTTCCAAGTTGCAATATTGGCATGATGTCCTGACAATAACACATCAGGTACTTTTAATCCCCTGAAATCAGCAGGGCGCGTATACTGTGGGTATTCTAACAACCCTGTTGAAAATGATTCATCAACTGCTGAACGATCATCCCCTAAGGCTTCATCTAGTAAACGTACCGTTGCATCAACAACAACCATGGCACCTAGTTCACCACCTGTTAAGACAAAGTCTCCCAATGAAATTTCATCATCCACTAATGAGCGAATCCGTTCATCATAACCTTCATAATGACCTGCAATAATCGTTAAGTGCTCTTCTTTAGCTAATTCTTCAGCCATTGGCTGGTTAAAAGTTTTACCAGCCGGATCCATCAAGATAACTCGGCCACGATTACCTGCTGATTTTTCTACAGCATCCATCGCATCAAATAATGGTTGGGGCATCAAAAGCATCCCTTGACCACCACCATAAATTTCGTCGTCCACTTTATGATGCTTATTTTCTGTGTAATCTCGAAAGTCAGTAACATTAAAATCTACCAAACCACGTTCAACAGTTTTACCAATAATTGATTCACGCATTGGCGCAAACATATTAGGAAAAAGACTCAATACATCAATTCGCATAGTTTAAATTTCCTCTAATAAATTAACTTTTGCAAGGCCCTGTTCTAAATTGACTTCAACCACCACATCTTCAATAAATGGTAATAAAATATCATCATGACCTTTGGCTTTAATCACCCAAACATCATTAGCAGGCATTGGTAAGATTTCACTAACTTTACCAATGATTTCTTGCGTTGCATTATCAATGATTTGTAGCCCAATAATATCATGATAATAAAATTCATCATTAGATAAGTCTTGTTGTAAATCTTCAGTGACCATTAATTCACAACCCTTATATTGCTCAACATCATTAATATTTTGCATATTAACAAAACTCACTAAAATAAATTGCTTGTGTTCACGTACCGTCGCAATTTGCACTTCAATATTGCTGGGCTTAGCAACAATAACAAGTTTATTATTTTTTTTAAAACGTTCCATCGGGAAATCGGTTGTTGGTACAACACGAACTTCACCTCGAATACCATGGGTATTCACAATTTTACCAACTTTATAAAGGGACATGTTTTCTTCCTTTTCATTTATTATATTAATTGTAAGTATACCAGTAAAATAAAGGTAACTGAATAGGTATATGGGAAGTTATCTGATAAAATTTAGCTTATAACAACAAGCATAAAGGAGAATAATTTATGAGTATTAATTTATATATTGTGCGACATGGTGAAACTTATATCAATAAGTATGATCGTGTTCAGGGCTGGACAAATGCCCCATTAACACCCAAAGGAATCAACGATAGTGAACAAGCTGGTAAACGTCTCGCCAACCTTGTCTTTAACAATGTTTATAGTTCAGATTTAGCACGTGCCGTTGAAACCGCTAACATCATACTAACCCATAATGATAGCACCGCTGAGCTACAAACTTTACCCGATTTTCGTGAAGTTTTCTTTGGCTACTTTGACGGTATATCAAATGATGTTGCGGCTAGTGCGATTGCCAAGGACCGTAAATTACCAGCCGGCATTACATTTAACGAGATTTCCGACACGATGTCACCATTTACTTTAATGGATGCCATTCATGATGTGGATCCGACTGGGGATGCTGAATCAGCAGCCACTTTTTGGCAACGACTAATGCACGGTTTTACTACTATTGCCAAGGAAAATAACGATGGTGATAACGTTTTATTGATTGCTCATGGGCAACTTCTCAGTATTTTAGGGCAACAATTTGCCCAACTAACTGCCTCTCAATCAGAACCTAAAAATGGCGCCGTAAATCTTTGGCAGCTAACAGATAACCATTTGGAGTTAAAAGTATTTAATGATTTAACAACTTTCTGGTAACAAAAAAAGGGCTCTATACTTTCTAGCGTGAAACTAAACATTTCACGCTTTTTATTTTGTCTTTTTCACATAAAAAAAGACACCA
>NZ_BJEG01000014.1 GCF_005405545.1 Weissella hellenica
TGTCAGATTCGCAAGCTATATTTCACAAACTCTTTAAGTCAATTTCACGATTTTCACGCTGTTTGACATAGAGCCATAATTTTGGCAGTTTGCGACTTTTTAAAATGTTACGGTTTATTAAAATTTACTCTTGGCATAATTACGCAGATCTGACTCTAGACCAGCATGCCGATTAGCCGGTTTTACATCTAATGATTGATGAATTTGGCCCCCTGCATTAGCATAATTAGTTGACTCTGTATTTGCAATCATCTGTAATTCAGACAATGAATAATCTGTTTGTTCTTCTGAGAATACTAACGCACCACTTTTCGTCACTGTTTGATGCGCTTCAAGTGCTGGCCACATCGATATAATGTCACCTTGGGCATTAAAAATCAATTCTAAATGATAACCTGGCATGGCCATTTTGACATGACTATTATCAACGACACCACGATTATGGAAGTTAGCCTTTGGATATGAAACTGGTGTACCCGTTAATTGTACAATTTTTTCAGCAACATCACCTTGTGTCAACTGATCACGTTTGACTAAGTCAACCACCGGTTTACTTAAATAATAACGCAATTGATTATCAATCACTTTATCCAATTGATGGCTTGTTTCATATTTAGAACGAATCCCATTCCAAGTATGATGCTTTAATCGCATCATAAAAGCAACTTGTTTAACAAATTCTAAATAATCCTGACATTCTGCCATATTTTCGATATGCAAGTAATATAAGTCTGCATTTTTATTTTCAAATCGAGTGGGCCAATGGCCTAATTTTGTCATTTTTACAAAGTTTGCTGAACTAACCGTCATCCCCAAAATAGCATATAACATCTCTAAACGATCCGTTGCTGGCACACCACCACGATGGAAGCCAGCAACATACATCTTCGTAAATAAATGAGAGCCAACACGATGAGCTTCCAACCATGCTTTTGATAAAATAGCTTGCATAGTTTCATCACTTAATTGTTCATTATTAAAAATTTCATCAACATACGCTGCAATTGATTTAGGTAGCCAACCATCATTCATTAGATGCGTTGTTTGCGTCGATAAAGTAGCTGTCATTAACGTTCGACGCTTATCCACCCCATTTGGTGACTTTATTAATTCTCGCGTTCGTTTAAACAATCCTGTCATTACAAAATGACCTCCTCGCTACAAATAGCTTACCATATTTTACTTTAACGGTGCAGTTGATGAACGTATAACTAATGTTGTATCAAAAGCCGTTACTTGACGTGTCATATCTGGTTGTTTAATGCGCTCTATAACTGTTTTTATTGCTGCTTTAACCACTAATTCAACTGGTTGTTGGACTGTTGTTAACGCTGGTGTAAAGAATTCGGCATAATCTGTATCATCATAGCCAACAACGGATATATCTTCTGGTACCCGAATACCATGTGCATTTAAACCAGATATTAAGCCCACTGCTAATTCATCATTGAGTGCAAAAGCCGCCGTTGCTTGTGTAATCGAGACTGCCATTGCGGCTGCTCGACCCGCATGTTTGGTTAAATTACGTGTCGTCACCTCACTTACCTTTGCACCTGCAGCCAGCATAGTTTCTTTAAAAGAGGCTGTTCGATAAAGTAGATTATCAGTATATAGTTGATTACCTAATAGCACCACATGTTTATGGCCTAACGATATTAGATGCTGTGCTACCAAACGCCCCCCGATTTTATCTGAGGCATAAACAGCATCAGCATCAGATAATTCATCATGGTTTTCTAATACGACTAGCGCAACCCCACGCCTTTTCAAGCTCTGTGCAATAGCCACTGGTTGCGTCAATTGACTAACAACAATAATCCCATGAACGCCTGAATTAACCAACGTTTCAACCGCTTGATCAGCCGCCCCTCGATCAGCCGTCATAATTGATAATGACGTATTTTCAGGTAAATGTTCTTGCATTTTTTGCACAATATTCCCAAAAAACTGTATCTGTAAACTAGGGACTACCACACCAATCAGCATGTTAGCACCTTGTTTTAAACTGCGTGCGCTAGCATTTGGGACATACCCAATTTCATCACGAGCAGCCAATACTTTGGCCTTTGTTTTTTCAGAAAAGCGGCCACCTTTACCATTTAAAACTTGTGAAACAGTAGCAATAGATACGCCAGCTAAACTGGCCACATCTCTAATTGACACTTTTCCCATTTAAACACCTCTATTCCATTAATTAAATTGTAGCGCGACTAGCCATTTTTTTACAATTAAAAACAATGGATTATTTTTAAATTTAGCTAATATATATTAAAACATTTTACCAACGTTTAAACCATTTAAAAACCTTTTTAACTTTTTATTTAACAATACTTGTTTACTTTAAACAAAAGAACAGTATAATATATTCTTGTAAGTCACTCAGGGTAGGTTAAGATGCGTCAAGTGTTGTGGAAACGGAATGTGGGCCACAGACGAAGGTTTTTCCGCGATATCTTAATCACATTCACTGCAACAAGTGAAACCCTCCAATTTAAAAGGAGGTGTTTTCGAATGAAAACATTATCATATGGATTATCACAATTACGCACAAAGCAACTTGCCATGTTAGGCATTTTAATGGCATTACAGCTTGTCATTAGCCGCTTTTCGCTTGGTACTGCAACCATCAAAGTTGGTTTTACTTTCTTGATTGTTGGTATCATTGCTAAATGGTACGGCCCCTACTGGGGGATGTTAGTTGCAACATTTATGGATGTTATTAGTAGCTTGATGAACGGTTACGGCTATTTTTGGGGCTTCACGATTTCAGCTATCATTGCAGCTGGTATATATGGCTTTTCTTTTTATAATCGTCAAACTATTTCGATCCTTCGTGTTGTGATTACTGTTTTCTTCGTATTACTCATCGTCAATGTGATTCTCAATACACTATGGGTCACATTAATTGGTAATATTCATAATACAGAAACGATTTTGTCTTTAATTTGGTTACGTATTATCAAACAAATCGTCTTTTGGCCAATCCAAAGTATCCTATTATTTTTATTACTTAATAATAAAACAATTGAAACGTTACATAGCAAAATTTAATACGAAAATCATTAAGATACCCTTGGCTATCTTAATTTAGAAAAGCAGTAAATCAACCAATTTATTTTCGGTTAATTTACTGCTTTTTAATATGTTCTAAAAACATTTACATCATAACAATCATCAAAATTACTAATTATAGAAATTAGAAATAGTTTTTAACCTATTATTAGTAACTTCGATGTACGGTGAACCCCACATGACAACACGCTGCTTCAAATGAACTGGCAAATTTATTGCGCACATCTGGTGTTGCAAACAGCAATTTGGTTTCAGTATAAATATCACCACAACCAATTCGATAAACGCAACTATCATACACTTGACCAACAAATATTTCGGGGTGACATGTTAACGTATTTTCTAATGCCCTTACTAATTGCTCGACCAAATGATCTGGAATATCTCGTGTATTCTTCAGTAAATGACGAATACCTGCACATCCGTGTGACTTATGATGATGACTTGTTTTAATTTCCGACATTATTAACCTCCAACTATTTTACTAACAACTGATGCTTATTAATTCTATATTTTTATCATAACTAATCATTTTTATTTTTTCAAGCATATAAAAATATTCATCATTGAAAAGAATATTAATGGGAATTTATGGTATAATTAACCCTATTAATCAATTTACAAAACGAGGAATTTTTACACTATGACCGAATCCATTTCGAAAACACAGTATCTACAAACCATATTAGAATTAAGTGGTGGCGATGAATCAACCAAAATTTCAAATAACCAAATCGCTGAACACTTAAATGTTACCCCTTCATCCGTATCAAATATGTTAGCAAAATTACAAGAAGCTGGTGAGGTTAATGTTATTCCTTATTATGGGGTCACTTTAACAAAACCCGGTCGTGAAACTGCCCTACGTTTAATTCGTTCACATCGACTAATAGAAACTTTTGGTGCAACTAAATTAGGATTATCAATTTCTGAAGCGCATTCAAATGCAGATAACCTAGACCACGATGCTGATGATCAATTCATTAATGCGCTTGATAAATACTTAGGTTCCCCAAACCTAAGCCCACATGGTCTCGTTATCCCCGACATTGAGCACCACTATTCACCTAAATCATTACGATCATTACGTGAAGCTAATGATGGTGAAACTGTTAAAATTAATAGTTTCACTGAAGACTTAGAACTCTTGCAATATACAGAGACACTTAAGTTAGGACTTAATACAGTTTGGTCAATTAAAGAACGTTTACCATTTGACGGACCATTAGTGCTAGTATCAGATGATACAACGTTACAAGTAACACAACATGCAGCCGACTTCATTTATGTTAATGATTAACCAACAATTATAGACAAAAAGGACATTAAGCTAATTTGGTCGCTTAATGTCCTTTTTTAACACCGTTTATTCATCTACTTGATAGATCACGGATTTATTCCATAACACTTTCTACTTATTTATCGCCAAAATTATTGATAAAGTACAATAGCGTTTGCAGCTCATTTGTTAGATCCACGTTTTGTACCCGTACATTATTAGGGACATCTAAACGTAGTGGCGTGAAATTCAAGATTCCACGAATTCCTGCATTAGCTAGACGATTAGCAACATCTTGTGCCACATCTGCTGGTACTGTTACAATTGCAACATCAATACGTTGATCCATTATTTGACTTTCCAAATCGGCTAAACTATAAACTGGAATACCTGATTGAATGGTATTTATAATTTCTGGCTTAACATCAAATGCTGCTGCAATACGTGCATTAGAACTCTGATGGAAATTGAAATTCAATAATGCTTGCCCAAGATTTCCAACACCAACTAATGCAACTGAAGCTAACGTATCTTGATTCAAAATTTCACCAAAGAAATTCATCAAAGCTTCAACATCATACCCATACCCACGTTTACCTAATGCGCCAAAATAAGAAAAATCACGTCGAATTGTTGCGGCATCAAATTTTACCGCTTCAGATAATTCGTTTGATGAAACGCGAACAGTCCCAGAATCAAGCAACAAATTCAAATACCGATAATAAATTGGCAATCGCTTTGCCGTTGCTTTAGGAATATCATGTTCAACCATTTGGTTCGACCTCTTTTTTCAAAATTTAACAAGTTTCACAAGCAAAAAATAACATTGTGAAACCAATACTACCTATTATCATAACACATGCAGTGATTTTTGTGAACTAAATAACAATTAATAATTCACAAATAGGCTTTATTTTGTAAACGGTTTCTTCAAATTGGTATACCTATTGCTTAATGTTTTGGCTTTCCTTTATTCTTACGGTGTTTCCTTTTCGCATGCTTTTCTTTGGCTAATCGATCTTGTCGTGATACTGTTGGTTGCGTATTAAGCGCCTTCTTAACGGTCTTCTTTGACTGTTTATTTTGGGGTGCCTCACCAGTATCATTTGCATCACTAACTACTTTACGGGCATTGTCGCTAACTGTATTTTTTGTTTTATAAACCTTATGTGCCTTATCGGCTGATGAAGTTTGTGGTTTCGCTTTATGTGATACGACCGTTTTAACACCCGTAACCGTTTTAATCTCAACAGCGACCATTTTCTTTAAGTCACGTTGATCATGATCATTACCAAATGAAATTACTAGCCCTGCTTTACCCATACGGCCAGTACGACCTGCACGATGTGTATAGGTTTCACCATCACGTGGTAAATCAAAATTAATAACTGCTGGTAAATCTGGAATATCCAGACCACGCGCTGCCACATCAGTCGTTAATAAGAACTTGGCTGTCCCCTTACGGAAATTATCCAATGATTTAGCACGTGTCGTACTTGAGTCACCACGCACCAACGTTGCCATTGCCACATGTTCATGGGCTAAGAAACTAGCTGTAATTTTTAGTTGCTTTGTCGTATTAAAAAATACCATTGCTTGAAAATGTTTTTGCGTAGCTAACTGACGTAACCGCTTTTGGCGTTGATCACGTGCGGTTGGCCAAAATTCATGCTTAATTGCGGTTGGAATTTCTACATGTCGCTGATCAATACGCAAGAAATCTCGTTCAAAAAGGCCGCTTGCTTTTGTCGTGTCAACTTCAGTTGCACCAAACAAAGCAACTTGGACGTCCTCGTCTGCGATTGTATCCCAAATTTGATCAATTTGGTTGGCCGTATCGTCACGTAATAATTCATCAGCTTCATCAAGAATCACCGTCCGTAAACGCTTTAGCTTTAATTTACCGTTACCAATGAGTTCGCTAACCCGGCCTGGTGTCCCCACCAAGATTTCAGGATGCTTTTTTAACCGGTCTAACTGATGTTTAACGTTAGCACCACCAGTTAGTGACAATACCTTTAGTGACAAAATATTGGCCCAATCACGCACAACTCTTGTGGTCTGCATGGCTAGTTCCTGCGATGGTGCTAAAATTAATAATTGTTCACCATCATTTGGTACTAATTTCGGCAATAATGGCCATGTAAAAGCTAATGTTTTACCAGTTCCAGTTGGTGCCAAAGCATCAATTGATTGTCCTTCGGCTAAAGGATTAGCAACTGCCTCTTGTATCGGTGTTAAAGTTGTAAATCCAACACTTGTTAAACGTTCTTCAAAACGGGAATCCATCTTTTCTCCTTAATATCTAACCAGTGTGCTATTTGTCTGCAGGAAATACAATACCTGCATCTTGGCGTAAGTCAAATAGTACTTGGTTAACAGTTTGACTTAGTGTCAATAATGTTTCGTAAGCTGTCTTAGTTTCAGTTTTATTGGTCATCATATCAGCAAATAGCTCTGCCTCGGAAATCATTGGATTTGTCGCAGGTGCTTGGCTTAATTCATGCGCAACCTTATCTGCATCGTAATAAGTAATATCTAATACTTCGGCAATATCACCAATCACTAATGTATCACGTAATCCTAAAATTTCTGAATTCAAATGGCTATTAGATCCTTTACCAAATTCGACTGTGACATCAAAATCTTGGTAACGTAAGATGGCTATCCCACGACCATCGGCGCCATTACGTAATGGCGTTGCAAAATAATGACTGGCTTGTGGCTTTCCAAACAATTTAATAATTGCATAAATTGGATAGATTCCTAAATCGGTTAAAGCACCCGCACTAAATTGACGGCTCAAAACATTAGGTTCATTTCCTGCTAAATATTCGTCAAAACGTGATGAATATTTTTCATAAACAAAAGTTGCCCCAGAAATTTTGGGCATTTTTGCGACTTGCTCTTCAATAATTTTAAAATTAGGTTGTTGAATATGACGCGCTGCTTCAAACAAGCGCACATTTTTATGTTCTGCAAGTAATTGCATAATTTGTGCATATTCATTTGGGTTTGAAAACGCTGATTTTTCTACAATTACATGAATATCATGTACAATAGCTGTCTTAACTTGTTCAAAGTGAACACTATTTGGGGAAGCAATGTAAACAACATCAATACCGCTGTTATAAAAAGTTTCTAAGTCAGTATAAACCGCGTCAACATTAAAATCTTGACCAAATTTTTGACCAGTCGATTCGCGACGAGAATAAATAGCTGTTAATTCATATTGACCTGACTCATTAGCTGCTTCTACGAATTGCTTCGTGATCCAATTTGTGCCAATGATTCCCAGTTTGTATGTCATAATCCATCTCCTTTTAATCCGTTCTGTACGATTAGCCACTGTTTATTATACCATTTACAGCAATAAAAAAAGTTGCCTTAAATCATATAAATGATAAAAAGCAACTAACACCACCGCCATTTAAATAACGGTTGCGCCAAGACTGTTTTTGAAATGTTGTAAAGCCCATTCCTGACCCTGTTTAGTAAAAGTCGCTACGCCAGCTTGCGGAATTGTCAAATTATAATTTAGATTATACCCATAGATTGCTGTATGTAGCTCACAAATATCTGTACATACGCCGACAAGCCATAAATCATCAATGTTTCGCTCTCTTAAAAAAATATCTAAGTTCGTATTTTGAAAAGCCGAGTAACGATTTTTGTCAAAACGATAAATTTTTTCATTATCTTGATTTGCTACATACCAATCCTGCAAGCGGCCGTAATATTGTTGCCCCCATGTGCCCACAATATTATGTGGGGGAAATATCTTATGCGCTGGGTGATAAATATCATTTTCAAAATGCCCGTCAGTAGGCAAAATAACATAATCATCATTATCTAGAAATTTTTGTGATTGCTCCAAAATATATGGTTCTAAAACTTGACCTGGTTTACCGCAAGTTAAAGTACCTTTATCATCAACAAAATCGTTTGTATAATCAATAATTAGTAGTGTTTTTGCCATGTCTTGTCACCCCACGTGTATTGATTGTACCACGCTTTTAAGCGTAAAAACATCTTTGCTTTAGGTATTAAAAAAGGCCATCAAGCGACCACCACTAAAAATGGCATACTTGACAGCCTTCAATATTTTTAAAGATTGGACTCTACTGCAGTAACCATGATAACAACATCGTTAGAAGCAACTTTATCCCGTCTCTAATCACACACGATTAATTTTGACGTTCAAGCACAGTAACTGACTCAATGTGTGTCGTTTGTGGGAATTGATCAACAGGTTTTACATCACCCTTAATCGCATATCCATTTTCTTCAAATTGCACGATATCACGTACTAATGTCGCTGGGTTACAACTGATATAAACAATCTTCTTTGGTGCCATTTTTGCAGCAGCATCAATTAACTCAGGGGTTAATCCTTTACGTGGCGGATCAACGAAGATAACATCCGGTTGCAAACCATCTTGTTGCCAAGCAACCATTTTTTCTTCAGCTTTACCTAGTTCAAACTTAACATTATGCACATTGTTTAAATCTGCATTACGCTTAGCATCATCGATTGCAGCAGGTACAACTTCGACACCTAGAACTGACTTAACTTTATCAGCAATCGTCAATGAAATTGTTCCAATACCTGAATAGGCATCAATAACGGTTTCATCACCAGTTAGTTCAGCTTTATCAGCTGCCAACTTGTACAACACTTCTGTTGTTTGTGGATTAACTTGATAGAATGAATTTGGTCCAATTGCAAAGGTCTTATCAAACAAAGTGTCTTTGATAACCTTGTTTCCCCATAGGACATGGTTAACATCCCCTAGAATGACATTTGTTTTATCTTGATTCACATTTTGAATAATAGACGTTACTTCAGGTAATGCATTCTTAATCTCTGGAATAATAATATTTGCACCTGGGATACGCTTTGAACGCGTTACCAAGACAACCATCATTTCGTGTGAGTAGTAACCTCGACGGACCATGATATTACGAATAACACCCTTGTGGTGAACTTCATCATAAGCAGCCACATGGAACTTACGTAAGATGTCACGAATAATCACAATTGCCTTATCAATTTCTGGATCTTGAATATAGAAATCTTCAATCGGCATCAAACGGTGTGAGCCGCGACGGAAAAATCCAGTCGTCAATTGACCTTTAATTTCACGTGCTGGAATTTGCGCTTTGTTACGGTAACCAGTTGGAT
Organism: Weissella hellenica; assembly: GCF_005405545.1. Classification (GTDB taxonomy): domain Bacteria; phylum Bacillota; class Bacilli; order Lactobacillales; family Lactobacillaceae; genus Weissella; species Weissella hellenica. The sequence goes on from NZ_BJEG01000014.1 coordinate 9,537, forward strand.
TTTCCATCCCAATTGTTGGCGCAACATTCACATCAACGTGTTGTTTACGGAATAGTTCACTGATTTGTTGTTGCTTAAATTTTAATTGCGCATCATATTTCAAGTGCGCTAATGGCGCAATCCCTGTTGTTAAGGCTGCACTATTTACATCATTATTACGGTTTGGTGATGCTTCCAGTGTCTTAACAACACGTCCAAAAGCATAATTAGTCGCAACTTTGGTAATGCCTACCCGAATTTTTTCTCCAGGTACTGCATTTGTTACGAAGATGGGGAAATCATCAACTTTAACAACACCGTTACCTTGGTATGTTAAGTCAATAACTTCAGCATCAAATTCTTGATTTTTAACCACTGGGGCTTTCTTCTTCATTACTTTCTCCTTCTTTGGCCTTTGCGACGACCAACAATCATTTCATTGTATCACAGGCAACTACAAACAAAAACACTTAACTACCAATTAATAGTCAAGTGTTTTAAAAACTACATCCTTTTTAGTGCCGCAATCCGTTCTGTCATTGGTGGATGGGTTGAAAATAAATTCGTTAGTTTTTTTGTTTGTAAGGGGTTTGAAATATAGAGTGCTGCACTTTCAGGTGAAACATTTTCATCTGACATAGGCTCACTATTAGAAATCTTATTTAATGCTTGAATCAAGCCTTGTGGATTTCGTGTTAGTTCTACTGCCCCAGCATCTGCTAAAAATTCACGATTTCTAGAAATAGCTAACTGCACCATCGTGGCTGCAACTGGCGCTAAAACCAACACCAAAATTGAAGCAACCATCGCCACAATATTACCTTCTTTATCATTACTACGGCGATTGCCACCGAAATACCAAAAATGCGTCCCAAAATTGGCAAGCATGGCAATTGCTGATGTCATTGCCACAGCAATGGTTTGCAATCGAATATCATAATTGCGCACATGGGTCATCTCATGCGCCATAACCCCTTCTAACTCTTCACGTGTTAATACCGATAAAATACCCGTCGTTGCTGCGACTGCAGCATGCTCTGGATCATTACCTGTCGCAAATGCATTAGGACTTGGATCATCAATAATAAATACTCGTGGCATTGGCACATTTGCGACTAAGGCCATATCTTCGACAATGTGCCATAAATCAGGTGCTTGATCTGAATTGGTAATTTCTTGTGCGTGATTCATGCTCATCACAACATCAGTTGACTGACTAAACATATAACCGGCATAAACAATTCCTGTAATTAGTGCAATCACTACGCCAGGAATCCACGCACTTAACAAGTAATACCCTAGCGCAGCACCAACAATCCCCATGAACAAAAAGAAACCAACAAATAGCACAATTGTTTTGCGCTTATTTTTTGCAATTTGTTCAAATAACATTGCTAATTACCTCGTTATAGTCCTTGGTCATTAAATGACACCTTAACAACTTCACGTTCTTCAGCCGGTGTCTCTAAGAATTCACTTGGCTTAAAACTGTGTAGTTTAGCAATCAAATTTGTTGGGAAAGACTGCAACTTTGTATTGTAGTTTGCCGTAGTTGTATTAAATAATTGACGAGAATAAGCAATTTTATTTTCTGTATTGCTTAGTTCTTCCATTAATTTATTATACTGATTTGATGCCTTCAAATCAGGGTATGCTTCAGCTACTGCAAAAATAGACTTCAAACCATTTGTTAATTGGTCAGACAATGCCATTGTTTTTTGGTGATCACTTGTTGGTGTCTGCGTAATTGCATTACGTAAACTAACCACCTTTTCTAAAGTACCTTGTTCAAATTTAGCTGAACCCTTTACCGTTTCTACTAAATTTGGAATTAAATCATTACGTCGCTTTAATTGTACGTCAATTTGACTCCATGATTCCTGTGTCCGCATACGTGCTTGCACAAGTCCATTATAGATTCCCACCCACAATAGAATTAAAACTACTACTATACCGAAAATTATCCATCCAATCATCGTTTTCTCCTATCTTGATAAACTAGCTTCATACACTACTTTATTTAAATATATTGTACCATGTATAAAAAATACATGAAATTTTTAAATTTTTTATTCATAAAAAGCCGAGACATCTCTGTCTCGACTTCCTTGATTATTTAAATGATTTTTTTACTTAACGTATTCTGCAAGCGATGCTTGAATAGCTGCTAATTTTTCATCAGCAATAACTTGTGTATCCCCTTTAGTACCAACATATAGTTTTATTTTTGGCTCAGTACCAGAAGGACGAACGGCTACCCATGAACCATCCGCTAACCAATACTTCAACACGTTAGCCTTAGGCAATGTTAGTGTTGTTTCAACACCAGTTTGCGTATCTGTTTTTACTTGTAACGCAAAATCAGCTACTTCATTAACCACAATATCACCCAATGTTACGGGTTGTTCAGAACGGAACTTAGCCATCAAATCAGCAATCTTGTCGGCGCCGTCAATCCCCTTAAAAGTTAATGACTGTGTATTTTCAATAAAGTATCCATACTCATTAAACAAATCTTGTAATCCGTCATACAAAGTCTTACCTAGTGACTTATAGTACGCAGCTACTTCTGCCAACAAAACAGTTGCCTGGATTGAATCCTTATCGCGTGCAAATGGCTTTACTAAGTAACCATATGATTCTTCAAAGCCAAACAAGAAAGTATGCGCATGTGTTTCTTCATAGTTTTGGATTTGTTCAGCAATATATTTAAATCCAGTTAAAACATTGATGGTTTCAATATTAAAACTCTTTGCAATATCAGCCGCAAATTCTGAAGATACAATCGACTTTACCAATACACCATTAGCTGGTAATGTCCCTGCTGACTTTTTAGCTGTTAGTAGGTAATTTAATAGTAAAGCACCAATTTGGTTTCCTGTTAATAGTTGGTATTCACCTGATGGTAAGCGTACGGCTGTTCCCATCCGATCAGCGTCTGGGTCAACCCCAATGACAACATCAGCCCCTTGTTCCTTAGCCAAAGCAATCCCCATAGCCAGAGCAGCAGGATCTTCAGGATTTGGCAATGCCACTGTTGGAAAATCACCATCTGGTTGTGCTTGTTCTGGCACAATCGTCACATTTTTAAACCCAGCATTTGCTAGCGCTTGACCAGCAATTAAAGCACCAGTTCCATGCAATGGTGAATAAACCAATTTCATATCATGACCAGCCTCATCAATAAGTTCTTGATTGACTGTCACATTTTTAATTTCAGCCAAATAGGCATTATCAATGTCTTTCCCAATTGTTACTAGTAAACCTGTTGCTGCCAACTCTTCTTGTGACTTAACGGGTACAGCAAACATATCTGCTTGACGAATAGATGCCGTAATGATGTCAGATTCTTTTGGTGGCATTTGACCACCGTCTTCACCATAAATTTTATACCCATTATATTCTTTTGGATTGTGCGATGCCGTGATCATGATACCTGCATATGCATTAACATGACGTACCGTAAATGATAATTCAGGTGTTGGTCGCAATGATTCAAAGACGTAAGCTTTGATACCATGTGCCCCTAAAACCTTTGCTGATTCAATTGCGAATTCATGTGAAAAATGACGTGAATCATATGAAATGGCAACCCCACGTTGCTTCACATCATCATTCAAGGAATCCATCAAAGTAGCCAGTCCTTCAGTTGCTTGACGAACCGTATAAATATTCATACGGTTAATACCCGCCCCTAACAAGCCACGCATACCAGCAGTTCCAAATGATAATGGTTGATAAAAAGCATCCTCTGCTTGATTATCGTCATTCGCTAAAGCCATCATCTCTGTTTGCAAATATTCTGGCAAATCCGTGTGTTCTGCCCATACTTGATAATTTTCTTGCCAAGTCATCTTAAATGTATCTCCTTTATTCGTTTCACATTCCCCAACATAGCTAAAGTTAATTGTACCATAGGATGATTATATTTATTTACTGAACAAAAAACGCTACCATCATTTTGTGATTATTTTTAGTTGCTCGCCACCAATAATCACTTCATCTACAATATTTAAGAATAACCCATGCTCAACGACGCCAATTATTTGCTCTAAAAAATAAGCTAAACTTTTAGGATGATCAATCTGTTCTAAAGATAAATCAATAATATAATTATCTACATCTGTTGTTAAGCGACTCCCCGTTGCAGTACGCCTAAATGATGGGTTCAAATCAGCCTCTTCAAACCGCTTTAAAAGCTGATAGCTCCCGTAAGGTACAACTTCAACTGGTAGCGGAAACTGACCAATTACATCATGATACTTAGACTCATCAATAATCCAAATATTTTTATGTGCATTTAACGCAACAATTTTTTCAAATAATAAAGCGGCCCCACCACCTTTGATGCCATTAAAATTTAAATCGACCTCATCAGCACCGTCAATCGTTATATCAATATACGGAACTTCGTCTACTGACGATAGTTTAATACCCAAAGATTTTGCTAATGCTGACGTTTTAGATGATGTTGTCACACCAACAATATTTAAACCTTCAGTATTAATTCGTTTCGCTAGCATTTCAATAAAAAAGCGGACTGTTGAGCCAGTGCCTAACCCAACAACCATATTATCTTCAATTAAGGTAGCAGCATATTCCCCAGCTTGTTTTTTATATAACGTCTGTTTACTTAGCATATCTATGTTCTCCTAATTGTCCCCTAATACTTTTATTTTAAAGTTAAATACTTTAAAAAGATACAAAAAAAGAGTATCAATTTAACCATTTTAAAGTGGTAAATTGATACTCTATACATACCCCAAAATATTTTATGTTTTCAAGACACTATTATGCTTTGCAACAACCGCCTTCACACCATTTCCTTCAAAAGAGAACAAAAAAATCGTTTTAAAGCCGTTGTATAACGTGATTTGCTGTGTCAGCCTTGTGGAACATATTTATGTTATAAATATCGCAAGCTCATCATTAATACTTTTTGATTTAAAATTTTCTAAAACGTGCCCGACGTTGTGCGAGCAATTTTTCAGCTGGCATATCTACTAATTTAATTATTTCTTCATCTAATTTAGCCCGAATCAATGAGAACACACGTGAATGTGAACGGCTTTCTGGAATAATGTATTCAATGATATGTTTGGTTAATAAATCATTGGGGGTTAATCCCATTACTGCAGCCGCTTCATCATGACGCTTAGCATCTTTCCAAAGAATTGAAGCAAAACCTTCTGGTGAAAGAATTGAATACGTTGCATTTTGAAACATCCAAACTTGATCGGTTGTTGCCAATGCTAGCGCACCACCCGAGCCACCTTCACCATAGATAATCGCAATCATTGGCACTGGTAACTTTAAACTTTCAAGAATACTTTGGGCAATTGCATCCCCTTGACCTTGATTTTCAGCTGTTTTACCAGGAAAGGCACCCGGCGTATTAACAAACGTAATGATTGGACGACCAAATTTAGCCGCCTGTTTCATCAAACGGGTTGCTTTACGATAGCCATACGGTTCTGGTGAACCATTACGCTTCGCAAGCTTATCGCTGATATCAGTCCCTTTATCAATTGCAATAACAGTAACTGGTCGTCCATTTAAGTTAGCCAGTCCACCAATAACACTTTCATCATCACCCGCATGTCGATCACCATGTAATTCAAAGAAATCAGTGAAAATACCATTAATAATTTCACGCGCCATAAACCGATCTTCACGTGATCGTTTTACAATTTGTACAGGTGTTAACTCACGTCTAAATAAATTTACCATGACTAACGACCTCCCTGTGGTTTATGAAACTTAACAAGTTGTGATAAAACGTGCGTTAAATCTTGGCGTTGCACGACGGCATCAATAAATCCATTTTCTAATACTGTTTCAGCACGTTGAAAATCTTTAGGGACCTTCTCATGAATTGTTTGTTCAATGACTCGTTTACCTGCAAACCCAACTAACGCATGGGGCTCTGCCAATGTCACATCTCCTTGCATTGCAAAAGAAGCTGTTACACCACCAGTAGTTGGATCAGTCAAAACGACAAAGTATGGCAAATTAGCTTCTTGATGAGCTGCAACAGCAGCTGAAACTTTCGCCATTTGCATCAATGAGTTAATCCCTTCTTGCATACGAGCACCACCTGAAGCAGCAAATAATACAACTGGCAATTTTTGTTTCGTAGCCGCTTCAAACAAACGTGTTATTTTTTCACCAGTGACGGTTCCTAAAGATCCCATCATAAAATAAGAATCCATAATACCTAACGCAACAGTTTGCTCATCTAACACTGCTTTTCCAGTTAAAACAGATTCTTTCAAATCAGTTTGTGCCTTAGCACGTGCTAATTTATCAGCATAACCTGGGAAATCTGGATCAGCCAATGTTAAATCGGCATCCCATTCTTGAAAATCATCAGTCATTAAATTAACACGTTCATATGCTTGCAAACGGAACCCATAACCACAATTAGGACAAACGCGTGCTTTACCTAATTGCTTAGAATACAATTGTTCACCACAATAAGGACATGCTAAAAACAAACCATCAGGTATTTGAGCATCAACATGTGCATCTTTTTTAATTTTAGGTAGTTTGACATTCGCTTGATTAAATAAATCCATCTCTTGCTCCCTACTTGTCAGCTGTTAATGTTTTTTGCCATGCTGGTAAAAATTCTTGTTCTAAGTATTGCGTTGTAAACAGACCTCCAGCAACGCCCGCATCATTTAGCAAAACTTCTTGGAAATCGGCATTAGTGTTAATGCCATCAATAACCATTTCATTCAAAATACGCTTCATCTTAATGACAGCTTCCTCACGAGTTACACCGTGAACCAACAATTTCCCAATCATCGAATCATAGAACGGTTGCACAATATCACCTGAATAAACAGCTGAATCAATTCGAATACCTGGGCCACCTGTTGGCAAAAAGACAAAGTTCAATTTACCGGCACTAGGCGCAAAGTTACGCTCAGGCTGCTCAGCATTCAAACGTACTTCAATCGCATGACCATTAACTTTGATATCGGCTTGTTGCATTGTTAACGATTCACCAGCTGCCACTTGAATTTGCATCTTAATTAAATCAACATCTGCTACCATTTCTGTAACAGGGTGCTCCACTTGGATACGTGTATTCATTTCCATAAAATAGAAATTACCATCATGATCTTCCAAAAATTCAAGGGTACCAGTATTTTCATAGTCCAAAGCATCAACAGCGCGAGTTGCAATGCCACCTAATTCATCACGCATGGCTTGTGTAACACCAACGGCTGGACTTTCTTCCATTACCTTTTGATTATTGCGTTGCAATGAACAGTTACGTTCTGGGAAATACAGAACTTGTCCTTGTTGATCACGAATGACTTGCATTTCAATATGGCGTACATTCGTCATGACTTTTTCCACATACATGTGCCCATCGCCGAAAGCTGCTTTGGCTTCATGTTGCGCATCATCAAATTTATCCGCTAGTTCATCTTCAGCATAAACAAAACGCATCCCTTTACCACCACCACCAGCAGCAGCTTTGAATAACAAAGGATATCCAATGCGCTCAGCAATTTTTTGAGCTTCATCAGCGTTATGAATAAATCCTTCCGACCCAGGAATAACCGGTACACCAGCTGCACGCATAGACTCACGCGCATTAGCCTTGTTACCCATTAATTCCAAAACTTTAGGACTTGGACCAATCCATTTAATACCAACTGCCCCAACCATCTCGGCAAAGGCTTCATTTTCTGATAAGAAACCATAACCAGGATGAATCGCTTCGGCACCAGTCAAAAGCGCTGCACTTAAAATATTTTTCATATTTAAGTAACTATCTTTTGATCTAGGACCACCTACAGCAATTGCTTCATCAGCTAGTCGCACATGTAGGCTATCCGCATCAGCTGAAGAATAGATGGCAACAGATTGGATGCCCATTTCTTTCAGCGTTCGAATAATACGAACCGCGATTTCACCACGATTTGCCACTAAAACTTTTTTGAACATATTAATCTCCAACTATAAACGTTAAGTCGGCTGTCGTAACACGTTTGCCATTGACATACGCCGTTCCTTTACCTTCGCCAATTGGGCCACGCAAACGTGTAATTTTCACTTCCAAACGCACTTGATCGCCAGGACGAACCATCTTACGAAAACGTGCTTTTTTAATACCACCAAAGTAGGCAGTTTTTCCTTTATATTCAGGCATTGAAAGTAAAGCAACGGCACCAGTTTGTGCTAAAGCTTCAATTGTTAAGTTACCCGGGAATGTCGGGTCACCAGGAAAATGTCCTTGAAAAATCTCTTCATTAATTGAAACATTTTTAATAGCGACGGCACTTTCACCAGGAACTAATTCCTCTACAGTATCCAACATTAACATTGGGTAACGATGAGGTAAAATTTCTTGAATTTGTTGTGTATTTAATACTGACATTTCAAGGTCTCCTTATGCATCAGGCTGGATACGGAACAAAGCATGTCCATAATCCACGACATCTTCTTCTTCAACCAAGATTTCCTTAATTGTTCCTGCCACTTCACTTTTAACCGGTGTCATTAACTTCATCGCTTCAATAATTGCAACTTGTTCACCGATATTAACGTGATCCCCAACTTCTTTAAATGCGGCAGCATCTGGCTTAGGCTTCAAGTAAACCGTTCCGACCAATGCTGCTTCAATTAAGACGCTGTTGTCAGTCCCTAAATCAGCCGTTCCTTCAGTTGATTTTGATTCTGCTACAGCTACTGGTTGTGGTGCAACAGTTGATTGCGTGGTTCCTACAACTGGTTGTGACACCTCATTCTTACTTAAATGCAAATTAAAATCTTCAGCTTGTAGTGAAAATTCACGTAATGAACTATTCTCTAAATCTTGCATCAAAGTACGAATTTCATCTAATTGCAAATCCATTACTTCTCGCTCCACTTCTTAAAAATAACAACTGCATTATGGCCACCAAAACCGTAGTTAGCTGATAGCACATAATTTGGTGCAACGTGCTTGTTTGCGTCATTAACAAGTGTCACACCCATCGTATCTGGATCTTGCTCAGTTAAGCCAACGTTAACTGGTAACTGTTCACGAACAATGGCACCAATAGCAGCAATTGCTTCAATCGCACCAGCGGCTCCTAGTAAATGACCAGTCATCCCCTTAGTTGATGAAACCAAGACACCATTTTTACCGAAAACTAATTCCATGGCTTTTGATTCGGCAGCATCATTGGCACCAGTAGCAGTTCCATGAGCATTAACATAATCAATATCACTTGCTTGAATACCAGCATCTGCTAGTGCTAATTTAACTGACCCAGCAGGTCCAGATCCATCAGGTGTAGGACTCGTTAAGTGATAAGCATCAGAATTTGAACCATAACCAACCACTTCAGCAATAATTTCTGCACCACGTGCTTGAGCATGTTCTAGTGACTCTAAAATAAGAACCCCTGAGCCTTCACCCATAACGAAACCATGACGGTTAACATCAAATGGTGTTGAAGCCTTTAATGGATCTGGTTCGTTTGAAAGTGCTGTTAGCGCAGCAAATCCTGAAATCCCCATTTCATTAACAGAAGCTTCAGCACCACCAGTAATCATAACGTCCATCTTACCTGATTGAATTCGCCAAAAAGCTTCACCAATCGCATTCGTAGCACTTGCACAAGCAGTTGAAACTGTATAATTAATTCCTTGTGCACCGTAACGCATTGAAACGTTACCTGACACCATGTTTGGAATTGCATTAGGTACGAACATTGGACTAACACGTTTTGGCCCTTTGTCATGCATCTTAATCACTTGTTGCTCAATGGTTGTTAAACCACCAATTCCTGTTCCCATAATAACACCAAAGCGGGCAGGATCATCAACACCATCTACTAAGCCAGCTTGTTCAAGTGCTTCACCAGCTGCATGCACGGCATATTGTGAAAACAAATCCATTTTACGTGATTCACGCTTACCAACACGGGCAGATGGATCAAAGTCTTTCACTTCACCAGCTACCGTAATACCTGTTTCAGTTGCATCGAATTTTGTAATTGGTGCAATACCAACTTCACTGTTAAAAATACCGTTCCAAAAATCTTCAGTACTATTTCCAACAGGGGTAACAGCCCCTAAACCTGTAATAACAACTCGAGTCATCTTGTTCTCCTTTATTTGTTAGCATCGCCATACGTATGAAAAAAGTAAGTAAAAATATAAAATAAGTGCAAAACATACGTATAAGTCGCTTTAAATATATAAACCACCATCAACCGTAATTGTTTGGCCGGTGATGTAATCGTTTTGAGCCAAGAAAACAGCTGTATTTGCAATTTCAGTTGCTTCACCAAAACGTTTCAATGGTACTGCTTCCAACACTTGATTTTTTACTTTATCAGATAAAGCGTCAGTCATGTCAGAGACAATCATCCCTGGTGCAATCGCATTAACACGAATGCCACGCATGGCACCTTCTTTAGCTAATGTTTTTGTTAATCCAATAATACCAGCCTTTGAAGCAGCATAATTTGCTTGACCAACATTTCCCATTAATCCAACAACAGACGCAATATTAATAATCTGACCAGTTCGTGCACGAAGCATCTTTTTGAATACTGGTTGCGTTACATTAAACGTACCATTTAAATTCGTATTAACAACTTGTGCAAAATCGGCTGGTTTCATTCCCATGGCTAATTTATCATTAACAATTCCTGCATTATTAACTAAAATATCAATGTTTTTAATTTCAGCAAATAAACCGTCTAATGCTTTTTGCACGCTGGCATCATCTGCAATGTCTGCTGTAATTGCCATTGTATTTTCACTAAAGTCTGCTAAAACTTCTGCCTTTGGAGCTGAACGCCCATGCAAAATCACATTTGCGCCAGCTGCATCAAAAGCATGTGCAATTGCCAACCCAATACCACGAGTAGAACCCGTTACTAACACTGTTTTTCCTTCGAGATTCATTACTGCGTCTCCTATTCTGTTGCTGCTAGCATTTCACGTACTTCTTGATACGTTTTAAAGTCAGTTACTTTGTAACGCTTAACGTCCTTACCAACAATTTTGCGAGCAAATTTGTATAATGTATCGCTTGATCCAAATTCAATCAAAGTATCAACACCGTCATCCACCATCGCTTGCAATGCTTGCGCAAAATAAGTTGGTGAAACAATTTGTTCCAATAAAGTCTCTTTAACGTTCGTAAACTTTTGACCTGTTGTATTTGAATAAACATCAAATGCCATTGGCGCAAATTGTTCGTCTGCCAAGCGTTCTTTTAGCTGATTAGCAGCTGGATCCATCAATGGTGTATGAAATGGTCCAGAAACTGGTAATTCAACCATCCGAGCAACACCTGCTTCAGTTAAAGCTTGCATTGCTTGATTGACATCATCCGCAACACCACCAATAACTAATTGATTAAAAGTGTTGTAATTAGCTGGATAAACTTTTCCCCCAGCTACTTGTAATGTTTTGATTGTATCAACGACAAGGTCTTGATCATCGGTCATAACGGCAACCATTTTACCAGGATTTCCTTCACCAGCAGCTTGCATATACGCACCACGATCTTTAATAATTGCCATTGCTTGATCAAAATCTAAAACATCAGCCGCTACTAAAGCACTATACTCACCCAAACTTAGTCCAAGCGTTGCCTGAGGTGTTGGCATAACATCAGCTAATGACCGATAAATTGCCGTACTCATTGCTAGGATAGCTGGTTGTGTATATTGTGTTTGCTTAACATTTTCTTCATCATTAACAATGGTAGACATAATGTCATAACCCAACACCTTGCTGGCTTCATCAATGGTTTCTTTATAAACAGGTACTTGCTCGTATAAATCAGCACCCATGCCAACTTTTTGAGCTCCTTGCCCGCTCATTAAAATTCCAAGTTTCATATGTCCTCCAAAAAAAGTTAATTCAAAAGGTCTTCTGCTTGTGACCAAGTGTCTTCTAAAATATCAGCAACTGGTTTTAATTCAGTAATCAAGCCTGAGATTTGACCAGCCATGAAGGCACCTGTTGTCTTATCACCATCAACAACGGCACGACGTAATGATCCATTTTCTAGATCTTCAATCGCATCATCATCTGGCTTAGGCTTTTGAATTTCAATACGTTCTTGTTTAACAAAGTTCTTTGACATCTTTGTCTTCAAGACACGTGCACGATTACCCATAATTTCACCAGTAATCAATGTATCAATATCTTTCGCCTTAACCACAGCATTTTTAAAGTTATCGTGAACTTCTGATTCTTCAGATGCCAAAAAGCGCGTACCCATTTGCACACCTGAAGCCCCTAGCATAAAGGCAGCAGCAACACCACGACCATCACCAATACCACCAGCAGCAATAACCGGAATATCTACCGCATCAACTACTTGTGGTACTAAAGTCATGGTTGTTAAACTACCAATATGTCCACCGGATTCCATACCTTCTGCAACAACAGCATCGACACCTTTTTTCTCCATCATTTTAGCTAGACCAACTGATGGAATAACTGGAATAACAAAAATGTCATGACTGTGTAATTCTTCAATAAATGGCGATGGATCGCCAGCGCCAGTTGCAACGACCTTAACGCCCTCTTCGATAATGACATCAAATACTTCACGAATGTGTCGTGATAATAGCATGACATTAACCCCGAAAGGCTTATCCGTTACTTCTCGTGCACGATGAATTTCTTCACGAACTTTATCAGCTTTCCAATATCCTGTACCAATAATGCCTAATCCACCAGCTTCTGAAACGGATCCAGCCAAGTGACCCGTACCAGCCCAAGCCATTCCACCTTGAATAATTGGATACTTCATGCCCAACTTCTCAAAAAGTGGTTTTTTTAGCTCAAAGCTCATAATATCGTCCCTTCTAACTAACAGTGTTGCTTATGCGTTTACTTGTTCTGCTACCTTGTTAACCAAGTCTTGAATAGTTTGAACTTCTTCTGCAACAGCTAGCTTAATATCAAATTCATCTTCAACACGGTTCAAAACTTCAAACAAGTCTAGTGAATCAGCATCGATATCTTCGCTCATGTTAGTGGCTAGCTTAACTTCGTCTTCTTCCAAATCGAATTGGTCAATCAAGATTTCGCTTACTTTGTTAAAAATTTCTGTTTCAGTCATGTTATTATCCTCTTTTTTCTGTCTTTTAATTTTTGTTATTAATTATAATTGAATGATTAATGCGCCAGCAGTTAGCCCACCACCGAAACCAGCAAGAGCGATTCTTTGTCCATCATGAACAACGCCCTCTATGCGTAATTCATCTAACAAAATACCGATGCTTGCTGCACTAGTGTTACCATAGTTAGCGACATTAATCGGGAATTTTTCGATTGGTTGCCCAAATCGTTTTGCAATACTAGCAATAATGCGAGCATTCGCTTGATGTAATAAATACACATCAATGCTATCAGCTGTTAAATTGGCTTTGTCTAAGGCCTCAGATAGAACTACTGGTACTTGGCGTGTTGCAAAATTATAGACCTCTCGCCCATTCATATGGAAGTAAGGATCTGCTTGTGATAACTCACCAGTAAAATAATTACTATTGCGTTGATGACCAGCAGTTAAAAATTCTGATTGCTCACCATACGTCTTCAATGATTCGGCCAATAGGCCAACTTGGGCTGACGTTTTTTCTAACAAAACGCCGGCTGCCCCATCACCAAATAACACCGCTGTTGAACGATCCTGCCAATCAACTAACTTGCTAAGCACCTCAGCACCAATCACTAGACCACGTTGATACTTAGTGGCTAACAAAGCACTTGCCATACTGATTGTATAAACAAAACCAGAACATGCAGCAGATAAATCCCAAGCAAAAGCATTATTTGCTTTGATATTACCCTGTACTTGTTGTGCAACACTTGGTGTCAAATTATCCGGTGACATGGTACCGACAATAATAAAATCAAGTTGGTCCGCCGTTATACCCGATTTTGCCAATAATTCATTTGCAACGCTGGTTGCTAAATCACTTGTGTTTTCATCGTTAACAACGTGCCGTTGATGAATACCTGTACGAGGATAAATCCAATCATCAGATGTATCCATAAACGTTGCCAATTCATCATTTGTTACGACTCGCTGTGGTACCACGTGGGCAGACTCAACAATTGTAAATTGTTCCATATCGTCCTCAATTAAAACTGTATTAGCTCATGAAGATATTCTTGTAAGTCTTCGATAGCTTCTTCAACTACCGGGGCCTTACTTTTTTCTAATGAATCAAACAATGAATGTGTCATACCACGATGAAATGCCTCATGAGCTCGAAATACGGTACGACCTTTATGTGTTAACCCAATTCGAACCACGCGGCGATCCTTTGTGTCTCGATTACGTACGACATAGCCTTTTTTTTCAAGTTTATCAATCACGCTCGTCATGGCACTAGGTGTCAAATGCATCGTTTGTGCTAATTGAGAAGCTGTGCGTGTGTCATACATCGTAATCGCTGCAATCGTGTGCATATCTTTGATAGTAATATCTTTAAATCGTGATTTACGCAGAGAAGCTTCCTCAATCCACATCACATTATTAAATACATCTACTAATGTTTCATTCATTTTTTCAAAAGAACGCTCTTCATGTGCACTCATACTTATTTCTCCGCGCTATTAGCTGTTTTTTCTTCAGGTGAAACGACAAACATAAGCTCAGCACTTGTAGCCAACTTATCATCAACCATTGCCTTTACTTTTACCGTTCCCATATTTTCACGTAAGTTACCAAACGCAACATGTAACTTTAAAACATCACCTGGTCGAACCATATTTTTAAATTTAGCATTGTCAATTCCCGTCATATAAGCTGTTTTACCAACAAATTGTGGAGATGACAAAATTAAAATTGAAGCGGCTTGTGCCAATGATTCAATAATCAAAACACCTGGCATTACCGGATTACCTGGGAAATGCCCCTGGAAAAACTGTTCATTGATTGTGACGTTTTTAGTTGCAACCAATGATTCTCCAGGAGTCATTTCATCAACATAATCCATATATAAAATAGGATAGCGATTAGGAATTAAATCCATAATTTCTGTCGTAGATAGAACTGCCACAGTTATTCTCCTTCCAAAATTTATTTCGAACATCGAAATATTCGATATTCAAATCTTATTTCTTTTTAGCTGAAATGTCAACTTATTAAACACACTTATGTTTTTTATTCAATAAACAAGCGTGATACTAGCCACTTTACAAGCAATTATTAACGCGCACTAATTTAGGCGGCTAAATCTAAAAAAATAGCAGATCACCAATATATTGGTGATCTGCTATTTTTAAATCTTATATTACTTATCAAACTTAGACTTCAAATTGTCAATTGCATCTTCAGCCTTATCCTTCAAATCTTCAGCTGCATCTTCAACTTTATCCTTAGCATCGCCAAAGGCACCACGCGCCTTACCAGCTAAGCCTTGTGCCTTACCCTTAGTTTCAAGCTTTTCATCATCTGTTGCAGCACCAGCAACTTCTTTAACCTTACCTGAAGTTTCGTCTACTTTACCTTTTAAATCATCTTCAATTGCCATAATTAAAATCCCCCCTATTAATAGTAAGTCCATCTTAACTAATATTAATTTATATTGCAAACAATACGTATCATTTTATTATTTAATACAAAAATTTAATAAAAAAGATGTTTTTAAAGTTTTTTTAATAAATTTTTGATACATAGCGTCACATAAATATTTTAAATAATGATTAAATATAAATAAAACCACCAATCTCACCCTTTTAGTTTGGCAGATTGATGGTTTTAATAGATATCATCGTGGTCGTTTTACGCACTAATTTTATAGTGCCTATTTTTTTTGATTAGCTTAACCCTAAACGCTTATAAATATCATCCACGTGCTTTAAATGCCAATGATAATCAAAAGCATCATCAATTTGGGCAGCTGTTAGATTTTGGGTAATCGTTTCATCCGCATCAACTAATTCACGGAACTGACGTTGCTCATCCCATGAACGGGCTGTTAGTGGTTGTACGGTATCATATGCAGCCTCACGTGATAGACCAGCATCAACTAATTTCAGCAATAAGCGTTGTGAATAAATTAACCCATACGTACGTGTCATATTTTGTTTCATTGTCTCAGGGAATACTTGCAAATTCTGCAAAATATTTGTCATACGGTGCAACATATAATCAACAACTGTTGTACCATCAACCAAAATAATACGTTCTGCACCCGAGTGAGAAATATCACGCTCATGCCATAGTGTGACATCTTCTAAAGCAGTGACTGAATAACCACGCAAAACGCGTGACAAGCCGACAACGTTTTCTGAGCCAATTGGGTTACGCTTGTGTGGCATTGCTGATGATCCCTTTTGACCACCACGGAAACCTTCCTCAACCTCATGAATTTCAGAACGTTGCAAACTACGAATCTCAGTTGCCATTTCTTCCAAATTTGAACCAATAATTGCCAACGTTGTCATATAATCTGCATGCAAATCACGTGGTAAAATTTGTGAACCAATTAGTTGTGGCGTTAGTCCTAGCTCTTTCATTGCAACTTCTTCCACTTGTGGTGGAATATTCGCAAACGTCCCCACTGCCCCTGATAATTTACCAGTCTCAACTGCCTTGGCAACATTATCAAAACGTTCAATATTACGTACCGTTGCTTGATAAAAACGTGCCATTTTTAGACCAAACGTTGTTGGCTCGGCATGTACACCGTGCGTACGCCCCATCATAACAGTTTCTTTATACTTTAATGCTAATTGTGCTAACGTTTCTTTTAACGTTTGTAAATCAGCCTTAATTACTTGGTTTGCTTGTTGTAACCGTAATCCCTGCGCTGTATCAACAACATCAGTAGACGTTAATCCATAATGAATCCACTTTCGCTCATCACCAAGTGATTCAGAGACATTTCTTGTAAACGCGACAACATCATGACGTGTTGTTTTTTCAATTTCAGCTATGCGATCAACATCAAATTTTGCATTTTGACGGATTGCTTCTAAATCTTCTGCTGGTACGTGCCCCACTGACACCCAGCCTGCCGTAACTGCAATTTCAACATCTAACCATGATTGGTATTGATTTTCAAGCGACCAAATACGTCCCATTTCAGAACGAGTATAACGATCAATCATTTTTTATCCCCTTATGCCTTTTTAAAACGCGAACGAATTATTATTTATACTAATTATTGTACCGTAAATACGAATTATTTTCAGCTGTTTTCCAAATAAAAACTGCAATCATTATTGACTGCAGTTTTTATAATTTCACTATTTATTATCTTGTGAACTACTACTATTGGCTGCTTTTGCTGTTGCGGCAGCTTGCGTATAAGTTGACAAAACATTTTGCAAGGTTGAATCCTTAATGTTAACATCCGCCTTACCTAATTCTTCTCCCACAATTGCTTGGACTTTATTAGTATCAGACATTGTTTGATCAACCAAAATCATCTTCATCTTTGGCTTAAGGGTCTTAAATGACTTCTTTGAAGCTTGAGAATTCTTCTTGATAATAAAATATCCTTGTGATGATTGTGATTGTACTGGCGTCTTCGTGTACTCACCATTCTTAAGCTTAAAGGCAGCTGACTTAAAATCATCCTCTAAATTAGCATCAGTTGAATCAAAGGCAGTCATCTTACCACCATTTTTCTTGGTATTAGTATCAATTGACTTGTCTTTTGCTAACTTAGCAAAATCGCCACCCTTATTCAAATCATTAATGACCTTTTTAGCATCATCTTCTGACTCTGTTAAAATAACAGAAACATTTGTTTTAGGTTGGTAATCATTATAAGTTTTACGTAATTGCTTTGTTGAATAGTTTTCATTGGCAATAACCGCTTGCTTTTCTAATGCTTGAATTTCTAATGATTGTCTGAAACTATCTTCATCCATACCATTTTGTGACAATGTTTGTGAGAATTGCTCACCATATTGCTTTTTGGCATCCTTGAATTGGTTTTCAACAGACTTCTTTGAAACTTTATCACCATACTTATCATTCAAAACTTTTTGAATAATCATGTTGGCTAGTTCTTGTTGTCCTGCTGGAGACTTCTTCAGATTTTTGTAATACTCAGCTTGTGAAACGTTACCCGCATCAGTCGTTACGATTGATTTGGGACCGATTCCCCAGGCTGCTAGACCAACTGCTACAGCAACTGCTACTAGCACACCTAATACTTTTTTCCACATGGGTAGTGCCCTCTTTCTTAATATTAATAATACAACTTTTCTAGTTTATCATATAAATACGACCGATACTTAAATTAAATGGTACGTTGCACCAATCGCATAGCGCCCATTATCTAACATCTGATCAATTTCCATATGTTCCTCAAAATCTGCATGCCAATAGGTCAATTGCGCTTTAGGAATACGCCATTGTAATGATTTTAATTGTGCCAAAAACTGTTGTTCAACATGGGTTTGACGATTCAACATATAACGAATTACCAAACGCATCCAGTCAATCCCTGTCACTTTATCCAAAAAAGCCACCATTGTAAATGGCATTGGTCGAACGACCATCAATGGTTCATCATTATGACTAGGTTGATGTTTAATCAACATTTGATATAAACCCGGTGTTTCCGAACTCATTTGTGGACGTGGTATTTTATCCCAAAGTGCTTCTGTCATCACAGATTGATCCAAAATAATACCATCATTACTTTGGCTACCCATGCCAATTAAGTAAATAGTTTGACCATCATAAAAGTAATTAACGACTGTTCGTGATGTATCATCTACAATACTACTTGGCAAATATTTTTCTTTTGCAATAACTTTTACATCAATACCATTTTGTCGCAAACTATTAATTAATTTAATACGGTTACCTGGCACAAAAACTTGCATAGGCTGTTCAATTTCGATAACATTCATAACATCAGAAATCTCTAATGGTTCATAATACTTCTTGTTTCCTAACTGTGGCATAAACATTAAGTCAGTTGGACTATTGTTCATTAACACCGTTTGAATACCTTGTGCTTGCAATTCTGCAGCTACCATTGCCATAACGTAAGAAGCGGCCGCACCATCCCCTAAACGAAAACCACCTGCCCCAATTACTAAGGCAGTATACTTTCCTAACCGTATACTTTCATTTTCTGATTCAAAAGTTGAATAATACTGATTAGCAGCTTCTTCAAATTCACCTGCGGATGGCTCAAACGCTTTATAAGTTGGCAAAATACCATTATCCCATCGATAACGACGAACTTCTTCATATTTTGCATGCCACAAACGCGCAATTAACCCGTCTGACAAACCATAATACTTTGCTAACTTAACCACATCCATTTGCCAAGGCTTATTTTTTACTGTTTCTTCTAATTTGTTAATTTGTCTTAACTTATAAAAATAAAACGCATTAATTTTAGTCATTTCAGCCAATTCATCAACTGTATAACCTCTCCTTAATGCCTCCAAGAGAACAAAAATGCGATTATCACGAGGATGAATAAGTTGTTCAATAATTCCATTATCTGTCAGAGCGTTCATCACGGTTGGTGAGAAGTTACGATTATTGAAATGAGCTGCTCGAATGGCTTTTTCCAACGCTTCTTCAACACTACGTCCCACCCCAATTGTCGTACCAACTGATTTTTGCACTGTATTTAACCGGTGCTCTGTTTTAACACCATTAGATTCAAAATCACCAAATGAAAAGATTGGAAAGCGAATAACAATATGATCCATTGTTGGTTCCAATAATGCTGTATGATTAGCCCCAATCACCGGTGTTTGAACTGCTTCTAACGTCTCGCCTAAAATCAATCGCGTGACCACTGGAATTAATGGATACCCTGTCGCTGCAACTAATAAAGCCGCAGTTCGATCAAAATATGGTGTGACACGGGTAATAACATAATCATCAACTTTAGGATCAACTGCAAATCTAACTTCTAATAACCCAATAACATCAAAACCACGGATAACTTTAAACGCTGCTGACCGTAATTTTTGATAGACCGGATCTGGCAAAGTTTGAATAGGCGTAATCGCAATTGAATCTGCAGAATGAATACCGACTGGATCCATGTCTTCGACGCCACCAATCAAGACAGTGGTATCTCTTTTATCACGGATTACTAGCATCGATATTTCTTGATGGCCACGAATGCTTTTATCAATATTAACTTGATGCGTAATTGACCGGTTAAGCCCTGTTTCAACAGCTTCTTCTAAATCATCAATATCAGTGACTTGCAACCGCAGTGTCTGTCCCATTGGCGCAATTGGTCGAATAACAACTGGCAACTCGAAGTCTCTAACGGCATCAAAAGCTTCGCTAACATTACTAGCTAAACGTGATTGAACCGTTGGAATATTTAGCTGTTGCAATCGCTCATGTAAATATTTTGTATTTTGTGTGGCTTGCATCACTGGTAGTGACAAACCTAAAACTTTAGGTGCACCGTTGCCCATTAACTTTAAAATATCAGCCCCTAGCCGCGTTGCTGTTGAACCACCCACTGACGTTACCATGGCTGTGATATGTTCTTTGGCAATAACCGCCATCAGATTATCAATCGTTAATGCTTTTTCAATGACTTGAATATCGTGGCGACTAGTCGTAAACGCATACGGATTGTCATCAACAATAACTACTTCATGACCATATTTTTTGATAACATCAACAACTTGAAACGTTGCAACATCACCTTCAGTTTCACGACCAAAATCATTAGCTGATCCACCTATAATAAGCACTCGTTCTGTCATATGCCACCTCCTCCACGTCGAGCCATCACCATTTCCATAAACTCAGCAAATGCCTGTGTTTCTTCTAATGGGCCTGGGGCAGCATCTGGGAAGAATTGCACACTGAAAGCTGGATAATCGCGATGTCGTAACCCTTGAATTTGATTATCCGTAATATCAATATGTGTAACAAACAGGGGCGTATCTTTAATAGAAGTATGATCAACATAATACGCTTGCCCCTGCGTTGCAAAGATAATATCACTTGTAATTTGTTCCCGAATCGGGTGATTCATCCCATGATGTGCTGATGCTAGTTCAGCAACTTTGGCCCCATTAGCAATAGCAAATAATTCATGACCCAATCCAATTCCAAATAAAGGAATTCGCTGCTCAAACTCACGGATAATCTCAAGAGCAGTTTCTGGTACTTGATTTGGATCACCTGGTCCAGATGAAATCACAATGCCATCTGGATCAAGATTAGCAACTTCATCAATTGTTGCCAAATAAGGCAAAACAGTGACATTTGCATCAAAATCACTTAACATTCTTAAAATTCCGCTTTTCAGCCCAAAATCAACCACAACAACATTGGCGCCTCGCCCTGGATTAGCGTAAGCCTTTGGTGTTGAAAGTTGCGCCACTTGTTGATTTGTTAACACCATTGCTCGCAATTGGTCAAAAGCATGATCATCAGGTTGATCAACAATTGATGCCTTTTGTATACCAGTTTCACGTAAATGACGTGTTAAAGCGCGGGTATCAATTTGCGAAATACCAGGTACATTATGCCGTTTCAAATAATCATTTAAACTTAGTGTTCGTAAACGATTAGTTGATATTTCGGCTATTTCACGAACTACAACCCCCTTTACAGAAGGTACAATTGACTCATCCGCATAGTGATTAATCCCTGCAGCACCAATAGTTGGTGTTGTAAACATTATAATTTGATTGTAATAAATTGGATTCGTGATAATTTCTTGATACCCGGTCATAGCTGTATTAAATACTAATTCCCCAAAAGTCGTTGCAGGCGCCCCGAAAGCTTCACCTGCATACACAGTACCATCTTGTAAAATTAAATAACGTGTTGTCATGACGTTGGTATCGTTTAGTCAGAATACTAAACGATTCCTCCTTCCCGGTTAACGGTCAAAATTACTGAATTTCAATACCATCCATGCCATCAAATTCCTTCATTTTTACTCGAATACTTTCAGAAGTTGCTGTCGGAATATTTTTGCCGACAAAATCTGCTCTAATTGGTAATTCACGATGACCTCGATCAACCAATACGGCTAAATTAACGGCTGCTGGACGACCATTATCCATGATGGCATCTAAAGCTGCTCTAATTGTACGACCAGTAAACAAAACATCATCAACTAAAATAATGCGTTTATTATCAATATTTTCCTCAAATGATATTTTTTCTCCTGTACTTTGATTATCATCATCACGACAATGAGTGATATCTAATGGAATAACCGGAATTGTTGCACCTTCTAATTGTTGTAGACGTTCAGCAATTCGTTGCGCAATAAAGACACCTCGTGTTTTAATACCAACAATTGCCAGATTTGTGATACCCTTATTTTTTTCAATGATTTCATAAGTAATTCTTGTAAGTGCTCGTTGCATCGCCATTGCATCAACAATCTCTTTTGCCATAATTTATTCCTTTTCTCTCATTATTCACACCTAATAAAAAAGAGACACTACTCTCCTAATCTAAAAGGGTAACGTCTCGTTAGCTTTATTTATCACATTACCTTCTAGCAATCTCGCTGAACTACCTTAAGAAAGTTTCAATTTTTGTATATCTCATTTTATCATGTTAAGCACTATTTGCGAACAAATGATTTACTTATTCTGCATACGGTTGTAGTTGGCTTAACATGTATTCAAAATCATCCGGTAATGGTGCTTCAAATTGCAATGCTTCTTGTGTCGTTGGTTGTGTCAAACCAAGGGTGGCTGCATGCAAATATTGACCATTTCCCGCAAGTGTTTTTTTAGGGCCATATAAAGGATCACCTGCAACAGGATGACCAATATAATCCATATGCACGCGAATTTGATGGGTCCGTCCCGTTTCTAGGGTCACTTTCAACAAGGTATACCCAACAAAACGTTTAACCACTTCAAAATGAGTTACGGCATCACGGCCGCCAGACACAACTGCTTGTTTTTTACGATCGGCTTTTGACCGACCTAAAGGTGCAGTAATTGTCCCTCTATTTTCCGTAAATTCACCATGTACCAGTGCATAATATTGACGTAAGTTTTTCTTAGCTTTTAAATCGGCTGACAATGCTTCATGCGCTTTATCGTTTTTAGCAACCATCAAAAGACCAGATGTGTCTTTATCAATACGATGCACAATTCCTGGACGGATAACCCCATTAATAGTTGAAAGATGTGTATGGTACATTAAAGCATTTACTAACGTACCATCTGGATGACCTGCAGCTGGATGAACAACCATCCCCTGTGGCTTATTGATTACTAATAAATCATCGTCTTCATAGACAATATCTAAAGGAATATTTTCTGGCTTAACATCTAATACAACTGGTTCTGGAACAGTAAATGTAATAACATCACCTTCATGAACCTTGTACTTTGCCTTCTTTTCATCCCCATTAACTTTTAGCACACCATCATCAATCCATTTTGAAATTTGCGTACGTGTATAGTCAGCAAAGGTATCTGCTACTACTTTATCCAGACGACCAGTCTGATCTGCAATCGTCAATGTTTCCTCAGTCATTTACTTACCTTCAATTTCCTTTTGTAGTTGATTTAAGAATTTTTTATTCATCCAATAACTATATCTTTCGTCTTCGTAACTAAAGATGACTGTTCTTTTAGTAAATTGAACATGTTGCATCTCCTTAAAACGAATTTTTTCTGTATGGACACCAAACATGGGTATGATTAAAATAGCATTTGCTGACAATCTAACCCGCCGTCTGAAGTACGTTAATAACGCAATGAATAAGAACACAATCATTGCCACAATCGTCCAACTATTTAAATGTGTTACTTCAAGTTGCATAATCAGAGCAAACATTGCAATCATGATAATCCATAGCCAATTAATTAATCCTAATAAACCAGCTGGTTGATAGTACCCTTTCATTCTGAAATCCTTTCTGATTTGTGCATTATCGACCAATCATCTCATAATATCTCTGTCTTTTAGTATAATAAACTTAGAGGTGCTTGTCATGTTAATCAAAATATATTCTGATGCTGCTAGTCAAGGTAATCCTGGTCGTAGTGGCGCTGGCCTTGTTATTTTATACAACGGTCAACAAATTCAAAAACATCACTATCTTGGTATTATGTCTAATCACGAAGCTGAGTTTGCAGCAGCTATCTGGACATTTGAAGAATTAGCCAAAATTGCTAATTATGATGACACTATCATGTACTATGCAGATTCTAAATTAGTTATCGATAGTATTAAGAAACGTTACGCCAAACATTTTAGTGAACAATTAACTCAGTTGTTAATACAACAAGATTATTACCAACTTTTAATTGCCAACTGGATTCCAGAAAAACAAAATCATGGTGCTCACCAACTCGCTTGGCAGGCTATTCATCACGCTTAATCTGTCCAATGCCTGTCCAAGCACTAATTAACGAGCAAATCGGTGACAACAAGGCAAAGAAAGTAAATGGCGCAAACGAAGTTACTGAAACACCTAACGTTTGTGCTGCAAAACTCCCTGCAACACCCCAAGGTACCAAGTAATTAATAACTGTTCCTGAATCTTCTAATGATCGCCCTAAAGTTAATGGGTTAATTTTTAAGCGTACAAAACTTTCCTTCCACAATTGACCAGGCAAAATAGTAGCTAAGTATTGCTCACCAATCAAAAAATTAGCTGAAATTCCTGTAATGACCGTGCCTGTAATCACGCCCGCTTGTGTCTTAATGCGCGTTACCAACGGGGTCATAAAAGCACTAAGAATTCCTTGCTGCGTTAACAGTCCACCTAAAGCTAAGGCCAACATAATAATAATTACTGTTGGCATCATTGATAACATGCCACCACGATTTAACAAACTAGCGAGCATTTCATTTTTGATTGTTGTTGTTGAACCATTCATAATTACATCCGAAAACTGCTGTATTGAATGATTAAACATAAATATGATGCCCGTTACTGCAATGTTCATTAACAATGTTGGAATTGCTGGCACATGACGCCAGGCCATAACAACCAACAAAATTAACGGCACCATTGACCACCAATTTGGTGATAATAATGACGCTAAGTGTTGTAATTCGTGCACATCACTAGCAACTTTTATTTGTTTGCTTAGAAACGTAAAAAGCAATAATGAGACAAGTAATGCTGGAATAGTCGTCCACATCAGGTTTTTAATATGAGTAAACAAATCCGTACCAGCAATTGATGATGCTAAATTAGTTGAGTCCGATAGTGGTGAACTCTTATCTCCAAAAATCGCACCAGACAAGGCAGCTCCAGCAACAATCCCGGGATCAAATCCAATGGCTGTCCCAACACCCATCAACGCCACCCCCACGGTCGCTAAAGTAGTAAAAGCAGAGCCAACCATCGTACCCATAATTGCCATAATCAAAACAGTGCTAGGTAAAAACCATTCTACATTAGCTAACTTCAAGCCTGTCCATAGTAGCGTGGGAATTGTATTGGTTTCCATCCAAAGACCAATTAACATACCAATTAGCAAGAACAAAAATAACGGTGCTAACGCTTGCTCAATCCCTTTTAACAATTGTCCTTGAATATCTTGCCAAGATGTTTGACGCTTTTTGGCGTATAACATGACAAAAATAAGACTTATCACCAGCGGTACATTGGGTGATAATCCAAAACCTAAAATACTAATACTAAAAATTAAGATGACCGTAATTAATAAAACCATACTTTGTTTAAACGTTACTGACTTATTCATATTTATTCTCTCCTTCATTGCTACTTACCTGTTAAACAATTATCCTCAAAAGAGATAACGACTAAGTCCACCAACGTGATTGATATGTTTTAATACCCCAATGTTTTGCTCCTTTCAGCAATAAAAAAGCCCCAGTAACAAGTCAATTGACTCATTGCTGGGACGAAAAGTTTCCGCGGTACCACCCAAAAATTAGTTAGTACGCAAAAACTAACTCTCTTTAAGATATTTACAATGTTTAAATAGTTCAATCATTCCACCTGCGCTACTCACAGCTACCGTAGCTTCTCTGACATACAATGAAATGTTCTACCAATGTGGATTATTGTACGCACCTATTAGTAAGGTGTCAACTAGCAATTTAAAATATGCGGATTTTTAATTTGAAAAATGGTTCGAATATGGTTCGCAGTGGACAAAAGGTGGATAAAACATGCTACTTTGCAACACTTAACAACACTGTAAAACACTTAAAAAAGCACACAAAAAAGCCGTCATATAGGCATTTAGCGCTATACAACGGCTTTTGTAAGGATTTGTGATTAAGCAAGTCCATATTTCTTGTTAAACTTATCAACAGCACCGTCGACAGTAGTAAACTTTTGCTTACCAGTGTAGAATGGGTGTGAATCTGAAGTAATTTCAACACGAATCATTGGATAAGTAGCACCCTCAAATTCGATAGTTTCGTCAGAAGTACGAGTAGAACCTGACACAAACTTGTAACCAGTAGTTGAGTCAACGAAAACCACTTGGTGGTAATCTGGATGAATTTCAGCCTTCATTATTTTCTCCTTATCGCCCTGAATTTATAAAAATCAGAGTCAGTTTATTTAACTAAACTATATTAACATAAAATTTTATAAAATGATAGTTTTTCACTAAAAGCTATCATTTTATTTTATTCTTCATCAGCCTTCAAAACCGCCATAAAAGCTTCCTGCGGAACTTCAACAGTTCCAACAGATTTCATCCGTTTTTTACCACGTTTTTGCTTGTCCAACAATTTCGCACGACGATCAGGATCACCCGTATGAATACGTGACGTAACGTCTTTACGATAAGCCTTGATAGTTGACCGTGCCACAATTTTAGAACCAATTGCAGCTTGCACTGGGATTTCAAAATTACGACGTGGAATAATCTCTTTTAATTTCTTCGTAATCACACGTGAGCGTTCTTGCGCAAAATCACGGTGGACAATGAAACTAAGCGCATCAACTTTGTCTCCATTTAGCAAAATATCAATCTTCACCAAATCAGATTGACGATACCCTGATATATCATAATCTAATGATGCATAACCACGCGTATTTGATTTTAATTTATCAAAGAAATCAAAAATAATTTCAGATAGCGGCATGTAATACTTCACATTCACACGGGTCTCATCTAAATAATCCATCGTATCAAATTCACCACGCTTAGCTTGTGCCAGCTCCATAACGGCACCAACATAATCATTTGGTACCATAATTTGGGCATGCACAAATGGTTCTTCAATTGTTTTAATCTCAGCAACATCTGGTAGTTCGGATGGATTAGCAACGTCAACCATCTCACCATCAGTTGTAAACGCATGGTAGGTAACTGATGGCGCTGTTGTAATCAAATCCAAGTCAAATTCACGTTCAAGGCGTTCTTGAATAACGTCCATGTGTAATAGACCTAAGAACCCAGTTCGAAAGCCAAATCCTAATGCTTGTGAAGTTTCAGGTTCAAACTCCAAAGAAGCATCATTTAATTGTAATTTTTCAAGTGCATCACGCAGGTCGTTATACTTCGCATTATCCGTTGGATATAGTCCCGAGTATACCATTGGGGTCATTGGCTGATATCCCGGCAATGGATTTTCTGCAGGTTGCTTAACATGTGTTATTGTATCGCCCGGTCGCGCATCGCGAATATTTTTAATAGATGCTGCTACATATCCAATATCCCCTGCCATCAAATAATCACGTTTAATAGGCGCTGGTGAATTCACACCGACTTCTGTTACTTCATATGAGGCACCAGAATTCATAAATTTAATTTTTTCACCTGGTTTTAAAATACCTGTTTTAACACGAACCGTTAAAATAACTCCTTTATATGAGTCATATGCCGAATCAAAGATTAGTGCTTGTAATGGATCTGTCAAACTACCTTCTGGCGCTGGAATATCCGTAACTATTTTTTCTAATAATTCTGGAATACCAATTCCTTTTTTGGCTGATGCCAACACAGCATTAGACGCATCAATACCGATGACATCTTCAATTTCAGTTTTCACAGCTTCTGGATTAGCAGCTGGTAAATCAATTTTATTAATAACTGGTAAAATTTCCAAATCATTTTCAATTGCTAAATAAACATTCGCTAATGTCTGTGCTTCAACTCCTTGAGCAGCATCAACGACCAAGATAGCGCCATCAGCGGCAGCTAATGAACGTGATACTTCATATGAAAAATCCACATGCCCTGGTGTATCAACTAAATGGAAAATATAAGTTCCACCATCATTAGCCTTATAATGCACCTCAACGGCATTCATTTTAATTGTAATACCACGTTCACGTTCCAAATCCATCGTATCTAGTAACTGATTTTGCATTTCACGCTCAGTAACTGTGTGTGTTGCTTCCAAAATACGATCTGATATTGTTGATTTACCATGATCAATATGAGCCACAATACTAAAATTACGTATATGGTTTTGGCGCGCCTGCATTTCTTCTATATTCATTATTTGCGCTCCTGTGTTGTATTTATTCTGTCCATACCATTATACAAGTATTCTTAATATCATGGTAGTACTCCCTGATCCATTATTTTTTATTTAACTTATCGGTCATTTTTTTGGCTTTTTCATCGACAGATTGATTGAATTTTTTTTGACGATATTGTGTATAAATAAAACCTACCAACAAAATAATGATAATAATCCATTTAAGCATTTT
This sequence comes from Weissella hellenica, assembly GCF_005405545.1. Taxonomy (GTDB): domain Bacteria; phylum Bacillota; class Bacilli; order Lactobacillales; family Lactobacillaceae; genus Weissella; species Weissella hellenica. The sequence continues at coordinate 38,111 of NZ_BJEG01000014.1, forward strand.
TCCTGTTCTCCTTTGCTAAATAGTTAATATTTTTTGTTTTAATTCACGCTTCAATTGTATTTTACAACTTTTTCAATTACACTCAATTTAAACAACCTATTAGGGGGACATTCTTATGGCTAATTTGCCAGAAATAAAACATGAAACGATCAACGACGAGGACGTGGTACCGTCAAGACTTTCCAAACAACCACAACAATCACAAAAACCTGTTATTTCTTATTTTGTTCGTAAATTATTAGCCGCTGCCGGTGTCATTTCAATTATTTTAGGAATTTTTGCATTTGTTTTTAATACGGAATGGTTACTTGCAGTGTCGATTATTTTTGGCCTTTTTTCAATTTTTATTGCTTTTATTGATCTTATGCTATTTAGCAATAGTGTTTATCTGCGCGGGGCCCATTTAATGAGCGCCCTACTAAGTGCTGTGATGGGCCTTGTTTTGTTATTCCGTCAAGATTTCACACAAGATTTTATTGGTTTGGTATTCGGCTTTTGGATTCTATTTAATGCCACCAGTAATTTAGCCCAAACTTGGGTTCCCGAACTATTAATTGGTTGGCAACGCTTAGTTGGCTTGATTATTGGTGTTGTTGGTCTTGCTTTAGGACTATTTTTAGTATTATTTACAGGTTATACACCTCACAATATGCAAATTATTTTAGGTGTTTATACTGACCTATTGGGTATTTTCTTCTTGCTTGTTAGTTTTTTTAGTCATAAAAACAACTTAAACAATGACAAATAAATATTTTCAACCAAAAAGGCAGCCTCAGTGAGGCTGCCTTTTTATAGCAATTATTAATCACAAAATCGGTGTTAATAATCTTGAGAAAAATTGCTTAAATCGTTTCCATGATGATTGTGCTGCAAAATACTCTGACGTTAAAAGCTGTGAATCCAGCAAATCCTCTTCAAAGATAGCTTCCATTTCTAATGCTACCCGTTCACTATACAAAAACGCATTAACTTCAAAATTCAGAGAAAATGAACGAATATCCATATTAGCACTACCAACTGAGACAATACGATTATCAATTACGATTGTTTTAGCATGTAAAAACCCTTTGTTATATGCGTAAACTTCGATTCCCTCATTAGCTAAAACACTTGCATAATATTCCGTTGCCCGATAAACAAACATATGATCAGGTTTTGATGGAATCATAATTCTAACATGTACGCCCGACTTAGCTGCAATTGCAAGCGAGTCCATAATTGCTTGATTCGGGATAAAGTAAGGTGATTGAATCGTAATACTTTCATGAGCCATTGAAATCATACGCAGGTACCCTTGATATATTTGATTCATATCTGAATCTGGACCTGAAGAAACAATTTGCATGGCAACATCGCCACCCGTATCATGTGACGGAAAATATTCCTCACCAAACTTCAATTTTTGGTATTTATTAGTGGCATTCCAGTCCATAAAGAAACGACTTTGCATAGCCAAGACAGCATCACCAACAACACGTAAATGCGTATCACGCCAATAACCAAATTTGTCTAAACGACCTAAATATTGATCACCGATATTAAAGCCCCCAATGTAACCAATATCACCATCAATAATGACTAACTTACGGTGATCGTGATTATTAACATGCAAAGACATAACTTGCCATTTTGGCATTAAAAATGCTTCTACATGGCCGCCTGCTTCACGCAATCGTTGATATAATTTGTTGTTTTTACCACCAGATCCCCAGCTATCATAAATAACACGAATCCGTACGCCTTCTTTAGCTTTTTCAGTCAACAAGTCAACAAATTCATTCCCTAACTTATCATCATAAATTGTATAATATTCAACGTTAATATGATGCTTAGCTGCTTTAATATCAATAAATAATTGCTCAAATTTTTCATGACCATCTGTTAAAATGTTTACTTCATTTTGATTCGAAAATATAGCTTGCTCATTTTGTAAAAATAAGCGAATAAACGCTTGTTCTTCCACATAACGTTCTGGATCAGATAGTGCGATCACTTCTTTTTGCTGATTATCAGCAATTTTATCAATACCTAAAACTTCTTGTGTTTGCATATTAAAAATATGATGCCCTGATAATTTCCGACCAAACAAAAAATAAATTAAAAATCCGATTCCAGGAAACAACAATAAAACAAGCATCCACGCCCAAATAGAAGTAATATCACGATAACGATCTCTAAATACCGTTAAAATAGCTGCAAAACTATTAACTACGAAGATGATTTCAATTAATATCATCAACCAATGTTCAGCCATAACCCATCTCCTTTTGAATGATAGTCTTTATTCTATCAGGTTTATATGCCAACAATATATCAAACATTAAAATTAAAAGGTTACTTTAATAAATTATGCTTTTTCAAATACAAATGTGCAACTTTATCAGCAGCCTTGTGTTGGACTGTGACTTGATAATTCATATTAATCATATCTTGATTTGTTATTTTATTATTTAAGCGTTCCAAACTTTTTTTGACACTTGGATATTTTTTCAAAATATCTCCCCGGACCAATGGAGCCCCTTGGAAAGGCGGAAAATACTTTTTATCATCAACTAAGGTTACTAATTTATCAGCTTTCAATTGTGGATCTGTTGTATAAGCATCCGTCACATCAATTTGACCATTAGCTAATGCATTATAACGTAAACTAGAGGACATACTTTTCACATCTTTAAACTGTAAGCCGTAAGCCTTTTTCATGCCTGGATAGGAATCTTTTAATTCATAAAAATCATGGTCAAATCCTGCTGTTAATTGTGATGACATTTTAGTTAAATCACTAGTTGTTTTTAGATGATATTTCTTAGCATCACTTTGTCGTACTGCCAATGCGTATGTATTTTGATAACGCATCGGCGCTAAATATTCTAAATCAGCTTGTTCGTGTAAGGCTGCCCTTGCATCAAGATAGGCTTGTTCTGGTTGGTGGCTGACAGTTTGTCCCTTTATAAGATTTTGTAAAACCGTGCCGGTAAATTCCGGGTAAATATCAACATCACCACTCTTAATCGCTTTATAAATAAATGTTGTGCCACCAAAATCAGGTTTCAACTGTACATCTAAACCTGCATTATCTGATTCAATTAATTCTTTATACATATTGATTAAAATTTCTGGTTCACCACCTAATTTACCAGCAATTGCTATGCGCCCTTTAGGCTGTGTTAATGCCTTACCAGTAAAATAACCACCAAGCAGTATAATTGCAACCCCCACTAAGATACCCATCTTTTTCAAAGATAATTTACCGATTATTTTAATTAACCATGAAAAAGCCAGCGCCAAAACAGCAGATAAAATTGCACCTAATAATAACTGGGCGTTATCGTTTGTCTGGATACCAATCATAATAAATGAACCTAATCCACCACCACCAATTAATGCGGCTAAAGTAGCTGTTCCGATAATCATAACCGTTGCAATGCGCAATCCTGATAAAATCAATGGCATGGCTAAAGGTAACTGAATTTTAAATAACTTAAAATATTTTGAAAAGCCGAAAGCTTCAGCTGCTTCCAATAAATTTGCATCAATTTGTGTTAATCCTGCATACGTATTTTGAAAAATTGGCATAATTGCATATAACACTAATGCTATAATGGCGGGAAATGTTCCAATACCAACAAAGGGAATTAAAACACCCAGCACAGCTAAACTAGGTATCGTTTGAATAATACCTGCAATTTGTAAAACAACTTCACCTGCTCGTCGATAATTCATTAAGGTGATTGCTAACGGAATTGCGATCACTGCCGCAATTAAGATGGCAGCCAAGGAAAGTAGTATATGTTCTTCTAGGGCTACAATAATGTCGTTTGCATGTGTCATCACAAAATGCAATAAATCATTTAACATTTTACGCTCCTTAATATTTGCTAATATACATTAATAAATGACGCTGATTAATGATATATTGTTGGTCAATAATAACACTATCTTGACTATACAGTTCAGCTGCTAGCTCTTGGAGAGTTTGTGTACTTTTTAGATGTGGTGCCTCAATAGACATATCAGCCGTAATTTTCTGTCCTAAGCCAGCTTCCAATAAGTCCTTAATTAACGTGATCCGTTGATTGTTAAATAATGATGATACCAACGCATTAGCCGGTTGGTTAATAATTGTTTGTGGCTTACCGACTTGTTGTAGCTCACCATTGACCAATACACCAATTTTTGATCCCAAGCGTAAGGCTTCTTGCATATCATGTGTCACAAAAACAATTGTTGGTTTAAATTCTTCATATAAAGATAGTATTAAATCTTGTAATTGTTTACGTGATAATGGGTCCAATGCACTAAAAGGCTCATCCATTAAAATAATTTCTGGTTTAGTAATCAGCGCACGGACAATTCCCACACGCTGTTGCTCCCCACCTGATAGTTCACTAGGCATGCGTGATCCGTATTGTTCATATGGCATACCAACTTTATGTAATAATGCTTTGACCAATTGCTGCCTTTTTTCACGTTTAACACCATTGGCTTCTAACAAAATACCAGCATTTTGACTAATCGTAAGATTTGGAAAGAGTGCAATATTTTGTAAGACATAACCAATATGTTGCCTTAAAACTACAGTACTAGCACTTGCTATATCTTTATTATCTATCAAAATTTTCCCATGAGTTTGCTGTGTTAATCGATTAATCATTTTAAGGATGGTTGTTTTACCACTACCACTTGGACCAACTAACACAAAAAACTCACCAGATGCAATCGTTAAATTAAGATGATTAACAACTTGTTTATTTTGATACATTTTAACAACATCCTCAAATACAATCATAGTTATATTCCTTTCATTTTATATGTTTTAACTCATTTCAATACTGCTTACCATAGTATATAAAAAAGACTGGGCAAATAAAACCCCAGTCTCAAATTGATTACAACAAACTAATTGCTTTTTTTAATTGTTTTACCTTAGCTGCAATATCTGCTGCTTGCATAATTTCACTAACAACGGCCACACCAACGACATTAGTACCTGTTAGGGTATCGATATTGTGTTCTTTAATACCACCAATTGCAAAAACTGGTATATTAACAGTTTCCGTAATCTCTTTTAGCGTTTGTTTACTTGTTGGCTTTGTAATAACTTTTGTCTGCGTTGGAAACATTGCCCCTGTTCCTAAATAATCAGCCCCTTGTTGTTCTGCTTCAATCGCACGTGCAACCGTTTTGGCTGATACACCCAAGATTTTATTTGGGCCCAATAATTTACGCACTACATCAACCGGTAATTCATCATCACCAATATGAGCGCCACTAGCATCAATTGCCAAGCAAATATCAATACGATCATCAATAATTAACGGTAAATGATACTCATCTGTTATGTTTTTAACCTTAACAGCCAGTTCATAGTACGCACGTGTCGTCAAATTTTTTTCACGTAATTGTACGAAGGTTACCCCATTTGCACATGCTATGTTAACGCGTTCCAAAAATGTTTCCTCATCCTCACCGTAGCGTGCTGTCACTAAATATAATTCTTTTGCCATTAATAGTCCCCTTTATTTGCTCCATCCAGTTTGGGTTTTTTTCACCCAATATTGATAATTGATTTAGGAATTGTTGTCTAAAATCAGCAATCCCTGTTGTTGGTGCAATCATTTTAGCTTGTTCACCAGCAATATTTAAATAACTAATGGCCAAAACAGCAGCAGTTTCGGGTACTTTTTGCTCACCTAATAAAGCCGCCAAAAGGGCCCCTAATACATCACCTGAACCGGTAAAACGATCTAATTCTAAAACACCATTCTCTAAAATCCAGACATTATTTTGTGCCACAATAATATCTTTTGCTCCCGTAGCAACATAAATTGAAGTAGTTGGTAATGTTTTAAGCGCAGTTATTAATTCTGTAAAAGCTGCCGGTGTTTGATCGATTAAATTGCCGTCTACACCACGACCGTTAGTCTTCAAACCTGCAATAGCCCGCATTTCTGAAATATTACCACGTACAATAGTTGGCTCATAATTCATAATAGCATGCGCTATATGCATCGCTGTACTAGCGCTTGCTACACCTACTACGTCTAAAACAAACGGTTTATCATGATAAGCCAGCTTACTTGCAGCCAACAAACTTTCTTCTTTAGCTAAGGATAAGCTACCCAAATTTAACAAGATACTATTTGTTTGTTTTGCCAAATCTGAAAAGGCACGAACATCTTCCGTCATTATTGGTTTTGCACCAACATAAAGTAATGCATTGGCAACCGTTTCAACGGAAATTGTATTCGTTATACAATGAACTAACGGGGCAGTAGTTAATGGTATTGTTACTTTTTGCATTATCGGATCACCCTTCTCCCATTAAACACTTGCATCATATCTTTAAACAAAGAAATTTTCTTAGCTTGTTGCCAGATTAACCAAGCAGCTACTGCCCCCATTAATGTTGCTCCTAAAAATCTTGGTGTATATAATAACCAATACAAATCTGTTTTTGTACCTGTAAATAATACCATTACCGGGTAAGAAACTAATGAGCCGATAATCCCTGTCCCAATAATCTCACCAATAATTGAACCATAAACATTTCGCGTTAGACGTGCACCAACACCCGCTAACAATGCACCGAAGACAGCCCCGGTTAGTGCCAATGGTGGAATGCCCATCAAAAGCATCCTAATAATACCACAGCATACAGCCATAATGGTTGCATATAATGGTCCCATTAAAACACCAGCTAAAATGTTAATAACACTAGACATGGGTGCCATACCTTCAATACGTAAAATAGGTGACAATACAACATCCAAAGCAATCATCATTGCTAAGTAAGTTATCTTTCTAACTTTTGAATTCATCTTAATTCTCCTAAAAACTTTTAAAGCCTATTAAATCAAAGCAACAAAAAAGACCTTTTTGCAATAAAAAATTACAAAAAAGCCTTTATAAATACAATTACTCATATTGGTATTTTCACAATTCCTACGCTTAAATAACTAAAACAGGTACGAAGGGTCTAGAGTAATACTCTTTCTCAGCCATAATCGGCTCCCCTTTGTGATTAATATTCTATTATATTACTATCATAACACAACAATCATCAAAATACTGGCTAATTCATGTGTTGATTAATAGCTTGTGTTATATATTCCCAAAATAAATTGCTAGCATTAGACTCATGCTCTTGTTTTAACCGCATAAAGCCGAAATTACTGGTCGTATTTAGTCGCACCTTGCGCTTAATAAGTTGATTGTCGTTACTAATATCAACACGCTTATCCATCACCAAAGCAATTCCCATACCATTCGAAACCATGTTCAATATTATATCAATGCGCTTTCCACGATAAGCAACAGCTGTTTTTAGCTGCTGGCCTTCAACCATCATACTAAGTTTATTAAATACTAATGATTCTTCACCCGACAACACCAAAATATCTTCCTGTAACATATCATTTATTGAGAGTACATTTTTAGCTGACAATGGATGATTCGCTGGTAACACAGCAACTAAATTATCTTGATCTGTCAACAACGTTTCAAGATTATTGTTTAATCCTGGCGTATATTGGCCAAAGATAATATCCGCTTGATTGTCTGATAATGAGTCAACCAGCACAAGATCTTTAGTTTCAGAAAAATGTAATGTGACTTCTGGAAAATTTTGATGAAAAGCACTCATCAATGCAAACCCTTCGTAATTTGAAAAAGCTGCCATCGTATGAATTGTTAAGACATTGTCCGACTCAATATTATGCTGATTTAAAGTTTGTTGTAATGCATCAAATTCATGAATAATTTTTTTAGCATACATTTCTGTAATACGGCCTGATTCAGTTAACGAAATACGGCGGTGTCCACGTATAAATAATTTTGTTTTTAATTCTTTTTCCAAGGCTAATATTTGTTTAGAAATATTCCCTTGTGTCGTATATAATCTTCTAGCTGTCTCAGAATAATTTTCTGTTTTAGCTAAGTCTAAAAACACATTAAGTTTATGAATATCCATAATAGGCTTCCTTATACATTACTATTTGGAATAGTTTATCACAATTATAGACTGTATGGCATTTCAATAATATTAAAAGTGTTTAAAATATCTTAATTTAAATTAGCATTCCTGTTTAAATCTATAATAAATAAACAAATTTATTCACGTTAAAAAAAGTAGTAAATCACCAAACTTGGTAACTTACTACTTTTTAAAATATGAGATATTTATTTTTCAGAAATAGCAGCAATTCCAGGCAAAGTCTTACCCTCTAAGTATTCCAATGAAGCACCACCACCGGTTGAAATATGGCTTAATTGGTCAGCAACACCTAATTGTTGTACAGCTGCGGTTGAATCACCACCACCAACAATGGTTGTTGCGCCCTTTTCAGTCACTTTAACAAGTTCTTCACCAATAGCTAATGTTCCTTTAGCAAAGTTTTCCATTTCAAATACACCCATAGGTCCATTCCAAACAACTGTCTTTGCATCCGCAAGAACTGACTTAAACAATTCAATTGACTTAGGACCAATATCTAGTCCCATGTACCCATCTTTAATATCGCCTTCAGCAACATATGACTCTGCATTGTTTGCAAAGTTATCAGCTGCAACAGCATCAACAGGCAACACTAGCTTATCGCCAGCATCAGCAATCAATTGCTTTGCCAGTTCAACCTTATCAGCTTCAAATAATGAATTACCAATTTTTTCACCTTTAGCGGCAGCGAAAGTATAAGCCATTCCACCACCAACAATAACCTTATCAGCTTTTGCTAATAGATTTTGGATAATTGTAATTTTATCAGAAACTTTTGCACCACCAATAATGGCAACAAATGGACGTTCTGGTTTTTCAACTGCACCACCTAAGAACTTAATTTCCTTTTCCATCAAGTACCCAGCTGCTGTTTGTTCAATATTAGCTGCAATACCTGCATTAGACGCATGTGAACGATGAGCTGTTCCAAATGCGTCATTTACAAATACATCACCCAATGAAGCCCAGTAAGCACCTAATTCAGGATCATTCTTTGACTCACGTTTAACTTCTTCACCATTAACAACATCGGCATAACGTGTGTTTTCAAAGATTAATACTTGACCATCTTCTAATTGGTTAATGGCCGCTTCTAGTTCAGGACCTTCAATTGCAGGAACAAAAGTTACAGGTTGACCCAGTAAATCAGCCAGGCGTTGTGCAACAGGCTTCATTGATAAACCTGGCTTATCATCTTCACTCTTAACACGACCTAAGTGTGAAAACAAAACTGCACGTCCACCTGCTGACAAAACATGCTTAATAGTTGGCAAGGCTGCTACAATACGATTATCATTAGCAACTTCTTGTTGACCATCAATCTCTTTTAGTGGAACGTTGAAGTCAACACGCATCAATACTTTTTTACCTTTTAACTCTAAGTCATCAACTGTTAATTTTGTCATAAAATCCCTCTTTTCTCTACTAAAAATAACTAAGAAATTTATATAAAAAACGGGTGGTTCAGACTATTACTAAACCACCCGTTTTCAATAATAGTTATCTCACTATTAAAGTGTTGCCAAGTGCAACAAAGTACGGATCATGTTTGAAGTGAAACCATACTCATTGTCATACCAAGCAGCAGTTTGTACTAATTGCTTATCACCAACAGTGATAACCTTAGTCAAAGTTGGATCAAACACAGCACCATGTGTGTCACCAATGATATCTGATGAAACAATTTCATCAGCATTGTATCCAAATGAATCATTTCCATACTTCTTAACAGCTTCATTAATTTCTTCAGCTGAAACAGTCTTTGACAACACCGTTGTCAATTCAGTAACTGAACCGTCAACAACACCAACACGTTGTGCATGACCATCCAACTTACCAGCAACTTCAGGAACAACCAAACCAATAGCCTTAGCAGCACCAGTTGAGTGAGGAATAGTATTTACAGAAGCAGCACGGTTTGAGCGCATCTTCTTACCCTTAGGACCATCCAAAATCATTTGAGTACCAGTGAAAGCGTGAACAGTAGTCATTAATCCAAGTTCAATACCAAATTCCTTGTCCAAGGCGTTTGCCAATGGTGCAAGTGATTGTGTAGTACATGAACCAGCAGATACAATGTTATCATCTGCAGTCAATGTATCTTGGTTAACACCGTACACAACTGTTGGAATGTTACCAGCAGGTGCTGAAACCAACACCTTCTTAGCACCAGCATCCAAGTGAGCTTGTGACTTTTCTGCTGAAGTGTAGAATCCTGTTGACTCCAAAACAACTTCAACACCATCGTTAGCAACCCACTTTAAGTCAGCTGCGTTACGCTCAGCGTATACACGGATCTTCTTACCGTCAACGATAATGCCCTCTTCATCAGCTGAAACTTCAGCTGCCAAAGTACCATGTGTTGAATCATACTTCAACAAGTATGCCAACATAGCAGGGTTTGTTAAATCGTTAATTGCAACAACTTCAATGTCATCTGCAGTATCCTTCAATTCAAGGATGCGACGAAATGCTAAACGACCAATACGGCCAAAACCGTTGATACCAATCTTAACAGTCATATTATTAAGATCCCTCCCAAAAAATTGTTTTTTTGTTACGTTCCTACATGATATATTATACGACTTTACTTATATTTTCGCAAACAAAGTAAACCTTTGAACTAATGTTTACTTTCCAAATTTATTTTCAAAAAAAATATATTAGATCGATTACAAAAAGCTTATTTAACAATATATTATTATGTTTACGAGCTGATTTAAGCTTCAAAATAAACACTCACAAGCAACAATTTCCTGAATCTTCTAGCTAGTTATATAACGATTATTTATCATTGATTAATAAAAAATTCACAATCTATTTTTCAAGCACAAGTCGGTGAGCTTCTTTATTATCTACTCCACCTAACCTGATCAATCCATATCGCATTAATAAATTTATTCCCCTAACATATCGGTGTAATTTTCCCATGAATAAATTTTCAAGTATAGTTACAATTGTTAATGCCACAATCCACAGACACATAAATATCCCCAAAACAATTAAAAACGCAATCATTGCATTACCCATAGCCACTCCTCCTGTTAGTTTAAACTTAACTAATATGTCTAATTAAAGTCCTAAGTGTCTTACCTTAGGAATAAACTAAGTATATATTAGATTAAAACTAAAATCAATAGTTTTATTAGGTTTAATTTAACAGTCCGTTATGCCGATATAAATCTACGGTTTCTTGCGCAAAATCTAAAGGGTAACCTAAGTACTCACATAACATCCAAGCTTCAAATGGCTGATTTTCGTATTCTTTTGCAATTGTTATCATCGTTTCTTCACCAGTCATATACTTAATAACCGCCTCACGAGCAACAACTTCATCGTTATGCGCTAAATTTGCATTGTAATCTAAATGATTTCCAATATCTGAAATCGCATGATGAAATTCTTCTACCAAAGTACGCGCCTTTTCAAAAATAGGTAGTGTTTTATCAATAAAGATATACGCTTTATCTTCCTTAAGATAGGCGACGCCATCTAATCCCGAATTTTCTTTTAAAGGCATTGTATCTAAAATAACTGGCGTCATCCCCAAATCTAATAAATCATTTTCCACTCTTATTAAGAGATTATCATAACTATCTGTTCCCATTCCGATCCTCATAATTAGCAATCAGGCCCTCAATATATGATTTAGCACGATCAATGACACGTGCTCGTTCTTCATCTGGTAAACCCGAAATATCTATTCCCCAATGTGCTGCCATTAATACTGGCTCATCTGTCATCATCGTTTTTGAAACTTGACTTGGTTCTTCAACAAGATCTGATTTTGCAATTTTAAAATATTCGGCCATCGCTTCGATCTTGTCAATTCTTGGATATGTTTTACCATTTGACCAATCCGAAATTGTTGCTGTTGATACGCCAATTATTTCGGCCAAATGTGCTGCCGTTATCTCATTTTGTTTAATATAACGTTTAATGTTTCGGCCCATCGTGGCCTTTCCTTCTGATGATGCCATTGTACTCACCTTTTCTGTTATTAATTTATACTATTATATTTTATATTATAAAGGTAAACTTAACCAACTGCAAGGTTTAACCTAACCACAGTTAGTTAAGCATTTTATTTCTATTGCTAATACGAATCTATTAGTTTATAATTATTATTTGTTGTGGACCTGTAGTGTAATGGATATCACGTTGGATTCCGGTTCCGGAGATGAGGGTTCGATTCCCCCCAGGTCCATATTGTAAGTGCTATAAACGTTGATTTAAGGGCATTTTAATTAATATTAGTGCCGAATTAGTGCCGAACTTATTAACTGACTAAATCTTTACTGATTTGGCCAGTTTTTAGTCCTCCGTGTTACATTTAAAAAGCATCGATATTTTGCTATCGATGCTTTTTAATTTGTTTCATAATTTAATGAATTATTTAATTAACGGCTTATTCAACCAGTGTACTTGCGCCCGTTTCATAATCAATTTTGACACCCTGTTGGACATTTGGGACAAACACATTAAACTGTAGTTGACCATCACTTGACTTAGCTTCCATGTGATTACCAGAAGGCACTAAATTATTACTACTATAAATCGGCGTTACGCGATAACGAACTCTTTTATTACTATCTAGCGCCCGACGAACCTGTGTCTCGTAATAATTTTGACCAGTGTTTTCTGCATTACCATTTGACGCTTGATTAGCCCAAGCAGTCTGTGTTGCTATATTTTGTGGATTTGCCTCAGATGGATCGAAAGCTTTAATATTACCTGCCAAAGCATAGCCGATTAAATGACCGCGATTGTACAAAGTGTGATAAGTTCCGCCAATCGTTACCTGCTGCCAGCCAACTGGATTAATTGTTTTTGAATTTCCCGTTTCATCTCTTGAACGATATTGGCGACTACTCTTGTTTAAGTAGGCATTCGCAACCCCTGGGCGACCTAGGCTATCTTGGACTGATAATTGCACATATGGTGCCACATTAACATTGGCATTTAAATCTGTTTTATCATCATCAATGATATATGAACCAGTGTTATTAAAGCTTACTTTATTCGCATTTAATTGTGCAACCACGTCACTCGTTAAAACAGTCTTGCTTAACGATTCACTTGGATATTTATCAGAAACAGCACCATAATTGATGCCATCTTTAAGATTAACTGTAGCCTGATTAATCTTATGACTTGATACGCTATTCTTACTTTCCGAAGGCTGTAGCTTATTATCAAGATCAGAAATAACGCCTGTCTGTTGCAAAATAGCGACGATAATAACCAATACAACGGTGCTAATTGATACTGTCTTTGTTCGTTGTTTTTTCTTGCGTGCCATATGAATCTCCTTTTTATAACCTGAATAAGTATATCACGTCATAAAAAGTTATTACGTCCTTCCTATTTTAATTCACTTAATTTTGAACAGGTTGATTGTTATACGTCAGAATCGTTAAACCATCCAAACTTAATTCCATACGTGCAATTGATCCATTTAATGGGCGCTCATGAACTTGAATTTTACCCTCTCCGTAACGATCAGCTAAAGAAATTAAAGTATTGCCATGACTAATTAACAAAACACTATCACCATCATCCAATATTGGATTATTTAAAATACGTTTAAAACCTTGATTTACGCGTCGCCAATATTCTTCACTATTTTCAGCATCATGCCACGGATCAGCTTCTTTTAATAAGTCTTTAGTTTTATCTACACCATATACATCAACAATTTCTTTATACGTTTTTAACCCCACCGAAGCTCCTGCGCTTGTCCACGCGACATCCATGTTAACGCCCTCAAAACTGCCATAAAATTCTTCACGAAAATTTGATGCTGTAATTAATTGTAAATGCTGTTTATTTTTATTACCATCAATAATTATTTTTGCTGTATCCATTGCCCTCGTGGTATCTGAACTATACGCTGCTTTCAAGTCCACATTAGATAAGGCTTGTGCAACCATCTGAGCATCTTTAATACCTTCTGCCATTAGTGGTGAATTACCCCATCCTTGTAATTTATTATAGCGATTAAAGTATGTCTTCCCATGACGAACAACATATAAATGCAACGTCTTCATAATGTTTCCCCCCTATACTTTGCAACAATCACTTTCGTTTACGTTCCATAATGCCTTTACGTCGCAATATTTGGTTGGCTTGTAAATGCTCTCTAAACAAACCAATGGCTTGTTTTGCTTTTCCACCAACAAATTCAAACGTTTTACCATCCGTTGTTTTTACAAAAAAGCCACGATAATAGAAATTTAAAATAATTTCCATGCTAATAGATTCCACATTACGCCATGGAATTTGAATGTATCCACCGCCAGTGTTAGCACGAAATTCCATTCCACGATCTCCATAAAATATTCGCCCTTGCTGAATGTTGACAGGTGACATCATGGCATTAGCATTACCTGTTAATGAAATATTTGAATTTAATCCTTGCACCATTTTATTTCTCCCATTTAATAAAAAAAGATGGGACAGCTTATCATTCACTGTCTCATCTTTTATTTTAACAAATTTATTTAAAATTAGTTTATTATGCCATGATACCAAAAGCATATGCCAAAATACCGACAAAGAACAAACCAAAGATAATCGTAATAGCTGATACACGCTTACGTAGTAACCACAATACAATAAACATCAACAATAATGGTGCCAAACCTGGCAATAATTGATCTAATGTATCTTGCAAAGTCGTTACTTGATAAGCTGTTAACGATTGACCGTTTTGAATTTTACCAACAACATCGGCAATCTTTGAGGCTGAAACATCACCACCATTAATCGCCGTTGCCAAACCTGGAATGTCTGCTGCGGCACCGTCTTGTACCTTAACCTTTGACATGACGATTGGGAAGTTCATCGTCGTCCAACGAGGAACCAACACTCCCATGATAAACATACCTAGAATTGAGGCACCAGTGGTAATTTTTTGCATGGCACCACCAGCCAAGTCTTGCGTAATGTTAGTTCCTTCACGGTATCCTAATTGTTGTGAATACCATAAGAACAACATACGAATAAGGTTCCAAACAACGAAGAAAATAATTGGACCCATAATTGAGCCACCTTGAGCCATACCAGCAGCAAAGGCCCCCAAAACAGGACGCATAGTTCCCCAAAAAATTGGGTCACCAACACCAGCCAAAGGTCCCATCATTCCAACCTTCACACCGTTGATGGCTTCATCGTTAATTTCTGCACCATTAGCACGTTGTTCTTCCATTGCTAATTGGACACCTAAAATAGGTGATGCAACATAAGGGTGCGTATTAAAGAATTCCAAGTGACGCTTTAAAGCGCTAGCTCGATCTTCTTTTGTTTTGTACAAACGACGAATACCAGGGATCATTGAAAATGCCCATCCGACGTTTTGCATACGTTCATAATTCCATGCAGCTTGCAAGAAAGTTGAACGCCACCAAGTATTAACAAGATCACCTTTAGTCAAGTGAACTTCATTCTTTGTTTCTTCACTCATGATGTACTTTCCTCCAAGCCTAGTAATTATTTAAAATGGTATCGATTGGATCGCCACCGTTTGAGCCGCTTCCTGAACCGCCCTTACCTGAACCACCATTAAATCGTGGTGATAATTGTAGGTAAATCAAAGCTAGCACAAGACCAATCATACCCATGGCAATCAAGTTCAACTCTGAAACTGCTGACAAAGCAAATCCCAAGAAGAAAAATGGCCAAAGTTCAGCAGTAGCCATCATATTAATAACCATTGCATATCCAACAACAACAATAAAGCCACCGGCTACAGCCAATCCCTTAGTAATCACGTCAGGAATTGCGTTCAATGCATCATTAACAGGACCAGCACCAACAGCCATGACGATAATAACAGGAATTGCAATACGCAATCCTTGTAGACTCAAGGCTGTCCAGTGAACTGTTTCAACCCCACGCAAACTTCCCTTTTCAGCTTGCTTATCAGCAACGTGAGCCAAAGCAACTGTCAATGTACGAACACCAATTGTCAAAACTTGACCAGCTACAGCTAAGGGAATAGCAATTGCCATACCAGTATCAACGCTAACTTGTGCTGGACCAGTAACCAAGTAAGCTGAAACAGCTGATGCTAAGGCAGCATCGGGTGCGACAGCAGCTCCAATGTTCATCCAACCTAACGCCAACATTTGTAATGTTCCACCAAGAATAATTCCTTCAGTCAAATGACCATTAGCTAACCCAATTAATGTGGCAGCTACTAATGGTTGGTGAAACTGAAATTGATCTAAAATCCCATCCATTCCTGCTAGGAATGCAAATAGAACTACGAAAAACGCTGAAATCATGCGTTATCCTCCCGAATAATTTTCTATAAAAAGTAATTATGACTTTTTCAATAAGTCAAAAACGTCCTTGCCTTGATCAGCAGGAACTTTTCGAACATCAAACGTAATACCATTATCACGTAGGTACTCTAAAGTTTTAATATCTTCTTCATCAACGGCAACTGCATTTGTTAGCATACGCTTACCTTCAGAATGAGACATTGAACCAATATTCACTTTGTCTAATTTAACGCCACTTTCAACTGCTTTGGCAACATCTTGTGGTGTTTCAAACAAAAGTAAAGCTTTAACAGTAGCAAAACGAGGGTCATCCCAAACATCAGCCAATTTTTGCACCGGCACAACATTAACCTTAACCCCTACTGGTGCAGCTTGTGTTAACAAAGTCTTACGTAGTTCATCCTTTGATACACTATCTGACACAACAATAATTCTATTTGGCGATACTGACTTAGTCCATGCTGTTGCAACTTGTCCGTGCAACAAACGTGAGTCAATTCGTGCTAGGCGAATGTCCATCGTTGCCGATCCAGTATGAATGACTTCATCCACATTGCCTGCCTCAACAACTGGCTCATCATCAGCACTTTTTGAAACTTCTACTGCTGCGTCCTTGGTTTCGGGTAGAGTTTTAACACCATCTCGTGCAACTGGCATCAAGTAACTTGCAATTTCAGCAGCTGTTTCCATTGTGAAACGAGCCCCATAAGCTTCTACTAACATTGGCAAATTTAGACCCGTAATAATGGCCATTCGGTCCTCCTGTACGGCTTGAATACGAGATGCAGCATTAAATGGTGAACCTCCCCATAAATCAACAAGGAACAAAACTTGTCCCTCCGGTTCAAATGTTGCTAAAGCATCTTCGAACTTCTTCATCAAATCTTCTGGACCTTCATTCGGCATAAATGTTACAACTTGAACATTTTCCTGTTCTCCAAAGATCATTTGACCAGATTGTCGGATACCCGCAGCAAATTCACCATGACTAGCAATAATGAAATTTACCATAATTGCCACGCTCCTTAATATATATATATTTAATTCAACGTACAAAAGTTTTGTACGTCTTTTATTATAAACTATATTGTATGTCCTTGTAAACGGTTGCAGTAATGCCTTTTGTTGTACTTTAGAAATCGGGACAGTTATTTTTTTTAGTCCTTTTTTTTTGGTTAGAAAATACCTGAAAATGATATAATACTTTGATAGTCTTTTGGAGGTATCAAACATGCCCAGGCAACTTAAACAGTCATCTAAACTTGTTATGACTTACACATTTTTATTTTTTATTTTAGCAATATGTATATTTGCACCTTATTATTTCACCAATACATCATTAATTTGGCAATCTGATGGAATTGCCCAACATTATCCCGCCTTAGTACAATGGCAATCTGATCTTAAAAACATTATTTTTAATCATAAATTCCCAATTAATTGGTCTTGGCAATTAGGTCTTGGTAATGATTACTACCAAACTTTTTCTTACTACACCTTAGGTGACATCTTCACATATGGTACTGCTTTTATTTCAGAAAAGCATTTATTAACTTACTATAATGTAATGATTATTATTAGATTATATTTTGCCGGTTTAGCTTGCTTAATGTTTATCCAACATTGGTTTAAACCATCCCACACTTGGCAATATCAAGTAGCCGCATTAACATATGTTTTTTCTGGATACACTGCTTTTTCTGCTTTTGAGCATCCTTTTTTTATTAATCCATTGATCATTTTTCCATTACTTATTTGGTCAATGCATTATGCATTGACTAAAAATAAATACTCTCCTCTTATTTTGATGGCTTTTTGGACGATTTGGAATAATTTTTATTTTGCTTTTATGTTAATAATTGGTCTTATTGTATTCTGGATAGGCTATCATTATCAGCACAAAACTTGGCTAGCCTGGCAATCGCATCTCAAAATTCTTGTGGCAGGAATCATTGCCCTTATGCTAGCAGCACCATTATTTTTCCCTAGTGTTGATGCCGTGTTAAATTCGGCCCGTACGAACTCTGGGCTAGCCAATGGCTTAACAATTTACCCACTGTATTATTATTTGGCATTACCTGGTAATTTAATTGCTAACCTCACTACTCCGTCATTTTGGTTGACTGGTGGTTTTAGTGCTATTAGTGTTATGGTCATTATTTTTTCACTACGTCGCTGGCACCGTTATCAATTATTCAATATTTTATGGATTATTACCTTTTTAGGATGCTGTACGCCTTTATTTGCAGCAATTTTAAATGGTGGTTCATCTCCATCTAATCGTTGGCTATTTATGTTATCCTTACCAATTAGTGTCATGCTTTTTCAAATGCTTGAGCACCTATCAGAATTAACACTTCATGATTATCTATCATTTTTCATAATTGGTATTGTTGCCACTATTTCATTACTTATCACCAGTAACTTCAACTTGAATATGCAGTTCGGTATGATTATTGCTATTTATTTTGTCACATTAATTATGTTGTGGTTTAGCCAATCCGTATCCGGATTTAGACCAGTATGGTTAGTTATTTTAGTATTGATCAATATTTTTTTCATAACCGCCAGAAATCATACGAATAATACTAACCCTGCTAAAACGGATTTATTATCAAATGATACTGTAAAACAATTACTAGCACAGCAAAAAGAATATCCTAAGAATAAACCAGGCTCATTCACAAGATCTTATGTAGATAATCAACTAAATAACATGACTGGTATTGCACCTGCGACAAATTTACCCATCAATGGTCCATTAAATAATATCGAAAGTTATTGGTCATTACAAAATGGTGCCGTTGGCGAAGGGCTAGCTTCCTTAAATATTAGCACTGCTAACCCAAACGACATCACTGGTAATTTAGATTCTAGAAACGTGCTTAGTAACCTATTGGGTGTGGCCGATAGATTTGAAAATCCAGGTACATTAACACCTAATTCTTATATTGCTGACAATAATAAAACGATTAATGGTCAAACAATAACTCACTCTGATAATGCATATCCATTGTTGTATTTAACAAATAATAATATCAATCGACAATTTTACAATAAATTAACTGCGACACAAAAAGAAGCTGTTCTAGCTGATAGTATCGTTACACGTACTGGCAAACAACACACTTCTACCTTTGCCAATTCTGTCGTTACTGGTAATATCCGTACTGATTTAACTAAAAATCCGACACAAACTATTCATATGACTTATACAACTCATCCTGAATTATTACCAGCCGGTTTTTATTTGAGTCCATCTAAAGCGTTAAAAGGCACTGAATTACATTTAGAAATTTCTAATATCCAATTCAAGCCATTTACTTTTAAGCAACAACAAAAAGCCGCCTTAGCTAATTATCAATATATGTATAAACAAAACAAACAAAATCCACAAACATTAATTGATCGTCAATATAATAAACAGGCTTACACATGGAATTGGTATAAAAAGCACATTAGTTCAATTGGAAATGGCATTAGTGGTTATACATTAACTGCCACCTACAATGATTTTACAAATTCATTTAAACAAACTGGACAAGCCAATTTATCATTTTATAATCCATTAAAAGAAGTTACTCTTAATCTGGGTCAAGCGGCTAAAACAAGTCAAGAAACATTCATACCACTAACTTTTAGCAAAGCTGGTCGTTATAGTTTTGATGTCCAAATTAAAGGTATTCCGACAGACAAAAGGTTTGATAAAGTTGCTAGAGAAGTAATTAATCGATCACCAGCTTATAAGTTAACCGGTAATCACATTAAAACCCATCTTAACGTTAATAAGGCGCAAATACTAGCAACAACTATACCTTATAGTCAAGGTTGGACAATAAATGGTAATCATAAAATAATTAAACTAGATAGTGGTTTCATTGGCGTACCACTTAAGGTTGGTCAAAATAATATTAAGCTAACTTATCGTACGCCCGGTCTGACCTTTGCAAAATATATTTGCCTATTTGGTTTCATTATTTTATTAATCGTGTTGGTATGCCAACTACGGAAACATCCAAAATTTATAAATTGACAATTAATTTAAAAGATTTGTTGATAAACATTAACCCCCGCAAGTTAGAAAATAGTCTAACTTACGGGGGTTAATTATATTTGTAAAAATTTTAAATATTAATCCTTGTATCGTACACAATTCAATTATTAAAGCTAATATAATCCCAAAAACAATATATATTACTATGTTTACTTTTCTAGTTATAAGCAAGTTAAACAAAAACTGGTCGTAAATATGCCAGTTCATTCAAGAAATTTTGAATTAAAGTTCCAGGCGGTTACGCACCTTATTTGATTAAAATTTATCAAGTTTAAACCATTCTTCTATTGTTATCCATTGACTATTTTGATTATTTTGGATTTTATAAGCTGTAATATCATAAAGTGTTTTACGATCTCCATCTAATGGTGACCAATAAGTTTCATCAGCACGATGAATAACCTCCCAATGAAAATATGTTTTATCATCATTATTTTCATCACGCACTAATATACCATTTACTAATGTTATATTTTTTTCACCAATTTGTGGTGCATCGACACCAAAATCTAACATTAACTGTTGATGATTATCGCTTGTAATTGGCTCTTTTGCCATACGTTATACCTCCACTAATATTTTAGCAGTCTAATAAATATTATTGTATCATGACATCTAAAATGGCCAAGACGCAATTATCACAAAGCTAATAATAAGCAGCATAATCAAAAGTATTTTTATTTTATTTTGTACTAAAATTGCTGCATATTCACGTAATAAAGCTGAAGGTAAAAAGTAATATGACGTTGGTGCCCCTGCACCGTGCGCCTTCAACTTAGCCATATCAGCATATGTCGTGCTTCGTAAAACGTGATAATTATTCGTTGTAAACAATACATTGGGTTTGCGTGTTTTATCAGACCAATCATTATCAATTTTAATTTTAGAATACTTCATATTTTCATAGGTTGTAGTTGATTTATCTTCTATAATAATTTGGCTATCTGGAATATTCTGTGATCGTAAATACTTCGCCATCGCAAATGCTTCACTGACCGGTTCATCTGGTCCTTGTCCGCCACTAACAACGAATTTTGCCTTTGGGTTATCCTTAAGATACATTAGGCCTTTATCTAATCGGCTTTTTAATAAAGGTGTAACTTCTTCTGAACGAATACCTGCGCCTAATACGATGATATAATCAATATTCTTTTTATATGGCACCATTTGATTTATAACTGAATATATTAAGTAACAGATAAACAAAGATACAAAAAATACATCAATCAATAAAAACGACTCAACTATTATCGCCCAATATATATTTTTAGAAAACAAATCAATCTGTAGCATAAACAATAGCACGCCAAATATAACAAAAATGTTAAGGCCAAAAGCTGCTGATAATTTTGCTACTAAACTACGCCCTTCTTTTAGATACATAATCCTAGTATTACGTACTAAAAAGATGCAACCCATAATAATTAAAAGCGGTATTAAAATATAAAATACAAACAATATCGCAATTGATAAAAAGTTATTTTCAACGTTAAGCTGATTTATAAAAGTTAATGATGCAATTAATGTCATAAACAGGAAAACATCCGCAAAAATTAAACTCCAAAAAACTTTCTTTTGCCAATGTAAAATTAGCATTATTATAAAAATAACAATCAGTGATATGACATAAATATTCATTGATATTCTCCCGTATTTTATTTTATATATTGCACATTATACACAATTTATATATTTTATTATACAAAAAACGAGAAAACTTATATAAGTTTTCTCGTTTTTTAATTATGCCGTCGATGGGGGTCGAACCCATACTCCCTTGCGAGAACTGGATTTTGAGTCCAGCGCGTCTGCCAATTCCGCC
>NZ_BJEG01000015.1 GCF_005405545.1 Weissella hellenica
TTTCTCTTCACGATGCATCTTCACAATGCTGGCTTTAAAATCATCTTGATATCGTTTCATTGGAATGCTCCTATCTTATTTTATTAATTATGGCACAACTGTTCAGAAATTTATGTACCAAATACTAGGATAGGAGCAAAAGGCGTATGTCTCAAAAATGACACTTAGCCATGTAATTAATCATCCAGATCAAGTATCACCTGAACTGATGGTGCGAGTACAACATGCAATAAAAAAAAAGACCGTTGACTATCTGCCAAATCAAGTCGTACGGTCATTAGTCAACCAACGCTATTATGCCATTCGTTTCCTACTTTTAGAAGATGTTACAACAGTTGAACCGAATTATTGATTCGATTAGCTATAATTTACAACAAAAAGATTAGACACTGAAAATTAGCTTAGATATTACGACAGAGACACAATCTATTGACGTGAATAATCGAGCAGGCATTGAATAAACGACTGAATATATGTGCTGGCAGGGATATCGTGATATTTATTATATTGTTTTATCGTTAGATTAGTATTGAACTTAATGCACAATTTCTAATTGCCGACTACGATTATCCGTGCGAGCGATTAGATTGCACTTGTTGTGCTAAGTGCGGTTCAGCCGAAATTAAACACCCATAAGACAAGCGTTTGTCTTAATTGTTGAAAAAATTGTCGCACAAATTATTTCTTAAATTGAATCAAAAAACGATAGAATTAGGAAATACCGGCATTTCAGCAGCTATAGCTGTTCGATAAACAATAAATTTGCATAATGTTATCGTTAACATTGTGCAAACGCTTCCATTAATTATCCAAATGTTCTATGCTATAAACGGTTGCGTATATTGGTGTTCAGACCATGTTCCTGATTTCTAAAAAAACAGTTTCATCACGAATTGTTCATATAGATGGGCATGATTAGAGCAAATCAGTTATGTTTCAAAAAAATTTTGGAGGAAGTAATGATGGTAGATAAGAAAAAAGGGCAGGGGTTGCCAAACCTGCCGCTAAGCACCATTTGGATGCTGAGTTTTGGATTTTTGGGTGTGCAGATGGCATTTTCATTGCAGAGTTCCCAAATGGGACGTATTTTTCAGACTTTGGGTGCTGATCCCACTAAGTTAGGTTTTTTCTTCATCCTACCACCATTGGCAGGGTTGTTTGTTCAACCACTAGTTGGTTATTTTTCAGATCGCACATGGACAAAACATTTTGGTCGTCGTATGCCTTATTTATTGGCTGGCGCTCTTGTGTCAGTTATCGTAATGTTCTTGTTGCCTAACTCAGGTAGTTTTGGTTTTTCAACTACTGCTGGGTTATGGTTTGGGGCTACCACAATTTTGTTCATGGATTTGAGCTCTAACGTTGCGATGCAGCCCTTCAAGATGGTTGTTGGTGATATGGTTAATGAAGACCAAAAGTCATACGCATACTCAATTCAAAGTTTCTTATCTAATACAGGATCTGTGTTGGCAACTATTTTCCCATTCTTGCTGACAGTGATTGGTGTTTCTAACACAGCGCCTAAGGGTCAAGTGCCAGCATCTGTAATTATTTCATTCTATGTTGGTGCAATCATCTTAGTTGTCTTTTCACTGATTGCGGTCTTTAACGTAAAAGAATATGATGATGCCACTTATGAGTTATATCATGGCTATGCTTTGAACACACCAAATGATGGTGAAGGTGGTTTCTTAACTTTGTTAAAGCATGCACCAAAAACATTCTGGATGGTTACTTTGACTCAGTTCTTCTGCTGGATGGCATTCCAATATTTGTGGACCTACGGTACTGGTGCTGTGGCAGGCAATATTTTCCATGCAACTGATCCAACAACGGCTGGCTACCAAAATGGTGGAAACTGGTTTGGTATCGTGTCAGCGGTTTATGCTATTGCAGCCGTTGTGTGGTCGCTAGTATTATCAAAGATTCCAGCAAACAAAAACAAAACAGGTTATGCTTTGTCGCTATTTTTGGGGGCAATTGGGTTCATATCAGTGTTCTTTATTCATTCACAGTATTTGTTGATTGGCTCATTTATTTTAATCGGTATTTCATGGGCAGGTATGATGACATACCCATTCATTATGGTAACCAACGCATTGCCCGGTGATCACATGGGGACTTATCTAGGATTGTTTAACGGTTCAATTTGCTTGCCGCAAATTGTAGCCTCAGTTGCTAGTTTTGCACTATTCCCAGCACTTGGTTCACATTTCCCATCAATGATCTTAGTATCCGGAATCTTAATGTTAATTGGTGCTGTTAGTGTTGGATTTATCAATGAAATTCACAGTAATCCAGTAGATGCACAATAATGGCTAACGCTTCGGCGTTAATATGTGCGACCGGTCGTCGTAGATATTAGCGCTGAAGCTAAGCATTAGAAAAATTGAAGAGGTAGAAATCTTTATGAAACGAATTTTTGAAGTTGATCCTTGGACAGTTACGTCACATGATTTAAATCCCGAAGATAAACGTCTCCAAGAATCTATGACGAGTTTGGGCAACGAATACATGGGCATGCGTGGCATGTTTGAAGAAGTCTATTCCGGTGACACACATCAAGGAATTTACGTTGGTGGTGTTTGGTTCCCAGATAAAACACGTGTTGGTTGGTGGAAAAATGGTTATCCGCTTTACTTTGGAAAAGCTATCAATGCGCTAAACTATGTCAAAGCAGACATTTACGTTGATGGCAATCAAGTTGATCTAGCTAAGAATGATGTGACTGATTTTGAAGTATCATTGGATATGAAAAATGGTGTTTTGAATCGAACGTTTACTGTGTTTGGCGTAACGTTTAAAATCACGCGCTTAGTTTCAGCAGCAGTTAAGGAATTGGCAGATATTCACTATGACTTGTCATCTGCTGATGGACAAGCGCACAAAATTCGTTTTGATGCTAGTATTGATGCTGACGTCGTCAATGAAGATTCAAATTATGATGAAAAGTTTTGGCAAGTTTTGGATGCAGGTAATGAGACTAATTCATCGTTTATCGCTACGCAAACGATTGAAAATCTGTTTGGTGTGCCACAATTTACAGTTGTTGCCCGTCAGAGCTTTGTTGGCGGTGAAAAGCATGGTGTGAACCGCTCTGAAAAAGAAGTGACTGATAACTTTGACATCGAAGTACCAGCCAAAAGTTCAGTTAGTTTTGAAAAGCGCGTGATTGTGACAACTTCGCGTGATTATGATAGCCTAGCTCAAGCGATTAAAACAGGCGAGACACTAACTGCGAATCTTGCCACACAAACATACGACGATATCTATACAGCACACGCGCAAGAATGGGCTAATCGTTGGGAAAAAGCTGATGTTCAAATTGAAGGAGATGATGCGGCGCAGCAGGGTATTCGCTTCAACCTATTCCAGTTATTCTCAACTTACTATGGTAATGATCCACGTTTGAATATCGGACCAAAAGGTTTCACTGGCGAGAAGTACGGTGGTGCCACGTATTGGGACACCGAAGCATTTGCTATTCCTGTTTACCTTGGTGTTGCTGATCCGTCTGTGACCCGTTCATTGCTACAATATCGTTTTGATCAGTTGGATGGTGCATTCCACAATGCCAAAGAACAAGGCTTAAAAGGTGCTTTGTACCCAATGGTGACCTTTGATGGTATTGAGTCACACAACGAGTGGGAAATTACTTTTGAAGAAATTCACCGTAATTCGACAATTGCTTATGCGATTTATAATTATACAAACATCACGGGAGATCACTCATGGCTTGACGGCGACGGCGCACAAGTTTTGTATAATATCGCACGCTTCTGGGCAGATCGTGTCCACTATTCTGCCCGAAACGATAAGTACATGATTCATGGTGTCACGGGTCCCAACGAGTATGAAAACAATGTTAATAACAATTTCTATACAAATTGGATGGCAAAATGGGTTTTGCAATACTCCCTTGAACACTACGATGAAATTCATGCTGACGAAAAAGCTAAGTTGGCTTTGACAGATGAAGAATTAGCAAAGTGGCAAGAAATTGTTGATAAGATGTATTTACCAGAGGCTAATGTTGATACCAAGATAGGTAAAAAGCATATCTTTGTTCAACATGATACATTTTTGGATAAAGATTTGACACCAATCGCTGATATGCCACAAGACATTCGTCCAATTAACCAAAACTGGTCATGGGATCGCATTTTGCGCTCGCCATATATTAAGCAATCTGATACATTACATGCCATGTTCTATTTCCCAGATGCGTTTACTGAAGAAGAAAAGCGTAACAACTTTGAATTCTATGAACCATTGACAGTGCATGAGTCATCATTGTCGCCATCTGTTCACTCAATTTTGGCTGCTGACTTACAAATGGAAGATAAAGCAGTTGAAATGTACGAACGTGCGGCCCGTTTGGACTTAGATAATTATAATAATGATACGTCAGATGGTTTGCATATAACCGCTATGACAGGTTCATGGTTAGCGATTGTGCAAGGATTTGCCGGCATGCGTGTGCGTGATGGTAAACTCCACTTGAGGCCATTCTTGCCAAAGAATTGGACAAAATATGCTTTCCGTTTGGTATTCCGAGGTCATGTTTTGGAAGTGTCAGTTGATGGTCAAGGTGCACATGTTGACTTGATTTCAGGTGAACCATTAGTGATTGACCTATTAGGAAAAGATGTCGAATTGACAAAGTAATAAGCCTGATGATGAGCGAGAAATCGCTCATTTGCTGTATAGCGGGAAAGGATATCATGAAAGTAGTAGAGAAGGATTTTGGACAATTACCTGACGGAAAAATCGTGACGGCGTTTACCCTAGAAAATATTAAACACACACAGATTACTGCGATTTCGTACGGAGCAACTTGGCAATCGTTTTACGTTGAACGTGATGGTGTCAAACAAGAATTGTTAGTCCAATTTGATGATTTAGCCGCGTATTTAGATAATCCATTCCATTTTGGAAATACAATTGGTCGTGTTGGTGGTCGTCTATCAAAAACTGATTATGATATTAATGGGGCACATTTTACATTAACGCCAAATGATCATGGCAATGTTTTACACTCTGGCATCAATGGCTTTGATGTGGTTAATTGGCACGGTGAAGCAAGAAATTTGGGTACAGCGGCGGAAATTAATTTCACACGTACTTTTGATGATGAATTCGCCGGACAATTAGCTGCCCAAGTGACCTATCGATTGGACGATGAAGATCGTTTAGACATTATATTTAGTGGCGTTTCAACCGAGAATACATTGTTCAATCCAATGACGCATGTCTACTTTAATTTAGTTGGTAAGGATCAAGATATCAGTCAGCATAAATTACAAATTGCATCACATCAACATCTTGAAGTTGATAATCACGCGATTCCAACCGGTAACGTGATTGATAATCAAAATACAAAATTTGATTTTGCGCATTTGCATGCCTTGGGACAAGAGCATTACGATGATGCTTGGGTATTAGATCCCAGCCGTCAAGGGGAGGGAGTAGGACTAACTTCACCCGATGAAAGTTTGACCTTGACAGTGGATTCAGATCACAATGGTGTGGTTGTATTCACTGCCAATCCTGATGATAGCAGTGACATTAAAACAGCGCTTGCTATTGAGATGCAGACCTTGCCTGATGCGGTTAATCATGAAGGCTTTGGTGATATTGTTTTGCCAGCAAATGAAACAAAAACATATACTGTAACTTACCAAATTAAAAAAAGCGAGGATAAATAAAAATGGCTAAATTTTCAGATATTAAAGGTTTTGCCTTTGATTTAGATGGGGTTATTGCTGACACGGCGCGCTTTCATGGTGAAGCTTGGCATCAAACGGCTGATGAGGTTGGCACAACTTGGACACCAGAATTGGCTGAAGGTTTGAAGGGCATCAGTCGCATGGCTTCCTTACAAATGATTTTGGATGCTGGGGATCATGCCGATGATTTTTCTCAAGCAGATAAAGAAGCATTAGCAGAAAAGAAAAATCATAATTATCAACAACTCATTTCAACATTGACTGAAGATGATATTTTACCTGGCATGAAAGATTTCATTCAATCAGCTAAGGCGGCCGGCTATACAATGTCGGTGGCATCAGCTTCTAAAAACGCACCAATGATTCTAGATCATTTGGGATTAACCAAGTATTTTGTTGGCATTGTTGATCCCGCCACTTTGACAAAGGGAAAACCTGATCCTGAAATCTTCGTTCGTGCTGCGGAAGTCTTACATTTAAATCCAGAAAATGTTATTGGATTGGAAGATTCAGCTGCTGGTATTGTCTCAATCAATGGGGCAGGTGAGACATCACTAGCCATTGGTAATGCCGATGTTTTGTCTGGAGCGGACTTGAATTTTGAGTCTACTTCAGAAGTGACCTTAGCAAATATTGAAGCTAAAATGCAATAGAGAACTAAAAAGAGTGTCAGTGTATAAAAACACTGACACTCTTTTGTTGTCTTAATTAACATTTGCCACCGTATTGCCCTGCTTGAGTGTGATATCGGTAAAGGTTACGGTATGCGGTGTTGTATGTGATCAACGAGAGCCGTAATAGCTAATTCATCCATCTGTGTAAATTTTTACTGCACAGGTGCTAAAATAGGACGTGCTAATTGGGTTAATTCTGTCCAATCGATGATCACTGCTCTTATACTAAAAAATGGACTATTTTTATTCAGTCCGTAAAATGAAAGTATAGGAGTATTTTTATGTCAATTCGTTATTCACAAGATTTTAAAGCGAGCGGCCATCTTAGTATACAAAAATAGTCCGTAATGTGGGATTGCCGCTCGTTAATCAATTTTTAGCGCAGGGCTACGCGCTTGTGCGTATTTTAAGTGCACTTAAAATCAAACCTAGTACCTATTACAACTGGCGCCATTGGCAGCCCAGTCGACAAGAAAAGCGTAGAAAATCCCTGAAACCTTATATTTTAGACGTTTGGAAAACCTTTAAATTTTATGGTTATCGTCGTATTGCTGCTTATAGTTAACAAACCGACGGTCCGAAAGTATCTGAGTATATGACACTCAAATTGATGCGTGAATTAGGGATTAAATCCCGCATGCAAAAACATTATCGCAAACCCAAAACTGTTGTGACGGTTGATCAAAAACCCAATCTGATTAGACACTTGCATGATTTGAGCGGTGTTTGGCAAACAGATATCACTTATATTCAGTTGACTAATCACAGATGGGTCTATTTAGCGACGTTTTGGATCCTGAGAAGAGAAAAGTATTGGGCTATAAAATTTGGCGATATAATGAGCCGAGCTAGCCACAAGTGCCTTACAGATGGCTTTAGATAAGCATCGAAAGCCAGTAATTATTCATTCAGATATGGGGTCACAATACACGAGTGCTGAATTTAATATTAAATGTCAAAATTATGGCTTGAAACATTCATATTCACTCAAAGGACATCCATACGATAATGGCCGTATGGAAGTATTTCATTCAATATTGAAATGTGAAGAGGTGTATTTTAAGACATACGAAACATTAACGCAAGTCCAAGCAGCCATTGGTTGGTATATCAATTTTTATAATCGCAATAGTATCTCAAATGTTGCCTAAGTAACTGAATAAAAATAGTCCAATTTATTGACTTCTGAGCAAGTTTGCTGGGCGCCAAATCGTATACATCGACGAACAACTTCACAACCGGAACCCGACCACAAAATGTCGGTGCCGACCAAAATGGTGGCATGCGGGCGGCAGAGGAAGCCGCAGAGAGCTACTGGAAAGATAATCCCAATACCCGCCACGTCATTTATTATCAAACCACCCCACTCTACCAAAAAAGTGAAACAATGCCCCGGGGTTCAGTGGTTGACGTCCGTTCCTCAGATAAAGTTTTAAATACGCAAATTGTGGTCATTAATGATGCTGAAGGGATTAAGATTGATCACAGCGATGGTCGTAATAACGCCAAGCCATATCGACACCGCAATTCAAGTTCCGCTTCATCGCGGCAATCGACCTCATCAAATACCACTGAGGCTTCCAACTCACATCAAAGTACCGGCCCAACAACTGGTACGATGACAGCAAATGGCTCCTGGACGGTGGCCGCCAGCGGCATGGTATTTGTCTCTGATAGTGATAAATACTATTCCGAAGTCAAGAACCCAAATAACTATCAATATGAAAGTGCTTCTCAAGAAAGTGCCAGCGGGGCAACTCGGGCTCAAAGAGGTAATCAGTACGCTAGGCCTTAGTTCAAGCGGTAGCTATTTCAAAGTAGTGATTTCTTCTTTTAATCTGGTTAATGACAGTTTTAATACACCGTTCAGATTGATAAAACTTGGAACAAATGGCTGATTTTGCCGGCTAACAAAAAGAAGCGCAGCTATTCAATCGAATAACTGCGTTTCTTTTTGTTCTGAGATCAAATTGCCTGTCGCCGTCTCTTAATAGTCGTTCTTTAATTCAGCTGCGTCTTCACGTTCATCTTCTGCAGCCAATTTTTCTAGCGCTTTAGTGGCAGCCCGATTATCATCTTTTTTCAGGTTAAAGAAGGCCCTGACGACAATAACCAGTAGAACCACCACACCAGCCGTAAAGATTAAATCCGGTACCAGTCGTGCCCACAGCAGACCCGCCACGACTGGTTGGTGATAGAAACTGAGCAGCCGAGCGTGCCAATAACCGTGTTTTAGCGCATCGATTAATTGGATTTGGCCCATTGGTAATAACGTAATGAACACCATTCCGGCAAGACCAATGTTGGTCAGCCAGGCGACCCAGCTAACGGCCTTTTCCATTTTTTTAGTCCAAAATTGTTTCTTAGTCACATTTCGCAATGTATAGAGCATAATTGCGATCGAGAACATGCCATAAACACCAGCCATCGAGGCATGGGCGTGGGCGGCAGTCCATTGCGTACCATGTTCAAAATAATTGATTGCAGGCGCGTTAATCAAGAAACCAAGTGCGCCGGCACCAACTGCATTCCAAATTCCCGTCCACATCAAGAAGATAAAAGTCCCTTTGTAAGGAAATACCTTCTGTGTATCTCGGTAGACACGGTAATGTGTGTAGGCTTCCCAAACCAGCAAGCAGAGTGGGACAATTTCCAGCGCAGAAAAACTTGCCCCCAAAGCGAGCCAAACTGAATGATCGCCTTCCCAAAAATAATGGTGTCCCATTCCGACAACGCCAGAACCTAAAAGAAGAATCACTTGGAAATAAAGTGCTCGAACTGTTGAGCGAACCGTCGTCAACTTCATATCAACCATTAACCAACCAATAAGGATCACCGCAAATGATTCAAAGATCCCCTCTACCCAAAGATGGACAATCCACCAACGCCAATAGTCAGCAAAAGTAACGTGTGAATTTGGCAGGATGAATAGTGATGCTAAGTAGAAAGCAGGAATCGCAATGGCTCCAGAGAACAGTAAGGTCGTCAGTCTTGTTCGATCATAATCCGCCTTGCGTTTCAAGGCAGGTATAAATCCTCTCATCAAAATAATAAGCCAGAGGACCATCGCCAAAATAAAGACGATCTGCCAAAATTTGCCCAGTTCAAGATATTCCCAGCCGAAATTACCAAATAACCACCAATTTTTATTGATAATGCCAAGGGTTGATCCCCATTCACCAAGCATGGATCCGCCGACACAAATAATTAATCCCCAAAATAACAGATCAACCAATTTTCCTTGATTTCTGGGCTCTCGTCTAAGTACCCGAGGAACAATGTAGATTCCGGTTGCCAACCAAGTGGTTGCGACCCAGAAAATAACCAATTGGAGATGCCAGGCTTTCGCAACGTTAAACGGCCAAATGTTTTGCAGTGGCAAACCGAAGAACGAGTTCTCAACATAGTAATGGGCCATTAGTTCTCCCATCAAAATCTGCAATAAGAACATCAGCATCACGATTACGAAAAATTTGGCTACTTTCTTCTGGCTGGTTGTAATCGGCAGATCCGGATCAATGTCAATCGGCGAATCTGGCAGATACCGTGATTCCATATCAAACTGATAACGACGCTGGAAGTAAATAATTACGCCAATCCCAACGACTAACAATGCAACCGAAATAGCCGTCCAAACCATTGCCTCGGCGGGCATCACGTTGCCAGCATCCTGATCATAAGGCCAATTGTTTGTGTAAGTGAAACTTCGATCTGGTCGGTTTGTGGAAGATAACCATGCACCCCAGAAGAAGAAGCTCGTTAACTGATCCACTTTATTGCCTTTATACATGAAAGCATCGGTTTTCTTTTGGTTGATCATCGATGCCGGGAGTCCAGCCTGTTGTGGATTATTAATAAATTCTTTTCGATAATAGCTTTGAAGCGTTTTAAGTCCTGCGGCTTGTGCATCGGTCAACCTTAAAGTTTGTTTGGCCTTGTTATAACGGTTGACTCTAATTTCCTTCCTAACTTTAGCCTTAATGCCACCCTGCTCAAGGTCACTCAACGTTGTAAAGTCCTTATGATACAACGTCTTTGCATAATACTGGTCCATTCCCTTCAAGTAGATATGCAATGATTGGGCCGTATAATCCGGTCCTAAGTATGACCCATTCCCCAAATAGGTACCGTAATCAGCTAAACCGTACTTTTCGTAGACTGCTTGCCCAGATAATAATGATTTTTTTGAAATAAGTTCAGTTCCATTCTGGTTAACAATCTGACTTGGCCGGGGTGCCTCATTTTTAAAAATTGCTAACCCACCGGCAATTAAGATTGAGAAGGCACCCACTAGCGTTACTACGAGCACCCTCGTCAGGCGTCGATAATTATATCCTGCCTTCATATTCCTATCCTCCAAATAATAAGTTGACCTTTGATTACCCTTATATAATACCATGAGTTTATATCATAATGAATAATTATTTTATAAGGTAGATTGCAAGAATTAACCGAACACTGCGAACTGCTGAAAAACCTTTCGTGGTGATTGCCAGTTAAGTGTTTTCATTGGTCTCGCATTGATCCAATGATTAATTGATCTAATTCTTTGGTGCTAACTGTTTCAATTTTGCGTTCTTTCGGTATAAAACGACGGATGTATCGATTTAATATCTCATTACTCCCACGTTCTTCTGGTGAATATGGGTGCACAAAATAGACTGGAATGCCTAGTTTTTGCTCGATTTCGTTATATTTTGCAAATTCTCGCCCACAATCAACAGTGATTGACTTGGCATTTTTGATCCCTTGAAAAAACGAATTAAGACTGGTGTCACTGCCTGACTATTATATATAAATAAAGATTTACACTAAAAAGCGACATAACTCAACAGTTGTGTCGCATTTTTTTGTACCTTATAATTAAAGGCGTTAGAATTCGTCATAACTTAATGACATAAGTGCATGCCTTTTTTACTGCAGAAATACCAAAATTGCTATATAAATCAGATTGGAGACATAAGATGAAATATGGTTACGCCAGAGTGAGTACCACAGATCAAAAACTAGAAAATCAAATTGAGCGCTTAAAAAATTCAGGCGCTGAAATAATCTATCAAGAAAAATTTACTGGTACAACTACTGAACGCCCTGAATTTAATAAATTGCTGAATGAACTAAAAGCAAATGATACATTGATTGTGACAAAATTAGATCGCTTCGCACGCAATACTAGAGAAGCCCTTGATATCATCCAAATCCTATTTAAACGTAACATCAAAGTTAATATTCTGAACATGGGACTAATTGATAACACGCCCACAGGGCAATTAATTTTTACTATTTTTAGTGCCTTTGCCCAATTTGAACGAGACATGATTGTGACACGAACCCAAGAGGGTAAAATATACGCTAAAACACATGACCCCTATTTTCATGAGGGACGCCCACAAACCTACACAGATGAACAAATACGTTTAGCTTATGAGTTGCGCCAACAAGGCATGACTTACAAAATGATTGCTAGAAAGACAGGCATTAGCGAACGTACACAACAAAGGCGATTCAAAGATATTTATCCCTTATAATTATACGTATAAATATAACTTATGTGTATTAATTGTAAACATTATTATGCTATGCTATTATGCTTATAAGGATAAATATTAAACATACTTAATGCGTATGAGGAGGATTAATAATGAAGATTATTACGTTTTCAGCCATAAAGGGGGGCGTTGGCAAAACAACACTTACCTTTAATTACGGTGAGTGGTTAGCTTCCCACAACAATAACGTCTTGTTTGTCGACTTAGATCATCAAAGTAATTTAACTCAAACCTATGGAATTTATGATAGTGCAGAAACTGTCGGAAATATCTTTTTAGGAAGAGGTAAAGTGAAAATACATGAAATCAAAGACAATATTAGTTTAATTGCTGGAGATATGCACTTAGATGATATTGAAAGAGATCTTGAAAATAAAACAAATAAAAATATGTTGCTATACATGTGGTTATCAGATAACTATAATCGTTTGAATTTAGAACGCTTTGATTATATTATTTTGGATAGTCACCCTGATTTTTCTACGGCAACCAAAAATGCAGTGATTATTAGTAATGCTATACTTAGCCCAATTACACCTAGTGAACATGGCTACAATGCAAAATTTAATTTAGAAGAACGCATAAACGAATTACAAAAAGAAGCAATAGATTATTCTAGTAGACAATCTTATGTAACTGCTAAGTTATTTTTTATCGCTAACATGATTAAACATAATACTAAATCTTCCCACGAACTGCTAGAAGCATTAAAAGATGACCCTAACATCCTTGCAACAGTTCCAGAAAAAGAATTATTCAATCGTTCTACACTTGATAAAACGTCGTTATCAACAATGGCTCTAGATCATAAGACATATATTAATCAACGTGAATTTTTTGATAATATTGATAAAACATTCCAAGAAATTACTAATAGATTATAGACAATAGATATATTTATTAACCATATGTATACTTAGTACGTATGCATATTAAGTATAAAGGAGAATTGGATATGGCATTTAACCCAGAGAATAAACAAATAAAACAAGCTCTACAAAAAACAGAACAAATTGAACCCAAAGATAAATTAGTAATTCCTGTATTTAATGATGCAGATGAAGATGAACGAACAAAAAATTATACATTTTCACTTCAACCAAGTGTCAGAAAGAGACTTGACACTTTAGCAAAAGAACATAATTTTAAATCTGCTTCTAAGTTTCTTAATGAACTAATCAAAAATATGTGATAGAAAGGAGGCAGATAAAATGGACCAATTAAAAGATAGTCTGAACAGTAAACCAGTAACAAATGAAACCCCTGCACCTAGAATTTCAAAGTCTTACACTTTAAAACAAAACATTGCTAATAAACTAGCTAGACGTGCTAAAGAAAAAGAGCTAACAGCTTCTAGATATTTAGAACAACTGTTAAAAAAAGAATTTAACTTGAACGGCTAAAAAGAAAGGAAGCCATGAGTGTTGCGGGTGTTCCCATTAAAGATGTTTAGTTGGAAGAGAGATAGGCACTATGTGACGACCCAAACTGGGGCCTCAATGTTGACAATGGAAAAGCAAATTAACAAAGTAGTGGCTGCCGAAGATCCCTTAGTTACTAGCGATTTACACCAGGGAATAGGTGAGGTCAATTTAGGACGCGAATATTTTTTGAACCGCCAATGGTTGACTTACAGGAACTTTGGGAATACTCTTCACATAACCCTGACCCTGATAAACGTAAGCTATACGACACTTTATTTATTTACGTTTTAGACAAACGGCAACGTGATGTGATTAGTGAGCAGTATTTTACTATCTAATAAAATAGTTTTGACCAACCAACCTTAGTTACACCGTTTTGAAGTTATATGTGGAGGAAATTGAATGTTAAATTATTACAATACAGACGATTTATATGAAATGCTTAAAGAAAGAACGCCAGAAAACATGTTAGTACCAAGATGGTTACTCCCAAACGTAAAAGGTAATCATGGCAGTGGCAGTATAATATTGTATTCAGTTTTACTAAATCAATTACTTGAAAATTTTATAAACAATAAAGAACTGGTCGATGAAAATGATGTTAGTTATATTATTCCAAACAATGATGAAATAGAAGATTCATTAAATGAGCCAGTTACACCATTTTACAAAAAATTAGCTAACTATAATTTAATTCGACAAGACAAAGAAAGAGTTTACCTCTTACGTCCTGATAATTGGAATGCTTAAATTTAGTCTCCGTTTCAATGATTACTAGGTGCAATTAATCTACCTTAATTGCACCATTTTAAAAGAATATGCTACAATGAGCTTGCGAAACAAAAAGATTTGAGTGCATTACAGCACAAAAGCCCAGCCTACTGCGAATAGGTTGGGCTTTTTTTATGTTTGCTGCGATTACAAACATGTGCGGTTAAAAGAGTGACTTGCTAACGGTTGTCGTCTTTGTTATTCTTCTTTAACCAATAAGAAAATAGTGAATTCACTATGCCTACAATGATAGGCGTGACAATCAACAAAAAGATTTGAAAAAGCATTACAACACCCCCTTTCAGGGCAAGTTGCCGTTTATTAGTATAGCAGAGTTGTACTTTTGCTGACAGACAATGATGGCGGGCAAGCTAGTTTAGCTTGCCCTGTTCGGGTAGAACTCTGCATGAAATGCTCCTACTGAAAGTATGCGTCAAGTACAAAAATTGTCTTGATGAAATCATGCTTATTATGCAAAATAATTTGGCAGACAGCCCCCTGTCGGGTAGGCGCCATTTGCGGAATAAATCAGCAAATGGCATACGCGTAAGATTGGCAAAAAGTGGCTAGCATACAGCTAGAAATTTCGCCATGAAGTAGCGTAGCTAGGGGTTCAAGGGGCGAGCGCTAGCGTCCCCTTTGCAAGCACCACATTAGACACGTAAGTGGCTATCATGTGGGTTGCTTGCCAAACCCCGTGAATTGATTTCCAAACCACGTGAATTGATTTATTATGTGAGTATAAACCATTAGGGTTTCACGAGCTTAATCAATCAATTCACTTGCCTGAAAGGCAAAACAAAGGGGGTGGGGTTTGTGAGCGAACAACACAATATGGCTAGCTATCTATCCGATAAACAACCCAATCGGAAAGACAGTCGGCAAATCAATTTTAGAGTGAGCGAGCAGGACTATTTAAAGCTTTCGCTGACTGCGAAAGCTTTAAATATGTCCGTGCCTGCTTTTGTCAAAAAGAAGGCACAAGGGGCACGGATCGTTGCCCCCTTGATTGGCGCAGAAGAAGCCCAAGCATTAACCCGTCAATTAGCAAAAATTGGGGGTAATCTCAATCAATTAGCCAAACACGCCAATCAAGGGGGCAATGTTCCTGCCCAAGCATTGCAGGAACTGCAAAGTGAGGTGGCACACATATGGCAACAACTCACATAAAACGGTCTGCCAGCGCGTCACGCCTTGTCAATTACGCCAAAAAACGAGCGGTCTTAAAAGACGGACTAAACCTTGATGTTGACTACGCAAAAAGTCAATTCAAACAAGTCCGTGAAGTGTATGGCAATCAAGGCAAGACGCAGGCGTATGCTAGCCGTATCTCGTTTAGTCCCAAAGAATTTGACCCGACAAACGAATATGACCAACAAAAAGCGCTCGATATTGCCAAAGAAGTGTATCAAAAAACCTACCCTAATCAGCAAGTCGCTTTATACGAACATGCCGACACGGACGCTTTACACATTCATGCCGTCATTGGGGCAATCGACTTAGAAACAGGGAAAAAAATGCACGGTAACTGGCAAGAATACCGCGAAAAATTAGTCCATAATACCGATGAAATCGTACAAAAACATGGGCTTGAAGTTACGAAAGTTGACCCTGAACGCTATGAAAAACGTTCTATGGCAGAAATTAAAATGCATGATCGTGGGCAACCCACATGGAAGGACCAAATCAGACAAGCCGTTGACAGCACCATGTCTAATCCCCTTATTCGCGATTTTCAGACGTTTAGAGACGATTTAAAGCAAAAGGCGATAAGATGTATGGGAACGAGGAAAAGGCCTTACCTATCAGCTCACAGGCACGAATTATAAAGCACGTGGTAACAAACTCGGCACAGCTTACCAAAAGGAGGCAATTTACAATGAGTTGGAAAGACGTACCAGAGACCAAAGAGACACCCAATCAGAGACCCGAAAACCAGATACAAACCGACCTGATAGCACTCAATCAGACCATGAAAGAAATCAGGAACTATCAGGGCACGCAAATTCAACTACAAAGCAAACAACAAATCGAATTGACCGAACAACTGACACAAATCAAACAAGCCAGTCAGCGCGTCAATCAAGCCTTTCAGAAGACATTGAACGATTTAAACAGCAACAACGAGACCAACAAAGAACAATTAGTCGCGACGCTAAAAGACGCGCAAAACCACTTCAACGAGCAGACAAAGACCGTCAATCAAAGGACAATAGCCGAACTGCAAAAGATAAACAGCGTCCAACAGGACAACAACAATACGTTGAAAACCCTAAGCGACAGCCTAAGCCAGACCGTTCAAGGGACTATGGACCAAGTCGCTAGTCGGTTATCTACTGAAATTAATCAAACTCATAAAAAAATGAGCTGGTTTGAAATAAAAAATTATTTGTATGCTGTTATACCAACAGGATTACTCTCAGGGTTCATATTTTGGCTTCTAACATATTTTTTTGCCTAACTAATATTTTTTATGTATACCGCCCTGTTTTTTAACAACACATAACTCTCTCAATGCCTCACAACAAAACGACCAATTGAAATCCTATCGTTATAACCAGCTCGCAAAGCTCTCTCTCGACATTTCACCAACAATCCCCTAATTGGGGCAATTGGTGAGCTTCATTATGTGCATCTCATAACGACTGACTTTCGTCACAGTAGATTACGTGCAAGCTATCCCTTACAACCCATTCGGTTGTGTTTTGACGTTGTTTATATATTGTTAACACATGAAGATATTAACAACTAAAAAACGTCTCTAATGATGGTTTAGAGACGTTTTTTCATATAGGTAACTGTTTAACCCTTTACACAATCCGGGGACTACCGACTTCGATTCATTACTGAACCAGCTTCTCCGCAGGCTTTATGTCTTCATCACGGCGCAACCCGTGACCGAATCCTAATTAGCTATCCAAACGTGGACTAATTAGCATTTCCTCTCCATTTCTTTGTTTACACTGTCCGTGGAGCGCACAGCAAGGACCTTCACTTAACGTCCTAGAGTCCACCTAGGCTTCTTTTTAGCTGCGTGAGTTATACGCTTGTTTGATATCGGTTAACACTACTCCCCGGCAAAAGAAAAAGGCTTTGTGGTTCTCTCATCAAGATCCACAAAGTCCGTTATTATCGTCTTTGCCAGGAATTTTCCTGTCTTTTTTTCTAACCATATCTTGTCTAAAAACTTTACACCGCTACCAGATATGTTATACTTAAAAGTAAATCTTGATGTGGTTGTGCACATCAAGTCATACCAAGTGGGACGCCAATCCCGACAAGGTACTTCTTATAAAAAGCAATCTCCAAGAACACCAATTCTTGGGGCTTTTTTTTGCATTTGTATTTAATTGATGTTTTCAGTTTACCACAGCAAACCCTTTCATGAAACAAGTAATTCATATCTACATAATTAAAAAATCATAGAAAGTCATCTAAGTTGTGTTTAATTATTTGCAGTGCGTGGCAAAAATTTCTTAAAAGATACCTCATTAAATGCTATATACAACACATAGCGAATAGAGAGTCATATGGGTGAAACGGTAACTGACTAACTCTTTTCTACTTGTATTTTTCATATTACTTATTTTTCTTGTATGTATATTTTATTGGCGTAGTCAAATATGTTAATTTTTTTATTTTAGTTATTGCCCCTTGGTTAATTTTTGGATTATTATTCTAACCATTAAGTATGTTTATATTAAGTTAGTCGTACCAGTCGGTAAATGCTTTTAATAGCTATAATGTACATTGTAAGCAACTTTAAATTTTTGCTTATATCAATATATATTTAAAACTACCTATAACGATGTAATAGGCAATTTTAAACATCCATGCATGTGTTCACTGGATCTTCAATGAAGATCCTCCGATAAAATGTGCTGAGATTGTTTGTCAATCATAGTGATATGAACAAATTCTTTTGAAAAAATTTTTTAAAGATGAAGAAGGCACAGCCTATTATAAGTTCATCTTATATATTTTAATCTTTTGTTCTTTTGCGTGGTTATAAATCCAGTAATGGCAAGGGTTTTACAACTAAAAGGTCTACAAAAAACTATGTATAGGTCTACAAGCGAATTTTAAATGTAGCTACTTCAATGTACAATAAAAGCATAAAGAAAATCCTGGCTAGAAGTTTTTCTTTATGCTTCCTAATAACACGCACAAAGGAGCGTATTTATATGGCTATTATACCAAAATTGAATTCAAGGAAAGAACATACGGCGCCTGATTTGGCGAAACGTAAAGTGGTTGAACATAATAGTTTAATCACGTCCATTGCCAAAATGGATAAGCCACCACTCAAAATGTTTGAGCTAGCCGTGTCTTTAATTGATACGGATAATCCACCCAAAGATCAGACAGTGTATTTATCGAAACGGGAGCTGTTTGCATTTTTTAAAGTTGATGACAGCAACAAACATAGTTGATTTAAAGAAGCCGTTGAAAAAATGCAAAAGCAAGCCTTTTTTCAGATTAAAAAAGAACAAGACAAAGGTTTTGATTTTGAGAGTATTGTACCGATTCCTTATGTTAAATGGGCGGATTATCATGATGAAGTCACTATCGAGTTTAGTGACCGAATTATGCCATATTTAATTAATCTGAAAACTAATTTTACGCAACATGCTTTGTCAGAACTTGCAGAATTAAATAGCAAATACGCTATTATTTTGTATCGGTGGTTATCAATGAATTACAATCAGTATGAGCATTATCATGTTAAAGGTGGACGCCGAGAGGCACAAGTTGAAGGTTATCGTAACCCCACAATAAGGATGCGTGAGTTACGAGAAATGACTGATACTGCTAATGAATATAAAAAATTTGCAAACTTTGAAACTAGGGTATTGAAAGAACCTTTAGCAGAAATCACAAATCATACCAGCTTTAATGTTATATATGAAAAAGTTAAAAAAGGACGCAGCATTGAAAGTATTGTCTTTCATATCACTAAAAACCAAGTCGCAGATGATATTAGTTACAAATTAGATGATCCCGTTTATATTGACGGTAAGATAAGACAAGAAGAAAGTGAAAAAGATCTTGTATATGAAGCTATGAAGAGTCCATATACAAAATTGTTGATGGAACATTTCTTGTTGTCATACATTGATTTGACGGATACGGCTATTTTGTCAGGGCTACAGAAAAATGTTTATCCACTTTATGACGAATTAAAAGAGTTACGTGGATTAAATGGTGTAAAAGAACACTTAGCATATATTCGAGATAAACAAGATGACTATTCGAAAAACAATATTGCTAAGTATCTTAAAAAATCGATTGAACAGTATCTACCAATCGTTAAAAGGCAGGATATAGATCATGAGTGAAAATTTAAAAACGATTCGAGAACTTGCTGATGAATTGGGCGTTTCAAAGCAGGTCATATGGCAAAAGATAAAAAGAGATACGTCAATCGATTTACGTCAATTTACATCAACAAAAGGTAATACCGTTTACGTTAATGTTGACGGCCAAAAGACTATTAAATCAATGTTTAAAAATGGTTCATCAACCAAAGAACATCAACATAAAGATGATATTGACGACAACGAAAAAGATGCTGTTTATGATCAAGATGAAGTGAAATTCCTTCGCAATTTAGTATCAGAAATTCAATCTGAAAAGAAAGAGTTACATAAATTACTAGACCAGCAACAAAGATTGGCCTTACAGGACAAACAACTGCTCGAAGAATACAAGGCAGAAATTAAGGACTTGAAAGCCTTAACGATGGCACCGCATGATGATGGTGAAAAAGAAGTGACGTCAGACAAACAATCGGAACCTGAAAATAGCACCCCGGAGTCACAACCTAAACCTAAAAAGTGGTGGCGTTTTGGTAAATAGTTACAACTAAAAAAGAAAAGAAGACTAGTTAAATAGCGGAAGATAAATTTGAACAAGCTGTAGCTGCCAAGCTAAAGGGTGAAGGCTGGGACTGTCCCACAGATTATTCTGGTGGGTAGATTGTAAAATTAATCCGAACGCTGTTCGGACAAAAAAGATCAGCTTCCTTTAAAATGGTGTTTACCACAAACCCATCTTTTAGGAGCTGATCTTTTGTCTAGTATAACCTATTCCGAACGAATTAAAATCGAAACCTTTTGTGAACTAGGGTTGTCCAATATCCAAATGGACGTTCGGATTAATTTTACAATCTACCATAAGCCTACCGATTTTTTAATATTATTTTATTCATCAATTTCCGGCGCCGACCCAAGCTCTGCCTGAATCATCCAGATTTTCTTCTCAATTGCGGTTTTGAGACCAATGAAAATATCTTGGGTACTGAAGTCTTTTTCAACATCGGATACTTCAATGCCGTGTTGGTAAAGGTCTTCCAAGTAACGATAGCCATCAACTAAGTGTGCGAGGCGTTCTGGGGTTGTTTTGTCCCATTCACCAGGCCAGTCTTGAATCTTAG
Organism: Weissella hellenica; assembly: GCF_005405545.1. Classification (GTDB taxonomy): domain Bacteria; phylum Bacillota; class Bacilli; order Lactobacillales; family Lactobacillaceae; genus Weissella; species Weissella hellenica. Next base: position 20,584 of record NZ_BJEG01000015.1, read on the forward strand.
TGTTTTCGGCCATTTCTTTTAAAGTCGAGTAAGGACTGCCATCAAGCGCAATCAGCCGTTCAGAAATGACATCGAGTTGGCTGTCAATTTCTTCCATGAACTCATCCATCAAGGGGTGCAACTTCAAAAAGTTGGGTCCACGCATGTACCAATGCGTCTGATGGATAATCATTGACATCTGGCTCAAATCGGCAACGAGTTGATTTAATACTGCTTTGGTTTTCGTATATTTCATTAGATTGATCTCCTTTCGATATGGTTATTATAACATAGTGGTAGCTTAATCTGAAACGTTATACACTGGCAAATTAAGTTATTTATAGCCCGTAGAATTAAGTCGTTTTGAAAAGATGGAGACGTTATATGGTAGATTGTAAAATTAAATAAGGCACAAAAAAAGATGCTTAAGGATAAAGAAATATATAATCATTTCAATTTAGAAAATATTCCCAGTTCCATCAAAACGGAGCTAAACAAGATAGTGCATGACATCGATGACTAATACTTTAACACCAAACAGAAAGGGGCTATGAATATATAGGGTCTAACTAAAATAACCCCTCAAAAATACTATTAAAATAACTCTCATTATCTAGTGATTAGATAATGGGGGCTGTTTTTTTGTTAAGTGATATAATAAACCATAAAAGAAGTTTAGAAATACGGTCCTGGTCATCAATAAATAAACAATTTAATTAATTATTTATTTAATTATTTAATTTCAGAAAGGTATATATAAATCATGGCGCAACAAATTGTCCTACCCATCAAAGACTCCAACGTCTTAAAGATGGTACAAGATACACTTCTCGATAGTTTCCGTGCTGGTCGCCGAAATTACACCGTTTTTCAAGTTGGTAAGGCCACGCTACTACGTGTGAGTGATGTCATGACATTAAAAAAATCAGATGTCTATAATCCAGACGGCTCTGTCAAAAATACAGCCTTTATTCATGATAAAAAGACCGGTAAAGCAAACACGTTATATCTAAAGCCTGTCCAACAAGACTTGTTGCAATATCATGATTGGCTGGTACAAGAAAACATCAATTCTGAGTGGTTATTTCCCTCGACAGCCCATCCAGACCGGTATATCACTGAGAAGCAGTTTTATAAGGTCATGTCACGTGTTGGTGATCTATTAGGTATCAACTATCTAGGCACACATACCATGCATAAAACAGGTGCTTATCGCGTCTATACACAATCAAACTACAACATTGGCTTAGTCATGCATTTATTGAATCACTCAAGTGAAGCCATGACACTGACTTATCTTGGATTAGACCAAGCTAGTCGCGAAACGATGTTAGATCAAATTGATTTTGGTTAACCTATAAAAAAATTTTGCTCGTATACTGAAAATCCGGATTGCTTTATTTCTAGGGCATAATCCGAGATAATCAAGTATAGGTTTTTTTATTATGAAAGCTAAGAGATACTCAACTGAATTTAAATCATCAATTGTGCCTTGTACAACGAGGGTCGTACTGCTAATTCGCTGGCCAATGAATATCATTTGGCTGTACAAACGGTTACGGGCTGGGTCAAAAATCTCAAATCAATCCCAACTGCTCTTATACTAAAAATAGTCCATTTTTTTAGTATAAGAGCATAAATTAGGGCCTAGTACTTTTGGAATGGAAATACTTTCCAACACCAAAAATTCTAGACCCGATTATTTTTGTTAAACGAGATTTCTATATATAAACGAGATTTCTATATATAATGGAATTATAAATTTACTGTTGGAGGTTTTTATGACTGATTTATTTGCAGATAGGACTATTTCTATCCATGGAGCTCAAGAAAATAACTTAAAGGATGTCAGTTTAGATATTCCTAAGCATAAAACGACTGTATTTGCTGGTCTTTCTGGGTCTGGTAAATCCTCTTTAGTTTTTGATACATTAGCCGCTGTTTCCCGACGTGAATTGAATGAAACTTTTCCTAGTTTCACCCAACAATATTTGCCTAAATACGGTCAACCTGAAGTGAACCGAATCGACAACTTACCAGTGGCAATTGTGGTTGAACAGAAGCCTATTGGTCGTAATTCTCGATCTACTCTGGCAACCTACACCGGCATCTATTCCGTCTTACGTTTGATGTTTTCTCGAATTGGACAGCCTTGGGTTGGGTATTCTGAATGGTTTTCCTTTAACCTACCTCAGGGAATGTGTCCAAAATGTCAGGGATTAGGCTTTGTTGACGACATAGATGAACGTCAATTAATTGATCCTAATAAATCACTCAATGAAGGTGCAATGACTTTTGCCGGTTTTCAACCGGGAACTTGGCGTTGGAAGGAATATGGCAACAGTGGATTATTTGATTTAGACAAAAAAATTAAAGACTACACCGATGAAGAATATGATTTATTCATGCACGCTCCGCAACAAAAATTAAAAAATCCACCGGCAAATTGGGGCCGTACGGCATTATATGAAGGACTAGTTCCACGTATGCTTCGCTCTGTTATTCATAGTGCCTCAGGTCGTCATCATGAAGCTGCCTTATCAAAGATTGTCACTCGAAAACCTTGCCCAGTATGTCATGGAACACGTCTGAACAAAAAGGCTCTAACTGGTAAAATTGCTGGCAAAAATATTGCAGAAGTCAGCGATATGGATTTAGTAAGTGTCCTAAAATTTTTGGATAATATCTCGGACCCCAAGGCTAAAACAATGGTGCGTGAACTACATAGTAAAGTTCAAGCTTTGGTCGACATCGGTTTAGGTTATCTTTCCCTTGGCCGTGGAACTGATACTCTATCTGGTGGAGAAGCTCAACGAATTAAAATTGCCAAATATTTGACGAGTTCCCTATCCGATTTAGTTTACGTGCTCGATGAACCAAGTGTAGGACTCCATCCTCACGATATTAAATTAATTACCCAATCCTTAAAAAAGCTCAAGGAACATGGCAATACCATTATCCTAGTTGATCACAACCCTGCCATTATTTCGACAGCAGATTATGTCGTGGAAATGGGACCACAAGCCGGCAAAAATGGTGGTCAAGTAACTTTCACTGGTACCTACGACGAACTATTACGGTCAGATACGATTACGGGTAAAATGTTACGAGAAAAAATCACTTTCCCAAAGCCTCGTGAACCTCAATCTTGGCTAAATGTTAATCATGTAACTTCTCATAATTTAAAAGACGTATCTACCAGAATCCCTCAAGGTGTAATGACCGTGATATCTGGACCAGCAGGTTCTGGAAAAAGTACTTTAGTCCAAGCTTTCAAACAACAAGTTTCTGATCAAGACTATATTGATTTGAGTCAGGATTCTGTAGGTTTGAATATTCGTTCTACACCTGCAACTTACTTGAACATTTTAAATCCTCTACGAAAGCTTTTCAGTAAAGCCAACAATGGCGTTTCAACACAACTATTTAGTTATAACGGTAAGGGTGCTTGTCCCCGTTGCAAAGGTAAAGGTGTGATGATCACCGAGATGGCATTCATGGATCCAATCGTTCAAGAATGTGAGTTGTGTCATGGGAAACGTTATAGCCAAGAAGCACTACAATACACTTATCATGGCAAAGATATTTCTGAGGTTCTAAATCTTTCTATCAACGACACTTTAGAGTTTTTCAAAGATGTGCCAGATATCTACAAAAAGGTTAGTCTACTCCACCAAGTTGGACTTGGTTATTTAAATCTTAGCCAGTCGATGACCACTTTATCTGGTGGTGAAGTGCAACGTGTTAAGTTAGCAATGGAATTGAATCATACCGGCCGAATCTATTTCTTAGATGAACCAACAACCGGATTGCACTTACAGGATACTCAACAATTGATCGATTTATTTGAAGGATTGGTTGATAAGGGCAATACATTAATTCTGATTGAACATAATCTGAAATTAATTTCACGAGCCGATTGGTTAATCGATATGGGACCCGATGCTGGTAAATTCGGCGGTCAAGTTTGTTTTGAAGGTCATCCAAAAGATAGCCTAAACGATAAAAACTCTCGGACTGGTGCTGCATTAGCAGCTATAATTTCTTAAAAGATTCAAAAAGATCACCTCATTTAAAGTGCAACACAAAAGTTAGACAAAATTGAATATTTTTAAACTGCTAAGGCATGTTCCCTGTATTCGCAGGGAGTCATGCCTTTTGTTTTCTGTGATATTCGTCGATTGTTAAACCAAGCGACGTAATTCTTTGTGATTTCCTTGAATTCTCCAATATCTTTACACTGTGGAAATCCATTAAGACATTCTGTTTTAAGAAGATGAAAGAAGCTTTCAATTGGCGCATTATCAAGACAGTTTCCCTTACGAGACATGCTTAAAAATGATTATGGTGTCGACAAGCTATCACATACTTATGTGGAGGCCCGGTATGTTCTTTATAAGATGGATCATGAAGAACTCACAAAAAATAAAAAAGTAGCCCAGTCATGGTTAAAAACACTGACGACAGCTAGAGCAGATCCAGACACCAAAATAGCGCCGACTAGGTTAGATTGGGGCATTGAACAAGTTAAAGCATTAATCAATCAGATTATCGAATTAACGCGTACTGTTTTTAAGGGACCAAGTATATAACGTTAAAACAGCTTATTCCCCCGTCTAAGCGTTTTTATACACGAAACGTATAATTAGTAATTAAACAGATTAAAACGTCTCTATTGACTTAATAAGTGGCAATTATGTTATATAACTAGGTAGTCGGCATTTAAAATGATTCAACACAAAAAGAGCACCACGTACAAATTTTATGTGCACCAGTGTTCTTTTTGTGTTGTTTTTTATTGATTGAATAAAAAGGCGAAGCCTATTATAAGTTTATCTTTTATATTTTAATCTTTTGTTCTTTTGCGCAGTTATAAAGTCAGTATTATCAAGGTTTAACAGGATAATACCCCACAAAAAAACTGTGTATACCCCACAAAAAAACTGTGTATACCCCACAAAAAAACTGTGTATACCCCACAAAAAAACTGTGTATACCCCACAAAGATAAAAATAAATTGTGGTACATGGTGATACAATAAAAGCATAAAGAAATTCCCGTCTAAAAGTTTTTCTTTATGCTTATCCAACAACACGCCCAAAGGAGCGTATTTATATGTCAATTATACCAGAATCAAAGACAAGGCAGGTACACACCTTGAATGAGTTATCAAAACGAAAAGTCGTCGAACATAATAGTTTAATCACATCCATTGCCAAGATGGATAAAACACCCCTCAAAATGTTTGAACTAGCGGTGTCTTTAATTGATACCGACAATCCACCTCAAGATCAAACAGTGTATTTATCAAAGCAAGAAATGTTTGCTTTTTTTAAAGTCAATGATAATGATAAGAACAGTCGCTTTAAACAAGCGATTGAAAAAATGCAGAAACAAGCTTTTTTTCAGATTAAAAAAGAACAAGATAAAGGGTTTAAGTTTGTTAGTATTGTGCCAATCCCTTATGTGGAATGGACCGATTATAGTGACGAAGTAAAAATTGAATTTCATCGTGAAATCATGCCTTACTTAATCAATCTCAAAACCCATTTCACCCAACATGCCTTGTCAGATATTGCAGAATTGAATAGTAAGTATGCGATTATTTTGTATCGCTGGTTATCAATGAATTACAACCAATATGATCACTACAGCGTTAAAGGTGGACGACGAGAAGAACAAGTAGAAAGCTATCGTAATCCCAAAATCGGTATTCGAGAGTTGCGAGAAATGACTGATACTGTTAATGAGTATCAGAGGTTTGATAGGTTTGAGAGCTATATCTTGAAAAACTCTTTAAAAGAAATCAATGCTCATACAATTTTTAACGTGACGCACGAGAAAGTTAAAAAAGGACGCAGCATTGATAGTATCGTCTTCCATATCACTAAAAAGCAGGTGGCAGATGATATTAGTTACAAGTTAGATGATCCAACTTATATTGACGGTAAGATAAGGCAAGAAGAAAGTGAAAAAGACCTCGTATATGAAGCTATGAAAAGTCCATATACAAAATTGCTGATGGAACATTTCTTATTGTCATATATTGATTTGACGGATACGGCTATTTTGTCAGGGCTACAGAAAAATGTTTATCCACTCTATGACGAATTAAAAGAGTTACGTGGTTTAAAGGGAGTGAAAGAACACTTAGCATATATCAGAGATAAACAAGATGACTATTCGAAAAAGAATATTGCTAAGTATCTTAAAAAATCGATTGAACAGTATCTACCAATCGTTAAAAGGCAGGATATAGACCATGAATGAAAATTTAAAAACGATTCGAGAACTTGCTGATGAATTTAAGGTATCTAAGCAAGCAGTTAGGAAAAGATTAACCGATGAATTTAGAGCAAACTACGTAAAAACTGTATATAGTAACGGAGTAGAAACCTTAGTAGTAACGGTTGGTGGGTATAGGCTTTTAAAACAGCATTTTTCTAGTAGTAACGGCAGTGAAAATGTAGATAGCAACGTTGGTGGTAACGGTGGTAATGCTAATGTTACCAGTGATAATAAGCAAACAACGGATAATAGCTATGTATTTAAAATATTAGAACAACAATTAGTTGTTAAAGATAAGCAAATAGAAAATAAAGATTCACAAATATCACAAATGCAAAATTTATTAGACCAACAACAAAGATTGGCCTTACAGGACAAACAACTGCTCGAAGAATACAAGGCAGAAATTAAGGACTTGAAAGCCTTAACGATGGCACCGCATGATGATGGTGAAAAAGAAGTGACGTCAGACAAACAACCGGAACCTGAAAATAGCACTCCGAAGTCACAACCTAAACCTAAAAAGTGGTGGCGTTTTGGTAAATAGTTACAACTAAAAAAGAAAAGAAGACTAGTTAAATGGCGGAAGATAAATTTGAACAAGCTGTAATTGACAAGCTAAAGAGTGAAGGTTGGGAATATCTAACAGATTATTCTGGTGTAACGGTTGATCGGTTATATGATCACTGGCGAGATATTCTGAATGCCAACAATCGTAAACGACTAGAAGATACGCCGTTATCTGATAATGAGTTTGAACAAGTGAAGTTGGAACTAACGAAGAATAAAACGCCGTATGATGCGCAACTCATGTTGGCGGGTGCGGGTGGTGTTGGGACCGTACCGTTGAATCGTGATGATGGGACGCAGCTAGAACTTGAAATCTTCTATGGTGATGAAGTGGCTGGTGGACATTCACGTTATGAAGTCGTTAACCAAATTACGTTTACGGATTTAGCAACGTAAGTTAGATTTGTTGAAAGAACAGAAAAAAGGCTTTTTACAAAAGATGTTTGTTTAGGGTCTATAATTAATAAGTGATGGGGTATTGTGGAACTGATGGTCAGGCAATAACTACGCAAGCAACTAGAGACGGTGGAATTGATGGATTTATCCAACAAGATGCATTAGGGCTACAAAATATATACATCCAGGTTAAAAGATACGCTAAATCAAATTCTGTAGGTTCTAGAACCATCCAAAGTTTTAGTGGAGCACTTCAGGAAAGAAGTGCAGGAAATAGTAATAGTGGTGTCTTTATAACTACTTCATCCTACACTCAAGATGCTTTAATATCCGCTAAACGTCTACATATAAAAGCTATTGACGGTGAACAATTGGCTAAACTAATAATTAAATATAAGGTTGGTATAAAAACCATCAATCAATTTCCAATTTATGAGATTAATAAAGACGACTTTTAATTCCCACCATTTCCATCAGGGTAATTTATAAGGAGAAAAGCTATGGATGACTTAAAAACCATAATAAGTAAAACTCTCAATCAATATCAAAATACTAAAAATAAATAAAAAAATTCTTTTCAATTTTTATTTATGGTATGACATAAATAAAGTAAAGTTATTCGTCTAGGTCAATCTTATTAATACTGCAAGGCAAGACATTTGGTAATTGAAGAATAACAAGCAAAAAAATAGCAGTCAGGTCTCTTGACAAAGTATAGTTGCTATTCTTTTTTTAGGCCCTACTTTAATGAAATTTTTGTTTGGAGGGAACGACCTCATTCCTTTGATTATTTCAGTTGAATTTAATAGAGAAGCCTGGCGTCTATTAAGAAATACTTTTCTTGATGAGCGTCAATTTTTTTAACGGAAATCTATCCTATACTAAATTCAGTAAAGGAAAAGGAGGAATCAAAGGAAACTATTTTAAACAAACCAAAATTATAGGAGGAATAGATCATGACTGAAAATAAAGCTTCTCAAGAAAGAACACCCCAAGAAAGATTGCAAGAAGAACAAGAACACAAGGAACATGTCCATCATACAAAAATTAATGCAGCGGCCATTTCGGATCATCTTTTAGGGAACATGCATACTTTACATGTGAAATTGCACCAATATCACTGGTATGTAAATGGTACTAATTTCTTCACCCTGCATGAAAAATTTGAAGAATTGTATAATCAAAACGAAGAATGGTTCGACAAACTAGCAGAACGCTTGATTACTTCCGGTCATAAACCGGCTTCAACCACCGCTGAATTTGAAAAATATTCCATGCTTTCAGAAGATGCCATCAATAAATACGCTAAAGCAGAAGACATGGTTGAAAATATTATCGAAGATTTCAGAAGTACCCGTGAATTAACGATTCGTGCTATTCGTTTAGTACAGGATGAGGGTGACGATGCTTTAGAAGATACACTGATTGCTTTTAAAAATGACTTAGATAAAAACATTTGGATGCTGCAAGCATTCATTGGCAAAGAGGCATTGGAAGACGACGATGCGTTTGATGAGGATGAAGATTAGGTTTTTCGTAAACATACATTTAAAAATTAAAGATTTTGGGGTTGGGACTCTTTCCAGCTCCTATTTTTTGCCGTTAAAAAGACTTTTCTTGATGAGAGTCAATTTTTTTGAGGTAGGGGGCCTTTATACTAAATATAGGAAAGTTAAAAAAGGACAATAAACTGATAAAGGGGGAGAACGAATTGACTCAATACACCCAACCACATGCAGAAGGAGACCACTCAGCTTGTATCCGCTTAGTCCCGATATTCAATCATTTGGAGGAAGGCTCGATGGATCGCATTGCTGGAAAAGCTCACACGAAGCACTATCAAAAAGGGGAGTTTCTGTTTCGCTCGCAAGAAAAAGACGATGCCTTGTATATTATGAATCGCGGAAAAGTCCGCATCTATCGCTTGTCTGATTCTGGCAAAGAGCAACTAGTGCGTATTTTGAATCCGGGTAACTTTACGAGAGAATGGGCGTTGTTCAATCCTGATGTTGTGCACGAGGAATACGCAGAAGCTACTCGAGATACGTCTGTCTGCACGATTCAACAACATGATGTACAAGAGTTTCTAAAAGAGTATCCTGCAATTTCGTTAAAGCTGCTAGGAGAGATGTCGAAGCGGTTAGAAAGATCCGCACGTCAAACCGCACAAGTAGCCGTGGAGCGTGTCATTACCCGTTTAGTTTTGTTTTTAGCAGAAAATGTGGAACCTGGAATGGGCAACTCTCCCACCATCACCCTGCCGATGGCAAAAAAGGACATTGCTTCCTATTTAGGAACGACACCTGAGACCATCAGTCGCAAATTTGGAGAATTGGAGAACGAGGGATTGATTCAACAGCTGTCTGGGAAAAGGATCAAGATTCAGAATTTAGATGATTTATTGCTTTACAGCGAATAATCGGACACGGAAAAGTGGCGTATTACGAAGCGAGTGACCAGGGGGAGCTTAGCCGGAATCTTGTTCAGCATCACCATGACTAGAATGACGCGAAAAATTGAAGAAATGGAGCAAATGATACCTACTACCATCCGACTTTCTTATACGAGTCATTGTGGAGTTTGTTGGGCTTTGTCCTCATCGTCACTATACGGAACCGAAAAATAGCTTTTGCGTCAAGAAGAAGTCGCTTTGAGTTACGTTTTGTGGTACTCAGTGGGTCGGTTCTTCATTGAAGGTATGCGAACGAACAGTTTATGGATTGGCGAGTGGATCCGCGTTTCGCAAGCCTTGTCTCTGGCCCTGTTTATTGGCGCGATTGTAGTATGGTTTATACGCAGACAAGATTATCCACCAATTTCTTATTATTCTGATGGCAATAAGGGGCAGAAAAAGACTATTAAGATGGTGAATTGAGCAAAAAGATAAAAAGAAGTGCCGAACTTGATATGCGTCAATTTTCGTTTGCTAAAAGTGAGCTATATTACAGTTGTAAAGAGAAAAAGGCAGTGTTCATTAATCTGCTGCCGATAAAATAAAAACACATAAAGGAGATAGGAATTATGGAAAAAGCTATATTGCAATTAGAAACTTTGTCTTGTCCAAGTTGTATGCAAAGAATTGAAGGTGCCGTAAAATCAGTTAGCGGTGTTGATAAAGACAGCATTAAAGTATTATTCAACTCCAGCAAAGTCAAAACCAATTTTGATTCAGCTGTCACTTCGATTGAAGAGATTCAAAAAGCTATCGAAAACGTAGGCTATCCGGTCCTTAAAGCAAAAGTCAAGGCCGCTTAACAGATTAAATGAACTAGGCAATTCTGGAAGGAAAGCTATTTTTCCAGGATTGCTTTTTTTGTTGCAATCCGATTCGAGGTGCTTAGAAACGATAAAAGAGAACTTTCTAAACTTGATATCCGTCAATTAATTACTTAGGCAATTATCTTATACTTTGTTTATCAATAAAAGAGAAATTAAATTTGGAGGGAAAAAGCATGCAACAATATATATTAAGCAAAAAAAATGTTATCACCGTCATCAGTGGATTGTTAATCGCACTCGGTTTCTTCAGTCACTTTGTTTTAGAAAACGTAGGACTTTCAGAGTGGTCTTTGATCATCGCCTCTGTCTTTGGGATTATGCCAATTGCCATTCAAGCGTTTCAAGCAATGAAAGTCAAAGTCATCAGTATTGATGTCTTAGTTAGTATTGCAGCGATTGGTGCGCTTTTTATTCAAAATTATGAAGAATCGGCTATTGTTACGTTCTTATTCTTATTCGGACACTACTTGGAACAACGAACATTGAACCAAACGCGATCTGCTATCAAAGAATTGACTGAAATGGCACCCGAAAGCGCCTTGAAACAAATGGATAATGGCGAATTTGAAGAAGTAGAAGTGGATGATGTAGATGAAGGGGATATCTTGCTCGTTAAAACGGGTGCGAAAGTTCCAGTAGATGGTACAGTTCTTACGGGTGAAGGGCATATCAATGAAGCTAGCATTACAGGTGAAGCTGTTCCGGTCAACAAGCTAGCTGATGCAGAAGTTTTTGCAGGAACCATTTTAGAAAACGGAACGATTCAAATCAGAGCTGACCGAGTTGGTGAGGACACCACATTTGGAAAAATTGTTGAACTCGTGGAAGAAGCACAAGATTCTAAATCCGAAGCGGAACGGTTCATTGATCGCTTTTCTAAATACTACACACCAGCTGTCTTGGTCCTGGCAATTGTTGTATGGGCGTTCAGTCAAAATATTGAGTTAGCAATCACCATCTTGGTTCTAGGTTGCCCAGGCGCATTAGTTATCGGAGTGCCTGTCTCAAACGTTGCCGGTATTGGGAATGGTGCTCGTAACGGTGTTCTTTTAAAAGGGAGTGAAGTCATTCAAGACTTCAGCAATGTGGATACAATTGTATTTGATAAGACAGGTACTTTAACTGTCGGAAACCCAACCGTTGCAGCGACTGAACTGTATGAAAAAGGTTCTGCTGAAACGCTTGGCTATCTGGCCAGTGTGGAACGGGAATCAGATCATCCATTAGCAAAAGCGGTCTTAAATCAAATTGGAGAAACAAACTTTTATCCTGTTGAAGAAACTGAAGTCGTGAAAGGCGGCGGAATCGTTTCAAGTGTAGCTGGACATAGAGTGGCTGTCGGGAATGTGGCCTTGATGGAAAAAGAAAATGTCACTCTCAGCAAAAAAGTGCAAAAAGATGTCAAACGGCTTGAACAACAAGGGAACTCTCTCGTTTTGACAGCGGTCGACGGTGAATTAAAAGTACTGATGGGCATTCGCGACCAAGTCCGTCCGGGTGTGAAAGATAATTTGCAGGAATTAAAAGACCTGGGCGTAAAAAATCTAGTCGTTCTTTCAGGAGATAACCAAGGAACCGTTGATGTGGTCGCAGGCGAACTTGGTTTGACCGAAGCTCACGGCCACATGTTGCCGGAAGACAAATCGGCTTATATCGGAAAACTCCAACAACGTGGTCAAATTGTAGCCTTTGTTGGAGATGGCGTTAACGATAGTCCGTCCTTAGCTTTAGCAGACATTGGCATCGCAATGGGAAGCGGAACGGACGTAGCGATCGAAACATCCGATGTCGTTTTAATGAACTCGAACTTCAGCAACTTGCCTCACGCATTAGGAATAGTAAAAGCTACCGCAAATAATATGAAACAAAATATCGCGATTGCAATTGGAGTAGTGTTGGTCTTGTTGACCAGCGTCTTCTTCAGCGAATGGATGAATATGTCTATCGGAATGTTGGTTCATGAAGGTAGTATCCTGGTGGTAATTTTCAATGCCATGAGATTAATGAAGTATAAGTTGAAAGGTCGAAAAGAATAAAAAGAAGTATCAGCACCTGCAGAGACAGTAAAAATATCTTAAGAATAAACTAGAAGAGGCTGGGACAATAGTCCATCCTTGAAATGACAAAAGCGGAAACTCCCAGATTTAAAATTCTGGGAGTTTCCACTTTTTTGAGTTCTTGAAAAAAATAAGAGTATAGAGTATGCTCTTTATAAAATTAATTTTCGTGTGAATGATTAAAAAATCTAATAATAAAATTTAAATTCCTATTAAGTTTTAACACATGAAATTACATAATTCATCATATTGGCTATATCGTGTTTACGATATTAATAAGGAAGCAAAATTAGAGAAGTATCATGGCAATCTAGAACAATATTTTAGTTTTGAACCAACTGATTATCTTGCTTTGAAGAAAGATAATTAGAACGTACAGGGCCCATTTTCACATAGAAGACCTTGATACTTATACACCTATGTTGATGGAAGCATTGCATTTAAGTTTATGGTGCTATACAAATTAAAATTATAGGTGGTTTAGAATGAAAAAAATTTATTTTTTATGTACAGGAAATTCTTGTCGCAGTCAAATGGCTGAAGGATATGCAAAAAAAATATTGCCGGCAAATGAGTTTCAAATCGAGAGTGCAGGGATTGAAACTCATGGGTTAAATCTAAATGCTGTTAAAGTTATGGCTGAAGATGGAGTAGATATTAGTAGCCACTACTCTAAGTTAATTGATCTAAATTATTTGAACACTTCAGATTTAGTTATTACTTTATGTGGTGATGCCAAGGATAAATGTCCTATGCTTCCCCCTCAAACCAAGAGTTTACACTGGCCTTTATCTGACCCAGCGCAAGCCACAGGAACTTTAGAAGAACAACTACAAGAATTCCGTAAGGTTCGTGACGAAATTAAAAAATTAGTTACAAGTTTGAATAACTACGTTCATTAATAAAAAAACGCCATATAGTGCCGCAGTAAAACAGTCCAATTAATTTATTGACTTCTAAGTAAAATACCAGGAGTTTTGCTATGAGTTAACTATGATCCTAGGTGGTCACTAGAACATTCCTTAATTTAGGGTCTATAATTACATAATCGCCCCTTTGAAAACTGATTAAAACAGCCCCCATTATCTACCGGTTAGATAATGGGGGCTGTTTTTTTGTTTAATGTTATAATAGATCTTAAAATGCTGGGCTAAATTGGATGGTCAAACGTTGGTTTGTTGCTTGGGCGATCTCAGATAGTATTTTTGTTGAAGCATTCATCGAACCATTTTCAATGCGTGCAATCGTTGATTGTGGTTTACCAATCAAATTGGCAAATTCACGTTGGCTCAATCCCATATTTGCACGAAGGTCACGAACTTTCACTGCTACCTCTAAATTAATATTTTCTTGCTCAACAATTTGTGCAAATTCAGGATTTTTTTTACTACGTTCAGCAACGTATGCATCAAGTTTACTCATTGATTTTCCTCCTTATTCAAATACTGACTGCGTCTATTCCGAGCGATTTTCTTTTCATTTTCAGGTGTCTTTTGCGTTTTTTTCGTGAAAGCGTTAGTAATAATGTATTGACTACCTTTGACTTGAAAGTAAAGAGCCCTTTGAATGTTTGAAGATCGTTTAGAACGAATTTCATAGAGATTATTTTCTAGCTTTTTTACCCATAATTGTCTTTCCGCCACTAAGAGGCCATTATTTTCAATATTTTGAATGGTTGCAATTAATTTAGCAGCATCTTTATCAGGTAATTGATCTAAGAACTGTTCAAATTCAGCCCAATCGTAATAATCAAACTCAAATTTTTCCATAACAACATGATAGCAGATGTGCTATCATCAATCAAATTATTAACTTTAAAGGAGTAGCTAATGGTGCAACAAATTGTCCTCCCCATCAAAGACTCCAACGTCTTAAAAATGGTGCAAGACACCTTATTAGATAGTTTTCGGGCGGGTCGCCGCAACTACACTATCTTTCAAGTTGGCAAAGCCACTCTACTGCGGGTGAGTGATGTGATGACGTTAAAGAAATCGGATGTCTATAATCCCGATGGGTCTGTTAAAAACACGGCCTTTATTCATGATAAAAAGACAGGTAAAGCGAACACGTTATATTTAAAGCCCGTGCAACAAGACTTGTTGCAATATCATGATTGGCTAGTCCAACAGAATATCACTTCGGATTGGTTATTTCCCTCAACGTCCCATCCAGATCGACATATAACAGATAAGCAGTTTTATAAGGTGATGGCACGCGTTGGTGATCTATTAGGTATCAACTATCTAGGCACACATACGATGCGTAAAACAGGCGCTTACCGCGTCTATACACAGTCAAACTACAATATTGGTTTAGTCATGCACTTATTGAATCATTCGAGTGAGGCTATGACGCTTACTTATCTGGGGTTAGATCAAGCAAGTCGCGAAACAATGTTAGATCAAATTGATTTTGGGTAATAACGCCAACTAATCTCCCTAAATTAGCACGTATTTGTTCATTTTGACGCCACTATGGAGGTATTTTAAATGACTAGGATTACTAAGGCACAATTAGACAACATCATTACACGTTGCCACCATCCGAGGTAATTGGTGCCCCATTGTCTGAAACTGCAACTAAAGGGTTGCTAGGTAATACTTTTTGAGTCATAATTTTAGACGCTCCAATTTTTGAGTATTTGGTTTGTTTTTCACTAACAAAATATCATAACAAAGAGCTCCTATGGTTTTCACCTAACGGGTGAAAGCGTAAAACCCGCTGAAACGGTATTAACTTGCTGTTTCAGCGGGTTTTTGTTTGTCTTGATGAATAATCCGGGTATTAAGTTCTACACCATCTCACTTTTATCGACCATAGAGCGTCTTTCTAGATATCCCCGAACAGATTTACTCACCTGTTTGGGGTTTTCTTTACAAAAAAGTGTTTTTTGTCAGCAGGCGTGTTGGTAACCACTAAAAGTAACTCCCTAAAGACACCATTTTCGATGACGTAATATAACATATCGTTTCTTTGTATACATGGTTAGCTATTACAGGTCGACTCAATTAAAGGTGTTCTAAAAATATGATTTAAAATTTTACCCGGATTATTTCTAACGAATCAACAGGCAAGCACCCTGATGCGCTATACTCTGCTGATTTAATGAACGCAGCTAAAGAAGAAGCTAAGCTTCGAGGATTGTTTGACTTAAATAATCTATAGCTGATTACCATATAACTAAATATCTAAAAAGAAAAACGTCTTGAATATTCAAGGTGTTTTTTTGTCTACAAATAATAATTCAGTAAGATACCAACGCCATAAGCAACAATTGCAGCGACGTACCCGACAGAAAGTGTGCGTAGAATTTCTGTTCTTACTTTCTGCTCTGACAGGTTGGCCTTCACCCAGCCTAGCAACGCCAAAGAGACACCGACGATGACAAAGGCGATTGGAAAGGCGATGGCTTTGTCGTGAATGAGCGCATTTGTAATTAAGTAGGCACCTAGTGGAATTAAACCGAAGACGTTAAACGAAATGAATGTCGCGATACCAGCTGCCAATGCTTTACTTTTTGATTGATTGTTATCCGATGTTGCTGACAGGTAGGCACCGGCCCCCATTGAAAAGCCATTGGCTAATAAGTTTGAGAATCCCAAAATGATGATAACGATGTTTGAAACGTTACCACCGACCGATCCAGCAACGACTGCGAACGTCGTGATAATGCCATCTAAGCCACCGTAGACGATGGCTGAAACGTGTTTTTTCATTTATTTTCTCCAGTTTCTCTCAGTGGTGATAAAACCAATATATAAGAAAAAAGTGACCAATTATCGGTAATTTCACATCGGATTAAAAATGTTTCAAAAACGAAACAAATAAAACCCGGATTATTCATGCACTAAATTTTTAACCACAGCTAAATCAGTAAAATACGATAAAACACCTTGAAACTGCCAGTACCTTGGCACAGTTTCAGGGTGTTTTTTCGATTGAGCGTTTTTTGAGAAAAATAGGAACACTAAAACCAGCCAGATTTTGCTATTTTTTTGAAAATCTACTTCGTTGTTTTATTGCCACAAAGCATTTAGTCATTCCCAAGATCGCCAGAACAGACCATCGAATTGTTCTTGGATGCGGCTATCTAACGTCAAAATCACCTTGCGGGCGTGCTTAGTGACACACGTCCACCGATTTTTAACAAACGGTCTCGAAAGGTATTGATTGTCCACGATTGTTGCTGGTCGTCCAACGCAATACTCTTCATCAACCGCATCAAGTTTGATGCAATTACTGAGATCCACATGCGCGCTTGCGGTAAACACGGACGATGTATTTTTGTGGAAGACTTAGGTTAGTGACGATGAACTGTGTACTGCCATGTTCATCATTTAAAATGATATCCTTATTTTTAAGTATAAATCGACTTAACTTGATACAAATAATAATGCATCTAAATCAAATATCTCAACACATTTTTGGGTATGCCGTTTAATTAGACCTCTCTCTTCCAATGATGAGAACTTACGGCTTATTGTTTCTGGAGTTGTCCCCAGGTAAGTAGCCAAATCTTTTTTTGACATGGGTAAAGTCACATAAGTATGGTTTTTTTCATCTTCAACATTTTCTGATAGAAAATCAATAATTCGGGCTTCAACAGGTTCAGTACTGACTTGCACAGTCTGTTTTTCTGATAACTGTAGCCGTTTTGTAATATCCGATAATATTCGTCGCATGATTTCTGGATAGCGATCTAAATATTGATCTAAATTCTTTTTATGAATCCTACAAATACTTGTTTCCGATATTGCTTCAGCATAATTCGAATGATAACTTTCAGTCTGTAAAATAGCAACTTCCCCCATAAAATCACCAGGATGTAGGATGCGTATAGTTTGCTCACGACCAGACTCGCTTAGGCTATAAATACGTACACGTCCATTGTTTATGATATATAATGTGTCATCTTTATCACCAAACCTAAATAATAGCTCATTCTTTACGTATTGTACTTCATGCGCTGATTGAGCAATTAGATGCATTTGTTCATCATTGAGATGATTGAAAATCGGCACTAAACGTATACAATCTACATGACTATGATGATTATGGTTTGCCATACCGTTTTCCTCCTAATTAATCGTTATCTATAAATTGTCCATTTTTTAAGTATAAGATCATCTTTTTTCGTTGTATTTTATGTGGTTAATCTCACACCAGCTTGCCCCAGAGGATAGCGTTCTGCATGACATGCTCTCACTGAAGGTGATCATACAATGATAAATTGCCATGTCACGGCGTGACCCATTGGTGCAATGTATCATGTACCAAAACAAAAAAACACTAGGGTATACTGAAGTGCCATAAAAAAGTTAGGCATTTAGATAAGACCTTGAGTATTTTTGTTTTAATTTGTTATAAATGATTTATTAAATTTGATCAAACAAATCATTTAATGCTTCCGTCATTGTTGGATGCGTGTATATTTGATCGCGCAAAGTCTCAGCTGAAAGATGATTTTGCATCGCTAGACTAATAATATTAATCGTCTCAAATGATTCCTCAGCATAAATAGTTGTACCCAAAATTTGATGTGTCTGTGGATCTATTAATGCTTTATAGTTACCTCTTGGATTACCAATTACTTGTGTCTTAGGAACACTAGCTGCTGGCATCTTCAGTACTTTATAATCAATGCCTGCCTCATTCAGCTGTGCCTCTGTTTTTCCGACACTACTAATAGCCGGATTTAGAAAAATAGTATTCGCAAATACTGGTCGATTTAAACGACTTCGTGTCTTATCGCCATATAGATGATTAGCCATAATACGCCAATCATCTAACGAAATATACGTGAATTGTGGCCCGCCGGTAACATCACCTAAAGCATAGACATCTTTAGCATCTGTTTCTAGTATATCATTGACTAAAATTTCACCGTGACTACCTGTTTTAATACTAGTTCTTTCTAGGTGCAAATCGGTCACATTAGCTTTACGTCCCGTAGCAACTAATAACCCATCGGCCTGTATATTTTTAATCCCTTTTGGTGTGCTTATAGTTAATGTAACACCATTTAATGTATCATTTACACCAGTTAAGTTGCTTTCTAACAAAAAGGATACACCATCCTCCTCTAAATCATTTTTAGCTTGTTCGGCAATTTCAGGCTCAAAGTGTCCTAAAATCTTAGATGATTTATCAATGATGGTCACATGGCTACCAAATTGTGCATACATTGATGCAAATTCCAAGCCAATCGGTCCACTACCAAGAATAACTAATTCCTTTAATTGTTTATCTTTTACAAGTAAGTCTGTGGACGAATAAACATGTTTACTAGCAAGCAATCCATCAATATTAGGCCAAATTGGCGTTGCTCCTGTATTAATAAAAATACGATCTGCAATTAAAGTTTCCTGCCCTGAGTTATCAGATACTCGTACCGTATGGTCATCCAAAAATTCAGCAGTAGCTGTTAAAACAGTGGCTTCTTGTAAATCAGCCACTTTATGGTAATTTTTATTACGTAGCATTGCTGTTAGGGCATTTTTCTTTTTTAAAGCGACTTCATATTCTATACCCCGGTGGGCATTAATAATCATGTTTTTAGTTGGTAAACAAGCAACATTGATACAAGTTCCACCATACATGTTGGGATCTTTTTCAATAATTAATACTTCTTCACCGTGCTTTGCAAGTGTTCCTGCAAGTGTTTTACCCGCTTTTCCAAATCCAATAATAATATTACTAAAATGTTTCATTATTCACCTTGCTATTCAATAATTTAATTGTGTGATCGAATCACAAATCAGGATCTAAAATAATTAAGTAATTAAAATTATTTAGAAATAATTTTTGAATCTAATTCCCAATTTGGATGTTATTTTTTGTACAAGATTATTGCAACAATATTCTGATATTTTCATACTCTGATCCCCCTCAATCAATTATATATAATTCAATTCTTTTAACGCAAATTTATTGTCCATTAGTTTTTATAACATCATTTAAATGGCCTTGTAACAAGCATAACCTTTATTCATGATAAAAAAGGCAAGCCAACACGCTTTACTTAAATCAATCAAGAAAAGTGGTGGCGTTTTGGTAAATAGTTACAACAAAAAAAGAAAAGAATAATAGTTAAATGGCGGAATATAAATTTTAACAAGCTGTAATTGACAAGCTAAAGAGTGAAGAATGGGACTATCTCATAGATTATTCGGGCGTAACGGTTAATCAGTTATATGATCACTGGCGAGATATTCTGAATACAAAAAAGCAGCCAAATTTTTTATAATATCAATAAATGCTTACCAACCTGATGTTCCTATATCAATAAATGGCACATCTTTTTCTAAACACTCGTTCTAATTCTGTCGGAATTAAACCAACTGATGTAATTTGAGGTT
>NZ_BJEG01000016.1 GCF_005405545.1 Weissella hellenica
TTTGTCAGATTCGCAAGCTATATTTCACAAACTCTTTAAGTCAATTTCACGATTTTCACGCTGTTTGACATAGAGCCTTTTTAATTACATTAATCACCGTGTTTACTCCTTTTAAAAATTATCATTTTATTCAAAATTATAAGTACCTTTTTATGATACTTTTGCTATTATATCATGGAAAATAAATTCTTCTGCTATCTAAAAGGACCGTGATACTTAAATGTACCCCGGTCCTTTAAATTTATTACTTGGTAAAACTATTTTTTAAATAATGTTCACCCGAACTTAAATCATACTGTACTAATTTCAAATCGTGCAATAACGCCTTTTGTTTCTTGGTTAAATCTTTTGTTGATAACTGATTACCATTGTTATCAACAAAGCGACCACGTTGGTAATTTGCAAACGCTGGCAATTCGTTCACAATTTTAGTTTGTAAAGCAAATAGTGGTGACACTTTACTATTCGTTGCCTGCAAAGCTAATGCTGGAAAATCACTTGGCGAAGCATACGCACGTTCATGTTGATTAAAAGTTTGCTTGCTTTGCTGACGAGCAGCCTTATTTTGATAAATAAAGTAATCAGTTTCGTGTGAACGTTCCTTTTGTTTATTCGGATCAACAAAAGTAAAGACGCCTGGCCAGTGATCACCATAGAAAATCATCGTAACTGGACGTTGCATCTTATCCAATTTAGCAACCAATTTCTTCGTTGCAACATCGGAATAATGAACACCAGTTATATACGTTTCAATTTGTTTCCGCGCTGTATCCGACAAAGTCGGCGACGTCACTTTGTATTTACTATTACCATACTCACCAGGTTCATATGGCATATGATTTTGCATCGTCATTAACTGTAAAAATTGTGAATCCTTATTTGATGACTTAGCAATCTTTTTCAACAAATAACGATATGCATTTTTGTCAGCTGTATATACTGATTTACCTAAGGTACCCGCATCTGAAGATGGATACTTATACTTTTGACCATCAGTTGTATAGAATTTTTGAATTGACATCTTCTTATATGCATCACGCCGGTTATAAAAAGTCCCAACATATGGATGAATGACTTCACGCTTATCGAATAAACCAGGTAAAGTTGGCACCTTGTTAGCAAAGGGAACTAATTGTCCATAAGGTACTACCATCTCCGGAGCATACATGCTTAGTGGAAATCCTGCAAGCGTCATATATTCAATATTAGCTGTACCACCACCGTAGCCAGACGATAACATTGTTCCTGACATGACCGCGTTCTTTTTTAATTGCTTAATATTTTTATAAACGTCTGCACCACCAGTATATTTTAAATTTTCTACCTTATCAGGATTCGTCAATGATTCACTCAAAAGTGTAATCACGGTTTGACCAGACAAATCATTTGTTCGTGTTTTATTAAGAACAGCAGCATACTTCTCATACTTTTGATCTATCTTAGCCATACTTTTAGCCGAATAACCAGATGGTTCACGCATAATAACCGTTGCAATATTAGAAACAAATGTCATAACTGGTCCGTTAATCATGGTATCGTCTCCAGTATTAAAACTTTGCCATTCATAACCAAAGTGTTCTAGTAATGCACGATTGCTATCCGCACTTACTAAAAACGGAGTTCCCAATAACACAATAGACATACATAGTGTCAACAACCGCTCTCCCATTTTTTGGAACATCATACCATGTACTGATTCGGCAAACCTACTAGTACGTTTTTTGAGTATACATGTTTCTAGTACTACAACTAAAATAACTAATACTAAAATGACTACCATTGCTCCAAACAATAATGTTTTATCAACCATCTGTGTTAAGCCACCAACAGCTGTAACCTCTGATAAATCACTAAATAAGATTGGTTCGTTACGTGCCTTCATCTTCATATACTCTGCAACAAACGCCACAATTACCAATACCCAATAGGTAGCAATTCCAACGAATAAATGATTAGTTAATACGATAATAAAAATAAATAAGATCAAACTAACCAGTACTGAAAAAAATGCTTGCGGATGTTCCATGAATCGGCATGCTGCTTGGAAAGCTTGACCAATATCAGTTGTTTGATCAAAGCGACCCCAGGTTTGGAAATACATCGCAAATTGTAGTAATACAGTTGTACAGATACTAAAAATTAATCCAATCAGCAATATTCTCATCCAACCATTAAGTGTAGGACTAGTTAATTTTAAATTTTGAAATTTCCTTTTCACTTATCCTATCTCCTCATCTTCAGACCAATTAAAATAGTGTTGACCAATATATTGAATCACGACTTTTACTGACAAGATAATGATAAACACCATTAACCAAATAAATATAAGAACACCATGAGGTATTTTAATTAACGAACTAACATATCGTCCAACTGGAATTATCGAAACAACAAAGGATAGCACAGCAATGTTAACTAATTGCTTCTCTCCTAATTTAACAAACCAATAATAAAAGCGATTAATCAACATCTTATTAATATATCTTGCAGTAAAAATCAACATATTTAATCCTAAGATTGCAGTGATCACTCCAAAAAACCAATAACGAGTTGTTGCCAAAGTTAATTCAAAAGGACCACTACCAACTGACACTAACCAAACACTTAACAGACCCACGCAAATTGTCACCGGAGCATTAATATTTAGTGTCGAAACGGTTTTAAAAGATTTTCCTAGCAGTACATATGGTTGCATAATCAAAGCTGCGTTTAATGACCAAGGTAATTGAACTTTTGTACCTAAATAAAATCCCAATACCATCAAAATCAAACTAGTAATTATTTTAATAAACTGTACCGGAATCTTATTTACTACCAACTGAATGCAGATACTAAAAAATAATGCTAGTAAAACCCACAGTAATCCAACGCCAAAATCACGATGCCCAATTAACGTATCAGTTGGCCAACCATTACCATATAACATAGTTACTACACCAATTTTCATTGACGGAAAAGGTGTATTTATCCAACTACTTAATTGTAAGACTTGTACAATTTTATTAATAACAATAATGAGGAAACCTGTTATTATGTATGGTACTAAATAACGTTTTACAATGTGTAGTATGTTAGATTTATCCATTTTATAATTTGCATAATAACCAGCAATAAAAAACAAAGCAGGCCACGTTAACCAAGTTAAAAAATTATATATTATTGGATGATCTTGAATCGTAATTGTTTGCATCAGAACTAACATAACTATAACAATACTTGCCAAAACCTTAACAATTCTATTTTTTTCAATTAATTGCAAAATACTTCTCCTTTTTAAAACTTAATTGACTAAAAGTAGTAGCTAGTTAATGATGCATAATCTCTCTCCTTAGTTTCAACATATTCAGGAGTATACAATGTTATTTAAAAATAAAGCCTTAAACTATCAAGCACCTTAACAAATTCTAAATAAGTTAATATTATACGGCTTTCATTAATAAAACTTATATTTTATCCACTTTTGACGACGATTTACAAAATCATTAAATTCACTATTTATTTATAAAGAATAAGAGACCCAAACAAATGTCTGAGTCTCTTTACAATATATCTTTAGTAACTCATCAATGACAAGATATCATAACCTTCAAGTTTTTCACGACCATTTAAATCTTTTAACTCAATCATAAAGGCCAAACCAGCAACTATACCACCTAAAGATTCTACCAACTTAATGGCAGCAGCAATCGTTCCTCCTGTGGCCAGTAAATCATCGGTAATTAATACTTTTTCACCTGGTTTAATTGCATCTTTATGCATTTCCAATGCCGCTTCACCATACTCTAAAGTATATTTTTCACTAACGGTTTCTCTTGGTAACTTACCAGGCTTACGTGCTAAGACAATACCAGTACCTAATTCATTAGCAACTGGTGCCCCAACTAAGAAGCCACGAGATTCAGGACCAACTACAACGTTCACATCACGCATTTTGGCAAAGTGTGTAATGCGCCGGGTTGCTTCGGCGGATGCTTTTGGATCACCCCATAATGGCGTGATGTCACGGAAGATAACACCTTTTTCAGGAAAATCCGGAATAGAGGTAATATAGTCATTCAAATCCAACATCTGTTTAGCTCTCCTGCTTACTTAAATTCATTAATAACGTTTCTAATTCAGCAGTTGTACTGTAAATTAGTTGTCGTTCAAGATCTCGCTGCACCATAAATTTTTGGAACGTCTCTGTTTCGCTTAGATTCAACGACGCTGGATTTGGCACAGCATTTAAAATACCATTCTCGATTATAACAAATTTTGCTTCCAAAAACACCTTTAATATTAACTGTAGTGTTAATTTGTGTATTTTCAAATGATTAACAGCATTATCAAACTGCGTATTTAAATCAATATTTTTAAACGAATTAACAAATTTGAAAACTTTTGCAAAAGTTTGCTTATCCGGTACTTTTTGTAAATAAACGGGGGTTTTAACATAAAACATTGGTATCAAACGTGCTGGCACAGCATGCTGTAATAAGTCCTTTAATTGCGCTAATGATTCTGGTAAATCTACCAATACCATCGTTTGAATCCCTGCTTGCTGGCCAATATCATGCCACATCATTGCATTTGAGGGCTGTGCAATATACCCAGATAATTGCTGATAATGATTTTGATTGAAAAATACATAGGTAGCATTAGCAGCAAAAGTTTGTTTGGTTAAACGACTTGTACGCTTATCTAAAATAGCAGCACCCTGCGCAGCCATATCTTTTAACATTAATTGATAGGTTGTACTGCCGCGGAACGTATTTTGACTCATCGTTCCGATAACTTGTAACGATGAAAAATGGCCATTCAAAGCATCGACTTGCTGACCCCAACCAAAGGCAATAACTGGTAATACGCCAGCGTCTGTCTGTGCTGTAAATCGTAAATGCTTACCATCAGACATTGTCTTAACTTTATCAACTTTGTCTACATTAACGACAAATAATGGTTCAGGATTTCCCTCACCAAACGGTGCTAATACTTGTAAATTATCAAAATTTTGTTGTGTAAAATCTGATACAGTTACTTCAGCAGCAATTGGTAGTTGTGCCTTTTGCGCTGTAGCCAATGATTGTTTAGCTGCTTCATCCTTTAAAACAGACCTAATTTTTGCCAAATTATCTGTTGGTATTGTCATACCAGCAGCACTCGCATGGCCACCAAAATTTGTCATTAAACCACGATGTCCATCTAAAGCATTAAATAAATCAAAAGCTGCTACTGATCGCCCTGATCCCTTCATTTCATCATCATTTATCGTTAATACAATCGCCGGTTTATCCGTTTGTTCAACTAATTTGCTAGCAACAATACCTAATACACCTTCGTGCCATCCTTCACCAGCCACCACTAAAACTGGATCAGCTGATAATTCTTGTGCTTGGGCCTGTGC
Source organism: Weissella hellenica (assembly GCF_005405545.1). Taxonomy (GTDB): domain Bacteria; phylum Bacillota; class Bacilli; order Lactobacillales; family Lactobacillaceae; genus Weissella; species Weissella hellenica. The sequence continues at coordinate 5,384 of NZ_BJEG01000016.1, forward strand.
AGCAACTGTTATATCATTCACCAATTGCTGTCGTTTTTGATTAAGTTCATTAACATGTTCTGCTAATGGTTTGGCACTTTCATCATCATCCATCAATAACAATTGAACACCCGTTGTGGCATCTTCCAAACGTCCCAAAGAATTAAGACGTGGTGCAATTGTGAAACCAATTGTTGATGAATCAATATCCGATAATTGTGTGCCAGCCGCTGCTAATAACGCTGATAAGCCCGGACGTGGATCTAATTTCAAATTTTCAAGACCTTGTTTTACAATGATTCGGTTTTCATCTGTCAATGACATCACATCTGCCACCGTACCCAACGCAGCTAAATCTAGCACTTCATCTGCAGGCTCTTCTAACAATGCTGAAGCAACTTTAAACGCAACACCAGCACCTGACAAACCACCAAATGGATATTCTCCATCTGGATGACGCGGATGTACAATCGCTGTTGCTACTGGTAAATCTGCTGGCAACTCATGATGATCTGTAATAACAACATCAATCCCCTGTGACATTAGCCAAGCAATTTCAGCTTTACCTGAAACACCATTATCAACTGTAACCAATAACTGCATGCCATCAGCTGCAAGTTTTTGATAATTAGCTAAATTAGGCCCGTAGCCATCACTAAATCGACTTGGAACAAAATAAGTCACATTAGCGCCCATCAGTTCTAAAGCCCATGTCATAATCGCCGTACTTGTCATGCCATCAACATCATAATCACCGTAAACAACAATGCTTTCACCATTGTCAATAGCCTGAAATAAACGTTCAATCGCTTTATCCATATCATGCAATAAAAATGGATCATATAACGCTGAAATTTCAGGGCGTAAAAAGGCATTTGCTGTTTCAACGGTATCATAGCCACGATTAACCAAAATTTTAGCAATTAATTTAGAAATACCAAATGTTTCGCTCAGTTCATTAACCGCTTTTTGGTTTTGAATAGTTGGTTTTTCCCATTGATAACGTGAATTAATCATGAAATGCCTCCTTGTACTATAAAATAGTGTCTGCTTCAGGTAATGTCATTGGTTTTGAATTTGTCTGTTCACCAAATGGCACATCATATACATCAAAATCATTAACAACACGTATGTTTTCAAAAGTTGAACGTGCTTGATAGGCTAATTCATTTGCTGCCTTACCTGCATAACGTGCCGAAATATGCGTCAATAACAACCGTCCAACTTGTGCTTGTGCTGCTATTTTAGCTGCCTGTACGCTGGTTGTATGGTAGTGATTACGTGCTTGCTTCCCTTCACCTTTACCATATGTTGACTCATGGACCATAACGTCAGCATTCTTTGCCAGTAATAGCGTATTATCATTCTTTCGCGTATCCCCGATGATTGCCACACAACGACCAGGTTTTGCTTCACCGATAACATCTTTACTGTAAATAGTCCGTCCATCAGGCAACGTAATATCCTTACCTTGCTTTAGTTGACCATACAATGGACCTTCTGGTACGTGTAACTCACGCAAACGCTCTACTAATAGTTCACCTGGATGTGCGTGTTCCACAACACGATAACCAAATGATAAAATACGATGATCTAATGGCAAAGCTGTTACTGTGAATTTAGCAGTTTCTAGTACCTCACCACCTGTATCAGGTAATTCAACATAATAAATTGGATAGGTTAAATGTGTTTGTGAAACTTGTAGACTAATCTCCACAAATTGACGAATGCCCTTCGGCCCATAAATCGTTAAAGGCTCATCACCGCCTTGAAAAGAGCGTGAAGACAATAGTCCCGGTAATCCATAAATATGATCACCATGTAAATGGGTGATAAATATTTTTGTGATTTTGCGTGGTCGAATCGTTGATTGTAGCATTTGACGTTGCGTACCTTCACCCACATCAAATAACCAAACTTCATTAATTTCCTCAAGCAATCGTAAAGCAATACCCGTTACATTACGAAAACGCGCTGGAGATCCAGCGCCAGTCCCTAGAAACTCAATTTGCATAATTAGGAACTCCTTATCTTTTTAAATTATTTGTGCTTATTTCTAATCGAATTTTATTCAAAAAGAAAACCGCCTAAATGACGGTCTATACTAGTTATAATTCTAGCATTTTTTAACTACTTTATACAGCAATTTAATGATGCTAAAACGTAATTGTTCTGACTGATGATGGCTTTACAATTTCATTATTTGCCGAATCCTTAACCGTCGCAAATTGTATATCCAGTGATGATAAATGTTTTCCCATGTGGTTAGGGACCAACACAGTTGTTGTTGTCGCTGTTGTTTCATAAGGTACAATACCCGAAGTATTCAAACGCCCATCATTATAGATACCGCTTAATATCGACATGGTTGTGTCATCAGCGTATTTAATCGCTGTAATCCCTGGGGTAATTGCCGTTACTAGATTATTATTCGTCACATCATAGTTAATAACCAATGTAGTAAATTTCGTCCCCAATTTACGATCATTTAACGAACGTCTAGCTGATGATAATGAATTTTGTGTTCGTGCAGTATTTTGAATAATATTGATATTTTTAATATGATAAATCATATCGCCATTCGTAACAGTACTATCAACTTTTTTATTATCTATCCACTTTTGTTCAAGTCCTGTCTCTGTTAGTTGATACTGACCATTTTTTTTAAGTTGGCCACGTTCAACATAATTTTTATTTGCTAAATCTTTTTTAGTCGGTTGATATTCTTCATAACTATCTTGTCCCTTTTTAGCAAAAGGAAATTTGTTATGAGTCAAAGCTTCCTCTGCCATTGTTCGTACACGGGTTGGTTGTCCAGTGTTACGATATAATACTAAAACCATAATGAGCGCAACAATCGCAATTATGGTCGTTAAAAGCCAGCCCATTCGTCTTTGCATATTACCCTTCCTTAATTAGGCTAACACAATAATGTTGTCTATAATACGATACCCGTATATTTTATGTAAGAATTGTTCACGATCACGAATCATTACTTCCAAATCATTTTCATCATACTGCTGCAAATCATTAATCGTTGTGATTTGCTTTGGTTCTAACGTCAAAATTAATTTATTGTCCACTTTACCTATAATTTTAACAAACACACAATCTGATGAAAATAATTGTGTTGCTAACGGACGTTCTAAAGGCATACCAAGTAAAGAAATTTTCAAATCTCCTAAACGCATCTAGTAACCTCCATTTTCCTTATCAATTATGCCATACAAAAAAGCAAGTAACCTTAAACAAAGTCACTTGCCTTTATTATTAGCCGAAAAATCCTTTTTTATGTTCACCAGTCATTGCTTCGTTAAAAGCTTCAAGTGCTTTCTTTTGTTCCTTATTCAATTTCTTTGGAACATCTACATACAATGTCACAATGTGATCACCGTTGTTACCACTACGCATATGTGGCGCACCTTTACCACGTAAACGGAAATTAGTCTCAGTTGCTGTACCAGATGGGACCTTTAATTTAACATCACCATGCACTGTTTTAACTGAAATTTCACCACCTAATGTGGCTGTCGTAAAGTCAATTGGCATACGTGAATAAATCGTTGTCCCTTCACGTTCAAAATCATCCTTTGAAGGTGAAACACGGAACACAACAAACAAATCACCATAAGGTCCACCATTAAAGCCAGCTTCACCTTGACCAGACAAACGCATTTGCTGACCATTTTCAACACCGGCTGGAACGGTAACCTTTAATTCTTTACTTTCTTGTTTACCGTCATTTGTTGCACGCGTATATGAGATTGTTGCATCCTTACCAAAAACAGCCTCTTCAAAGGTTAGATTCATTCGATATTGTAAATCTTGTCCCTTGCGTGGACGGTTAGGATCTTGGAATCCGCCACCAAACATTTGGCTAAAGATATCACCAAGGTCAGAAAAGTCACCATATTGAGCGTTGCCGCCACCGAAACCACCAAAGCCGCCGAAACCACCTTGACCACCTGGCTGACCATCTGTTGCACCATATTGGTCATACATGGCACGTTTTTGTTCATCACCTAGTGTTTCATAGGCTTCTTGGACTTCTTTATATTTTTCTTCAGCACCTGCCTCATGATTAAGATCTGGGTGATACTTTTTTGATAATTTACGGTAAGCCTTCTTAATTTCATCTTGTGAGGCATTTTTATCAATACCTAAACGCTCATATAATTCAGTATTATTCATGAGGCAAATCCTCCTAAAAATTTTAATATGTATCGCAATTGTGAGCTGCTATTCTCACAATCGCGTACGGTCTGTAACGTAGGGGTGTTCAGATCGCTAAATCTTTTAATTATTTCTTATCGTCATCTGATACATCTTCAAAGTCGCCATCAACAGTATTGTCATCTGCTTGACCTTCTTGTGCGGCACCTTCTTGACCTTCAGCTGGTTGTGCTTGTTGGTACAATTTAACAGCTAATTCTTGAGAAACTTTTTCCAAAGCTTCCTTCTTGGCCTTCATATCTTCTAAGTTATCAGCTTCCTTCGCTGCTTTCAAGTCTGCAACGCCATCTTCTACAGGTTTCTTATCATCTTCAGGCAACTTGTCGCCAACTTCTTCCAACGTCTTTTCTGATTGGAAAATTAATTGGTCAACTTCGTTACGTAAATCAGCTTCTTCCTTACGTGACTTATCAGCCTCTTCGTTAGCCTTTGCGTCATTCATCATACGTTCAATTTCTTCATCTGACAATGATCCTGAACTTTGGATGGTAATCTTTTGCTCTTTATTTGTTCCCAAATCCTTAGCAGATACAGAAACAATACCGTTACGGTCAATGTCAAACTTAACTTCAATTTGAGGTACACCACGTGGTGCAGCTGGAATATCTGCTAATTGGAAACGACCTAATGTCTTGTTATCGGCAGCCATTGAACGCTCACCTTGCAAAACATGAATATCAACGGCAGGTTGGTTATCAGCAGCTGTTGAGAAAGTTTGTGACTTTGATGTTGGAATAGTCGTGTTACGATCAATCAACTTTGTAAAGACACCACCCATTGTTTCAATTCCCAATGACAATGGTGTAACATCAAGCAAAACCACATCCTTAACATCACCAGTGATAACACCACCTTGAACAGCGGCACCAAGGGCTACAGCTTCGTCAGGGTTAATTGAGTGATCAGGTTCCTTACCAGTCAAGCTCTTAACAGATTCTTGAACAGCAGGAATACGAGTTGAACCACCATTTAGGATAACCTTGTCAATTTCATCAATTGATAGACCAGCATCCTTCAAAGCACTGCGCACAGGTGCTTCAGCACGCTTTACCAAATCAGCTGTCAATTGGTTGAATTGTGCACGAGACAAAGTCGTTTGCAAGTGCAATGGACCTTCGTTAGTTGCTGTAATAAATGGTAAGTCGATTTGTGCTTCAGTAGCTGAAGACAAAGTCTTCTTAGCTGTTTCAGCTGCATCCTTTAGACGTTGCAAAGCAAGCTTATCATTCTTTAAGTCAACACCGTGTTCCTTCTTAAAGCCATCAGCTAGCCAGTCGATAACCTTTTGGTCAAAGTCGTCACCACCAAGGTGAGTGTCACCATTTGTTGACAATACTTCGAATACACCATCACCTAATTCAAGGACAGAAACATCAAACGTTCCACCACCCAAATCGTAAACCAAAATCTTTTGGTCTTGGTCTAGTTTATCCAAACCATATGCTAATGAAGAAGCAGTTGGCTCGTTAACAATACGTTCAACTTGCAATCCAGCAATCTTACCGGCATCCTTCGTTGCTTGACGTTGTGCGTCATTAAAGTAAGCTGGCACAGTGATAACAGCTTTATCAACTGTTTCACCCAAGTAATCTTCAGCATATTTCTTGATATATTGCAAAATCATAGCTGAAATTTCTTGTGGTGTATAGTCCTTACCATCAACCGTTACTTTGTAACCAGGCTCACCCATATGTGACTTGATTGACAAGATTGTATCAGGATTAGTAATCGCTTGACGCTTTGCTGTATCTCCAACTTGCGTCTCACCGTTCTTAAATGAAACAGCTGATGGTGTAGTACGACCACCATTAGGATTAGTAATAATCTTTGGTGCGCCACCTTCCATAACAGCAACAGCTGAATTTGTAGTTCCTAAGTCAATTCCAATGATCTTTGACATAATAATTTACCTCTTATTGATCAGATTTTTGTTATTTGTTAAATACTAATAATAATGAATAACTGCTTAATTATAAACAGATACCATTGCTGGTCGAACAACACGATCAGCTAAAACATAACCCTTTTGAAGAACCGTTGCAATGGTGTCTGCTGGATGATCATCATCAGCAGGCACAGATTGAATTGCTTGGTGGAAGTTAGGATCAAATGCTTCACCAGCCTCACCGACTGCTTTCACATCATGTTCTTCAAGCGCTGAAATTAGCGTTTTATACACCATCTCAACACCCGTCTTAATTTGTTGTGCTGAATCATCATCAGCTTCAACTTGCAAGGCACGCTCTAGATTATCTACAGCTGGTAAAATTGATTGTGCTAATTTTTGATTAGCAAATTTAACAGCTTGTGATTGCTCCTTTGCATATCGTGCCTGCATGTTTTGCATTTCTGCATGAGCACGCAAGTACTTATCTTCTGCCTCAGAAACCTTAGCTTCTAAATCAGAAATTTGATCTACCGTAGAAGTTGTTTCTTCATTATCGGTGTCAACATTAATTTGTTCACCGGTAACTTCGATTTCTTCTTCAGGAGTCTGCTTTTCCTTTGACATGTTAACACCTCTTTTCTAACGATAATATTCTAGTAACTGTTGCGTTAAAGCACTTCGGAACGCATCAACCAAGCCTATCATGTCAGCGTACCGCATGGATGTCGGACCTAATATGGCTATTGCACCCACCCCGTACTGTGTAACACGATATGTGGCTGATACTAAACTATATGGTGATAGCAAACTGTTACCATTCTCATCACCAATTTGTACCATCACTCCGTCATTTGCCGTTCCAACAACTCGTCGCATATCTATGGCAGAATCAAGCAATTGATATAATTGCTTGATATCTTGCAAACTAGAATCAGTCGTGAAGTCAAGAACATTTAAATAACCGCCGATGAACACTTTATCATGAATAGAACGTGCCAATACATCACCGAATAGTTGTAAAAATGCAACTGGTGTTCGAATTGTACGTTCCATCTGCCAAGGTAAGTCACCAGTTAACGTTCGTAATACTTCAATAATAGGTTGATTAACTAATGTCTTATTAATGTAATCAACCATATCATCAAGATGCTTTACGGACATCCCTTCTGGTAAACGAAAACTTTGACTTGTAACTTGTCCATCATTCGTAACAATAATCGCCATAATTTGTTGACCATTAATTGGTACTAGGCGAAAACCTGATAATCGAATATCTGCTGATTCAGGTTTTAGAGCAACAACCGTATAACCTGTTAGGCTTGCTAATTCATTTACCATTGTTTGCATCAAATCATCAATTTCTTGAAAATTACGATTAAACACATGTTCTAAAGATTCCTGAACAATTTTTGATAAATGTTGCTGACGCATCAATTCGTCAACATAATAACGATAGCCTCGCTGTGAAGGGACGCGACCAGATGAAGTGTGCTCTTTTTGTAGCAAGCCCAATTCCTCTAATAGTGCCATTTCATTACGCACAGTTGCTGAACTTACTGTTAAATCTAATTCACTTAATAAAGTTTTAGACCCAACAGCTCTGCCGATTTTTGCGTAATCACGAATTATTGTGGCTAATATTAGCCGCTGTCTTTCCGTTAACATACGCTCCACCTCCTTAGCACTCTCAACTACTTCGTGCTAACAGTTATTATAGTACACGCCTTATATCTAAATGTCAACACTTTTAGCACTCTTTGTTATAAAGTGCTAATTTATTTTTAAAAGTGCTACTATAACTAAGTTTTTAGCCAATTTAAGCAGTTAAAAATCCGTTAATTTGCTTATAACTAAGTAAATTAACGGATTTCGCCATATTTACTTCCCAATATTTACTTGCCCATCTTTAACGAGACTCACCTACAATAACATTCCCTGCATAGCCAAAACCAGCCTTTTTTCATCAAAATTCTCCTTAATGTTCTTGTCTCTTTCAATAACGTATATAAGGACGTTCAAGATAATTTTTTGTCTATTAAATAACTACTATTATTTTTTTGAGAGCTTTTGTTTTCGGGTCAAAATAATACCATGTGCCATCAATTAGCTGCCAATCTACAAGTAATATATTGTTGCGGGCATATTGTCTTTCACCTAATTCATTCGTTTGCCACCTGTTAAATAGAAAGAGTGCACTATTTTTATCATTAATATTTTGGATCATATTACAATTATGAACAATAAAATTTGATATTACAGGTTATGTAACTTTTCTTAATGAGATTATCAATATCTACCTTTATTGACTGAGTCTATTACTAATAATATAGTGAATTAAAACAAAACTGGCCAGAAAAATTCGGCTCTATACCGAAATTTTTCTGGCCAGTTATACATATATAATTTTAATCTAATTTTTGGAATATATTAATTTAGCAGATAAAAATATACTTAAATTTATTTTATCTATTACACTTATTTTGTAAGAAATACAAAAGATGGAAATTTAGGTATTTTTGTTATTGCCCAAACACAAACAAATGAAACAATTAATACAAACAAGGCTAGTATGATTGTATTTAATAATCCCGAATGAAAAATATTAAATTTTAGAATAAAATTCAAAAAAACATAGTGCACGATGTAGACACCATAAGTTAAACTGCTAAGTTTTATAATAGAATTCTGCAATGATTTTGACTTAGATATAAACCCTTCAAAATAAGGATCTAATTTCTCAATAACTAAAATAAGAAAACTTCCGGGAATAAATATCCATATTTGTGTGTACCAAATCGTAGACATCATTCCAGCTGGTGATAATTGCTTTGTATTAATTACAAATAATACGAAACTAATTATTGCACCAACTCCCAATAAAATAAATGTTTTTTTTGATTTAACAATATCATTTAAATAACTCCCAAATATCAACAAGGCCAACATAATAAAAACGAGTCCCCATGATCCACTCATATTCCACTGAAATGGCACGAGCTTATTTTGAGTAAAACTAGCTGTTAAAGTTCCAATTCCCAACAGGGATGCTCCCACTATAAATATAGATCCTAAATATTGAGTAAAATATTTTTTAGCAATAGATAGTATAGGGACAAGTACATAAATAACAGGCAATAATTGAATATACCACATTTGAGGCATTGGCCGATTTTGAAAAGTTATATTTTGAAGTAACAAAGCTATAGATTTATTATTTAAAATAAAATACGTATACAAAGAAAATAAAAAGGTCCAAAGAATCGTCGAATAAACCATTGGTAGCATATTATGATGTACAAATTTATCCATCTTATCCTGTACCGTATAATCTCTATTCAGCATTAAGTAACCGGAAATCATTAAAAACAATGGAACACCCATACGTCCAATTAATTGCAGAATAACGGTAGTCTTAGTTATTGGACTTTGATTTAGATTTTCATTGACATGATTAAAAACAACACAAAGTATAGCAAATAATCGTGCAATATCTATCCATAAATAACGTTTTTTAATCATCGAAATTTAGTTTCCTCTACTTTTTGTTCAATTTATGTATAATGTAAGTATAGTATGTACTCACCAATGATAAATACTATCATTAATAGTGGCACCGAACAAGTAAACTTTTGTGTTCATTACTATGTATAATTTCTATATTTCAATATTTTTATTGAATAAAAAGTTATTGACGATTATCCCTATAATAACTACTTAGCCATTTTAATAACTTTTAAATTGATTTTGCAATTTTTACGCTATTTTATACAGAGCCGATATCTTTATTTACAAGTACTAATTACTTCCAAAGACAGATTTTGCTTAAAAAAATTATACATAAAAAGCAGCCAAATTTATAAAAAATTTGGCTGCTTAATATTACGAATTAGCATCATGCTTCTCATTCGGAAATTCAATAATCGGATTAAATCGCTTACCTGCAGCAATACCATCACGCATAATTTTTAGTCGCTCTGCTTTATCTGGCATGTTTCCTGACTTTAAACGCATATAATCCCACTTGATTTTTGCCTCGCCACGAACTCGTCGATAAAAATTACGTTTTTGCATCGTATAAACACGATTACGATACATATTAAAGTAACGTGGTACTCGTTCTGGAATATCATTTGTTATATCATCTTCTGTGTTAGAACGCATCTTATGCGTTACATTAGAAGCTGGCACTAAATATCCAGGCGCAACTCTTAGAGCACGCTCTGTATATTCTAAATCATCAATCCAAATAAAGAAGTCCGTAATTGGCAAACCAATTTTACCAACAATATGACGTGGGAATAATACAGAAACAAACGTACCATTTTCTACTAATACCGGCTTCGTAAACTTTTTATTTAATGTCGTATTAAATGTACCATATTGACGTAATACATTTCTTACTGATGGTGTCCCATCAGTGAATAAAACATTTGATGATAAGAAACTAAAGTTTTGATTTTCATTAGCAAATGCTAATAAAGGTTGCAATGAATCTTGATGTACAATCGTATCATCATCCATCACCCAAACATAATCATCATCTGTATGTTCATAAAAATGACGAATACCAGCATTAAAGCCACCTGCACCACCGACATTTTCAGCCAAACGGACATACTCTATACGCTCACCCAATGATTCTAAATATTCCTTCGTATCATTATCAGAATTATTATCAACAACAATTAAATGCGACAATTTTGGTTCAACAGATTCTAATGCTGCAATAGCTTCTTTAAGCATTGGTAATCGATTATAGGTAACAATGACTGCACTTACTTTTCCCATTTGATTACTCCTTTACCTTGTTCTTCGCATATTCCACTGATGGATGGAAAAACCAACCGTGAACAACACCTTTAATTACCATTCTGACACGTAACCATTTTTTGGGTTGTCCATTAAAGAAAATCATTAACATTTCGTAGGCTATCCGAATATGAGCCCGCAAAAAACGAACAAACCCACGATTACGACTAAAGTACATTCGATTTCTAAAAGCGTAGAAATATCTTGGCACACGATTAATTGAATCTAATGAAACATTAGACTCAACATTTTGCGCCATCTTATGAATAATCCGTGACGTTGGCACCATATATCCCGGTAATTGACGTGCTGCACGTTCAGTGTATTCGATATCATCCCCCCAGATAAAGAATTCTTTAACTGGCAAACCAATTTTTGCAACAATTTGACGCGTGAACATTACTGAAACAAAAGTTGCGTTTCGTAATTGCTCCATTTCAGTTGCATCTAATGAAATTTTTTTAAAACGATTGATTGGAAATGGTAAATTCATTTTAGCACGAGTATTATCAGTCCAACGGACATCTGAAGCCAAAAACCCAAATTGATTATTAACCTTTTTAGCACCTTCCAGTAGCTCCGTTAGGGCAGATGGTGTTGGTACCGTATCATCATCCATTAACCATACGTAGTCATCATCCGTTTCTTCCATAAAGTAACGAACACCTTTGTTAAATCCACCTGCACCACCAATATTCTCAGGTAAACGCACATAACGAATTTCACTACCAAGACTAGTTAAATATTCTCGTGTATCTGCTTCACTGTTATTATCAACAATAATAATGTTATTTACCTTTGTATCAGAATTCTGTAACGCCGCAATAACTTCTTTTAACATCGGTAGACGATTATACGTCACTACCACAGCACTCACTGTCATGTTATTTTCTCCAAACTAAATATAATAATTTAATATTAATAAATGAACGATTTATTCGTCATTCATTACCTTAATAGATATACTTTACTTATTTTTCTTTACGTGAAACATAAATTGGCCGATGTTTTGATTCTAAATAAATATTAGAAATATATCTACCCAAAATACCAATGCTCAATAGTTGCATACCACCAAGAGCTAATACAATAACCACAATTGATGCCCAACCAAAAACTGAAGTTTCAGGATATATAATTGCTCGAATGAAAACGATGATCGCCCCAATTAATGCTAATAAGAAAGAGAACATTCCCAAAAATGAAACTAGCACTAATGGTGCTCTCGAAAAATCAATAAATCCTTCAATCGAGTAACTTAACAATCCCCAAAATGACCACGATGTATTACCAGCAACACGATCCTTATTTTCATATTCTAAATACTTTTGCTTAAAACCAACCCAAGAAAAAATTCCCTTTGAGAAACGATTATATTCTGGCATGCTCAAAATCGCATCCACCATTTGTCGTGTCATAACCCGAAAGTCACGTGCACCTTCAACAATGTGCGTATCTGACATTGCATTAATTAATTTATAAAACAACTTAGAAAACCATGAACGAAGAATCGGCTCACCTTTACGACTTGTACGCCGCGCTCCAACAGCATCCCAGCCACCTGATGACACACCAGCTAACATTTCGGGTAACATTTCGGGCGGATCTTGCAGATCAACATCCATTACTGCAATATAATCACCCGTTGCATGTTCCAAACCTGCATATAAGGCTGATTCTTTACCAAAATTACGTGAAAAAGATACAAAGTGTACTTTTTCATCCTTAGCTGCTAATTTTTCTACTTCAATCATTGTGTTATCTGTAGAACCATCATCAATATACCAATACTCTAGATCATACTCCAAAAAATTTTGATGCTCCGCTTCTAACGCATTATAAAATAATTCAACAGTATCTTGTTCATTAAAAACAGGAACTACTAATGATAACTTAGACATAAATTTTCTTCCTCACTAATTCAACTAACTATAAGTATAACAAAAAAAGTGCCTCATAATTGGCACTTTTTATTCATTTATTTCTTAAAATGTTCAGTAACAAACTTTTTTACATTATCAATGTAGTTTGCACGCAACAAAACTGTCAAACCAAAGTAGATGACAACACCAACAACAATTTGAATTAGTGACCTAGCAGGTGTTGCTGCCATATGTGTAGCCATAACAATTAAAACAATAAACATCACAATTCCAGAAATAAAGTATTTCCAGATACCACTAAATAATTTAGCAAAAGATAGATCATAACGAACAACCCAAAACTGATACAAAGTTACTGCAGCTTCTGAAATAACTGTTGCAATTGCCGCACCATATAATCCCCATAATGGAATCGTAATAAAGTTTAGCAAAATATTAACAAGAGCTCCGACTGTTACAGATATCGTAAAATCTTTCGTTCGATTAATTGGCATCAAATACTGTGTACCAATAACATTACTCCATGCAATAAATAACACAATCGGGGACAACAAAGAGATTGTCCAACCTGCAGGTAAGAAATTAGTCCCCATATACCAAATAGTAGTTTTAGGTCCTAGCGCAATCATTCCAAACATCAGTGGAATAGCCAAAGCCGTCACAAAATCCATTGATAGATAAATAGCTTTATTAACCGCCTTCATATTACCTTTTGAAAAATAATTAGCAACTCGTGGTAACATAACTGTTCCCATTGCCGTAACTAACGCCAACGACACTTTTACAATTTTATCCGCATTTTCATAAAAGGCTGCTGAATCAATCGCACTATTCTGAAATAAAGGCAACATCGTTTTATTTAATTGTAAATATACTTGCGTTGCAATTGTTGGAATAAACAAACCAATGGTTGGTAGTAAATGACGCCGTAAATTCAAAGTTCTAATCTTAGGAAGTTTAACTTTCCCTGGAATATAGAACCACATTGTAACATTACCAACAACTTGTGTTAGTGCTAGTAACAAAATATAGCGATCAACATCAGCTGGTGACTTAACAACCAAGAAAATCAAAATAACCATCGCAATTTTTACTAATGAATTACGAATGACTGTTTTCTTAAAATCCTCCAACCCCATAAAATACCAAGAAATATCAAGTAACCCTGAGACAATCACCCACGTTTGTAAATATAATTGATGATTATTTTGGTTAAATTCTCCTGGGATATTTCGCATGCTATAAACAAATAAAATATAAAGCGCAATCGAAACCAAACTTACAATTGTATGTAGAAGTTGAATCTCCCAAAATCGTCTATTTTGTAACGCAACATCATCCCGAACATAAGCAATTTCACGTTGACCGTAAAGCGTAATGCCTAATGTTGCAAACAATAAGAAATAACTAACAATGGAATTAGTCCATGCCTGAACCCCCATACCTGACGCACCAAGAACATGCGAAAGATAGGTCATCGTAATTAAGGGCGCCAACACCGTTAGCAATTGATAAAATACATTGTACAAATAATTTTTAACAACTTGCATATTTTCCTCTATTCATACAGAAAGATAAATCATCTGTATTTCCTATTATTATGGTAATAACCTTTTAACAACTGGTATTTTTTGTAAGATTAATATAATTATGACACTTAAAAACCAAACAACCAATGGTAAAACAAATAAATGTAACCAAGACGAAGGTGCCAAACTAAATATATGTTCAATAACTACAATCAAAAACTTATGAATCACATAAACACCAAGAGAAACGCCTGACAAACTACGTAACAACTTCGCTATGTTAGGAGATGGTTGCCATGTTTCGCCAAAACGTTTCTGAACCCACACCCAAATGCCTAATGGAATAAAGAAACCACCAATTGAAAAAACACTATAAACTTCGCGTGCAGTCTCACCACGAATTCCTGATAAAATAATTGTTACTAAAATCATAAAAATAATACTCATACTGGTACCAAAATATAACCAATATCGTACTTTTTTACTCATCTTAAACGTATGTAAATACCATCCAACAAAGAATATACCAATACCGGTTGAAAGTACTAAGGGAACGTTATTAACCATATGATTTGGTGTTCGTCTCAATAGCATGTAACCATAATTAATAATCCCCATCCCAATGGCATAGAATACAATAATATATTCCACAACTTTTTTGTTATCTTTCGTTGCTAAAACTGATAAGAACGGCATTGAAATATAAATTGGAATTAAAAAATAAAAAAACCAAAATATAGGTTGTATCGTGTCATATTCCATACCATTAATAAAACCTTTAATTGACCAATTTTCCTGCTGCAAAACAAAATTATTCCACGCATACCAAACAAACGACCAAATAAAAAACGGTACTAGAACACGTACAATCCTCTTTTTAAAAAAAGTTACTGTATCGTAGCGATTACGATAATTAAATAAATTTGCACCAGATATCATAAAAAAGATTGGCACTGCCCAAATAAATAAGACTTGAATAATTAAACTAACATACCAATTAATATTATTTGGTTCATACTGAAAAGCATATTCTGATGTATGCAACCACAATACAGCCATTGTAGCCATAATGTTTAATATATCCATATAATATATGATGAGGACGATAATTAATTGATATTGTTTATTTTTCAATTACTTTTATCCGCTTAATCGTTATTTAAATAATTTTCAGGTCAAATGATAAATATACACTGCCTATTAAACCTTATTAATTCACAAAGTGTAAGGTACTAATCGAAAATAGAGACTCAACCAACCGAAGATGACTGAGTCTCTAATTACTTTAGTGCTTTTCATCGTGTGCAAAATTAAAATCTGCTGGTATATCAAATTCTTTCTTAACAGTATTAAATGCTGCATTGAATACTTGATCCATATCATAATAACGATATTGACCTAGGCGACCACCAAAAATAAATTGTGCTGAATGCTGACGTGCTTCTTTTGCATATTGCTTATACAAATTCGTGTTTTTCTCATCGTTAACTGGATAATAAGCTTCCTTTGAACGATCCCATTCTTGTGGATATTCTTTGGTTACAATCGTTACCCCATCATCTGATAGACCATCAAAATGCTTCCATTCCATCACACGTGTATAAGGTGTTTGGGCATCAGTATAATTAATAACTGAGTTACCTTGGTAGTTATCCATAGCCATCACTTCAGATTCAAAACGAACTGAACGATATTCTAATTCACCAAACTTGTAGTCGAAGAATTGATCAATCATTCCGGTATACACAATACGTGGGAATTCAGCAATGTATTCATCTTTGTGATCAAAGAAATCTTCATTGACACGAACATCGATCAAATCATTATCCAACATCTTTTCAAATATTTGTGTGTAACCACCTACTGGAATACCTTGGTAACGGTGATTAAAGTAGTTGTTATCGTAAATGAAACGAACTGGCAGACGCTTAATAATAAAAGCTGGTAATTCAGTTGCCTTACGTCCCCATTGCTTTTCTGTATAACCCTTAACCAACTTTTGGTAAATATCAGTTCCAATTAATGAAATCGCTTGTTCTTCCAAATTACGTGGCTCACGATCTCCTAATTCAGCCAAAGCGGCCGTCTTTTGTTCCTCAATTTTAGCCTTAGCTTCTGCAGGTGTTTTAGTCCCCCACATCTCATAAAAAGTGTTCATGTTAAATGGTAGGTTATAAAGCTCACCATTATAATTTGCGATAACTTGATTTTGATAACCATTAAAGTCAGCAAATTGATTAATATACTCCCAAACTTCTTTGTTATCAGTATGGAAGATATGGGCACCAAAGTCATGGACTGTAATCCCATGATCCGTATGCGTATACGTATTACCCGCAATATGTGGACGCTTTTCAACAATTAATGAGCGCTTACCACGCTTGGCTGCTTCATAAGCAAAAATTGCACCAAATGGACCTGCACCAACAATTAGATAATCATAATTTTTATCGTTTAAAGTCATCTTTATTATCCCCTATATCTTTATAAAAATACATTAAATATACTCTATCATAATTTGTGATTGCACAACCTTAAAAATGAACCTTTTTACGACCATTTTTGAAAAATTTTCGCTTCAAAAATTGCGTTCCTTTATCAACCCAATTAGTTTTTTCAGTTGTGATAATCGGATATTCAGCAAATGTTTTTTGTTCCGTGTACAACCATGTATCCATTAAACGTTCAGATAAAAAGCCAAAAACGCGCTGTTCTTGACCTTCGTACTCACGATATGGAATACGCTGTTCAACTTCAGCTAATACGTCAAACATAAATGAGGTATATGACTGAAAATTTTCCTGATTCATAATACTCATATTAAACAAGTGAGCTTGTTTGGATTGCCCCATTGCAATAAATGCTTCGTAATAAGTTGGAAATTTTTCCTTTATCACATCCGCCATGACAAAGTATGGCTCATTCTTATGTGCATTTAAATAATGATTTTTTTGGCTCTCAATATAATAATTACGTTGCTTCGGTAATAAAACATCCACTTTATTCAGTGCTTCCCGAATTTGTGCTGCTGATAAAATATTATTCAAGTCATGACCACTCTTACTACCAAGATAGCGACGGTAATGCACTAAGCCAATAATATCTTCGTCTTGTAAGTTATATTTCGCCCAATATAAAGCTGTTAATTCATTATAAAATGGATTCATTTTTGATATATTTTGTCCAGTGTTATCTTTTAAATAACCTACTGGAATTTGATTTCTTAAATCTGCACCCACCATAATGGGATAATAACCCGCCTCATCAGGGATTTGGTATGATTTATGTGTTGCTATCAAAATTTTCATACAATTATATTTCCTTACTTGCTACTAACTTCATCTTCTGCTAAGTGAATAACTCGCCAGTAGAAAAATAGCATTAATAAAATTGGCCATGATGTCACGTTGGCAGGTGTCACTGCTGCTACTATTAAGATAGCTGCTATTGTGACAAAGAATGCCTTAATAACAATGCGATAAAACACAATATGTTCAGGATTATTTAATTGACCTAATGACTTTAAAACAATCATTGCACGCTTGATTAAGCCAAATAACAACCAAGCGCCAGTAGCCATAAACAATAGCCCATATCGTGCTAACCAACCAAACACATCATTTAAAATTGGATATGATTGTTTTTTATACACTGCCATGTATTCATAATTATTCTTAGACCACTGTGGTAAGTTGTCTACAATGTATGGTCCTTCATAACCATAACCTACTCCCAATAATGGATGATGTAACCAAGCACCGATTAGACCAATCGTACCACCTAAACGATTATCAGTTCCACCTTTTTCAAATAGCCAACGATTAAGCAATTCATTAACTGATGGTATTGCAACATATGCAAGTGCCCCACCTACTAAGGCTATAATACCCAAGACAAACAACCATAATTTTTGATTTTTAGGTGCCATTAACCAATATAGCAACGCTAAAATAAAAATAATTAAAAAGCCGGTGGTTGTTTTAGCATAAAGTAATACCAAAGCCATAAAAATAACAATTAACCAAGATAATATATACAATTTACGATGATTTTTAAACGACTTTATGGGTTCTTGAACAATCATCAACAATAATGGTGCAAATGCTAACCCTAGTAATAATGCCAAAAAAGAAGCTTCGGGTTCTAAACCATTTAACCGGAATAATGTCGTCACATAACTACCATTATTATAAAAGTCACGATCTAACCAATGTCGTTCAAACAGACTTGCTACAGCATTCGTTATTCGACTAAAGTGTCCAATTCCTAGTAAAAATAGAATTTGTGGTATTAGAACAATAACTGAATAACCAACAATCGTCCAAATAATACTTTTAACAAAATTTTTAGCATCATTAAATGATTGAATCGCCATTTTTTGGACAGTATAAGCTACCCAAATGACCAAAATCATTTGAATAAAGGATACTAAACTATGTAATAACCCATATGTTTGCTGACTATTACCTATTTTCACTGATTGATAGGCCATCAAACATAACTGTACAACCACAAACACACCCCAAAGACGTAAAGTAGTTGTTTTGGGTAGTACCGTGCTTAATAACTGTGGCTGTACATATAATTTACCTAATATATATAATCCAAAAACTGCAATTGCAATTTGAGCAAACGAATCAAAGAAGAAAAATGTATACGTCTTTGGAAGCATCGCAAATGGCATTAACCAAGACATCATATAAAACTCCTTTTTAATTCTTTACTGCTTTCATATTTTTGTAGATTCCGGTAAAAAATGCCAAAACAATTCCCACAGCCAAACCAACAACTAATCCAAACAAAGCTGCTTTCTTTGGTGAACCGCCAGAAACAGTCGTTGCCGTTTGCGCATTTTTAGCTGCTGACATTAATTCTGGTTGTGGCATATCCGTAATTAATTTTGGTGCGTTCTTAGCAAACGAATCTGTATAAGCATTCACCATCTTCACTGCTTTAGTGCCCTTAGCAACACCAGAAATTTTCGCTTTAATCAACAAAGTGGTTTCTGGTGATGATAAGGTCACTGCTTGACGCAATTGTGCTCCTGTCACCTTAACATGTTGCTTTTTTAATTGTGCAACAGCAGGATCAATGATTGTACGATCTTTTCCGATTTCACGATAAGTTTTTAACATCCAAGCGTTTCCATTAACTTGTGAATTAGGATCCTTAGCATCGCTATCAACCTTACCAACGTACATTGTTCGAGTAGCACTAACATTAACTGATGAAGGTTGCTTATTAATAAAAAACATCCCCATTGCACCAATAATGCCTAAGATAATAATCCACCAAGCATTACGAAACAAATGCTTAAATAAATCGGTAACAGTAAATTGATTATTCATTTCTATTATTCCTTTTTAAACTAAAAATTTCTGATTAAACTTTAATCAGTTAAAAATTAAAACTTATTATTTCTAATTATACAGGAGAAATAATAAGTTTTATAGTTGAATACGCTACATTGCTCCTTCACCCTTAAAAACAGCAATGATCGTCATAAACAAAATTTTAAAATCAAACCATAAGTCAGCTTGATCAACATAGCCGATTTCTAATTCGGCACGCTCTGGATATTGTATTTCACTACGCCCACTAGCCTGCCAAAAGCCCATTGCTCCTGGTTTAACCGATAGGAATTTATCAACATCATCCCCATATTCAACCAATTCTTTTTCTACCACGGGACGAGGTCCAACAATACTCATCTCACCATTTAAAATATTAATAAATTGTGGTAGCTCATCAATGGATGTTTTACGTAAAAAAGCACCAAACTTCGTGATGCGTGGATCTTCTTCTGTTGGTAATTTGTAGCCATTCGCAACAAACTTTGCGTATAAGTCTTTATTTGCATATAATTTTTCTTCAGCACCTACGACCATCGAACGAAACTTGTAAATACCAAACTCTTGATGTCCCATACCGATACGTTTCTGTTGGTAAAAAATAGGTCCTTTATTATCACCAAATAAATAAAATAATGATATTACTAAGAAAACTGGGGATAAAATGATCAACGCAAATAATGCTACCGAAATATCTAGAAACCGCTTTGAAAAAATATAACTTTTTGCTGACAAATCAAAATCTCCTTTGCAATCAATCAAACATTACAAATACTTTGCATCAAATTCTAAATCCTGTGATGTCAAAATTTTAGGTCCTTCATTTGTAATGGCAACCACATGTTCATATTGTGCTGACCAAGAACCATCCTCAGTTGTAACTGTCCAACCATCTTCTGTTGATGTATTTACTTTCCAGCCACCCAAATTAACCATTGGTTCGATCGTAATTGTCATACCTGGCTTCAAACGTAAACCATGACCAGATTTACCATAGTGTGGGATGGCTGGTTCTTCATGCATGGTTGGCTGAATACCATGACCAACATATTCACGGACATTGCCATAGCCATTTTCTTGCGTAACATATTGATCAATTGCCGCACCAATATCGCCGACACGATTACCTACTTGTGCCTGATCAATACCAATATAAAGTGCTTTTTTCGTAACAGCCATTAATTTTTTCACTTGATCAGATACTTGACCAACTGCATACGTCCAGGCTGAATCGGAATAGTAGCCATCAAGATCGACAACCGTATCAACTTTAACAATGTCCCCTTCTTTTAGATACAAATGTTTACGTGGAAAGGCATGTGCCACTTCCTCATTGACCGATACAGTTGTGGCATATTCAAATCCTTCAAACCCAATTTGGGCAGCACGACCACCATGACTTTCAATATAGTGACGACTAAATTTTTCAATTTCCCATGTTGAAATACCTGGTTTGATCAAATCCCGAAGTCCTTTATGCATTCCTGCAATAATAGCGCCCGATTTTTTCATCCCTTCGATTTCTCGTTGTGATTTTATTGTAATCATTTATCTATAACCTGCTTTTCCTAATTCAGTTTAATTACTTGTATTATACGCTTACTTATACAATTGTTGCTAATTTTTACATTATCTTATAAAAAAAGATTGAGACAAAAAAGATGCCCCAATCTTTTGTATGATACCAAATTAAAATTCAACTTAAATATACCATTAAATTAGTATTCTTAACGCAAATAAAATGTATGATCATTACCAAAATAATACCAGTGTCCATTTATTTTTCGATGACCTTGAACAGTACGGCCGTCTGGTCCAACATAATAACGGTAACCCCAAACACTTTTCCATTTATTTTCTTGACGAACACCTTTTTCAAACCAATAGTAAGCACCCATGTAAAACCTAAATCCTGTAAATAAATGATCATTTTCAAACCAACGCCATCCTTGCGATGTATTCAAATAGCCTTGACGTTTGGTGTTAACTTTAGTTAACGCACCTTGTTTATTCGCTATAAACTGTTGATTATTTATGGTTACTTTTTGATTTGTTCGTAGATAAAATGTCCCATTATTACCAAAGTAATATTGCTTTTTATTAATGGTTTGTAATCCTTGCACAGCGCGTCCATCAAAGCCAACATAATAACGATTACCCCAGGCGCTTTCCCATTGATTAACTTGACGAACCCCATTTTTAAACCAATAATAAGCACCCCTATAAAACCTAAATCCTGTGAAAAGACGTCCTTTTTCATACCAACGCCATGCCGTCCCATCATCAATGTATCCTTGGTAATGTAACGATTCCTTCTTTTCAACCGGTTTTGGTTGCATCGCTTGATGAGATGTCGTTGTATGTTCTTCTAAAAATTTTGAACCATAATCAACGGAAACATCAAACACACCCGTTACACCGGGGAAATTTGTATTAGAATTCCATTGCCATGCACCATATTGTTGATGCCATAAATTATCACTAGTTGGATTGTATGGATATGAAGCCATACATATATTACGATTACCAAATAAATTAACATCTAGTTGTGTTTGCGTAATGTAGTATGGCGCTGTATACAACATTTGGCGCTGATAACCGAGCGCTGTTAAACGATCACGAAATGCCAACGCATTATTTGTAACATTCCCTGTCTGCGTCTGCGAATCTTCCAAATCATTTGCCAAGACTGTTGTCGTTGGCAGCCCTAATTTTTGAACTTGATTCGCAAAATAATCTGCTTCTTGGGTTGCTTCCTGTGGTGAGCGATATTTTGCATAATGATAAGCTGAAACAATTAATCCTGCAGCGCGTGCATTTGAAATCTGGGCTGCTGCCACTGGACTAACATAATAATTCCCTTCGGTTAGCTTAACAATCACTCCCCGCACACCATGGGCTTTCATTTTTTGAAAATCTGTTACCGATAATGCTTTATTCCAAGACGATACATCGACCAGATCCATTCGTGGTTTATTTGCTTCACCAGCTGTAATGCTTGGGACACTATTTGCTGTCACATAATTTGTAGATAGCGCATACATACTAACTATACTAGTTGCGGCAATCATCACGATTTTTTTAAGCTATTCATATTTTTCACCTTAATCATTGAACATGATTAATTCGCTGCTTTCGTTAGGATAATAAAATCAGCACTGTGCACAAGCGCTTTTTTTAGAATACTATATCGAGCAAGCTGTATATGAATAACTATTTTTGTTTCATTAAATTTTTAGTCAATGTCCCTATTGCATTTGTGATTTAACATATTCTGGGAAATCAATTTGCTTTGCTTGTACTCATTTGGCTTGATTTTCATTACTAAAAACATCTAGAATATACAAAAAAAAGCACTGAATTTCCAAGAAACTCAGTGCTCATAAATTTACAAATACTGCATCAAAATTTTTTTCAATGCATTGGCTGCTTCATCCCCTTCATGAGGATTATATTCTTCTTTAATTTTTTTCAAAACCTGATAATCATAATTATCCGCCTGCATCAGCGCTATTAATTCAACTTCAGAATAAGCCACCGGTAGATGCAAATCCTTCTTTGCATCTAAATATATACCGCGTCGTACAATATACTCACTAACATCCGGTTGGAATAAATAAACCTTTTTGCCGTATTCCACAAAATCGAAAAAGACACTCGAAAAATCCGTAATCAACGTATCTGCTATCATGAACATCTTATACAATGAATAATTTTTTGCAGTGATAATCTGCCCTTTGCCCGCACCATCCGTAAAATAATGACCACGATAAATAACAGTATATGTTTCAGACAATTCGTTCAACGTTGCCTCAGTTAGATTGGTCTGCTCCTTAGCATCATATCCTCTGAAAGTAGGCAGATATAATAACACCGGTTTATCTGACTTGATACCTAACTGATACTTAATCCTGGCTGGTGTAATATTTTGTTCATACCGTTGAACAATATTTTTGCGTAATTGTCCCTGTGTCACAAACTGCTTTGTCCTAGGAAAAACTGCCTTGAACTTTTCTAAGTCGTAATCACTATACGTAAACATAAAGTCAAACTGTACATGATCATACCAATACTGAACCAACCTAGACAAACCAACCTCTGAATGACCTAATGATTTAAGCGGCACACCATGCCAAAACTGAATATAGACATGCTGTTCATGCTTAAATGGTATTAAGCGATCAATACTCGAATTAGCAATCCAATATTTTGATTTCAATAAATGAAAAAAAAAGGTTGGCGAATTCGATGATATTTTTCGCCCTAATTCCGGCTGCTTATATAACTTTGGCTTATTAAATGCCCATACCAACTCATAATCCGCAAAATCCGGATCAGTACGTAACATGTTGTATGCTTCTTTTGGTGTGTCTGAATATTGTCGTCCGCTATATGAAATGAATAATATCTGTTTTTCATTTGGTTTGATAAATAATTGTAACAATTTAACCAATATCAAAGTGCCCGTCAGATAGCTCATTCCAAAAAAGGATGAATTTTTAATACGATTCTTTATTTTTTGTGCTCGACCCATTCTATTACCATGTACCCTTAATTTAGTTACTTTAAGTGTAACAAACATATATTGCCATCAGGTCACAAATTTCACATTTTCTGACTTATTTTGTTTCTTGCATTACTTCAGAACCTCGATTAACGATCAAGTATGAATTTCCTTGACTATCCCAACCTTGTGATTCAAACTCACGTGTATTATAACCTTCAGTATAAACGCCACTATTGATATCCGCTTGTTTTAACGTGCCCTCAGCCCACTTATCAGCTGGCAACGCATAATAAACACCATCAGATAAATAGAAAAGTTGCTTCGTTTGATTTTTTGCGGCTAAAAATTGGCCAAAATATCCTGGCTTTTGACGAACTACTGTATTTGCGATTGCCATTTGTAAACGACCATTATGTATATAACCATGGTATAACATCAAATCACCAGCTTGCACATTTTTAGCAGCTAATTGTTTTTTCGTTTTATCTGAAATCATACCGATCATCGCAACATTTCCTTGGTCATCAATACTTAAATTATGCTCACCGTGGAATGACTGCTTATTTTTTGTGTCTTTAAATATAAACTTATGTCGTTCTTTCGGATATAACTTATTTAAATCCACTTGTGTTAATTGTTGTTGCCGCGATTTTTTAGTTAATGATACTAACCATAACTGGTTATACTTTTTATTAAAAGAAACTGCTTGACCATGACCCATATAAAATTCTGGACCGACCAAGATTGTTTGCAATAACTGTTCATCCGTCGTTGTCGCAAAATTGTGCTGATTTACTTTCTGTTCTAACTGGCGTAAATTATCCTGCCCATTTTGCCAAATCCCCAATTGCTTCAATCTATCAATATCATAGCGAACGATTCGACCGTAGCTTTTATGTTCTTGAGATTCATACATAACATATAAGTACTGATTGTGCATCACACTACCTTGTGGTAATTGCCAATTTACGAGATCGGTTGATTGCGTTGGTAATAGTAATGCCGTTTGATAACCTTTAATCGTATTATTTACCGAACGATCAGTCTCTTTAAAAGTAGTAACTGCACGACGGCTCGCAATATAATGTGGTTTCTTTAAATATGACAAACCTGTCTTAGGTGCCTGCACAACTTGATATTTTTTAGGTGCTATCCGACTATTTTTGAATACATTTCCCCAGTTGCTAGTTTTAATCTTATTTGTTGGTTTATTCAAAACATGCCACTTGGTTGGTGCTATCTCCACCGCATCGATAGCCGGTGTACCGCTTTGATCTTCCAATTGGATAGTTATCTGGTCTTGTGTTTTTAACTTCCTACTTAATTGTGCTTCAAACGGTTGATTTAAGACGATAATCTTTTTTAATAAGGTTTCTTGTTTATTTTTAACAACTAGCGTATAAGCATCAGCTGCAACCGACTGTGAATTGTTAATAGTTCCTTTAATTTCATCACTCCCGGTTTTTAGCTGTATATCTTGCTTTAAATTAACACTTATTAAGTTTTGATTTGTCTCACCATAGACTGTTTGCAGTGTTAAGCCACTACTCATTATGATAGCTATCACAATAAGATAAATTTTTTTGTATATTATCATATGTAGCTATCCTCCATTTGTCGTAAAAACTTGAATTATAATGTTTAATACTACATATCTTTACGAATTAATGCACGTTTAATGGCTTTTTTCATGACTTTAAATGGGTGATTGTCAACACTATCTAATGGCATAACCGTCACAATAGCCGGTTCAACATTACATACTAAATAATTCATATCTGAACGTAATTCCTGATCATTAGTTAGTGCAATCGTTTGACTTACTGTAAATACATCATTTTTGGCCAGCTTTTTTGACTGTTGATGGTTAATAAAGTGTCTACTTAAAAAGCCTACTAACCATACGATGATGGCAAAATTTGCTGATTGTGTTGATTGTTTAATAACGATACGTCGATTACTTTTCTTCATTAAAGATGGTCCCTCTTGTCTATCTGCTAAAATTTAAATCATACATTATTAATATACCATACATTTATACGGCACCTGCTCAATAAAAAAAGATGAAACAGTTTCCCGTTTCATCTTTTAGTTTCAATATACCCGTGACTAATTTTAGTCGTCCACTGTTTTAACAGCATACCGTTAACCTTACAAGTCTAGTAAAGTCATTGTTTTGTCCCATAATTGTCGTTGCAATACAACGTCATTAGCTTGTGGATTTACCTTTTTAGACAATCGGCGCTTGCTGTAATATTGACCTGATTGCCATGTAATATCTGGCATTCCTTCAATAAAGTAGCGTAATGTCTTACCACCAGCATCAGCACTTGGTAAGACTAACTTACCTAAAGCTGATTGGTAAACTTGGCGCCAATTCTTTTGTCCACTAGAAAAATTGGTCCTAATAACACCTGGATGAAATGCCACTGTCTTTAATCCTTGACCATGATAACGCCGGTGTAATTCTTTAGTAAACAATAAATCAGCAAGCTTTGAGTCACCATATGCTTTACTAGCATTGTAGTTACCTTGGTTATTCAAATCTTCTAAATCCAAATGACCAAATAACTTATGCGCAACGCTTGACGTATTAATGACAACGGTCTGATCAGTATTAAACTGTGGCAATAATAGAGAAGTTAACAAAAATTGTGCCAAATAATTAATTTGGAAAGTTCGTTCAAAACCATCTGTTGTTAAAGCAAAATCATCAAACAAGCCACCTGCATTGTTTACTAACATATCAATCGGGGCAGTCCCCAAAGTGTTTTTTAACACTGCTGCCAGATGACGAACCTGTTCTAAATCAGCAAAATCTGCAACGAAATAAGGTGCATGCACTTCATCCGCAACAGCTGCAGTTTTCGCGCGATTACGACCGACTAAATAAAGTTTATAATTTTCATTATTGGCCAACTGTCGAGCAGCGGCGGCACCGATACCATCAGAAGCCCCAGTAATAATAATATTTTTCTTGCGCATATTTATTTTATCGTCCTTTCAAATTAAGCTTGTTCAATACATTGTAAAACTTGTTTAATTGCCGGATCCCATACATTCCATTCATGACCACCAGGAACTTCAATGAATTCATGCTTTAAACCCTGATGATCTATTTGTTCATGCAACATTATGTTCATTTGATAATACGGATCATCAACACCACATAATTGCCAAATAGCTGGTGCATTAGTATTTTGCTGTGAAATCAAGTATGCAATATCATTATTTGAATTTTTCACTTCCTCGGGCGAACCAAATAAACTACGAAACCATTTTTCACGTTTTGGTTTGTCTTCCCATTGTTTATTGATGTCCGGAACGGCTGACAAAGCAAATATTTGTTGATACTGTGCCGGATGTGTTAAACCAACTTTTAAAGCACCGAATCCACCCATCGACACACCAGCAATAAAAATATCTGCTGGATTATGTGATAAATTAAACCACTGCTGGCAACGTTGTAATACTTCTTCCCCAATATAATCAAAGTACTGACTGTCACCATCACGATTTGTATAATAACTGCGGTCAGCCCGTGGCATAATAATAGCTATCTGCGTTTTACTTGCATATGAAACTAAGCGTGTCTGATCTATCCATGAATTTTCATCGTCATGTAACCCGTGTAGTAATAATAGTATTTTACCTTTATCCTTTGGATGGTCAGGCAAAATCACATTAACTCGCGTATTCATCTGTAATTTTTCTGAATAAAACTCAAGTCGGTTAATTGCCATAGTATCCCCCTTTGGCATCATTTTAGCATACTCAAGATAAGTACAATCATCATAGCATTCAAAATAAAAAGCCTATTACCATTAGTATGGTAACAGGTTGTGCAAATACTAATCATCTAGATCATTGTCATCCATCACTATTTTAGCCGCAATATACCCTTCAATATCATCAATGTCATGCCGATCATCTATATCTTCAGAATCAGCAGGATTGGGCACATGTTTCTTTTTAAATTTTTCTTCGAATGCTCTGCTTTCTTCTGCAGTTTTTGGTGTACCATCCGGATTAAAATACCAATTATTATGAGGCGAATTTGGATTAAATTTCCGTTTATTTGATGGCTTAAAGATAGGTGGACCATCAGGCGTGATAAACCATTTATAAAAAACATAACCAATAATTATTGCAAAAATTATGCCTAAAATATGATCAACCATGTCTATTCCCCCCTCTTTTGTTTACCTTCATTATAGCAAATAAGCAGACTATGCACGTAACTGCAGAGCCTGCTTATTTCAATAACATTAACTATTTTTAGCTTTAAACCCGGATTATTCATGCACTAAATTTTTAACCACAGCTAAATCAGTAAAATACGATAAATCACCTTGAAACTGCCGGTACCTTGGCACAGTTTCAGGGTGTTTTTTTCGATTGAACGTTTTTTGAGAAAAATGGGCACACTAAAACCAGCCGGATTTTTCTATTTTTTTGAAAATCTACTTCGTTGTTTTATTGCCACAAAGCATTTAGTCGTTCCCAAGATCGCCAGAACAGACTATCGAATTGTTCTTGGATGCGGCTATCTAACGTCAAGATCACCTTGCGGGCGTGCTTAGTGACACGTCCCCCGATTTTTAACAAACGGTCTCGAAAGGTGTTGATTGTCCACGATTGTTGCTGGTCGTTCAACGCAATACTCTTCATCAACCGGATCAAGTTTGATGCAATCACTGAGATCCACATGCGCGCTTTGTTGGCGAAAAATGAACTGCTATCAGTTTTGCCGAAGGCAAATCCACCTTTAAGCTCGCGAATAATATCTTCAATCGCCGCACGCTTGCGGTAAACACGGACGATGTCTTTTTGTGGAAGACTTAGGTTAGTGACGATGAACTGTGTACCGCCATGTTCATCATTTAAAACGATAACACGACGTGCTTTGTCCCACGAGGTGGCTTGATACTCAAATTCATCGGTCGTCAACTGACCTTCAATCATCAAAAGATTGTCGAGATTAACATATCGTCCATCAAGTGCCATACGCTTCAATCGAGGATTTGACTTCAATCGGATGGTATAAAAAATATCGTTGCCTTCTAATGTTTCCATCAAGTCTGGCGTGGCGAAGCCACTGTCACTACGCAAAATAATTGTCTGATGTTGAGCGGATAGACTAGTTGACAGATACCCTTGCACAAATTCAGTTGCACCATTACCGGTATAGGTATTGCCACTTCGCAACGATACCTGACGCACGGTTCCAGTTAAAGCATCGGTCATGATAAGCGGATGGTAACCGACGTTCAAGTAGTGATAATTAAAACCAATTTTTTCTTGATGACCAAAGGTCTCAAAGTAGGTTGAATCCAAATCTAGCACCAGTTCAGTGTTGGCTGATCTTTCATCAATTAAAGAGACAATACGACGATTTAATTCTTGTAGCTCATCAATGTCTTCGTTCGTGAGATGTAATAGAAATCTGGAAACAGTTGGTTGAGATGCCATGTTTTGCGCATAAACAAGTCGATGTTCGATATCTTGGGTCAAGTAATCTGCAACGTCGTCGTTGCGATAACCTTCGATAACTTGAATGAGCATTTGCAATAATAATTCTACCTTAGCATAGCGTGGATTTTTGCGATTATCGTTGAATTCAACGTTATTAAAGAGCCTGGAAACTACAGGTGAATTCAGAAACATACTAAGCAGTACGTTGCCACCATCCGAGGTAATTGGTGCCCCACTGTCTGAAACTGCAACTAAAGGGTTGCTAGGTAATACTTTTTGAGTCATAATTTTAGACGCTCCAATTTTTGAGTATTTGATTTGTTTTTCACTAACAAAATATTATAAAAAAGAGCTCCTGTGGTTTTCACCCAACGGGTGAAAGCGCAAAACCCGCTGAAACGGTATTAACTTGCTGTTTCAGCGGGTTTTTGTTTGTCTTGATGAATAATCCGGGATAAAATTAAAGAAGCAGGAACAGATATCGTCATATCTGTTCCTGCTTCTAATGTTAATATGTTTGACATAGAACCAAAATTATCAGGTTCACAAGCTACATTTCACAAACTCTTTAAATCACCTTACGATTTATACAAATAGTAAAATTATTATTTATTTTAAAAGTACCATATTAAACCTTATTATAATTTAGTGACCCAATTATAAAACTATTTATTTAAAATATTTTGAATTGATAAACACATAAAATAACCAATTTACATTCTACCCACATAAGAAAGGAGACTTTGACTACTATTTCTTGATTCATTATATTTATATGTCATTTTATTAACTAAATTATCCTCCAAAATATCTATGAAATCCTTATTTACAGTGGAAAACATATTTTTTTGAATTATATGAGATTTATAAGCTGAAACGTATCCAGATTTTTCCCAATTTAATTTTGAAGGTTCATCAATACAAATTAAAAAATCCCAAAGAGCATGGAACATATAATAATAACTAAATTCATCATGATCCTTGAGCCACAATAGAATGTCATTATATTGAAGAGATATTAATCTATTATGGTCTTCTACGACACTAATGAACCAATTTGATATTCCTTGACTACTTTGTAATTTTTCTTCATTACCATATCTTGGTGTTACTATAGAATTTTTATTATTTAAGTATAAGTCACACAATTTATTTTCAAAATTTTCCCCAACCATTACAGTAGAGTCAATCCATGCTCCACCATATTTATTTAATAAAGCAATTCGATAAAAATCAGAAAGATGAGCAATGCTTTTATTTCTCAGTTTTTTTGCGTATACTGGAACATCTATATAGAACTCTATATTTTTATCATTCAAAGATACTAATTTAATTTTAGACAAAGAATTACTTAAGTATTTATGTGCAGACTGAACAATGCCTGGGGCATTTTGAAATCCGTCATTCCAATACGTAAATATATATTCAGGAAAATTTACATTTTTTTTAGTAATTTTACGATCATCAATATTTTTAATATTATCAAAATTATTAATTAACCAGACTAATGTTCTAAATCTTTGAAAAGCATTATTAGGATGTATACTAAAAAAATAATTGTAATCAAATTTATATTTATTAAAAATGGATTTTAAAATTTTGGGAACATCTTCATCTGAATTATTTTCAAAATTTTTTAAATATCTTCGTGCATCTTTAATTTCTGAAAAATTAATATTATTAATACCTGCAAAATCAATAATATCAGAAAGTTCATTATGCGTTAATTCTGTAATTGCATATTCTGAAATCAAATTTTCATTAACTGTTATTTCAAAATTTTTAATTGAAATTAAGTTTTTTAATCTTCCACTGGACAAATATTTTTTTAAATTATTTTGAATACCTTTGTCTAATTTCTTCTCAATGTACCCTATATTACCCCATGATACTTTTCCTGAACCTTTTAACATTCCACTACTTAACCTAATCCACAAAGAATCAGCGTCATCTGGAATTTTAAAATCTACAATAAGGTTATAAGATCCTTTAATGTTAGGAGCAGAATTTGAAATTGCATATCCCCATATGGGGCGACTATTTACAACAGGAATAGCTGTCATCGTAAGTGCATCTTTAATAATTTCACCACTTAATACTTCATCAATTGAAACATTACAAATTAAACTATACTCGTGACCAGGTCTCAACCCAAACTTAAATTGATTTTTATCTCTACCTCCAATATAAATACTTGTGTCATTATTAGTTGTTGAATTAGACGTAACAGATACCATAGATTTTTCCATTACTGCTGATACTCTATCTGGAATAAAAACATCAGATTCAGACACATCAGTCTCTTTTGAAGTAAGATTATTTATAGGAATTGCATTTATTTTCATTTTATTTTACCTCTCTATAGTTAATATTATTTTAGTCAGTTTGTTCAACAATTCTTTATAATAATCACTTTCAAAATGATGAGGCATATTACCAATTGGATTGTTGATACCACCATGATAATTAGAATCTCTTATATCTAAAATATTAGCTTTTGGAAAGGTTCTCTCTAAAAGAAATTGCATTTCAACAGCAATTTCATTTAATTCTACAATACTCCCTTTGCTTTGCTTATAGTTTTTTATGTTTTTTTCATTATCTTTATAGTCCTCGCTCATATCAAATGAATGAATAATTATTTTATTTTCTGGAATTATTTCTAATAACATTTCTTTAAATTTTTTCAGAGCCCTTTTAAAATCATCTACATAATTATCATCATTAAATATTGTTGACAATTTTGGCTTGTCATTTAAATTATCCAGCACATAATTGGATTCTGCTTGATAAGAATTATATGAAATAATTGAGCCATCTCCAAAATAGATAACACCCATTTGAACATCAATATATATATCTATTATAAGAAAGTCAGGACTTGCTTGTTTTAATTCTTCAAAAAAAGTTTTTTCAAAATCCGTTTTAATATAATTTTTTACAGTCTGTTTTCTTGTTGCATAATATTGATTTTGAAATTTACGCGCTCTACCTACTAAAGAAATAATTGAACTATGAAACTGAGTGTAAACAACCTCATAAAAATTTTTATAATCTGGATTAAAGTAAGAGTCCGACCTAAACATTGGACGAGTATGACTCGATCCTAATACTGCTACTTTAACAGTATTTGAATTTTTCTTTTTCTTCAATTCTAAGGCCAAAAAATTATGAACACTTATATTAATAAGAGAATAATCATTATCCGCTTCGAAAATTTCAGAATCATCAGTTCTAAACTGATTTTTTACACGTGAATTCTTATATGAGAAAAATAGTCTAAAGCCAATTTTATTTCGTCTACTCAATTCAGAAAACAAAAAATCATCATCAATCACTATATTCTGTTCTTCAACGTAACTATGCAACGGTACCAAAACTCGAATACTACTTGCTGCCGATGTTCGAGTTGATTCTATTAACTCTAAATTAGAAATATCTTTTGGAGAAACATCTTCAGGTAAAGTTATAATGAGCTTTGAATCTTGCCAAATTATTTTCTTAACATATAGTGATTTCTCTGTATAAAAATACACCGCTAAAGTTTTTGCACCAGTCTGATAAATCCTATACTTTGAATGATCATCTTTGTCTGAATACCAATCACCAGATAAACCTTTTACCAATAACTTCTCTTCATGTCCTGAATTTTTTATAAAAAAATCAATAATATCACCCTCAACAATTTTTAGTTTTTTAACTAATTGAGGTATATTTATAAACATTTCTTTATCCTGTATTTCAGAATGAAAAACATATTCTTCAGGAAAATATGCATTTCCATAATTAGAATTAATTCTTCTCTTCGCAAAAATTAACTCATCCTTTTTTAAATACTGCTCCTATGTCAATAAATGGCACATATTTTTCTAAACACTCGTTCTAATTCTGTCGGAATTAAACCAACTGATGT
>NZ_BJEG01000017.1 GCF_005405545.1 Weissella hellenica
TTTTCAATTTTACACGATTTTTAACAAAATATAATAGAATATGCTTTATATGAATGTGACATAATCCAATAGCAGATTACATAAATATACCTGTATAAATATGCTATAATTTACCTAAGATTATAGAGAAAGTCGTGGTGCGTTTCGATGCTAAATAAAGACATCTATGCAGTTGTTGATCTGGAAACAACTCGTACAACGAGCGAATCAGGTCGTATTATTCAAATTGCGATTGCGTTCGTACAAAACAAAAAAATTATTAATCAATTTTCAACTTTAATAAATCCAAAAGACATTATTCCACGAAATATTGTGCAATTGACTGGCATCACACAAGATATGGTAGAAGGGGCACCATTGTTTGCAGATATTGCTGAATCAATTCATACAATGTTATCAGGAACAATTTTTGTTGCACACAATGTCAATTTTGATTTACCATTCTTAAACGCTGAATTTAAAAGGGCAGGATTGACTGAATTAGACTTGGTAGCTTTGGATACTGTTACCTTAAGTCAAATTGTGTGGCCAACAGCACCAGGTTTTCGCTTAGTAGATTTAACAACTTATCTATCCTTAACTCACGGGCGACCTCACCAAGCGGATAGTGATGCTTTAGCAACAGGAGCTTTATTAATTAAGATCATCACTCGGCTAGAATCATTACCGATAGTGACCTTACAAGCTTTAGTAGATTTACCTCTGGTACTGCCAAAAGATTCTAAAGTATTATTTGAAAAAGCATTATTAAAAGCAAAAACATTACGTCAACCGTTATCAAAACACTTACAAGTAATAGATGGACTAGCTATTCATCGTTTCAGTGATCCTGAGCCATTAAGTAATACAAAAAATATACCTTATCCAGCTAAACGTGCGGCTAAACAACAACTATACGTAAAAACTTTAACGTACCGTGAGCAACAAGCTAAATTAATGAATGCTATTAAAAAGCACTATACAACAACGACTTTTTCAACAGTGCCTGGAGAATCAGCGTTTGTTGCAGAAGCACCAACTGGTATGGGTAAAACACTCGGGTTTTTGTTACCTTTTACCTATTTAGCAAATGATACAGAAAAGCAAGTTATTGTTACCGAGCCAACGATTACCTTGCAAACACAGGTTACTGAAACAATTAATACAACATTACATAATATTTTACCTTTTGAAGTGCGAGCAGTCAGTTTAAAAGGCCGTTGCCAATATTTAAATTTGCAAAGTTTTAAACGCTCATTGCAAATTGATGAAGGTACTACCTCATTACAGTTTATTAAAGCCCAAATTTTAGTATGGTTAACTGAAACTGTTCGTGGAGATTTTGATGAATTACATTTAATGAATGCACAGCAAAAATTCATTGCAAAGCTATCACAAAATGCGAACAATCCAACAGGGTCACCATTTTATGGTTACGAATTTTTTGAAAGACAACATGTCTTAGCTCAACAAGCACAATTTTTGGTTGTTAATCATAATTATTTAGCAGAGTATGCAAGTGAATTAGGTGATCAAAAGAACAAGCCTTACTTAGTAATTGATGAAGCGCAAAACTTACCTTCCGCTGTTCTAGATCAAAGTCGGCATCAGCTACCAATTCAGACATGGTTAGCTCGGGTACAGACGGCAATTAATTTGATTTTACAAGATACAAAACCCGCTATTGGTGATATTTTGCACCGTATTATTGGTGGTGAACGATTAAAAAATCATTTACTGCAGTCTTTAGAAGTTATCTCAAATGAGATTCCACAGTTACAAGTTGCCTTATATCGACGTTTTTTATTAAATAAAAAAATGCCAGCAACACAAGGACAATACGAAATTGCTTTGGCAAATAATGATTTTGCACAATTTTGGATTGATCAAGCAAATCATGTGACTAGCATCCATAAGGAAGTATTACAATTAGAAGATTCGCTACAAAGTTTATTAGGACAATTTAGTGATTCTAAAACTGCTTTTTCACTAGGGGAAAGACAACAATTAGCTGATTTTAGGCGTTTATTAGATAGTATTAGTCAATACGAAAAACAACTGACCATTTTCCAACAAGATTTAGTTGATTTTCCAAAGGCTAGTATTTTTTGGTTAACCGATGCACAAAATCATGATAGTAGTAATTTAAAGTTAAGTGGTGGATTATTACATACACTAAATTATTTCGAAGAGAAAGTTTATCCACATTTCATGCCACCAACAATTATCGGTGCAACTTTATTTACGTCAACTAAATCAGGTTATTTATATGATCGATTAAATATAGATAAAGAAACAGCCACAGTACGTCACTATCCTGATATTTTTAATTTTGAAAAACAAGCTAAACTTTTGATGGTTAAAAATGCACCAGCACCAACAGATAAACATTTTGTAAACTATTTAGCTAATCAATTAGCCAATGTTACAACAGCTGTAAATAAAAATACGCTAGTTTTGTTTAATTCTCTGGAAATGATTCAACAAGTGTACAATCAAATGCAAGCTAACCCTAAAATACAACAGAGTAAGTTGACAATTTTAGCACAAGGAGTAACTGGTACTCGTGGTAAAATTAGGAAACGTATGCAGTCTGAAAAAAACATTGTGGTGCTGGGAGCTGCCAGTTTCTGGGAAGGGATTGATTTACCAGATGACCAATTACGATTACTTGTGATTGCACGATTACCATTTGACCGTCCAGATACAGTATTACAAAAAGCAGAAGAAGCGGTTTTAACTGCTCAAGGTAAGCAACCATTTTACCAAAGCACTTTGCCTAAGGCAGTTCTTAGGTTAAGACAAGGAATCGGTCGTTTAATAAGAACACCAGAAGATTATGGCGCTATCATCATCTATGATGTTCGTATTTTAACAAAGGCGTATGGTAAAACATTGCGTAAAATGCTGCCAACAAATTTACCGCAAAAAGAACTAACTGATGATCAAATCGTGCCAACTTTACAGAATTTTTTTGCAGAAGGACATAAACATCTTTAACAAGGACCAAAAATTTGGTAAAGTAGTAAGTGGTTTGTTTTTATAGTGGGTAAACCTGTTTATTATAAAGGAGCTTAGTGACATGGAGATGCGTATGCGATCGACAATTCACGGATATCGTGGTAAGCGGCTTCGACACTGGTTACTTGGTATCTTGATATTTTTAATCATCATTTTGATTGGTGTATCAATTTTAGGAAAGGCACAAAGTCCTATTGACACTGCCAAAGAGCGCATAACAAAAATTGCTAAGCAATCAAATAAGTTGTCCTCTGTATCAAAATTTTATCGTATTTCACGGCAAGACACGTACTATAGTGCAGTCGGTGAAAATAAAAAACACGAGCAAGTTGGTGTTATTGCTCGTGGAACATCAAATAAACTAACAACTATAAATATGGCCGATGGTTTGTCAGAAAAGAACGTGCGAAAATTAGTAGAGAAACAATTTCATCCACAAAAAGTAACGAGTATTGGTTTAGCAATATATGAAAAAGTGCCAGTTTGGCAAGTTACTTTTATTGACAAAGATGACAATTTAAACTTTATCACATACCAATTTTCAAATGGTAAACAAGTACAGACTATTCGTCATTTATAAAATGTTAATTAACCATAAAGGAGCTCAAAATAATGGAAACAATTCGCATTGAAGACGCGAAAAATTATGTTGGCCAAGAAGTCCGTTTAGGTGCATGGCTAAGGAATAAACGTGGATCAGGTAAGATGCAATTCTTGCAATTACGTGATGGTACGGCTTTCTTCCAAGGTGTTGTTGTTAAAGCTAATGTTGGTGAAGATATCTTTTCGAAAGCAAAGGCTCTTACACAAGAAACAAGCATGTATTTGATTGGGACAATTGTTGCTGATGAGCGTTCACCATTTGGTTACGAGATGCAAATCAAAGACTTAACAGTTGTTGGTGCATCAGAGGGGTACCCAATTACACCAAAAGAACACGGAACCGAGTTCTTAATGGATCATCGTCATTTGTATTTACGTCATATTCAGCCATTTGCTGTACTACGTATCCGTAATACTTTGATTGCTGCGACGTACGAATTCTTTAATAAAGAAGGGTTTATTAAAATTGATTCACCACTAATGACTGGTTCAGCACCCGAAGGAACGACTGAATTATTCCACACTGAATATTTTGATGAAGATGCATACCTTTCACAAACAGGACAATTATATGCTGAAGCTGGTGCAATGGCTTTCGGTCGAGTTTTCACTTTTGGACCAACTTTCCGTGCTGAAAAGTCTAAGACACGTCGTCATTTAACAGAATTTTGGATGATTGAACCTGAAATGGCTTGGATGACACAAGAAGATTCATTAAAAGTTCAAGAACGTTACATCGCTTACTTAATTCAATCTGTCTTGGATCGTAATGAATATGAATTAGATCTATTAGGTCGTGATAAAGAACTACTAAAGTCATATACACAGTTACCATATCCGCGTGTTTCATATGATGATGCTATTAAGTTATTACAAGATAATGACTTTGATGTGCAATGGGGGGTTGATTTTGGTTCACCTGAGGAAACTTTCTTAGCAAACCATTATGCAAAGCCAGTATTTATTACTAATTTCCCTAAGGCAATTAAAGCCTTTTACATGAAGCGCCATCCTGATCGTGATGATGTAGTTATCTCTGCTGACTTGTTAGCACCTGAAGGTTATGGTGAAATCATTGGTGGTTCTGAGCGTGATACTGATTATGATTATCTAGAAAAGCGCATTAAAGAGCAAGGTCTTAATCTTAATGAATACTCATGGTACTTAGATTTACGTAAGTACGGATCTGTACCTCATTCTGGATTTGGACTTGGACTAGAACGTGCTGTAACTTGGATTACTGGTGAAGAGCATATTCGCGAAGCAATACCGTTCCCACGTACAATGAACCGACTATGGCCATAAAATTATTATAAATACTATTAAACCGCTATAAACATTGATGTGACAATGCTTGTAGCGGTTTTTATTTGTTCATTAATGTACGCTATTTTTATGTAATGTACGCTAAAATCCCCATAAATTCACAATATTCCCACACAAAATATAGGGAATTGACACGAGATTTCGCCTGAAAATGTAATTTTTTAGCCACCAACAGAACTATCTTTTCTTAAAGTGATGATATATGGTATGCTAAGTTGTACTGTTTTATTAAGGGCTATTAATCTTATATTGTTTAAATAGAGTATTTATTTACAACAATGTCGGTATTAAGATTTACTAGTGTGAATTTGTTTAAAAAGCCACAATAACAGTTAACAAATCAAGATTTTCCATTTGGATAATCTTATCATTTTATGAATAAATTTAAGTATTATAATGAAAAGGTTGGTCATAAAAATGGAAATTGATCAGAATAATTTAATGTCGTTTTTAAAGTTAGGCCAAACGACGCTAAATAATTTTTTATTACAGCATTATCGTGAAATTGGCATGAACAATGATGAATTATTAGTATATATTCAAACCAAAATGGGCGCTGATCACGGTGATTTAGAACCCAGTACAGAACAAATTGGTCAAGTTTTAGGATGGTCAGCTAAAAAGGTGTTTTCCCATTTAGAAGAAATGCGTAAAAAAGGCCTAGTTAAATTTAATAGTCGACATGCTAATGATGGCAGGGTCACTACCGAACTTGATTTTATGCCACTTTATATTGCTTTATTTAAAAATAAAGTTAATCATGAGAGTACCAATGATCGTATTGATAAACAGGGGTTACCGCCAACTGAAGAAGGGCAAATTAAGCGAGCAGATATTTATAATTTAATTGAGCAAGAATTTGGACGTCCATTAAGCCAAATAGAAATGGAGACAATTAAAAACTGGTTTGATATCGACCATTTTAAGCCACTGTTTATTAAAGCTGCTGTACAAGAAGCCGTTTTAAATGGCGCCTTAAATTTAAGATATATTGAAACTATTTTGGTATCATGGCAGAAAAAAAATTATCATTCATTAAATGATATTGCGAATGAAAAAAATAAACATCAACAGTACAAGCAATTACAGTCAGACGAAGTAATTGATATCCCACTTGACATTGATATTTTCAATGTTGATTGGGATAAATTCAAATAAAAAACGAGACAGCCAAGTTTTTGGTTGTCTCGTTTTTTACTAACTATTGTGATATTTCCTCATTTGGCTGATCATCCTCATTCGAACTTGACGCTGGTTCACTACTTGAGGTTGCTTCTGAAGCATCGTCACTGCTAGTTGATGATGACGCTGGTTCACTAGATTCTGATGAACTATCAGGTTGTTCTGAGGTTGATGATGATTCCGCCTCAGATGAACTACTTGATGGCGCCTGAACTACCGATGAAGATGAACGACTGCTTCTTCTGGGCGTTGTAGGTGCACGTCTTACAGGTTGACTAATTACATTTTCGGCCGAAGTATCAGCACCAACGACTGAATACTCTTTAATACCATTAACTGTTGTACTCTTAACACTATTTGGCATTTCCCAATCAGTTCCATCCGCGTTAGCAGTTGAAGACATAATGTAATCCATCACTGCTTTGTATACACGTAATGGTGTAAATTGTTGTTCACCAGCAGCGAGAGAATGACCTGGTTGATTTGGTTGGTCATAACCAGTCCAAACAGAAATTGCTGCTTGTTTTGTATATCCAGTAAACCAAGAATCTGATGCAGACCCATCTGGCATATTTAACTTATCCTCATAAGCTGTCACACCAGTTTTACCAGCTTGCGCATAATCAGAAGTATTAATTATCTTAGCATATGAATCAGTAATCACCGACTTCATCATGTTAGTTAGCATGAACGCTGTTGAGCCTTTCATTGCCTGCTTGCCAGAATCTTCAAATTCCTTAACAGCGCCACTTTGATCTGTGATTTTAGAGATATATTGTGGTTCATAGTAAGTCCCACCGTTATCAAAAGCAGCAAAAGCAGCGGCTTCCTGTTCACTAGATACATTGATACCAATTGCGCTAGAAGCAACTAGATCAGCGGCCTTAATTGGAATACC
Source organism: Weissella hellenica (assembly GCF_005405545.1). Taxonomy (GTDB): domain Bacteria; phylum Bacillota; class Bacilli; order Lactobacillales; family Lactobacillaceae; genus Weissella; species Weissella hellenica. Next base: position 7,010 of record NZ_BJEG01000017.1, read on the forward strand.
CAAGCCATTTAAGAACTTAGCCGAATTATCATAACCGACCTCTTGTAATGTTTTAACTGCCGGAATATTTCGTGATAGGGCAAGTGATTTACGCATCGTAATATTACCTTGATATTGACGATCAGCATTATATACAGATATGTTTGAGCCTGGATAGATATATGGTGCATCATTTAATGAATGATTGGTTGACCAGTCTAAGTTTTCAACTGCTGGACCATAATCAACTAATGGCTTAGCAGTCGAACCAGAAGAACGTCTAGTATTTGTTGCACGGTTAGTTCCTTGCAACGTACTTTGCTTACGACTACCAATTTGTGCAATAACTTGTCCATTATTAGGGTCAGTGACTGTCAAACCAACTTGCATCATATCATCAGTCCATTGTACATAATCATCAGTATTCGCAACATCATATGCACGCTGTTGCACTTTAGAATCCAAATTAGTTTGTACCACTAAACCATCTTTATTCAAATCATAACCAAGATCTGTTAATTTATTACGAACTGATGTGATATACGCATCATCAACTTTATTATCTTCATCTTCAATATCTAATGGAGCATGTTCTTTAGCTAGACCATCTGTAATAGGTGTATTACGATATTCTTTAGCTTCAGTTTGAGAAATAACATTGTTATTTGCCATAGCTGTCAATACTTCATTACGACGGTTAGTTGCACCCTTTGGATTAGAATAGGGATCGTATCCAGAAGGGGACTGTGGCAACCCAGCTAAGAAAGCTATTTGCGGTACAGATAAATCCGAAAGACTTTTGTTAAAGTAATCGTCAGCAGCAGTCTTCATACCATAAACACCGTTACCCATATAAACTTTATTCATATAAAGGGTTAAAATTTGATTCTTTGAATATTGCTTTTCAAGTTTCAGCGCTAACCACGCTTCTTGTGCCTTACGCTTCAATGTTTGATCACTTGACTTTGTTGAAAAGGCCGTCAATTTAATCAATTGTTGCGTTAGGGTAGAACCACCCTGTAGTCCCAAAGATGAACCAGTGACATTGGCAAAAGCTGCACCAATAATTCGACGAGGATCTACACCATGATGCTTATAAAAACGTCGGTCCTCGATTGAAACAATCGCCATACGCATTTGTTTAGGAATTTCACTTTGACGCGCACTTTCACGTTTTGAACCAGTCGAATAAAAAACATTACCCTCACGATCTAAAAACTTAGTTTGTGATGTGCCCACTAACGCTGCATTCGTCACTTTTGGCGCCGATGATGCATAATAAGCAAATAATCCAGCACCACTTAAACCACCAACAATGAATAAAACGATTAAGCCTAAAATTGTGTACTTTGTAATACGTTTAAATTTAGAATTAGTCTTTTTATTATTTGTTTTCTTAGATTGAGATGGCCGTTTATTGTTATTTGTGTTCTGCTGTCCTCGCGAAACACGTGACATTTTTTCTGTCATATTAAATTATCTCCTTCTTTTTTACATTCTATGAGTAATTTATCAACTGCCTGTAAATAGGGAGTAGTTGGATTATAATGTTGTTCCACTAATTCACCAAATTTAGCAATCGTTTCGTAGGGAATAGATTTCCGACCGGTTTCTCTATTATCCCAGTATTCAAAAATTAATTTTGCCCATACAACGTAAGTTTCTTGCAAAACGGTAAATCTAATAATCATAAAAGCTAATCCATTTTGTTTAGCAATTGCCTTTAGATGTTTAACTTGATGCTCATGAATATTATTTAAAGGAAACGACCGTTTATGGGTTGTTTCCTTAGCATCAAAGTCAATATAATAGCCTTTATAGATACCATTATAATCTGTTGTTGAAGCTTGTCGAAAATAAGCTTCGGTAATTTTGGCTGCGGCACGAGCAGGGTAGCTAACATTTACTATTTGGATTGGCGTTGGCTTTTTATGAATAACAGCTTGACCCATCGCCAAATAATATTTATTTGCTTCATTAATATCAGATTCTAATGACATTCCGCGATTGCTCTGTGAAGCACCATAGCTTACAATTGGTTTTTGAAATGCTTTTTGATTAAAAGAATGTCCATTCGGATAATTGAAAGCCATTATGAACTCCTATAATTAAACTTTATCTTTGCTATTATACCAAATGTAGCAGGATAGTAACAGGTTCAATGAATTTAATAGCCGTTGTCAGACAAAAGGAGATAATGTATGAATCGTATGTGGATAACTGGTTTTCGTGACTATGAATTGGGAATATTTAACAACAAAGATCCAAAATTAACTGTTATTAATTATGCATTAAATAAGATTTTGACTAATGCCATCAATGACGGTTGTGAATGGCTAATTACAGGGGGCCAGCTCGGCGTTGAACAATGGGCGATTGAGCAAGCGCTACAATTAAAAGAAACGACTTTCCCTGAATTTAAAATTGCCATGATGACACCTTTTATTGATTTTGGTAAAAATTGGAAAGAAAATAAACAAATAAAGCTTAATGCTTTAAAAGAAGGTGTTGATTTTAATAGTTCAGTACTTAATACTACTTACAAAAATCCACAACAACTCAAAGACTATCAAAATTTTATGTTGGCTCATACTGAACATGCTGTTAGTTTTTATGATACGGAAGTGTCTAATTCACGGGCAAAATTTGAATATAATGCCATGCAATTTCATGCAAAAAGCCATGAATATCCTGTCAGTTTACTCGATTTTGAGCGTTTGCAAGAATATGCTGATGAATATCAATTAGAAATAAATGACTATTAAACCTCATAAAAGCCATTTATTTACACAAGTAATTTTGTCATCTAGTTAAAAAGCTGTTAAACTAGTATTAGAAGAAAACTAAGGAGTGCAAGTGATGGAAAACGTGCAACATACTCGGGAAGAAATTCTAAACAAGGATTTTAAAAAGACACGCATTGGTACTGGTTATGATATTACAGATGTTGATGCTTATTTAGATGAAATTATCTCTGATTACCAAGCTTTTCAGAATAATATTGGTGAGTTGACGAATCAAAATCAAAAGTTAAAGGATCAAGTTGCTGAATTAACAAAGCAAGTTTCAGCAGCCCCAACTTCTGAACCGAAAGCATCGCCTGCACCTACTGTGAATACTAATATGGATATTCTAAAGCGACTATCTAACTTAGAACGTCGTGTATTTGGTAAAGCTTCATCTGAACAATTTAAAAAGCCACAAGAAAAGGTTGATGAACAACCAGATGATATTGAAGATGTAATTGTTTCAGAAAACACTACACAATCTACGGATTAAGTGTATAATAGATATTTGTGATGTATTGGTGGGTAATTGCGTGTAACTTTTGTTACATGAGGAAAGTCCATGCTCGCACTAACTGTGATGTTAGTAGTGTTCGTGCTAGCTGAAAAAATAAGGCTAGGCAATTCTTGTAATTGACGGCCAGTGAACATGTCTAAGGGCATTGCCTATGATGTTAGTAGTTGTTAAGGTGCCACAGTGACGAGCCATCAAAGAAATGCGATGGGTGGAACGCGGTAAACCCCACGAGCGGGCAACCCAAACTTTGGTAGGGGCGTTTGATCTAGCGAATCGAAGCGATGATCGAGGAAACAGAAATGTTTGAGATAGATGATTACCGCCAAATAAATTTTGCCAATTTTTATTTGGAACAAAACATGGCTTACAGCCAATACATTAGGTAGCCGGCGTCCTTGTGGCGTCGGTTTTTATTTTGCCCAAATTTTCAAACTACTTTATAATAAAAGATATAAACTTAGAAAGAGAACTAAACATGAAAAATTTTAAATTAATGGCAACAATGGGTGCCGGTATGGAAGCTTTAGTCGCTCGTGAATTAAAAGAGATGGGGTATGCTACCCAAACAGAAAATGGTCGTGTATTTTTTGACGGAACGGTTGAAGACATTTATCGTGCCAACTTATGGTTGCGTGTAGCTGACCGTATTAAAATAGTTGTACAAGAGTTTGATGCTAAAACTTTTGATCAATTATTTGAACAAACTAAAGCATTTCCCTGGGAAGATTTACTACCTTACGATGCAGTTTTCCCAGTTAACGGGCGCTCAAAAAATTCTATTTTACATTCTGTCCCAACAGTACAGGCAATTACTAAAAAAGCAATTGTTAAACGCTTATCTGAAGCATATCATACGCAGAGTTATTTACCTGAGACAGGTCAACGCTATGTTTTAGAAACTGCTATTGATAAGAACCACGTTATGATTACTTTAGACACAACTGGCGATTCTTTATTTAAACGTGGTTATCGTACTGAAAAAGGTGGGGCACCATTAAAGGAAACCATGGCGGCTGCCTTAGTTAAATTAGCGCACTGGTTTACCGATAATCCTTTTGTTGACCCAACTGCTGGTTCAGGAACTATTGCCATTGAAGCCGCACTAATTGGACGCAATATTGCGCCCGGATTAAATCGTGAATTCGATATTTCTGACTGGGATTGGTTTGACAAAAATATTGGACAAACATTAAAAGCGCAAGCTCGTAGTATGATTAATTTTGATGAATCATTAGATATCACTGGTTATGATATTGATGAAGATATGATTGAAATTGCTAAAAATAACGCTCAGGCTGCTGGTGTTGGTGATGATATTACTTTTAAGCAATTAGCTGCTGCTGATTGGTCAACTGACAAAATTAATGGTGTCTTGATTGCCAATCCACCATATGGAGAACGTCTAGGTGATGAGACCGCTGCCCGTCAACTATACAGTCAAATGGGCTATATTTATAATAATATGCCAACTTGGTCAAAATATATTTTGACTTCAGATGAAGAATTTGAAACAGCATTTGGTAAAAAAGCGACTAAGAAACGTAAATTATATAACGGTGCCTTAAAAGTTGACTTATATCAATATTGGGGTAAGAAAATTCGTCATTAATTATTACATGTAGATTAAGAGGAGAAATGATATGGATCCGTTACTTTCGGGTATGAATGATAAACAAGCTGAAGCAGTTGTTACTACAGAAGGACCACTTCTAATAATGGCTGGTGCGGGTTCAGGAAAAACACGGGTTTTAACCCATCGCGTTGCCCATTTAATTAAAGACTTAAATGTCATGCCATGGCGAATTTTAGCAATTACATTTACTAATAAAGCTGCTCGTGAAATGAAGGAACGTATTAGCCAATTAATTGATGAGCATGAAGCTGACGCTGTTTGGGTATCCACATTTCATGCTTTAGCTGTTAGAATTCTTCGTCGTGATATCGATAAATTAGGTTATAAAAAAGATTTTTCAATCATTGATGCCAGCGCCCAACGAACATTAGTGAAAAGAATTCTAAAAGATCAAAATGTTGATATTGAAAAATTTACACCACGTTCAGTATTAGGTGCTATTTCCAATGCGAAAAATGCTATGGAAAGGCCCGAAGATTATTTAAAACGCGCATCAGGCACTTTTGAGGAAATTGTCGGTAAAACTTATAAAGAATACCAGCATCGATTAGCACTTGCACAATCTCTTGATTTTGATGATTTAATTATGCTAACAATCGAATTGTTACATAAAGATCAAGAAGTCTTGTCATACTACCAAGAAAAATTTCTTTATGTTCATGTTGATGAGTATCAAGACACAAACAATGCGCAATATGAATTAGTAACCTTGCTTTCAGGTAAACACCGTAATTTAGCAGTTGTTGGTGACTCAGATCAATCAATTTATGGTTGGCGTGGTGCTAATATGCAAATTATTTTAAATTTCAGCAAAGAATATCCTGATGCCAAAACGGTTATGCTTGAGCAAAATTATCGTTCAACACAAACCATTTTGGATGCCGCTAATAGTGTTATTCGTAACAATGATGAACGTATCGTAAAAAAATTATGGACCGACAATGGTGATGGTGACAAAATCACCTATTATCGTGGCCAATCTGATCGGGCTGAAGCACTTTTTGTGATTAAAGAGATTAAAAAAGCATGCAACGATAATAAATTTAATTATCGTGATTTTGCTATTCTATATCGTACAAACGCACAATCACGTGGTGTCGAAGAGGCTCTAGTTAAAGCTAATATGCCATATACAGTGGTTGGTGGTTCAAAGTTTTATGATCGTAAAGAAATCCGTGATGTTCTCGCTTATTTAGCGTTAGTTACCAATTCTGCAGATAATGAAAACTTTTTGCGTATTGTTAATGAACCTAAACGTGGCATCGGCCAAACTTCACTAGAAAAATTACGTCGTTTTGCACTAGAAAAGGATTGGACATTACTTGATAGTGCTGCTAACGCATTACTTATTCCAGGACTACCGGCACGTGCGGCAAATAAATTAGTTGCGTTTGCTAATATGATTGAAACCTTTAGAAAACAAATGCAATTTGATTTAAGCATTACCGATTTGACCAAGGCTATTCTAAACAAGTCTGGTTATGAAGAACAGCTGAAAAAGGTTGCAACACCAGAAAATGAAGGCCGATTAGAAAATCTAGCTGAATTTTTATCAGTTACTGCAGAATTTGATAAAAATTACCAACCAACTGATGAAAGCATTTCTAAATATGTAGATTTCTTAGGTGAATTAGCCTTAGTTTCTGATTTAGACAGTGTTGATGAAAATACTAATAATCAAGTCACATTAATGACATTACACGCTGCTAAGGGTCTAGAATTCCCTGTTGTCTTTTTGATTGGTATGGAAGAAAACATTTTTCCATTATCAAGAGCTGCTGCTGATGATGATCAATTAGAAGAGGAACGACGTTTAGCTTATGTCGGTATTACTCGTGCTAAAGAAAAACTCTATCTAACTAACGCTTATTCTCGTTTACTATATGGCCGTACAACTAATAATCCAGCATCAAGATTTATTGATGAAATTGATAGCAGGTTGATTAATGAAACATTCAGCGGTATCGGATCGCAAACAAATGATCGTGATTTTCCATTTAATCATCGTGTCACACCCGCACAAGGGGTAACGTTTAGTGGACGTAGCCATCAAACAGCCCATACAGTCAGCCAGGCAAAACCAAGTACTATTAGTACTGGTGCCGAGAAAAAAGATTGGATTATTGGTGACGCAGTACAACATAAAAAATGGGGTATTGGACATGTTGTCAAGATCAGTGGTGACGGTGAAGATAAAGAATTAGATATTGCCTTTCCTAATCAAGGCATTAAACGTTTATTAGCGGCATTTGCACCCATTAATAAAGTTGAAAAATAGATAGGAGATTGGTTTGTGACAGACGTAACATTGACAGACGTAAATGAAGCAGCTAAGCAAATTGCTACACTACAAAATCAGTTAAAACAATGGGCTAAAGAGTATTATGAAAATGATGCGCCTACTGTTGAAGATGCTGAGTACGATAAAATTTATAAACGTTTAGAAGACTTAGAATCTACTTTCCCGGAATTAATTCAGGCAGATTCTATTACCCAACAAGTTGGTGGGCAACAAGTAAAATCGGAATTGCCAAAAGTAGCGCATGAAGTACCCATGTTGTCATTAGGTGATGTTTTTTCCTTCGATGAATTAAATAATTGGATGAATAACACTCAAAAATCATTTACTGAAGCTTTATCATATAATGCTGAATTAAAAATTGATGGCTTAGCAATTAGTTTAATTTATGAAAATGGTAAATTAATGCAAGCTTCTACTCGTGGTGATGGTAATATTGGTGAAGATGTTACCAAAAACATTAAACAAATTAATGGCATTCCTAGTCAATTAAATGAACCTATTTCTATTGAAGTTCGTGGTGAAGTTTATATGCCTAAGGCGAACTTTGTTTCTTTAAATAATAGTCGTGAGCGTGATGGGTTGCCAACATTCGCCAATCCAAGAAATGCTGCTGCTGGTTCATTACGACAATTAGATCCTAAAATTACAAAGCAGAGAGGTTTAGCAGCATTTTTATACCAAGCAGTAGACGCAACCAAAATTTTAAACGTGACCAATCAATCAAGCTTATTAGAACGATTAAATGGACTGGGATTACCAACTAATTCAACCAATGCAGTCATAACGAACATGACTGATGTTGAAGCCTATATTATTTCACAGACTAAGAATCGTGATAGCTTATCATATGGTATTGACGGTATCGTCATTAAAGTAAATAACTTACATTATCATGAAGAATTAGGAAACACCGTGAAAGTACCCAAATGGGCAATTGCCTATAAATTCCCGCCTGAAGAGGCACAAACGACCATTTTGAGTATCGAATGGACAGTTGGTCGTACTGGTGCAGTTACGCCAACTGCAGTTATGACGCCAGTACAGTTAGCAGGCACAACGGTCGCACGAGCTTCCTTGCATAATGCTGATTATTTAAAAGCTAAGGGAATTCGCATTGGTGATACTGTGACTTTGCATAAAGCCGGTGATATTATTCCTGAAGTTGGTAAAGTACTTTTAGATAAACGTCCTGCTAACAGCGTTGACTATGAGTTGCCAACAATATGCCCAGCTTGCCAACAAGAACTTGTGCATGTTGATGGTGAAGTCGTAATGCGTTGTATTAATCCAGCATGTCCGGCACAAGTAAAAGAATCATTAACACATTTTGCTTCACGTAATGCGATGAATATTGACGGTTTAGGTCCTAAAATTATCACGCAATTATTATCACATGACTTAGTTACAGAGGTTACAGATTTATATCGTTTAACTTATGATGACTTGATTGAATTAGATAAATTTGGCGATACAGCAGCAAATAATTTATTAAATGCTATTAATACATCAAAAACGAATTCTGTTGAACGTTTATTATTTGGTCTAGGTATTCGTAATGTGGGGGCTAAAGCTGCTAAAACCATTGCTGCCAAATTTGGTGATCTTAAAACAATTGCACAAACCACAGCAGAAGAAATAGCCACGATTCCCGGTATCGGCTTAACAATTGGTGACAGTATGATGCAGTATTTCACCACTAAGCAAGCACAACGCTTAATAAGTGATTTGTCAGATTTGAATGTTAACTTAACATATACTTCTCAAGTGCTTGCAGTTGAAAATCCGCAATTTTCAAGTAAAAAAATTGTGCTAACCGGTTCATTATCTTTATTTTCACGCCGTGAGGCAACTGCATGGTTAGAATCACAAGGTGCAGTAGTTGCCAGTTCAGTATCTAAAAAAACTGACTTATTAATAGCTGGTGAAAATGCAGGTTCCAAATTATCAAAAGCACAAGATTTAGGCATTGAAATTTGGTCAGAAAAACAATTACGTGATACTATGGACAATAGTGGTAATGAACAAAATGTGCTAAACTATTAGGCAGTTTAGACGATTAAAGGAGAACACGTATGCGTGCAGTAAAATGGATTTCCTCAATTGTTGCTGTTATTGTGCTGATTTCGGCATTAGTTTTCTTTGGGAATTTCTTCTCTAAGAATTCTTCTTCTGTTTCAAACACACATAATAATAAAACAGCACCTGCAACAACAAAGTCAAATTCAAAAAAAGGGATTCAAGTAACTAGTAAAAATGACAACTCATCTTATCAAACCGTCATTAAGGACGGACGTTATCTAACTAGTAAAGCGCGTGGTGTTACAGCATCACAAGAAAGTAATACTTTTAATCAAGTTAGTTTTGAAGATGGCTTACTAAATTTTTCAAAAGAACATTTTAGTACGTCAAAGTATATTTTCCAAGAGGGGCAATTTTTAACAACTAATCAAGCTAATGAGTGGTTAAGTCGTCAGTCTGATGATAATAAAGACGGATTAAACCCTCGTGATAATGGTAAATTTAATAATGAACGTAATCCAATTTACCTACAAAGTATTGAAGAACAAGACTTCATGACTAAAGAAGGTAACAATCTTAAACTGCATGGCATTGTCCTTGGTCTAGCAATGAACACGCAAGACACCTATCAAAAAGAACAATACGGCGCAAACTTTACGCAAGACATCAGTAAGGATGATCGAATTCAGCAAGGGCAGCGTATGGCTGATGAAATCGTTAAACGTTACCGTAATATAAATGGTATTAATCGTGACACACCAATTTATGTTGTCATGTATGCACAAGCAAAAGATGACTCATTAGCAGGTGGTAATTTTTATAGTTGGAATGTTTCAAAAACAGGTGATAGCTTAAGTAATTGGACTAATATCGATAATCAAACGGTTGTTTTGCCAATGCAAGAAAGTACAACTGATGACAAATCTGTTAGTGCCAAGCTTAATTCAAGTTTTGTTAACTTTTCAAACAATATTGAAGGTTTCTTTCCTAACTTGTCTTCTGTTACAGGACAAGCCTCATATGATGGTAATAATTTAAAAGGATTGATTATATCAGTTTCTACACAATTCTATTCAGCAACTGAAATTGAAAGTTTTGCTAATTATATTGCACAAAGCGCACCAAACTACTTACCTAGTGGTGTACCTATTAAAATTAAAATTGAAGCATCCACAGGCATGCAAGCTTACTTAACTAAGAGTGCTGATAGCGATAAATATAAAGTTACTATTTTGGGTTCATATTAATGTAAGAAAAAGTCACAGAAATGTGGCTTTTTTTCTTGCATTTCTATACATAGACACGTAATATGATTAAAATGTTTATTTTATTAGGAGGAATAAATCAATGGGAATGCATCAATATTTATCTGGTCTAAATGAGTTAGAAATGATTTCACGCGCACCAGGATATTTTAAATATCAACCACACTCAGTTGCTGCCCATTCGTGGAAAGTTACTCAGGCAGCGCAGTTTCTTGGGGACATCGAAGAGGCTAGTGGTAATGAGGTTGATTGGCGTATGTTATATGAAAAGGCGCTAAATCATGATATTACAGAACGTTTTATTGGTGATATCCGAACTCCTGTTAAATATGCATCTGCTACATTACGTCATATGTTAGCTGACGTTGAAGACACTTTGTCTGACAACTTTATCCGTACAGAAATCCCCAAAGAACTACAAGCTGTATATACGCGTCGTTTACACGAAGGAAAAGATGACACGTTAGAAGGGCGTATTTTATCTGTTGCTGACAAAGTGGACTTATTATATGAAGCATTCGGTGAATTACAAAAAGGTAATCCAGAACCTGTATTTACTGAAATATATAAGGAAAGTTTGGAAACAATTTTTGCTTTCCGTGACTTACCAAGTGTTGCATATTTCATTAAGGAAGTCTTGCCTGAACTGTTAAATGAACAGTTTCCAGGATCTGAAAGATTACAACGTATTTATATTGGTATTTTTAATGCTGATTAATAGCTATCTTGTTATATAATAACGTTGACTACACAATTCATAATAAAAAGGCAGCTGAAACACTATTTACCGCCTCAGCTGCTCTTTTTATTTTAAGGGAGGATAGACTTAATGATCACTCGTCATGAAGATAATAAATATGAGTTAAAATCTAAGTATCAGCCTACTGGTGATCAACCTAAGGCGATTACAAAATTGATTAATGGTTTAAGTAACGGGATAAAAGAACAAATTTTGCTTGGTGCTACCGGAACAGGAAAAACGTTTACTATTTCCAATGTTATTGCCCAAGCAAATAAACCTGTATTAGTTTTATCACACAATAAAACTTTAGCAGGCCAATTATATGGTGAGTTCAAAGAATTCTTTCCAAACAATGCGGTTGAATATTTCGTTTCATATTATGACTATTATCAGCCTGAAGCTTATGTGCCTTCATCTGATACATATATTGAAAAGGATTCTTCAATTAATGATGAAATTGATAAGTTACGTAATTCAGCAACAGCATCTCTATTGGCCCGCAATGACACCATTGTGGTTGCATCAGTATCATCTATTTTTGGATTGGGTAGTCCAGAACAATACCACGACCACGTAATCAACGTAAGAGTAGGTGACATATTAGAAAGAAATGATTTAATGCATCGGTTAATTGATATTCAATTTCAGCGTAACGATATTGATTTTCAACGTGGTCGTTTTCGGGCACGAGGTGATGTATTAGAAGTATTCCCAGCTTCTTCTGATGCTAAAGCTTTACGTATTGAATTCTTTGGTGACGAAGTTGATCGCATTAGAGAAATCGATTCATTAACAGGGGAAGTGACAGCTGAATTAGATTTAGCAACAATTTTTCCGGCAACGCACTTTATGACTAACGAAGATATTCGTGCACGTGCGCTAAAAACTATACAAGCTGAACTAGATGATCAATTAAAACATCTTGAAGCTGAGGGTAAGTTACTTGAGGCACAACGTCTAAAACAACGTACTGAATACGATATTGAAATGATTCGTGAAATGGGCTTTACAACTGGTATTGAAAATTATTCACGTCATATGGATGGACGCGAACCTGGTGAACCACCGTTCACGCTACTAGATTTTTTCCCTGATGATTTCATTATTATTGTAGATGAATCGCACGTAACAATGCCTCAAGTACGTGGTATGTACAAGGGGGATCGGGCGCGAAAGGAAACTTTGATTAATTATGGATTCCGTCTACCATCAGCATTAGATAACCGGCCTTTACGTTTAGAAGAATTTGAAAAACATGTCAATCAAATTATTTACATGTCTGCAACTCCTGGTGATTATGAAAATGAACGTGTTGTGGCAGACAATGTTGCGCAACAAATCATTCGACCAACCGGATTATTAGATCCTGACATCGAGGTTCGTCCAGTAATGGGGCAAATTGACAATCTAATTGGTGAAATTAATCAACGTGTTGACCGGCAAGAACGTGTTTTCATAACAACATTAACTAAAAAAATGGCTGAAGATTTGACCGATTATTTAGAGGATGTTGGTATTAAAGTTAAATATCTACATTCAGATATCAAAACATTAGAACGGACAGAAATTATTCGTGATTTACGAATTGGTAAATTTGATGTACTAATTGGTATTAATTTGTTGCGTGAAGGAATTGACGTTCCTGAGGTATCATTAATCGCAATTCTTGATGCCGATAAGGAAGGATTTTTACGTAATACACGTTCATTAATTCAGACAATCGGTCGTGCTGCTCGAAACGAAAATGGACACGTCATTATGTATGCAGATACTGTCACAGCCTCTATGAAAGCAGCGATGGACGAAACAGCTCGTCGTCGCCATATTCAAATGCAATATAATGCAGATCATAACATTGTGCCCCACACCATCAAAAAAGATATTCGTGATTTAATTGCAATTAGTCATGGTGTAGATAATAAAGATGACAACGAGGGGAGCTTTACTGAAGTTGCCTTTAAGGATATGGCTCGAGATGACCAAGAAGCGATGCTGGCCAATTTAGAGGATCAAATGCGTGCTGCTGCTAAACGTCTTGACTTTGAAGATGCTGCTAATTTACGTGATACAGTTATGGAATTAAAATTACAGATTGGTAAATAAAAAAGTATTGTTATTAGTGAGTTCGCTGTTCTTATCAGACAATCGTCTGATAAGAATGGCGTCTTTTTACTAATAACAATACTTCTAATTGATGCGTTACTTTTTCTTTTTTGGAAAATTTTCTAATGTTTTTTGAATATGTTCTTGTGCTTCACTGATTCTATCTAAATGTGGTTTATTTTTAAAATTTAATTTATTAACTTGAATTTGTAAGTCATCAACTAGTTTATTGATATTAGCCATCGAATCTTGAATATCTGCAATTGATTTTTTGAGATTATCAACAGCATCTTTTTCAGATTGAATGGCATCTTTCACATTATGAAAACGATTCTTTGCTCTTTCAAACATAATTAATCCTTTTTAAATTGATCAGCAATTTTTTGCGCACGTGCTTGATAAATTTGTTCTGTCATATCATCTGTATGATCTAATACAGGGATATCAAAACCATCATCTTCATAACGGGGTAACAAATGGAAGTGCGAATGAAATACTGACTGACCAGCGTACTCACCATTGTTATTGATAATATTTAATCCCACGATGTGCTTATCACTAGCCTTAATAGCTTGCGCAATTTTTGGTAAAACACCCAAAACTTGCGCTGCCAATTCATCATCATATTCAAAAATATCAGCAACATGCTTTTTAGGAACAACTAATGTATGTCCAGGTGTTGCTTGAGTTAAATCTAGGAATGCTAGTACATTATCATCTTCATATACTTTGTATGAGGGTATGCTACCATCAATAATTTTATCAAATATATCTGACATATTTATATTCCTCCTCTAATTAACTTCATTATACATTTAATTAGAGTTTCTGTCTGGTATAAATATATGGTTATTTTTTGTTAAAATAGAGTAAACGATAAGAAATACAGGTAATTATTATGAGTTTAAAAGTTAACAATTTATCAGGTGGCTATGGCCAATTAACTGTCTTAAGAGATATTAGTTTCACTGTACCTAATGGTACTCTAACTGCGCTAGTTGGGCTTAACGGGTCTGGAAAGTCAACGACCATTAATCATATTATTGGATTATTAAATCCTAAACAGGGGACCATTACATTAAACGATTGCTTATTGACACAACAACCAATTGCCTACAAGGCACAAATTGCCTACATTCCTGAACAACCCGTTGTTTATGAGGAATTAACCCTTAAAGAACATTTATCATTAACCATGGCAACTTATCATCTTGATGAAAAAATTGCTTGGGAACAAGCCGATAAACTTCTGAAAATATTTCGTTTAGAGGATAAATTAAACTGGTTTCCAACACATTTTTCAAAAGGTATGCGCCAAAAGGTAATGATTGTTATGGCTTTTATTACTGATGCAAAACTATTCATTATTGATGAACCTTTTTTGGGGCTTGATGTCATCGCTGTCAATGATTTACTTACTCTAATTGATGAACGCAAAAAACAGGGTGTGGCATTCTTACTAACAACTCACGTTCTACATACAATTGAAAAACATGCTGATCAATTTGTTTATTTGAAAGATGGTCAGGTCGCTGCACAAGGGAAAATGGTAGATTTTACATCCCTCGTACCAGAACTAACTGTAGGTGAGGGCTAGACATTATGAAACTAACTCATTTATTCAAGTACCGTTTCAATAACCGTTGGCAAATATATTTTAAATATCTCCGCTATGTCTTTAATGATCATGCCGTATTGGCATTATTTTTCTTGCTTGGTGCAGCTGGTCTAGCTTATCAATCATTATGGCAAACAGCTGTCATTAATTTATGGACACAAACAATATTAATCTTCATTATTTTATTAACTCTGATAATTTTTAAAGAACCTGCTAATTTTACAAAGCCTGCTGATGCAACAGCACTTTTAGGTGATGAAAAATCTTTTAGACACATGGTCAAACAAGCCACTTATTACAGTATGCTTATTAATGGTGTTGTAGAAGGGGGACTTATTTTAATCCTTTGGCCAATGCTTTTTAGATTATTCACGCATTCAATTTTAATATTGATCTACTTGACATTTTTGTTGATTTTTTTAAAAATTCTATTAACGTACGGTATTGTGCGACGAAACATCCGATTTGAAAATCAAAATAATTCTAGATTAATTAATTGGCGCCGTTTGATTTCTGCTGAAGAAAACCATCAATTTGTTGTGTTATCATTTTATAATTTATTTATTGATGTCCCGGGTATTACACCAAAGGTTAAACGTCAAAAATGGGCCAACCTGCTGATTAAGTACTGGCCAGAAAAAAAAGAATTACCATTAACAAAGCTTTTTGTTACAGCTTTTATACGAAGTTATGGCTACGACTAACACTGATTGGCGTTGGTGCTGCCTGGTTTACAACTGGATGGTTACAAACTATTCTATTGATGATTTTACTGTACTTACTAGTCCTTCAATTAATGCCACTCTACGAAGTTCATCAACACGTAGTCTTTAATTTTTTATATCCAATTACATATAAAAAAAGACTGAAAGCATTCCAGTTTGCTATCTTGCCTTGGATTGTGGTAACACTAATTATCTGGTTACTTGTTGTATTTCTAACCAGTTTTAACGTTAATTTGTTAATACAAAACATTTTAAGTCTTGTCCTATTAGGGTGCATTTTGGTATTCTGGTATACGGAACAAAAAATCACTAGAAACACACAAAGGAGACACACTCGTGCGTTTACGAAATAAAAAATGGGCTCAACCTTGGTTAGAAAACCATACCGATCTTGTCATTGATCAAGAGCATGCTGTTGCCCTCAAAGATAATTGGCAAGACTTGTTTGCAAAAAAACAACCTTTACAAATTGAAATTGGAACTGGAAAAGGCCAATTTATTATTGGTATGGCTAAAAAGTATCCTGAAATTAATTTTATTGGTATGGAAATTCAAGAAGCTGCCATCGCTGTTGCAGCTCGAAAAGCTGATGAAGATGAAACATCATTACCAAACTTGAAATTCATTTATGGCGATGGGGCTGGTGTAGATACTTATTTTGCTAAAGGCGAAATAAGCAAACTATTCCTTAATTTTTCTGATCCATGGCCTAAAACTCGTCATGAAACTCGTCGTTTAACTTATAAAAGCTTCCTAAAGAGCTATCAAGCTGTCTTACCAGCAGGTGGTGAAATTGAATTTAAAACGGATAATCGTGGCCTTTTTGAGTATTCATTATATTCATTTGCAAATTATGGTATTAAATTTGATCCCACTGGTATTTCATTAAATTTACATGAAGATGCCGATTTAATGGCCAATAATGTCGAAACTGAATATGAAGAAAAATTCTCAGCTAAAGGTTTCCCTATTTACAAATTTACGGGCTCATTTAATTAACTAATTATAGTAAAACAAAAAAACACCGGATTAATACCGGGCATTTCAAGCCCTAATATTAACCCGGTGCTTTTTTATAGCCTCCAAATTATTCAGGTAAGGTTACTGGCATTTCAGTAACGACACGAATTGTAACGCTTGTCTTCGTTTTTGACCATTCTGCTTCAGTGCCGCATTCACTTAATTGTTGTATTTGTTGTGCTAAAAATCCTGTTTCCAATGAGAAACTCGCATCCAGATTATTTTCTAAACGTTCTTCGATAACAGGTCCATCTAATACCCAAGTTTGTTCAATTGATTTTTGATTGATTTTCGTTAGATTACCAAAACCAGCTGAGAAAAAGAAACGTTGTATGTCAGCAGTACTAATTAATTTAAGTTTCATTGCCAGTGATTTACCAGCCCAATAAATAATTTCAGATTCATCATTTTGTAATAATTCAGGTAACAAATAATCGCGCAATAAGATCAAAGAAAAGTTATCAAACTCTTGGTTTTGTATGGATTCTGTCATAATTTACTCCTTTTTTCATTCACAAACAATTATAGTGTATTCATAGGTTATTTGCCAATAGTTTACATGAGTGTTACAATAAAAATCTTGAAAGGATGGCACGTTACATGGTTTTACCGTATAATCCCCTAAATAATAGTACACTTGGTTTAGTTACTGGTGATTTGATGGCACAACAAGTTGATGGTCATGACACATCTTGGAGTGGCGACTCTGCGTTGACATTAGCAACAATTAGCAGCTTGTCACATGGTTACAGTTTAACCGATTTGATGGATCGATATTTAGACTGGTATCAATCTGGTGAATATACTAATCCGAATAAACGACCCAAAAAAGTTGGCGAAACAACATTTTTCGCCTTAAATAAATATGCACATACCAAAGATCCATTTAATTCAGGCGGTCGTGACATAGCTGATAATGGCAACGGGGCTTTAATGCATATTACACCCGTAATTTTATACCTTCGCGCCAAGTATGGTGAAGATTTTATTTTGCATGATCCAGCTATGTTAGTTTTGCATCAAGTTACTGGGTTAACGCATAATCATCCCCAATCATTGATTGCTAGTGGTATTTATGCCTTAATCATTAATAACTTATTACAAAATATTACACCCGTAGAAGCTGTTGATTTGGCAGTTAGCAGTTCTTATGAGTATTATGCACAACACAAAATTTTTGTAGAACACTTATCCGCGTTTCAAGGATTAAATAAACCTGATTTAAAAAGTGTTGCGCCAAATTCATTGCGGACATCAGGCTATGTAGTAGATACCTTAGAAGCAGCAATTTGGGTTATTCTTAATAGTGATAACTTTAAAGAGGCATTATCATTGGCTAAATCTTTACCTGGTGAGCCTAAACGCATTATGCCATTAGTTGGTGCATTAGCAGGTGTTTTATATCATCAAGAACTTATTGAAGGTATTGATAATCCTATATTTAATCCTGTGCTAAAAGTACTTAAGATAGCTGAACAAAGTCATAATTTCAATTAATCATTAATATAAAGTTGGCTTATAACCATCTTTTTTTAAATTTATATTGTTAGGAAAGAAGGTATCAATAATCTAATGGACGCATTAGTTAGTAGTATTACCGGTGTTTTAATGATTTTAGGTTTAGTTGCTCTGGGCTTTTTTTTGGTCAAAGGGGGCATATTTAACGATGATGACGGGCGCATCAGCAACTTTTTGTCTGGTTTCATTACCAAAGTTGCAATGCCTGCGTACCTGATTGTACACATTCCAAAAGACTTTACACCTAAAACATTGATAGCAATGGGGGGCAATTTATTTTTTCCCATTGCTAGTATGCTGTTATTACTAGTCTTATCGTTTTTTATTGTCAAGTTAATCCACGTAGATCCCAAACATAAAGGATTATTTCAGTCATTATTGTTTAACTCCAATACAATTACAGTCGGCTTACCGGTAAATATGGCCTTATTCGGTACAAAAAGTCTGCCATATATTTTAATTTATTATATGGCGAATACGACTATTTTTTGGACTATTGGTGTTTATATGATTTCTATCGATGGTAATCATAACAAACACTTTAATTGGCGTGAGACTTTATCAGGTATCTTCAATCCACCAATGGTTGCGCTAGTCGTTTCATTAGCATTTGTATTCTTAAACATTAAATTACCAGCTTTCTTGGTTACAGATTTAACTGAATTAGGTGACACTAATGTCCCATTAGCGCTTATCTTTATTGGTTTTGCAATTGCCAAAACACCTCGTCAAGACTTGTTACCTAATCTAGAAACAATCACCTTATCTTTAAGTCGATTTGTTTTAGCACCCCTAACAATGGCCTTGATTATGATTCCTTTTGATTTGCCTGTCTTACTAAAACAAGTATTCATTGTACAAGCAGCGATGCCTGCGATGACTAACGCTGCTATCATGGCGTTACATTATAATGCTGACTATAAATTTGCTTCTATTACTATCACCCAAACAACTTTATTAATGTTAGTCGTTATTCCAATCATTATGTTTATCATTACGTAATTTACATTGATTACTCCGTGGTTGCTCTGTCATGAGCAACCTTTTTTTATACAACATAAGATATAATATACACTTTTATGCATATTTAACCTTATTTAATCTTTTTATCTAACATATATTGCATATTTTTACATTTATTGCTAGTATGATGATAACATCATTAAATATTTTGGGGAGGATTCTCATAATGAATACAATACAAACGCAACCTTACTATGAAGACTGGTTAAAAGACTTAAAAAATTTACTAACAATTCCATCTGTTCGTGATGATGTGCTATCTTCTATAGATGCACCTTATGGTCCAGGACCAAAGGCTGCCCTAGATTTCATGATGTCTATTGCTGAGCGTGATGGCTTTAAAAATATCGGTACTGTAGGAAACAGAGCTGGTTTTATCTATATTGGTCCAGACAATGACACACAACCAATTGGTGTCATCGTCCATGTTGATGTGGTTCCCGTTAATGATCATGATCAATGGCAAACTGAACCATTTACACCAACGGTTAAAACTGATAACCATATATATGCACGCGGTGCTGATGATATGAAATCAGCAGTTATGTTAACGTATTATGCAATTAAAGCTATTCAAGATGCAAAAATACCATTGAAACATCAAATTTGGTTTATCATTGGTACCGATGAAGAAAGTGAATGGGCTGATATGCACCAATATTTTTCAGAAGAGGGGCCATTACATTACGGATTTTCTCCTGATGGTTCAGCTAATTTATCATATGGTGAAAAAGGTATTAGTCAGTTAGATTTATTCTTTGATTCTTCAAATAGTGATGATAATCCGGTACAACTTTTAAATTTCCATAGTGGTACTACAACCAATGTACTACCTGGTTTTGCAACTGCAACAGTTGCAGGTATTGATGTTGCAACTTTACAACCACTGTATAACCACTATCTTAAAGAGTCCAACTTATCAGGTGATATTAGTGTTGTAGATGATTTTGTAACACTTAACTTACAAGGTATTGCTACTCATGCTGCTCGACCTGAAACTGGTAAAAATGCTGCCACCTTTTTAGCTCATTTTTTAAACAACTTTGATTTTAGTGGCAATGCAGCTAAGTTTTTGCAATTTATTGGCCAGACTTTACATGAAGATCCATTTGGTGAAAAATCAGGATATGGTAAAGCAGAACCGAAATTAGGTAAAACTAGTCAAAATATCGGCATTACAGATTTCGTTTCAACAAAAATCGGCCATATTAATCTAAATTTCCGTTATTCATTAGCCTTTGATGAAACCAAAACCATTGAACAAATATTACATCATGAACCATGGTTATCTAAAATAACACGTGATCCGGCAGGCTTAACACCGCATTATGTTGGTCAAGATAATAAATTGGTTACCTTATTAGCACAAGCATACCAATCAATTACAGGTGAATTACCAACGCAAGGTGTTAATGGTGGGGCTTCATTTGGCCGTTTAATGCCCAATGGCGTCGGATTTGGTATTATCCCAACATCTGAACCTTCGCTAGCTCACCAAGCTAACGAATCATTTAACTTAGACAATTATGATACAGGTATGCGTCTTTTAATTGCAGAAATACTAGCGCTAACGAATAACTTATAATTAACATTGACCCACATTAAAACCCATGTCATACTATAGATAATAGTTAAATAATTTACTAGGGGAGCTTTTTGCTGAGACGATTTATTATCGGACCCTTTGAACCTGTTTAGTTAGTGCTAACGAAGGAAAGTAATGGTAAAATGCGATTTAAAACACAGAGACCAGAGATTTCCTGGTAGCTGTGTTTTTTTTGTCATATTTTGGAGGAAATCATGTTAGAAGTACCACAAGTTATTACGGCGGTGCCGGCATTAATGCTGATTTAAAAACTTTTCATAATCAACAGGTATATGCCGCAACGATTGTTGTTGGCTTAACTGCCCAAAACACATATGGTGTCCAGGACCAATATGCAATTCCAACATCTTTTATCAGTGAACAGTTTAAAAGTATTGCTAATGATCTAAACATCAAAGCTGCAAAAACAGGGGCATTATTAGATGCAAAACGAGTTCATATTGTTGCTAAAGAATGGCAGCAATATGAACTCGGGAAACTAGTAATTGATCCTGTTATGGTGGCTAAAGGTGGGGCTCATTTATTAAGTGATGAGGCCATCTTGACAATGATCAACGAGTTAATTCCCCAAGCATACTTAATCACACCAAATTTACCTGAAGCACAAGTACTAGTTAATCAAACCATCAAAACCGATAATGATGTTCAACAAGCTGCTAAAAAAATTCAAAAAATGGGCGTTAGGAACGTCTTAATTAAAGGTGGGCATCGTAGTAATTCTGAAAACAACTATGCTGATTATATTTTATACGAAGACGGATCTTTTAAATGGTTCGTCATGCCCGGTGTTGATACTAACCGCACACATGGCACGGGTGATACCTTATCAGCCTTTATTACAGCCAATTTAGCTAAAGGTTATGATCTTAAAATGATTATGCCACAAGCTAAAAAGTTTACTTATGAAGCCATTCGGCAAACAATTAATGTTGGCCATGGTCACGGACCATTAAATCATTGGGTCGAAATAACCATGGAGCGTGACTAATGAATTTTCACAATTATTTATTAAAACAAGCCGAACCAATATTAAATGATATTTATCAATCAGCATTCGTAAAGGGCATCGGTTTTGATAATTTATCACAGCAACAACGTGACTATTATGTTGCACAAGATAGTTATTATACAGATGAATTTAGCCATTTATTTGATTTGACGTTTACCAAATTAACGACAAAACAGCAAAATAATCAACCGCAAACTTTAGATGAAACCGTAGCACATGATGCTTTACTAGCTAGTCCAAATATACTTAATATCCCACCAGATGATCATAACTTAGCTTATTTAAACCATATGAAAACAGAAATTATGACTGGTGACGCAACTAATGCAATGTTAGCACTATTGCCATGTACTGAATCATATCACCTCATTGGTAAACGCTATTTAAACGCAATTGCTCATAATACTTATTTACCTTGGTTAGAGTACTATACGAGCTCAGCATACCAGGCTTTTACACAATGGAGTTGGGAAGTTATTGATTCTCAGATACCTGATTGGCAAAAAGTATCAATCAGTGACCAAAAACATTATTTAAATACTTATTTAACTTCGTATCAGTTTGAATTATCATTTTGGGAACATACTGCTCAACATTAAATGATGCGATGAATGATATAATAAAAATACGTTAATTATAAAAAAGGAGAAAATTTAAATGAATACATTAATTTCAGTTGCAATTGCCCCATTTGGTGTTGGTGATGAATTAAGCAGTTATGTTGATGAAATCATTGGCGTTATTGAAACCTCTGGTTTAACTTATAAAACAACAGCTATGGGAACAGAAATTGAAGGTGAATGGACTGATGTGATGAGTACAGTTCAAAAAGCGATTGAAACATTAACTAATAAAGGTATTCGTGCTTATGTTTCTTTAAATGCTGATATTCGTCCAGGTCATACAAATACGATTGAAACCAAACTACAAAAGATTAATCATAAATTAGAAGGTTAAAAATTTTTTCAGGAGCCCGCATATTATGTATATTATTTTACAATAATATTAAAATTCCACTTTTTTACCCTTTTTTTATAGACAAATCCCAAATATGGCACTATATTAGTATACGTAAACTCTTACACATTAGCGTGTGCAATTATTTTATGGGTTTAGGAGATTTTTTTATTATGCAAACTACAGTGCCGTCATCAAAGGGGCAGCCAAAAGTTGTTAATCGTTGGCTAGTCATCTTTGGTACTATTCTTGTGCAATTGGGTGTGGGAACTTTTTATGCGTGGAGTATTTTTAATACCCCAATATTACAAATGTTTGATCAACTAGTTATTGATGTTAAAACGGGTAATCCTGCTGCCGTTCAACCTCATCTAGGTTCAATTTCGCTTATTTTTTCAATCGGAGCATTATCCCTATCATTATCAACAATTTTTGTGGGTACTTTAGTTAAAAAATTTGGTGTTCGTAAGGTTACGATTGCAGCAGGAATTGTATTTGGATTAGCAACGATCATTGCATCAAGAGTTAATTCAGCAGATCAATTATGGTTATATTATGCTTCTGTCGGTGTTATGCTAGGGGCTGCTGATGGAATTGCTTATATGGCAACTCTTTCAAATGCCATTAAGTGGTTCCCTGAAAAAACAGGTGTCATTTCAGGTATTTCAGTTGCTTTCTATGGTTTGGGTTCATTTATTTTTAAATATATTGATTCAGCTATTTTAGGAAATGACCTTGTCAAAAACTTACCTTATGCCTTAATTGGTTGGGGTGTGTTGTCAATGCTATTAATTGTTGGTGGTGCAATGCTTATTCATGATGCACCTGATGTTGCATCAGATAACGCTGTTGATGATCCAACACATCACGAATTCACAACACGTGAAATGCTTCGTACGCCACAAGCTTACCTGTTATTTATTGCCTTGTTAACAATTTCTTTGTCAGTTTACCTAACTGGAATCGCAGCTAACTTGGGAACTAACTTAGCTGGCTTAGACATCGTACAAGCAACTAATATTGTTGCATTGGTTGCAATTGCTAATACTGTTGGGCGTTTCGTAATTGGCTCATTATCTGATAAATTCGGTCGTAAGCCAATGTTTATTCTTTCATATGTCGTCACATTTATTGCGGTCGCAACATTAGCATTTAGTAGTCATTTGAGCGTTCCTGTATTCTATGCAGCGATGATGGCAGTTGGTTTCTTCTTTGGTGGAACGATTACGGTTTATCCAACAATGGCTGGTGATTACTTTGGTCTAAAGAATCACAGTCAAAATTATTCTTTGATTTATCAAGGATTTGGATTTGGAAGTTTAGCTGGTGCTGTTATTCTTTCATTAGCTGGTGGAAATCTATCCGTCGTATTTAACGTTTATCTTGTAATGTTGGTTATTTCATTACTAATCTGGGTATTCATTAAAAAGCCAGTTTACCGCAAATAATTAATTTATAGATACTCTATATCAAACGTGAAAAATCGTAAAATTGACTAGAATAAAAAGCTATCTTTTGAAAAAAGGGTAGCTTTTTTTATGTTATTTTTTGTATAATATCATTTGTGATAAGCATTGATCCAAAATAATTATTTTAAATGATATTCGAATAGGAGATTTTTTATGTCAACACAAACGCAAAAAGGGCATTTGTTACAATTAACAACCTTTGATATCAAAGTTATTGGTTTAATTTTAATGGTCGTGGATCATTTTCATTAAACATTTGCGCCATTAGGTGTACCTAATTGGCTAGATTGGTTTGGTCGTCCAGTCGCAACCCTGTTCTTTTTTACAACTGTCATTGGATTTTCGTACACACACAGTAAAAAGGGCTACATGATTCGCTTATACATCAGTATGGTTGTGATGGCGATTTTAATGAATCTAACGCAACAGATTATTGGCTTCGAACAAGTACAACTAATTAATAATATTTTCCGTGATTTATTCATTGGAACAATTTTTATGGCTGGTGTGGATCAATTTGAAAAAGTTAAGCACGGGCAGAAGGGTAAACATATCGCACTTGGTATTTTACTATTCTTAGTACCATTTTTATTATCTGTTATTATGCTACCGCTTATGTCAGCAACTGGTTCAACTAGTCAAATGTTGTTTATGCAGATTTTACTTGCGCTAAATCCAGCAATTTTACTCGCTGAAAATGGATTTATGGTACTACTAATTCCTGTATTATATATTTTCCGTAATGTCCGTTGGGCACAATTATTGAGCATAGCTGTTGTTGCTGTTATTTATGGTTTAATGGGATTGACACAATGGATGATGATATTTGCGATTATTCCAATCGCTTTGTATAGTGGGGCAAAAGGACGTGGTATGAAGTATTTCTTCTACATTTTCTATCCAGCACACATCATTATTCTATATGCAATTGCCGCATGGCTTTATTAATATAGTTCTACAATAAAAAGAGAGAAGCAGCACACGACATTCTGTCATGTGCTGCTTCTCTTTTTTAAACACTATTATTTATTTTGTATAACGGTAAACTTTTGCTTCAAATGGACGCAAAGTCGAACCTTGATCATCCTTGTAATTACTGATTAATACTTCAGCATTTTCAGGGACATCGTACTCACGTATTTGTTCATTTTCTGTAAAGTTATTAATAACTAATAATTCTTCGTCATCACCAACACGCTTATAAGCGTAAACCTCAGCATCTTCTGGATCCAGCAATTCGTAATGACCCGTTGTGATAATTGGTAGTTCATGACGCAATTGAATCAACTTTTGGTAGTAGTAGAACACTGAATCTTCATCGGCTAACGCAGCTTCAACATTGATTGTATCGAAGTTGTTATTCATCTTCAACCAAGGTGTAGCATCAGTAAAGCCTGCATTCTTACCATCATTCCATTGCATTGGGGTACGTGCATTATCACGACCCTTGTAGTGAACGTAACGTAGCAAGGTATCATCATCAATCAAATGTTCCTTATTAACTAGGTACTCACGAGCATTCAAGATTTCAATATCATTAAAATCATCCCAACCTAAGTTGTAAGCATTTGTCATACCAATTTCTTCACCTTGATAAATATAAGGTGTTCCTTGCATGAAATGTAGGAGGGTAGCTGCCATTTTAGCTGATACAACACGGAATTCAGGCTTGTCACTTCCATAACGGCTAACTGCACGTGGTTGATCGTGATTATTCCAATATAGAGAATTCCATGCTTTACCATCTAATTCATATTGCCACTTACTTAGGTTTTCCTTTAGCTTAGGCAACGAAACGCGTTGATCGTACCACTTACCTAAGGCATCATTTGGATTACCATCTAATTCAACATGCTCAAATTGGAAAACCATGTTTAATTCTGATCCATCACTAATAGCATATTGCTTAGCATTTTCAATATCAACACCAGATGCTTCACCAACTGTCATCATATCAGCATTATTCAACACCTTATCACGCATTTCTTGCAGATATTGGTGAACACGAGGGCCATTAGCAACAGCATGATTTGAATTACCGTATACATCGCCTTCAGGACCTTTTCCATCAGGGTAACCATCTGGCTTAGAAATCAAAGAGATAACGTCCATACGGAAACCGTCAATTCCTTTATCAACCCACCAATTCATCATGTCCCAAATTGTATCACGCAACTTTGGGTTTTCCCAATTTAAATCAGGCTGTCCTTCAGCAAATAGGTGTAAGTAGTATTGACCTGTTGCTTCATCGAACTTCCAGGCTGAACCTGAGAAGAATGAACCCCAATTATTTGGTTCATGACCATCAACTGGATCACGCCAAATATAGAAGTCACGCTTGTCACTATCTTTACTTGAACGACTTTCAATAAACCATTGATGTTGGTCAGAAGAGTGGTTAACTACCAAATCCATCACAATTTTTAGACCACGATCATGTGCCCCTGCAAGTAGGTGATCAAATTGTGCCATATCACCAAATTCAGGGTTAATGCTTTGATAATCAGAAATATCATAACCATTATCTTTATTAGGTGAATTATAAACTGGGTTCAACCAGATAACATCAGCACCTAACTTTTTAACATAATCCAAATGTTGTTCAACACCCTTTAAATCACCGATACCGTCATTATTGGTATCTTGGAATGAGCGAGGGTAGATTTGATATACAACTGCTTTTTGCCACCACTTAATGTTTTCTTCTGTCATTACGACCTCCTATAAAATCACTGTATTAATAAACTATTTTTATACTATATAACGTAACATTGGTTAAACATCATCACGAACAAGCCAAATTGCCAAACCACCAATAAAGAAGGCAATAGCGGCAATAATAAACATTTTAGCCATTGAACCACCAAGTGCTGGCAAAATCAAGAAACTAACTGAAGATGCCACAATTTGAGGGATACAAATAAAGCAGTTAAACAATCCTAGGACAATACCATCATGCTTACCATCCAATGCATTTGTCAAAATTGTAAATGGAATTGTAATTAAAGCAATCCAAGCAATTCCAAACAAGGCAAAGGCAACGATTGAAGACAACTTAGTTGTGCCAAATGCAATCATCAAAAATCCGATTCCACCTAAAATCAAACTAACTGTATATGCAGGACGACGTGTCTTTTTAGTAAGTCGTGCAAAGAATAGGCCAACAATAATAGCGACAACTGAATAAACGGCTTGCACAATTCCAAACCAATTACCAGCTTCTTGATACCCTGCTGAAGCAGGATCAGTTACGTGCCAAATATTTTCAGCCAAAGCACCAGTAGAGTAGGTCCACATATATGGAATAGCAAACCAAACGAAGAATTCAACAATACCTAGTAACCAAAATACCTTTGGTGCACTACGTAAAACATTCATAATTGATGCTTTTTCATTTTGTTCTTCCTTAGAAATGTTATGGTATTTAGCCATTTCTTCAGGAGTGTATTCTTTAACATTTTTAATTGTAAAGATAGCTGATAATGCCAAAATAATTGCTGAAGCATAGAATGAAATTTTAACAGACATTGGTACTTCACCACGTGGCGCAGTATTTGCAACACCTGAAACAGTTAAGATAAATGGGAATACAAAGGCAACCAAACTACCTAAACTTCCCCAAACATTTTGCATTGACCACAATGAATTTGATTGCTTCTCGTTAGCCATATCAGGAATAATCATCTTGAATGGTTGTTGAGAAACGTTTGATGCTAAATCCATAAACAATACTGTCACAGCACCAAACCAAAGGGCTGCAGCTGATCCAAATCCAAATCCAAATGAACCAGCATTAGGCAATAGTAACATGACAATAAATGATACTAATGTACCACCAATTAGATAAGGCATACGACGACCAAATTTTGGTAACCAAGTCTTATCAGAAAAGTATCCAACTAGTGGTTGCATAATCATTCCTGCCAAAGGTGGTAGGATGAAAAAGAATCCCAAATTATTCGGATCTGCACCAATTGTTTGAAAAATACGACCCATACTTCCAGTCTGCATTGAAAAGGCAATCTGAGTTCCAAAGTAGCCAAATGTCATCATAAACATTTGTAATTTTGATAGGTCAGGTAACCGATGTTTAACAGACTGTGCCACAGTGCTTTGTGACACATTTACATCTTTAGTTTGATTATCCATTCGAAAATCCCCTCATATTCTAAAAATCCATCAAATCTCCAAACGTTTATTGCAAACGTTTACGCAATTTATTGTAAGCGTTTGCAATAAAAATGTCAACTGCGCATTTTCTTTATAAATCGCTAACCTCATTAACGACTTTTCTAGTAAAGTCAGTGTATAATAATACCAATAACATTATTTAATATAGGGGTTACATATGGCAGTTACACTAAAAGATGTCGCACGGGCAGCAAATTTATCAGTTGCTTCTGTATCAAGAATTCTCACTAATCGTGGTCGCTACAGTGAAACTACTGCAAAACGGGTAAGACAACTTGCCCAAGAAATGGGTTACTTTAAAAATCAAAGCGCAGCAGACTTAGCTAGTAAAACAAGTCGGGCTGTAGGGGTAGTTGTGCCTTTAATTCACACAACTTTTGGTGATGAAGTTATTAAAGGGTTATATGAAGCGACCATGTCATCGGGCTACGAATTACTAATTACATATATTGATGACGATGAGGAACATCAAACACAAGTTTTTAACACATTATTAACTCGACAGGTGGGGGCAGTATTTTTGTTATCACTTGATATTCCTGAATGGTTAATGGATCAATTAGCAGCCGAAAACATTACAGTTATCTCACTAACCACTATTTTGAATGACCGTATCTCTGCAGTTACATCAAACGAGTTTACAATGATGGACACGTTAGTAGATTATTTAATAAAAAAAGGGCATACTAATATTGCATTAATTGGAGATACAAAATTGACGACAAATATTTCGAGTGGCCGTCGTCGCAATTTTATCAAGTCAATGAAACAACACCAATTGACAGCCGAAAATACATTTTTCTATGGTGAAGACCACAGTTATGAAACAGGGTATCGTAGTGTCACAGAAGGGTATGACATCAATGCATTGCCGTTTACTGCAGCGATAGCTACAGCTGATCTTGTTGGTATCGGACTTATTAATGCTATGCACGATGCTAATAAAATTGTTCCAAAAGAGCTTTCAATTACCACGATTGATGGTATGCAATTAACCGAGATTAGTCGACCAGGGCTAACGACCATTCAACAAAATTTTACTGAAATTGGCCGTATTGCTATGAACTTGTTTATCAAAAATAATATTGATAAACAACAGAAAATCATTTACGTGCCTGCTAAATTAGTTGAACGTGAAAGTGTCGCAACACTTAAATAAACATACAAAAGGGGGGATTAATGGTTTCAATACTTCTACCAGTCATATACATCACTTTTATCAGTTTAGGATTACCCGATTCATTGATTGGATCGGCCTGGCCAGTTATGCACGAAAGTTTAAATGTGCCGGTTTCATATGCCGGCATTATTACCATGACGATTTCAGTTGGTACCGTCATCTCTAGTCTTGCATCTGGTGTTTTAATTAGAAAGTTTCGAACTAGCACAATTACAGCAATCAGTGCTCTGTTAACCGCAGTTGCTTTAATTGGTTTTTCTCTAACCAATTCGTTTACAATAATTTGGTTATTAGCATTGCCATACGGTTTAGGTGCCGGTGCGATCGATGCAACGTTAAATAACTATGTTGCGATTCATTATGCGTCTAAACATATGAGTTGGTTACATGCTTTTTGGGGAATCGGTGCTTCAATGAGTCCATATATCATGGGATTTGCATTGACCAATCAACATAATTGGCAGTTAGGTTACAAAATAATCGGAATTATTCAGCTTATCATCACGATCATTATCGTAATAAGTTTTCCGCAGTGGCGTAAAGTAGCACATAAACAACAAGAACCCTCGACAACAGACGATTTAGCAGAAGCCATAACAACTTCAACGAACCATTCCATACGTAAAACCACAGGAGTCATACCAGCACTATTGACTTTTATTGCATATGCCGCTGTTGAGCAAACCAGCGGATTATGGGCAAGTACTTTTTTTGTTTCGTCGCGTCATATTAGTGTTGATATTGCAGCAATGTTTGCATTATTATTTTATATTGGTATTACCATTGGCCGCTTAGCGTCAGGTTTTGTCGCTGATTACTTTAATGACAAACAACTAATTCGTTTTGGGATGATTGGTGCTCTATTCGGTACAATATTATTGTTTATACCGTTCCAAATTACCGCATTAATTGGATTATTAATCATTGGTCTTGGTTGTGCACCAATTTTTCCATCACTAATTCATGCAACGCCAACAACATTT
>NZ_BJEG01000018.1 GCF_005405545.1 Weissella hellenica
TTTCTCTTCACGATGCATCTTCACAATGCTGGCTTTAAAATCATCTTGATATCGTTTCATTGGAATGCTCCTATCTTGTTTTATTAATTATGGCATAACTGTTCAGAAATTTATGTACCAAATACTAGGATAGGAGCATTCTTTGAAAAACACAAAGAATAAGACTAAACACTTAGAGGTAAGAAATTAGAAAGGCAGGGATTGCAATGGGAATCCAACTTGAAATTGACAAGGGCTTTAGCTCGACCACCTTCACTGTTAAAGATGATTTTGGATTTAACAGTAAAAGCATTACCGTTGATAATTATCGTATTGCAGATTATCAGCTACAACAAGCACGTAATGCGATGAACATGGCATATGATGTTGATAGCGGGATGCAGCAAGTGAAACAAGCATTAGGGATTTACTAGTTTCATCTCCTAGATTTTCGCCACCGAACAACCGGTGGCTTTTTAAGTAGTTCACAGGTTGGACACAGAACCTGTGTTAAAATGTTTGTATACATAAAATCAGGCTTGGAGGTAATGTGATGGGTTTTAAGGAATGGGCTATTAGTTCAGGGAAATTAAACGAAAAAACCGCTGCGACATATTGGAGTGGACTGACAAATACAAGATTTAAGAAAGATGGTATAGCAGTAGCTGATGTTACGAGTATCAATGAATTAACTGAACGCATTGGTAGGGATACTATCGATACACAGGATATCGAAAAGCTTTTTAATAAACCTAGTTATCGTCCTGATTCGGATATTAAATCTTTTGTTCAAAAATACATTGATTACCTAAAGTCGGAGACAACAAATGGTGTTGTTGGTGACTATGAAAACTTTTTTGAAATGTTGAAATTTTGGATTAAACAGACAGACAACAATATTGTGAATGACGGGCATAGAGTTAGTTTCCAAGAAATACAAGAAGGCAATCTTGATAGAGCGGTGATGAAATTCACTGAGCCACAATTTCACAAACAATACATTCAGTTTTCAGATTTCGCTATTCGAATTTCATTTTTTAGAAGCGGGCGATACAAAGGGGAAAAAGTAAATTTCGTTGTTTGTCGACCCACTGAATTTGGAAGTTGGTGGCTTAATATCCGTTATCTTTATGATTTGAAACAGTTACGAGTCACCTATAGACGAGATCTACCAAACAACTCAGATAGGCAAGCTTTTAAGGATTACATGACTGCTCTTGATTATCAGAAGGATGTGTCATTTTCTATTGGGGAACTTGGTCTTACTCAAAGTGAGCCCAATAGCAAGGTTAAGGAATTATTCGATTATTTCCATAACATGATAGTATCAGCAAGGAATTATGAAGAAGTGGATGGTGAAAATGTGAAAGCTATGGAATTATCAGAAAAGTTGAAACAAAATTATAACTTGATTTTACGTGGAGCGCCAGGGACAGGTAAAACTTATCTCGCAAAGGAAATCGCTGCAAGCATCATAGGAATTCCTAAAGAAGAACTAGCATCAAGCGACCAATTCGAGTTTGTCCAATTTCATCCAAGTTATGACTATACAGACTTTGTTGAAGGATTACGGCCGGTGCAAATTAACGGGCAAGTCGGTTTCGAATCCAAAAATGGTACATTCAAGGAGTTCTGCAAAAATGCATTGTTGCAGCAGAATGTTCAATTTGATTCATTTGACAATATTTGGGAGAATTTCATCAATAACGTGGATGAGGTAGGAGAAGTTGTGATACCTCAGGTTCGTTCTGAACGTGAGCTGACTTATTCGCTAAACAGCAATAGGAATCTTAAAGAAGAAAATGTGAACAGTGTACACACACTGACGAAAGAGAACATTTTTCGCGTTTGGCAAGGGTTAAAAGGTCGTGAGAGTGGAGGGCATCAGTCAAGAATGACGGCCGTTGTCAATTATTTGAAGGACCAATATAACTTACCAGATTATGATGAGTCGCTTGGTAAAAATACTGGAGTTAGCGATAAGAAGTATGTTTTTGTGATAGATGAAATCAACCGTGGCGAAATCTCTAAAATCTTTGGTGAGTTATTCTTTTCCATTGATCCTGAATATCGCGGTGTCGCTGGTTCAGTTTCAACACAGTACGCTAATCTCTTTGAAGAAAGCGAAAAATTCTACGTGCCAGAAAATGTCTACATCATTGGGACTATGAATGATATTGACCGTTCCGTAGATACTTTTGATTTTGCGATGCGCCGCCGTTTCAGTTTTGAAGAAATCACGGCTGCCGACTCGCAAGTGATGTTGAAATCGGATGAAGTCAAAAATCGTATGAACGCCTTGAATGATGCAATCATCTCGCCTGAAGTTGCACTGAGCACCGATTATCAAATTGGGGCAAGTTACTTCCGAACGTTGGAAGATAAGTCTAAGAATCTTGGAGTAGATGAGTTGTGGAACAATAAGTTGAAACCTCTGCTTAAAGATTACTTCCGTGGCGAAAGGAATGCAGAGCACAAACTAGACGTTCTTGAGTCTGCATATTTCATGAGTGATGCCAATGATTCAAGTGAAGGATAATAGTGACGTAACCAAATACCAAGAAAATCCAATAGTACAAGAATTACTCGATAGAGATTTAAGTGATTTGGCAAATGAAAACTTCATCATCTTCCCGCCACAACTTCAATCTTCGGATGACTTAGATGGTGAAAACTATATTTTTCATCAACACAATCGGCATATTCGAACCGGGAACACTGTGGGTGTGATGAAACGGGGAGCGGAAGAAGTTCGAATTCATTCTAGATTTTACGATTCAGAAAATGAAACGGATGATTTCTTTATAAAGTATCTCCTGCATCAAGTGCTCAGCATGAGCGTTGTCAGGACGAAGATTAATATTGACTCAGCTGATTCGTACTACGACTTGTTGGCTTTCTTGTTCCCAATGTACCTGAACTCTGCTATGGAGGAAGGTGTTTATAAAGAGTACGTCAAAAGGCAGTACAATGATGCAAATGTTAAAGGACCAATCAACATTGCAAGACACATCAAAACCAACACGCCATTCATGGGCAGGATAGCTTATGACACTCGTGAATTCAGCTTCGATAACCGTCTGACTCAGTTAATCAGACATACGATTGAAAAGTTGAATGCTGAGTATTCTTATAATTTTGCCTCTGACTCGCTTACCAAGGATAATATGAAATCGATTATTCATGAAACGCCCAGTTATTCTCGTATTGAGCGATTTAAAGTCTTGTCTGAAAATGCGGCTAATCCCGTTCGTCATGGGTATTATGAAGAATACTATTTATTGCAGAAACTGTGTATCCAGATTCTCAATGAAGAGAAGATAGGTTTCGATCATGAGGATGATGAAATTCACGGGATTATTATTGACGTAGCTTGGCTATGGGAGGAGTACCTTAACACGTTGTTGAGTGAACGGTTCATCCACCCAGAGAATAAGAACTCTAGATACGGTATTTCACTTTTTTCCGATATACAAAGAACCGTCTATCCCGATTTTTACAGCAAGGATAAACGGGTCGTATTAGATGCGAAATACAAGATGTTGGACAACAGCGAAAAAGGAATCAACCGAGAAGACCGATATCAAATCATCAGTTATCTTCATGTTTTGGCTGCAGAGAGGGCAGGGCTTGCTTATCCTAGTAAGTGGAAGAGCGATTATGTTCACGCAGGGAAATTAGATGGGTTCGGTGGTTCATTGTTTAAGCTCCCCTTGATGATACCGCAGAATGTCGAGTCCTATGATGAGTTCGTCACCGTGATTCAAG
This sequence comes from Weissella hellenica, assembly GCF_005405545.1. GTDB lineage: Bacteria > Bacillota > Bacilli > Lactobacillales > Lactobacillaceae > Weissella > Weissella hellenica. Next base: position 3,748 of record NZ_BJEG01000018.1, read on the forward strand.
AAAGCGAAATGTCATTTACTTCAAGCCTTATCGAGATTTTCTAAATTGGTAATATGACTATACCCGATTGAACCAATTTTCTAAGCCGTATATTTAGAATGGGTAAGTCATATGCAATACTGATTGAAAATGTAAAAGAATTATTGCGTGAACGTGGATGGACACAGGAGAAACTTGGAGACGAAGCAGGGTTAAGGCAGGAGACAGTCTCGTATTTACTGAGAGGTAAAAATATTCCAACGTTGGAAACGGTCGATAAACTTTCCGCAGCCTTTAATGTATCTACTGTTGAACTACTAACTGATGGTGCCTTGTCAAACCGAACTAAAGAGCCAACAGCTCCCTATTCTGCGAAGCGTAATAAAGAAGTAGTATTCACAAAGTATGGTAAGAATAGCAAAGTATCTAACGTCACCATAACCATCCCTCATCATCAGCGGTTTAGGGATGAGTTCATTGACTTCAACTTTGATAAGAGCAAGCCGAAGTCCGGCAAACCAAGTTCCTATGCGAACTACATGGAATACACCTTCCAAAACTACTATGATAATTTTTTCGAGGTGGTCGATCCGTTCGATAGGGAGTCCCCTCGAAAAATCGACAAGCTAAGAAATAGTCCAAACTTCAAGGAGTACAATCTCAATGAAGGACGATTTCCAAATGCATCCATCGAGGCGTATCATAAATTTATTGAATCGAAATAACCTGAAAAGGAATCATCCTAGCAAGACGAACCTTGCTGGCATGATTCCTTTTTTCTTATTCCGGCCTGATGTATACTGAATCCGAGAGCCTACACTTTTACAAATTGGTCGCTGTACTTTGACAAATTGCTAGGGGTACTTTGACAAATTGCTCTACCCACTTTGTCGTAGTATGGCAAGCAGTTTGTAAAAGTTCAACATAAGCAATTCCGCATTGTATTTATGCTACGAAAAATGATTTATTCCTGCTCATAGAATCTAAGTCAAAAAGTTTGCGAGATTCAGAAAAAGTTGCAGTTCGTTCACAAAATAATTTATTTAGTAATTTAGCCAATGTTGAATGGGCAAAAGTAACAGATAAGGACCAAGTAATTAATTTGTTGAAAAATTTTAATAATTAGTGGAAATTATAGATATTTATAAATAAAATATGTCAATGACAATATGGAAAGCATGATATCGAGATAGGGAACAGAATTTAGTTAAATAAGCACCAGTACAAAAAGTTTTACTTTTATGCTGGTGCTTATTTATTTTGGCATTAAGAATTATTACTAAAATAAATGTAGTACTTTTTTAGGTTTGAATAAGTCGGGTTTAATTAACTAGACCAATTCAAGTTGACATAATTCATCATATCATGAGTTGTTGATTTGCCGGGCCTGCTGCTGGTTTGTGCAATTCATCAAATTCACAAACTTATTTTTTCACTGCCAGCGGCCAGCGCATTTCACAAACTTGAAATTCAAGAAATTTCACAAAGTAGACCAGTTTATAAATTAGGGGTTATTCGGATGGAATTGTTGCCATTTATTTCGCAGATAGCTCCACATATAACCACCACAAAAAGCAATGCCACAGAGCAACCAAATTCCTGCAGTTTTAAAGATCCACCAGCTGACAGATACAATCAAAATCACTAACCAACGAATAATTCGCCAGGACCAACCAATGGTGAGACCAAAAATATAATAGACGAGAAATAACAGCAGGTAAAGAATAAAGTAAGGCATGGTCAGACTCCTTTCTGTAGGCGCTAAAATATTATGTATCCTAACTCGTATGAGCTAGGGAATCTGACAACAGGTGTTTAGTATCTTATTGGAGAATTTAATCTTTTTCTTAAAGGGGGTTTTGTCAGAGCGATCTTTTCGGCGGCCACGTTCCATAGGTTTAATATATCATTTTTACGATGCTAACAACTGGCTATAAGTATCGATAACCCGATTGCCAATTTTTTAGTTCGTGTGTAATGAGTTTTTGTAATTGTGATAAAAAGTTTGTATCAGACATTTTGCGTTGAAAAGTCATTGCTAGGATGGTCCCTAAGTAATTGACGAAGTAATGTGCTATATCAGTGTCATTGACGTTTAATTGAAAGGTGGCCGCCGTTAAATTAGTGGCACTAGCCGTAATCCCGAACGAAACTTGATTGTGTTGTTGTTGTAGCTGTAATTGATAAGTGGCAACAGGTGTTGTGACAGTTGTTCGTATCATAGCTGGCCTCCTAAAATTTTTCTGTTGGTCAATTGCCTTTCAGCAACTAACCAAACTTTCATTTTGACAGGAGAAGTGTGATACAGGCGGTGTCCGATGACAAGGGCAGCGTAGCTGTGCTATTTACCCTTGTCATCGGGCCTAGTGTTGCTAAGTGCCTGGGCACTTAGCAACACTGCCTGTATTAGAGTTTGGATGGCAAAAAGAAAGGATAGGTGATGAAAGGACGGTTGCGACAAGCGGAACCGTTTGGCCCCGGTGGAGTCGGGGGTGTAAGGGAGCCCCGCTTGCGGGGACTGGGGCACGCAGGGAAGGGCGCAGTGCGCCCCGATGATTTAGATTTCAACCCAACCGTTGTCAGTGGTTGGCGTACTGATGAGATATTGTGCATTCATTAAGTCATTCGCAGATAAAACGACTTGTTCGTTCTGATAGGCTTGTCGTACTTGTTGGTCAATGTCGTTTTCACTATCGACCGTTAGGGCAACGGTACGGGTTAGAGTTTCTTCAAAAGTGACGTAAATTTCTTTTTTCATGGTTTCACTTACCTTTCAAAATCGTTTTTTACATGTAGATGAACCGATTGGGTATCATCTGGGGTTAGGCTAATTTCGCCGTTGCCGTACATATTCATAGCTTGTTGACTTAAATCGTCAATGTTCATTTCAGGGGTTAAGTCAAGGGTGACTTCTTTTTGGCGATATTCTTCAAATAGAATGCGTACTTTCATTAGTTATCTCCTTCATTTCTAAAGTGATACAAGGTACCATTTTCTAATACATCATTAAAGGTCGTATGTGTTTGTTCATTCAACATGTGCGCCTTTTTTGTTTGGGCAAATTCATCAGTCGCAACGGATAGCGCTTGATACTGGCTTGCAGACATGGTACTTGGTTTAACCCCGGTGTCCATTAATAACAAGGCTTGAAAGAATAGCCGGGGGCTTTCTTTTTGTAAATCACTTAGCATGTTATAAATCGTTTCAACTAATTTTGCGTTGACGTTAGCCGATACCAGTTCTTCATAACCAGTCGATAAGGCTTTTTTGTAGTGTTCTTTGGGTACTTGAGTTTCTTTATAACCAAAGGTTATATCAGCCATAGCTTGCGCCATTTTGGTTAGGGGCAACTTTGTAAAATCATCATAATAAGTTTTAGTCATGGTTATTCTCCTCGTTGTTCAGCGTATTTAATGAGTGTTTTTAGACTTTCGACATCTTTTTGATAGTCGTCATTGCCTAAACGAATGGTTATGGTGTCTTGTTCCTTACGGGCTACTAATAATTTCATAATCAAATCATCAAGCTCACTGGTTGATAAATCAATATCGGCAAAATTATCGTTTGCGAAAGGTAACGGTGTGGGACGAACACCACGCCACGCTAAAAACGTTAATGAAAAGTCGTTTAAGTTTTGAAACATAGTAAAACTCCTTTAATATTGACTAGGTGTGACAAAAAATTTATCTGCCAGCAACCACCTGTTGTTGCTGGGTTTGTCGTTGTGACGGGAAATTTTTAGCAGATAGCGGGGCCAAGCACAAGGGCGGCGCAGCCGTGCTATTTACCCTTGTGCTTGGCACTAGTTGTTCTTAGTCGCTTGCGACTTAGCACAACTGCTGTCTTGCTATAAATGATAGGCACATAAGGCAGGCCCAGTAACATCAGGTGGTGGCAGGCGTAAGCCTGCTTTGACCCCCGCTTGCGGGGCCTGGGGTTACTAGGTTATTACTGTTTGAAAAATTGTTTGGGACACTTTTACATAGGCCTCTTAAAATTCGTTACGATAACCCTAGAGTAAAGCAATGAATTTAGTTATTTAGGGAGGCTATCACATGGTATCGAAGAAATTAGCAACACGTTTAGCAAAGAAAAAGACTGAATTGGCAAATGCCGAGGATCGCGTAAAAGTGTTGAAGGAAGAATTAGCAACGTTAAATCAACAAGTCCAACTAGAACTAGTTAAACAATTACAAACGAATCTAAAAACGGATGATTTAACGGAAGTGGCTAATTTTATTGCCCAGGTTGATCCAACACAAGTCCCCGCTGATGACGGAGGTGAGCAAGATGGCTATTAATCGTGCTGCAATGAAAGCCTTACCGATTCAAGGCTATTTAGATTACAAAGGAATTGATTATACGACGGAACACAACCGCTTGCGGCTTGTGGACCATGATAGTTGTGTGATTAATACTGATAAGAATGTCTTTTTTTGGAACTCCAAACAAATTTCGGGTGATTTAGGTGACTTTATTACCGCGTATGAGGATGTCACCCCGAAAGAAGCCTGGGTGCGCTGGTCAGAATTTGGTCGGCATTACAACGGACAAGATGAGACCGAGAAGGCTAAATATCAAGCATCCGCTCGGGAAAATAATTACAAGTTTAATTGGCAAAGATGGCGGACAGCCCAAACCAAAAATAATTCAGAAAATTATTTAGTGAATGAACGTGGCTTTGATGCCACGTTTGTGCAACGTTTAGCGAACGCTGACTTTATTAAACAAGGCAAACCAAGACAGGACCGCCAGACAAAAGAATGGCAGAAGCCGGCAATTTTATTTCCATGGCACGATGAAAATGACCAAGTGGTCGGTCTTGACCAACAAGGGACTGAGGTTAATTTTGAAAAATATGGTAAGCGTGGGACGCAAAAGAAAGTCGCCGCTGGTTCAGATACCCGTTACGGGTATAACTTTCGCACAGGGAATGGTGCTGACCAGTTAATTGTGTTTGAGTCACCAGTTGATGCATTATCTTATGCCCAGATGCATTTTACGGAACCAACCAATAAAAATACGACTTTCTTATCATTATCTGGGACCGATCATCAAAAAGTTTTGTCACAACTTGATCGCATGAAGCAATTAAACGGCCATTTACCAAAACAATTGGTTATGGCAACGGATAACGATTTAGCCGGGTTTAAAGCAGCAGCCCCCTTTGATATGTTGCAATTTGAGGGTATGACAAATATTCGGCAAATCCCAACACGAGGTAAAGATTGGAACGATCAATTAAAGGGACATGACCCCGCTATTAAAATACTCACAATGGATGAAAACCAACAACAATTAGCCGCACTAGAGACGTTTACGCAACAGGCCAAGCCAGCAACGGTAGCAAAAGCAACGACTGATGATAAGCAAGTTGCCCAACCACAACGCGTGGCGCGCCAGCAACGACGGGAAGAACGTAAGGGCAAGAGTCGTGAACGGAATGAAGAAATTATTAAAGATGCGTTGACGCGTGTACAAAATTATCAAAATGATCCCAAAGAAGTGCAGCAATATTTAGATTTTGTGGCCCAGGGGCAAAACTATTCGCCTCGTAATACCTTACTAATCTATGGGCAACGACAAGATGCCACCATCGTCATGGGGTATAAACAATTTGCTGAACGTGGCATTCAAGTTAATAAAGGCGAAAAGGGTATGAAGATTTATGGCGCACCTAAGAACTTACAAAGTATTGTCACGCCAGCTGGTGACCGGGTTTATTGGCGTGATTCAACGGCCGAACAACGCCAACAAGCCAAAGCTGGTGAGCTAGAAACGCGGACAGTCAAGCATTATCCAATTGAAACGGTGTTTGATGTGAAGCAAACCAATGCCAAATTGGATGACTTGCCTAAGTTGTTACCCAATAAACCGGTTAATTTAGCCACTGACCAATCACCAGAACACCTTGAAACGGTGTATCAAACACTTAAAAAGTATGCGCAAGATGAACAACATGCACGGGTCGTGGATCAAGACGAGGGCGCAATTAAATTTTTAGCCGATCACAAACCAATGACCAGTCATGGCATTGCCAAAGGGGCCACAGCGATTAATAGGCAAAAGCCAGAGGCACCGATTATTGTTTTACGACCAGATTTACCGGTTACGGATCGGATTGCCACGTTAGCGCATGAAATGGGCCACACGGCATTGCATCAACAAAGTGATGACAAGACCCCCAACGGGGTGCAAGAGTTACAGGCGGAAATGACCAGTTATGTGGTATTAAAAAATGTCGGTGTGGAACCCGGTGATATTAGTGAAAAATATATGAGTGATTGGACCAATAATCTAAAGCAAGTAGCCGATTTAAAAGAAAAATCACCCAACATGATGGCGGATGTGACGAGAGCGAGTACGTCAATCACAAATTATTTGGCAGATCGCCTCTCAGATGGGCAACAAATAACACATAGTCGGCGTGCTGCGCCGAATATAGAACCAACCGCCGTCCAGATGGAAACTAATCAAGTAACGCAAGATCAAGCAAATGAAACACGAGGACCCAAGCGATGACACAATTAACTAATATAAAAGGCAAACTGGTGCAAGTTGCTCAAGGCAATGGCCTTTATATATTGACCATTGATCCGGCACAAGCGGCAGCTGGTTTATTAGAATTACCGGTAACCGCCGAGCAATATCATAGTTTATTTCCTGCCGGTGATCCGGTTTTAAATGAGGAATACGAAGTGACCATACAACAAGATGCGCAACACATGACGTTAGTCAATGTTTTTCCAGTCGATGCTGAGGTGGTCCCAGCAGATCTAGTCCCAACATTGACGACAACACAAAATATGGAACTACAAGGAGAGCATTTTATGGATACGCAAAAACAAGCGGCTGCTTTAGAAAAACGTTTAAATGAAATTCGACAAGATGATTCTTTAATGCAAGATATTAAAGCAGAACTTGATCAAGAAGCTGAACAACGCCGCGCAAATATTAAAGCCCGTCAACAAGGACAAGGGATTGAACAACTCTTTACGGCTGAAGAATTAGCGCAGCTGCAACAAAAGCAACAACAACAGGCAAAAACCGAAACGATTTCTCTGTCAGAACAAACGCGGGTTGCCAAACAAGATGATGACGATTTACCACTGGGAGGAGATGATGAGGTATGACCAACACCTATCTAGAAGCGTTTACAACCAATTTAAATCAAGTCATTGCTGCACAACCGTCAGAATATGGGGCGTTTGGTCGTGATGCAGAATTAGGTCGGCTGATTCCCATTTTAAATCAACATAAGAAAAATAGTGCCGCAGTCTTAGGTGAAGCTGGGGTTGGAAAAACTGTTTTAGTCGAAGAGTTGGTAAAACGCATCTTGACGCAAGATGCCAGTTTACATGGCACGTTAGTCAATCGTGAAGTCCATTCATTAGAGTTAGCCAGTTTAATGACGACAACGGCGGGTGGTAATTTTGCTTCAAATCTGCATCATTTAGTAGCTGAAGTTAAAGCAAATCCCCAGATCTTATTATTTATTGATGAGATGCACGAGTTAATTGGCACAGGTGCTGAAGGAACTTCTGGTATGGATGCTGCTAATATCTTAAAGCCGGCGATTGGCCGGGGTGAAATTCAAGTTATCGGCGCCACCACAACGGCGGAATTTAAACAATATATTGAATCTGATAATGCGATGGAACGCCGTTTTGATAAAGTCATGCTAGATGAATTCACGCCAGCTCAAACCAAAACAACTTTACAGCGAATCATTGCGGCAACCACGGATCATGTTGCGGTACCTGATCCAGTCATTGACACCATTATTCAATTTTCTGACCGGTACATTACCACGCACTTCTTTCCTGAAAAGGCGATTACCTTGTTTGATAATGCCTTAGTCGCTGCAAAAATGAATGACCATTTAGTCTTAACGACAACCGATGTAGCCAGTATCATTAATGAACGCTACCGGGTACCGATGTCAGTCTTAACAGAGGAAGATGATAACCGCTTATTTCAGTTGTACGAACGGATGCAACGTCAAGTGATTGGCCAAAATGCAGCGTTGAAAAAAATTGTCACGAGTATTCGTGTTCGTGCTGCTGGTTTAGGTGATATGAGTAAGCCCTTGTCATTTCTATTAGCCGGAACACCCGGTGTGGGGAAAACGGAAACAGCCAAAGCGTTAGCCACGCATTACTTTGGTGATGAACGGCAATTAATCCGCTTTGACATGTCGGAGTTTAAATTTGCCAAGCAATCGATGCAACGGTTTGCCGAGCGGGCAGCCGAAGCGGTGAAGTTTAATCCCTATTCAGTTTTATTATTGGATGAGATTGAAAAGGCGGACCCGATGGTCTTAGATTTATTGCTACAAATCTTAGACGATGGTCGTTTAACCAACGAACGTGGGCAAACGATTAACTTTAAAGATTTGATTGTTGTCATGACCACCAACATTGGGCATCAATTAATTATTGAACGCGCAGCTAAAAGTGATGACTACCGCCATGATGCGCAGCATCAATTGGCCTTCAGTAAAAATTTTGAAAATGCCTTGTTAGGAGCCGGTTTACGGCAAGAATTTATCAGTCGTATTGGCGCTACTATTATTTTTGAACCATTAGATGTGCCGGATGTGAAGCGCATTATTGATTTGAAACTGACGAAACTTAATCAACAAGCCCAACGGCAAGGTTATCAATTGGTTTATCGGACGCAAGATGTTAGCCAATTAATTCCAAGTTTTGCAAGTGGCCAAGAATTCGTGGATGATCGGGTGATCGCCACGCATCCACTCATTGATTTCCTCGTTGATAAAGGTTATCGCAAGAGTTTAGGTGTACGCCCACTGGATGATACCATTATGGAATTTGTGGAAGCACAGATGGCCACCGCAATTTTACACGAACGTCACACTAGCCAAGTCAAAGGTCATTCCTTTGTCTTTCGGGCATGGGGTAATCCGCCGGATGCCACACATCCACGGGGGAGTTGGCAAGCCGTTGTTCCGCAAACAGAATTACCAAACAACCAAGAGGAGGCGATTTCATGAGTAAAGAGTGGTTTGGCAATCGTTATGAACAAGCCCGATCGTATGAAAAACAAAGTCAAATTCGCTTGCGGGGTCAATTCTGGTTTCAAGGACTTATTTTTGTCGGTTATTGTGCCTTAGGCATTATGATGGCGCTGCTGGTGGGAACTTTAGCAGGCACACTTTGGTACATTATTCGTTCTGGGTTGGGCAACATGGCGTTGAATATGTTCAATGTATACTTTAAACCGGCTTTTAGTTGGGATTACTTGCAACAATATGTCATGTTTTCATTATCTGGTGGTGTCTTACATGAACAGTCTTATATCATTTGGGCAATTATGGTAGTCATGTTTGCCATTTTCTGCCGGTTAGGGATTAAGAATTGGTATGACTGGGTACAAAAATTTGGTGGCCGGACAACCAATCAAAATCGCTGGGCCACGCTACATGAAATTGAACGGACTTATGTTTTAATTCCCGACCGTAATAAATTTTATAAGGGTCCGGCAGGGTAACCGATTAGCCATATTTCCGGTTACGCGTTTGCGTTTTTCAAATTGCATCCATTCCTTTGGTTAAAGCAAGTGATGAAAGCCCCCTTGGGTTTGAATCGCGAAACATTTCCCAAGTGGTACCAGCAAGTGCGACCACGGTTGATGCAATTACCACTATTAAACAAGTACTTTGATGCCCAACTCACGGTTGAAGGTGGGTTTCAAGGCTTTTATTGGATTGATCCAAAACCGACACACGCGATTACCACCGGGGCAACCCGTTCTGGTAAGGACCAACGCCGCGGCTATATTTTTATTGATATTATGCGCCGGGCTGAAGTGCAACCCAATATCATTGATACTGATGCAAAAAATGAAGATGCCAAGATGTCGTTTATACCACTACAAAAGGCCGGATATGAAGTGCAATTACTCAACATTGCCGACACGGATTGGTCTGAATCGTGGAGCCCGTTTCAAGTTGCTTTGAATTATGCAATGGCGGGTGAATTAGATAAGGCCCGAGACGAGGCAATGGTCATTGTCCAAATTATTGGCTCATCGAGTTCATCTGAAGGTGGTAATGATATTTGGGATAAGACAGCGGAAGATACGCAATTAGCGATTATTCTGATTCTCTTATGGTTAGCGATGGAACAAGACGATCAAACATTAGCTACGCCAGCCGGCGTGCCACAGTTTATTAACTCGGTCAATCAATTTAATGATTCAAAAGATAAAAACATGGATGGGTTAACGCAATACTTTAACATGTTGCGCCAATTAGATCCGATGCCACCAATTATTAATGAGGCGATTCTAAAAGCGGGATCTTACTTAGGGGCGACTGGTGATACCAAATCATCCGTTATGTTTACGCTCCAAAGTCGTTCAAGTCTATTTGCTTCTGAAACTGTTGCACGACTTACCTCACGGTCAACCATTCAAATTGCTGATTATGGTTTTCCACGGATACTAAAGGTGAATGTCCCAACCGACTATGCCGGTGCAACGGCGTTAGTAGAACTCTACAAACGCCAAGATGACACACCTCAAGGGCATTATTTGGAACAAGATGCCGTGAAAGTGAGCCGTGCCGGCGTTATTCAATATCCGTTCCATCAGGTTTTCCCGGATGAATGGCTGATTAAGATTCACTTTGCTGACAAGGGAAATCCAAAGCATTTGCAAAATTCATGGCTGCAAATTACGGGTGAAAAACGCGTTAAGCGACAATTGAATCAACAAATCAAAATTGATCCACATAGTCAACGCCCCGTTAAACAAGTGGTGACTTATCCTTTGCAGCAAGCATTAATTAGCGATGAGCCGGCTACTTTTGACTTACGTTATTCCGAAAAGCCCAAGGCCGTGTTTATTGTGACGCCACAAAGTAATGATAATTATGCCGCCATTGCGTCATTGTTCTTAGGTCAGGTTTTTTCAGTTAATACGCAAATTGCTTCAGAAATTACTCGCCGTAAGATGGACCGGCAGATTATTTACAAGTTGAATGAGTTTTCAATGTTTCCCCGGATTCCCGGCTTTGATAACTTCTTAACCCGTGGCTTAACCTACGGTCATATTGTGGATATGTATGTACAAGATGATGTGCAAGTTGCCAAGCACTATTCAGAATCAGAAGCCAAAGAAATTATGAACAATATGTTGACGCAATTTCATATTCAAACTAAGGATCGTGAAACCAACCAAGCCGTATCCGATCGTTTAGGTGAAATTGAGGTGCAAAAAGAAATTGTGAACTCGCAAATGGGTGAGCAACAACAAGACCGAGGCAATCGCCAAATCTCAATTGATAAGATGCCATTACTGTTAGCCAAAGAATTAGAGGAGTTAAATGATGGTGAAATGGTGATTATGCGTACGGCGAAGCGAAATGATAAGAAATGGCGCCGGATTCGACCACTACCGATTTTCGATACCGGTAAAACATTGATGCCGAATGCCCGGGATCTCATTGGTAAAAGTTATCGTTTGGATTACTACACCACGGATTTGCGCATTAAGAACAACACTAAGCATTTAAGTTATCAAGACATTTTCCAGGATTACAGTGGGTATTTCAAGCAATTAGCTGCCCAGGTGAATCCGGAAACCATTGAAACTGAAATTGAGACAGCACCAGCAGTCAATATGAGTACTGATGTGTCGGAAAAATCAAATGAGACAACCTTAGATGCGGCAATGATGAATTCGTCTGCTACCAAGTCGACGGTAACGGCTAAACAACCAGTAGAACAGCCGGTATCTGACAGTGACGAAAGTCAACCGGTGGCTGACAATGGCAGTGAGGAAATCAATGATGATGAGGAAGTGGATGATTATACGATTTGGCAACGTGATTTTGCACAACATGCCAATGAGAGGTTAGTCTCAATTATTGATTTAACGAATGCCTATTTTATGGCACAAGTTGAAGATATGATTGCAACAGCGCTAGATGCACCAACCATCACGGCTGATGCCGAGAAGTTAGCGGTACAAGCCGATGCCGTCAACCATCAATTCTTTAAACGACATGGTGATTTAAACCAACAAGCGGCGATGCGGGAATTTCTGGCAGATGACGAACGGTGTTTTGATTTACTAATTAATATTGACGAGCTGCGTGAAGCACAAGTCACAGAAAATTAAGGAAAGCGAGGAACAAACATGATTGGATTGGTACCACTACCAGCAAGTGGCCCCACAAATGCGTTTTATGAATCATGGGCCGATTATTTACAACCAAAATCACGCATGTTTTTGTCAGTTTTACAGATGATGTGTCAAGGGATTGCTGATTTGTGTTATGACTTAGCAAACGCCGTACTAACCGCCTGGCATGCAGCTTGGAAACTAATGGATTTTAGTAGTCTATTTACCAAAGCCGATGGTTCAGGACAAGATATGTCCGGATACGGATTAACCCAGTATATTGGTATTTTCTTTATGATCGGGATTATTATTTTAGCTTTGATGTTGGCAATTCAAGTGATTCAATTTAATTTAACTTCCGGTCGTCGAGGTAAAGAATGGCCAGCCGGTATTGTAACAGCGGTGATTATCATTGCAATGGTCCCACTACTTATTTCAGGTGGTACCCAGGTCGCTAAAAGTATGAATACGGAACTTTTAGGTGGTACCAGTACAACGGATGTTCGGTCAGGGAGTCATAGTATTTTGACCGATATTTGGAAAAATAACTCTGTTGATCTTAAAAAGGTGGCCCAGGCTAATTTCAATGTGGATGATAAAAAAATTCATGATTATAGCCCAATTCAAAAAAATTCATCCAATGCGATTGTTAAGTCATCCATCTTTACGGATACTATTGATGACGATGCCAAAAGGGGTATGAAGGATAAGGCTAAAGATGTTTTTGCGAATAAACAAGGAGAAAGCTCAATCAAGAAAGTCGATAAAGGCGGTTGGTTAAAAGGGACTGAAGAAGTCTACCCACGGGTGAAAGTAAACTGGATTGGCATTATTGCAGCAGAGATTGTCTTTGCGATTGTCGGATTCTTAGCAATTATTGAACTAATTGTGCGCTTCTTCCGGTTAGCTTATTATTCACTAACCTTACTAGCATTAGCCTTTCGCGATATGGAAGGTAAAAAGGCGATGCAAATTCTGCATGTGATGGAAGGCAGTATCTTAGGCATGGCTTTGTTGCCTTTAAATTTGGTTTTATTCTTTGCTTTCGTACAGTGGGGTATGATAGCAATTAACGATCAAAATCTCTCTTGGGGACCTTATACTGTGGTAAGCGTGGCGTTATTGTTAGCTGCCGGTAAAGGGTTGTTATCAGGATTTGCTTTGATTGACGACTGGGCGGGTATGCCAACGGGTCATGGTGGCACGGCTAGTGGCCTCATTGGTGCCGTTGCGGCCACCGCAGGTGTTGGTCGTGCATCCAAAGGATTGGCTGGATCGGCCGTGCGGACAGCGGGTGCTGTTGGACATGGTGTTGCCAAAGGTGGTCAAAAAGCAATGGCTGGTGGTCAGAAAGTTGCTAGTGGTGCCCAGGCTATGAAGGAAAAAGTTAGTCAAGCTGGTAAACGTGGTAATGCAACACAGCAAGCAGTACAAGGTGGTGCCAGTGGTGGTCAAGGTCAACAAACAGCTACATCGGCAAATAGTCTTGGGACAAGCGGTTTGCCAATTAATGCAGCTGCTAGTGGACCAAATACCAGTGCAGATCACCCTGAAACAGCTAGTCAAGCAGCCGGAGCGACGACTACCGGTGCCAATACCACTAGTGATACGCAAGCGGTACCTGGTACCAGCGGATCACGAACACCAGCACAAGCACATAATCCCGGTACACAACCAGGGCGAGCAATCAGTGGTAATGCAGGTACCATGGCGCAAACTAACCAGCCAACCGGTGATCAACCTGAAAATGGCGGTGTAGTAGGTTCTGGTAACACAGCAACGGGTGGACAACCAGGGCTTATCTTACCGAATAATGTGGCAAATAGCAGTGGTTCAAGCGAATCGCCACAAGCTTCTGTCACTAGTCGTAATGGTAGTCAAGCAGCTGCAAGACCGGTAGTTAACCCACCAAAAACGACACCAATGCCGTCAGCTACTGGACGTCAAAGTGTTCAATCACAGCCGATGGGTTCATTTAATGGTTCAACGGTTGCACCAACAAGCACTAGTTCGCCAGCAATGCCTAATCAGCAATCAAGTCAGATGCAACAACCACAGCCTAATCCAACGCCGGTACAACCAGTTAATTCAGTGGGAACTAATCGCCAACCAATTAATAATCAAGGGGTAACTTCGCAGCGGACAACTAGTCAACGAGGTACTGTTCAGCCAACTAACCGAGTGCAAACAAACCAACGCGCAACCAATAACACGTATAATAATCTGCAAAAGGAAGTGAAACAAGATCTAAGACAGGTTTATCCCCGAAAAGATAATCCACAACGTTCATAGAACCAGTCGGAGGTAAAACATGAATACAAAAATTAAATGGCTAATTAGTCTAATTGCAGCAGCTGTTGTTGTCGCTGGTGGTGTTTCATATGGTATCTATAAACACAATCAACCTTTATCAGATGAGGCTTTTAACAAATTGGAAATTGATAAGCAGTTTGAAAAGACACCAGCTGGACATTATATACATTTACGCAAGGATGATCCCACACTATATCGGACGACTTGGTCAGCAAAACAAATAAAAAATTACTTTTTTAATAAATATAATATAGGAGTTAAAACTAGAGCTGACGGAACAACCGCAGAAAAAACTAAATTAGGAACTAATCACTTGTTTGACAACAATCGTTTAGTTGATAAACAACAAGGTTATGGAGGAATTGGTCGTATTTATCATGAAACTTACGGTAACAATAAATTTAATTCGGGAATAACATATTACTCTGACTCGGTTTATAACTGGTACTTTAAGAGTCCAGAACAAGCACAAAAGGATCCTGACGTGAAGGAAAATGTAAATCAATTAGTCCGGTAATTGTACAGTTTATTTCATTACTCGTAAAAAAATTAGTAACCAAAAGTAGTTTGTTTAAACGGAAAATACGTATATATGTAAGATACAAGTCTAAGAACCTGTGCTACAAAGCACTTAGTTCTTAGGCTTTTTTGAATATGAGATGATTTTTTCCTTATATATTAAGTAGTTATCTTATATCTTAGTGCTGGATTTCCTATCACTTTACAGTAATGAAAATTATTTATTAGAGTAACTTTAGTCACCAAACAGTTTAAATTTTCATTGAATTTTTTAAGCTATTTTAGTTTCAGTGAATCATGGTGTACAATTAATATTGTTTACAAATATGTATTATTATCAATAAATATAGGATGGGTTTTCGAAAAATTATGAAGTTTAAAGAACTAGATAGTCAATTAGACCAATGGGAAGAGTTTGTGGAAACTAATGAGTTAGGGAACTTTGGTCAAAGTAGTTTTCAATTTGAATTATTGTTAAGTAGAGGTCGTAAAGCAAAAGTATTTGGTGTTGTGAACGATACAGACGAAATTCTTGCGGGGGGGGTCGTTAATTGGGACCCAACAAAATTAGGTTATAAGTATTCATTAGATTACGGACCAATTGTAAAGGATTGGGCCGATAAGGATGCTTTGCAATGTTTTTTTGATGGTTTAGTACAGTATGCTAAACATAATAAAGGGTTGTATTTAAGTGTGTCGCCAAATGCGATTTATCAAGAATTCGACAATGATGGCCAACCAATTTGTACACCTAAAAAGCAAATTCTTGATACGATGTGTAGTTTAGGGTTCACACATGAACCATTTAAGTATGGGATGCAAGATACTGGAGTGACAGTTTGGCAATATGTGAAAAAGATTGATGGTCAAACATACACGGAAATATCAAAGAGCTACCATAAGATGGCCAAGCAGTATTTAAAGAAGAATAAACTCTATCAAGTTAATGTGCGTGAACTATCTAGAGAAGAATTACCAATGTTTAAACAAATTATTGATGATACGGCTGAACGTCGGCATTTCTTGAGTAAAGATTTAATTTATTTTGAAACAGCGTATGATAAATTCCAGGATCGGATTAAGTTTATAGTAGCAGAAGTATGCTTCTCGAAGTATATTCAAGTTGCGACCGATAAACTGGAAAAGGCCAACCGTGATATTGATAAGTTACAGCAGAAACGTGAGACAGCTGCTAATAAAACGCGTATTGATAAACAACTTAGTGAATTATTTAAACAAAGGGAAAATCATAAAGTACGCATTGAACATGGTAAGCAAATGCGGATTCACGCAGGAAAAGATGTAATTCCAGTTGCTGCGGCTATGTTCATCATTATGCCACAAGAGACGGATTATTTATTCTCGGGGTCATATGAAGAATATAGTGAGTTTTATGCGCCTTACCAGATTCAAGATTATATGTTACAAATTTCGCAAAAATTAGGAGTTAAAACATATAATTTCTTGGGTATTGACGGTAAATTTGACGGCACCGATGGTGTTTTAAAGTTTAAGACGCAATTTGAGGGTGTCGCACAGCAATTGATTGGTACTTTTGACATACCAGTAAATAAATTTAAATATAATGTGTATATTAAACTGAAAAAATTAATCGCAAGATAGTGAAAATTTATTATGTTTTTTGACAAACCTAGCCTTAAAATAATGTAATGGAAGATGTTTTGTGGTGATTATACTATTACATAGTTGTAATATTCATTTGGGTAAAATTTAAAACAGAGCGTTCAACGTAACTTTATGTTGAACGCTTTTTTTGTGCAAAATTGTTCCTATTTTTCTTTGGGACACTTTTACATAGGCTTTTAAAAATTCGTTACGATATCGGTAGTTAATCAAAGAAATAAATTATTGAAAGGTGGCATTTTTATGCAAGGTTACAATTATCGTGAATTTTCACCAGGTAACAATATCTGGCAAAAACAACCTCGATTGCTATTTTTAAATTTTGAACGACTCGCCGTACTGGGGGGCTTCTTCCTCTTTACGTACATCATGCTCTCCAAAGCATTTTCTTATCAATTTACTTTTTCCAAAGGCTTTTTTCTGGTGGTTATGGTCGTGACTGCAATTTATGCGATTCTACCAGCACCCAGTAACCCCAATAGTTTAGTGATTGATGAAGTGTTTGTGCGTGGTCCTAAAACCGTGAGTTCACAAAGTCTTCATGGGTCGATGAAATGTATGCCACTGGAGAAGGAGGATTAAATGGGATTCAAAAAAGCCAAAAAGCAAAAATTTTCTCTCAAGCAACTTGCCGAATTACGCCGGCCGCAAGTCGGTGTTTTAGATTTATTGCCGTTTAAACGATTCGAAGGTGACGATAACTTGTTAGTGTTAGCAGGTGAAAACAAACAAGATGTTGGCTATATGGATATGTTAACGATTTATGGGAAGGATTTAGATTTCGTTTATGGGGTCGGTTCTGAAAGGGCTTCTAATATTATTCGAGATTATCATTTACTGCTCAATACGTTTACCAGTGATTTTGATATTATCATCACACGAATGGCAGCCGAAACAACGATTCAACAACGGGCTTGGTTAGCTAATCGGCAAGCGATTGATCAAGAAATGGCACAGACTACTGATCAACGTCGTTACCGTCAACTACAACTGCGTTATCAATTAGTTACACGCCAAATAGAAAGTTTACGACATGTAGCAGAAAACGTGAAGCACCAAAGTTATACGGCGTTTATTTACGGGGAGTCCGCAGCCGAAACCCGGACCGCCAGAGAAATCTTTATGAATTCCGGCGGACGGGCAATCACAGCTCAACCAATGTCATTAGATAAAAAAAAGACGATGTTGCAAATCTTACAAGATCCAACACAACAACTAAATCAATAGCTAAAAAGGAGGCTCCTTATGAAACGCAGTGTTGCGGCTAAATTACGCAATCAAGGGTATGACTTAGATTTAATCTGGCAGGTTCAAAATCCGAGTCCAACTATTTACCATTCAGATTATATTCATTTTGGTAATGGAGTCGGCACCATCGTGACGATTTATGATTATCCCAAAGAAACCCAACAACAAATGTGGTTCCGTAATCTGCTGGATACGGATAACACGATTACGATTCTTAAAGTGGGTACCGAAAGTCGTGCCAAAGTAGAAAAAGCCTTGCAAGACGCAGCTAATGCTAACAATGCAATTTTAGGAGATAAATGGCAAAATGACCAACGCAAGTTGTTGGCTAGCAATGAATACCAACAAAATATGGCCGATTTAAACGATGCGTTGAATGGCCAAGAAATTTATAAGCGTTTGTATGTCCGCGTGTTATTTACGGAACGTACGATTGAAAAATTACGCACAAAACTAGACGCCTTCCGCCAACGGTTGAGTAACTATAAATCAATGGTTTATGCCGGTGAAATGGCTAACCACATGCGTCAATTCTTTGTACCTGCAATGAAAGTACAAGATTTAGCGTTGAAAGATAAGGGTTTTCCGATGAAATCTTACTCATTGGCGGGTACCTATGCCTTTAATCAAACGTTTTTGGCAGACGCGCGTGGTGCAAACTTGGCTACGACGTTTCAAGGTGGCGAAGTGACATTTGACCCGAGCCACTCTGATGGTAAACACCGCACAACGGCTTATAACTTAATCATTGGTGACGCCGGTTCAGGAAAATCAACCTGGATGCATCAACAATTAGATCCACTCTTTGCCCGTGGTGATACGATTTGGTTATTTGATCGGACCCGTCGCTATTTCCCACATATTCAACAATTAGGGGGACTGATTTTAACGATGGATGGTTCCCAAAATCGGGTTAATATCCTGCATGTCTTCGGGACGGTCCTAGATGAAAATGGCCAAATTGATGTGATTAATTCTTTCTTACAACACTTAGAAAAAGTCAAAACGTATTATGCCACGTTAAATCCTGAAGCAGGTGTTGGTGAATTAAATCTATTCATGGATGAATTACGTCGCTTTTATATCGAAGATCAAGAAATGTGGTCATATTCACCAGAAGATCACCCAGAAGAATTACGGATTATTGGTTTGGATGCCAATGCTTATCCGACGTTAGAAACATTTATCAGTTATCTGCAAGCGCGTCTGTTGAATGCTCGTGATTTTACGGGGAATAATCGGGAACGCCTAGATAACATTGTGATGGTCCTTAATAATCTATTAAACCAGTATGGTTCAAAGGTTAATGGGCATACAAACGTTCCTGATTTATCAAATGAACAACTTATCATGTTCGATACTGCTGGGATGTCCGAATGGGACCCCAAGGTTTATGCAGCCCAGTATTTTAGTATTATGTCCTTGATGAATTCCTATGTCGTGATGAATGGGTATGAACAACTTGCACGTGAACAGCGTGGTGAGTTCACCAAAGAAACCGTCGCAGATGGTACAGCAGCTCCTAAATATTTTTGGTGGATTCAGGATGAAGCGGATGACGTCATCAATTATACGAATCCATTAGGCATTTCCTTTGCCGACAAAATGATGCAACAGCAACGTAAGAATTATTTTGGCTTGTTTATGATTTTCCCAGGACTTAAAAACGTGTTACCAACAGGACAACAACAAGATTCAGAAGAAGCCCGTGCCATGACCGATTTTTTCAATCGTTTTCAAAATCATCACATTGGACGGTTACCAGAAGATGATAAAAACCGTTATGCCAACGTGACGAGTCGTTCAGATGCCACGCCGGATCAATTAAATACGTTACCAATGCTGCAAGTAGGACAATTTCTATTAATCTTACGTGGTTTCCAGTCCATCTTTATTACGGCTTATCGACCAACCGATGATGAACTACGGATGTATGGTGGGGGTATCTAATATGAGTAAACAAGAAAAGAAACCAGCAGTCAGTCGTTTGCATCGCTACAAGACTAGTACGATTCGTGCAGATGTAGAACGTGATTACCAGCACTATAAGGAGACTGGCGAGTGGCCTAAAAAAGATCCAGCTGTGGTGAAACGCACACTGCGCTTATTATTAATCACCCTCGTGATTTTCTTAGTGTTGGGCATTATGCTGTTGCTGCAAGCGATTGGGGGTTAGCTGATGAAAAGAGCCATCACAATTTGGTTTTGGGTTAAAGTTTTAATTCCGGTACTACTTGTTTTACTGGGTTTGTTTTTCTTTTTTCTGGTGGTCATTAACTTATTAGCCGGTGGCGGCGGTGATGATAGTAGCGTCTGTTACACCAGCAATAACGATACACCGTCCGGTGCAGGCATTGGGGGTGATTGGAAAGACAGTAAGTCCAATACCCACAAAGCAATGCAAACCGCAGCTGATAAATTTAAAAATGAGCTCCATATGAGTGGTGATAACATTGCCGCTGCGTTAGCCATTGGTTTGCGTGAAAGTCAATTCAATCCCAAAGCTGTTAATCCCAGCGGTCAAGTGAAAGGAATTTGGCAATGGGGTGCCGGTAATGTGAATGGTAACCGGTATAAAGATACGCAAGACAATGTGGATAGTCAAATCAACTTAGCCATTAAAGAATTGAAAACAACGCATGCAGCGACGTTATCGGATATGCACAATGCTGACTTAACCCACTCACTGGAAGCCTGGGACGTGCATTTTGAAGGTGTTGCTGCTTCTGATCCGCAACGAAAAGTCACGGAAACCTTAGCCACGGCGCAAAAGGTCAAAAAAATTTTTAAGTTAGATTTTTCTGGCAATTTAACAGATTTAACGGGTGGTGATTCAAACACGGCTCAAGGTGGGGCAACCTTAAATCCAAATAATTGCCCACCTGCAACGGGGACGAGTTCTGGTTTACCAATTAAAGGACAGTACAATATCACCGGTGGGTATCCCAATTACCAAGGTGCCGGCGGTAGCCCACATTATGGGGTGGATTTCCAATCGGTCGGCGCAAAGGAAACGGGTGATTCCAGCAACGTTTATGCCGTTGCTGACGGTAAGGTGTATGCCAAAACCTCGGATTCAACCGGTGGTAATTATGTCGTGATTAAAAATAATGATGGCAGTTATACCTATTACGGTCACGCACCTTCACAAAGTGCCATCGTCGTTAATAAAGGGGATACCGTCCATAAAGGGCAACATATTTCACACCAAGGACAAACTGGATTAGCAACAGGTGTGCACGTGCATTTCGGTGTCAACAAAAAGAAGCCGGCCTTTGCCCCACAATCTGATGGTTTAGTTAGTGGTGGTGATTATCTATCAAAGGTACCCCGCAAAGCGGTCCCAGCTAAAGGCCAAACCGTACCTGCCGGACCATTTTCAACGGATCAAACCAAGGACAAAAAGTAGGTGAATGATGAAAGTTAAACAATATGCAAAAACAATTGTCGTCTTATTAGCCAGTCTAGCAATTGCAGCTGGTGGATATTGGACCTGGCAGAACTACACTTACCATGACACCAAGCAACCGCAACAAATTTTACGGCAACAACAAACAACGCAAGATGACGTTGTGTTGATTTTCCACAAAACCGGTTGTCCCAACTGTCAGCAAGTCGTCCGCCAAGTCAATCGAACGATTAAACAAGGCCAAGCCGATCATTATGTGATTGTCGACACGAAAGACTCAAAATTATATCAAAAATACAACGTCATTGAAGTGCCAACTGCGATTCATTTAAGAGGTGGTCAAGAAGTAGCGCGGTACTCGGGGGCCAATAATCCCCAACGATTGACAAAAGTTATTAAAGCAATAAAGGAGTAAAGGTTGATGGATAAACCAAAGCTATATCGCGGCCTAGTCAAATTGGTTTTAGGATTAAGTGTTCTCTTTGCCGGGTTAGCGATTATCTACTGGCAGCAACAAACCAAACAACAACAGACTACGCATAATCAAATACAACAAGTGCAAAAGAAACAACGAGCGACGCAAAAACAACAGCAAAAGCAAGAAAAATTGGTTAATGATGCCATTTATCAAAAACGGACGGTAGCTTTTTTAGACCGTGCCTTAGCCAGTGCAACTAAGAAAGGTGATATTACTGCCAAAGATGAGACCTATGGTAATGCTGATGCTTATACGGCGATTCAAGCATTGGCTGGTATGAATAGCGGTATGAAACTAACCCAGCATGATTTGCATTTTAACAAAATGGCCGATGGCGAAATTGTCGGTGATGGTCAGATTGAAATTGAAGCTTTTGGTATTTCGGATGATAGAAAAGCGAAAACCCGGCATATGAAAGCAAAATTTACGGTGTTAGTCACATTAAGTAAATACCAGCAGCAATTACGCGTCGAAGATATTCAATTAGGAGAGGTGAAAGCAAGTGAGAACGCCAACGACACAACCTACTAAGCGCTTTTATTTTATTTGGGGTGGCTTGAGCGTGGTGGCAATTGTTATCGGTTTTGTTTTTATTTTCATGGGTGCCAATCAAAAAGCAACACAAACCGAACAACAAGACCACTTATAGCAGCAACAAACGCAGCAAAAGTTATCCAAATTTGAACGGGAACGCCCCCTATATAGTCAAACAGAAAAACGATTGGATACCTTTATGAGCGCTTACTTTAATTACGATGACCAAAAAGGTTATAATCATCGTCGTAAAGCAGCCAAAAAAGTGGTCAGTCAGGCTGTGTATGATAATCGAAAATTATTCAAAGAAGATAAGTACAGTAAAACCCGTCAATTAGGCTTACAGTCAACTTTTGTAAAAAATCAAATTATCCCGACAAAAATTACTGATCAACAATTAGAAGCTACGGTTTATACAACACAAAGATTGAATTTTGAAGATGAAGATGGCAAAGACACGGTGAAAGTCTTTCAGATAACGTATGATGGTGAGACTAATAAATTAGTGAAAATTGAGCAACAAGGCATCTACAATATCGCTGTTGATAGCACGGAAACAGTTGATTAGCAAATGTAAATAAGAAAGGTGGCAGATATGAATTGGATACCACAACTTATGGCTGCTGGTCAGAGGGATTTAAGTAGTCCAGCTGCAAAAGAATTAGGACATGCTTTATGGCAAAATTCTGCACAGGGTCATTATATTGTTGATTATGTTAAATATTTTAGTAATCTAATTGAGTTAAGTGAATTTTTACGGGTGACACAAGTTCATTTACGTACCGCAATGGTCAAAGCTGATCAACATGGTAGCCGTCAATTTAGAATGAATGATCATATTATTCGATTTAATAATAATGAGGGTTATCAGTCTTTTTTAAAACCTAAAAATTTCTAAAAGACTTAGGTAATTAGATTTTAAGGAGCAACCGTTCACTTGGTATTTTGTACTGCCAAGTTGAACGGTTGTTCTTTTTAGTTTAAAAATTTCTTTGGGACACTTTTACATAGACTTTCAAAAATTCGTTACGATAGGGTTGCAATAGGGATAGTGACAATAATTTTTTTGGAGGTCACATTATGACAACAGTAACAAAACCTTGGTCACGAGGATTAACCGCAACCGCTCTTAATGCTGGGACGGCTTTATTGGTCAGCAGTCAAGCCACTTTAATTCATGCTGCTGCACTAGAAGAAACTGCTAAGAATACCGGAAGTAAGGTTATTACTTTCTTAATTCTACTAACAGTTGTTTTAGGGGCGATTGGGGCTGCTTTAGGAATTGCTATGATGGCATCAGGTAATCAAATGCTACATGCTTCTGGTACCAAAAAGGTGATGATTGGTTTAGCCAGCATCGTTGGCATTTTATGCTTAGGTTTGGGGGTTACCTGGATTGTTCAAACCGTTACCAGTGCTGGTGGTGGCTTTACTTGGCAATGGCCATTTTAAAGGAACAAATTAACTCGAAAGGAGGTCAGATATGCCCTGGTTGAAAACAAGAAAACGACCATCGATTGATTTAGGCGCTTATCGGGCACAGATTGTTAAATCTAACTTGGATCGTGAAAATCCATTAATCAAAAATATCATTGCAGAAACCGGTCAAATTGCACAAACGTGGCCGAATTTAAAATTAGATGAATTAAAAGCACTGACAGAAAAATTACAACAAACCGTGGCAACGGCAACGGCTGAAGTTGTCCCGTTAGGTGACGTTAGTTTTTTAACAGTTGATCCGCAAAATCCCAAAAAGGTGGTTGAAACGGGTATCACGTGGGAAAAAGCCACTGTTAAGCCGAATATGGAAAATTTTGTTGTGGAAACGGTCAATCAAGTTTTGAATGATGAACAAGTTCGTTTAGATGATGATTTGACTTATACTGACTTAGCGGAAGCCTTAACCAGTTTTCTGGCAGCCAGTCATGATTTAGGTGGCTTTGCTTATCAAGAGTTACCAGAATTACCAAGTGAAGAAAAATATGTAGAAGCCGTAGAAAATAATCAAATTATTCATTTATTACCTAAACGTTTGATTGTTAGCGAAGCAGCACCCGTTGGCCAGCAAGCTAACGAGCAGGCAAGTAATGATGATGTGCAAGCAACACCGACGAAACCAGAAGTGAAATCATCAGAAGCTGCATCTGAATCAGTTAGTGCCACTAGTCAAGCATCATCAGAAGCAACACCTGCAGTAGTTAATGATGAATCGGTTAAAGCACAATTTGATAACAGTACGGTCACCATTGCAAGTCTGATTAAGGCTTTTGATGTGAAAACGTCGTTTTTTAAGACCGCATCAATTGATGAACAACAGGTTGTAGTTCCGGAAAGTGATAACTATGTTGATGTGATGATGGCACGGGAAACACAAGAGGCCAATACTTTCATGCAACAAACTGCTGATAAAGTGGCCGATGCTTATCGAGAAACTTTGACGCAAAACATTGCTGATGTGCATGAGGATACGCAAGCCATTGATGAGTTACTTGCGACTGATTGGCAAACCCCTGTTAAACAACAAGTGACGCAACGGCATACCAAAGATTATGGGGAACGCTTAGATAATTCACTACAAGCGTTAGAGTCCGATTATCAACAAGCTGTGGCAGATGAAGAACAACGCCATACACAAACATTAGCTAAACTTGAACAAAATTTAACGGCTGATAAAGCTAAGACCACGGAGAAATTAACAGCCGACCGTGATCAAATTATTCAGCATGAGATTGCCCAGATTATTACAACTCAAACGCAATATATTGAACAGGAAGTGCAACAATTACGCTACAATCAAGCAGAATTTAAACGCCATAAGGTGATAGATCAAATTGTCACTGGTCAAAAAGAAGCCAACGAATTGTTGACGAATACTTATCGACAATTATCAGGTGGTCTTAAAGTGCGCCGTCAAGATTTTATTCAAGAACACGAGCAGGCCCTTGGCATCCGTCAGAATTCTGACCAAGCACAAGCTGAAAAGGAACGCTTGCAAATTTGCCAATGCTGAAGTGCTTAATCTTGAGGAACGCCATGATCAACTCAAATCGGTTAGAATAGACCTAGAAGGTCAAATTGGTCAGTTGCAAGCAGAATCTTCTAAGTGGCAGTTCCGCGCTGAAACAGCACAGGAAGACTTAGAACGTGTGAAGCAACAATTGGCCACCGTTAATCAACAATATGAGCATCGCTTGCAGAGTGATCAAGTTGATTTAGCGCAGCATCAACAATTGGCACAACAAGCCCGCCAAGCAAAGTTAGCGAAGTGGTTGCATCCATTTAAAAGTCGGCAAAAAGAAACTGAACATGTCTCACAATTGTGAGCAAACCCGTCATGCCTGGTGGTCAGTTTTTAACTGAATGAGGTTCGATTCCTGATCATGATGATTGCCGAATGATCAGCAACTAATAAGACATTAAACATCAAAGGAGAGGGGGACGTAAAATGTTCTTTAAATTAAAACGATTGCAGCAACGGCTTAGTTATTATTTTGGTTATATGTGGTCATTCTTTTTTTACATTGCACCAAGTTTTATAGCAGTTGACATGTTTAATCAGGGAGAAGTAAAGTTTGGCTTAGTGTTTGTATGTTTTGGCTTTTTCATGAGTGTTTTGTGTTTTATGACCAGCCGAGAAAAGCAAAAACGTTATCATGAAACACAAGTTGCACTTGCTGAACTTGATGAAAAAATTCGAAAGACAGGTTATGAATGAGTACCGTATCCTAGCTGAGAAGCCTAGCCAAGCACGTGCATATGTTGAGGCTTTTCAACACAATACTAAGAAACCGGTTTACTTTGAAGTAAGTGACCCGGTTTTGCCGTCACATACAACTATTACGTTAATTAGCCAAGTTGGTAAAGAACGAATCGTTATGTCAGGTAATCATCTTAGAGTATAATAAGTCTCAATTATTTAAATTAAATGAAGGAAAATAGTTACAATGATTAAACAGTGATTAAACAGTTACAATGATTAAACATAGAACATTTAAGGATCCAGACGCAGAAGAAGTTGCAAATGTAGTTAAGGAAACTATGTTAACTACCAATATAAGGGATTATTCTAAAGAATATTTAGACAATGATCTAAAAAGACTTACTGCTCAAGATTTTATAGAGAGAGCAAAATATTTACACTGCTATGTATTTATTGATAATTCAATAAACAAGATTATTGCAGTTGGTTCAATTGGTGCATATTGGGATAAAAATGATGAAAGTAGCCTGTTTAATATTTTTGTATCGCCTAAGTATCAAAGACAAGGAATTGGTAAGCAACTTATCCAAGTATTAGAACAGGACGAATATTTTACAAGAGCCAAGCGCATTGAAATTCCCGCTTCAATTACCGGTTTAGGATTTTACCAAAAAATGGGTTATTCATTTAAAAACGGTAATAGTATTTTATATCGCTTAGAAAAATTTAATTAAAAATATCTGTACAAAATCATGCCAATGGCATTAAGGTTACCAATTGAGGGAGTGACATCTTTTATATTGAAATGTTTTGCCTGTACACAAACCCACCGCTGATAGTGAATTTCTTATTTAGTAAGAGTTTAAAGAGCAAGGCTCTACATTATATTTATTAAGTACTGCTTTAACAAGGTCAGGTATTGGAATTTTAAGATAATAATGTCGTACTATCAAATAATTCAAAATTATTTCCAATTCATGATATTTTATACATTGAACAAATGGAATTTTTTGTGTAGCAAATTAAATATAGATAATTGCTTTTTTGTGCGTATTTGAGTGTTGAGAAACGCATTCTACGACCATTTTTATTGTATTAAGTGGTACCTTGTCCAGTAACGATAATTCAAATTCATCTAATAACAGTGCAATTGGAGTAATATTGCTTATTATAATTGAAATTAACCATGAAAATAGTTTAAAGAAATATGATTTAAAAGGTAGGTCAAATGTTATGAGTCAATCCATTTCGTATGAAGAACGAATAAAAATTGAACTATTGATTAAGGAAGGTTATTCATTAATTAGAATAGCTGAACGATTAAACAGAAACCGTTCATCAATCACGCGAGAAATCCGACGAGGCACTGCAGATAATAAAAAAGATAATTTACGTTATCCAACAAAATTACTGAAATCTATGTACCGTGCTCGCGATGCGCAATTTCGCGCCCAAAATCGGCGGCATCATGCTGGTAGACCTTCGTCATTGACTAATTATAAAAAACAAGTTTTACAAACAGAAATACAGCAGCATCATTTTACACCCGGTCAAGTGGTTGCAAAGCATCGGCGTTTATTTTCAAATACAACTGTGATTTATACCTGGATCAATCAGAATAAAATTCCAGGGCTATCAAACCAGGATTTGCCAATGCAAGGGAAACGGTATCGTCGTAATATAAACCGGGCATTGAATAAATACAGACGACCTTTAGCAAAAAAATATCAACGTCGTTATCGGTCTTTTCGACCGCTTGTCACACCGGAAGAAGTTGGTCAGTATATTGGACAACGACGCAGTATCAATGAGCGGCCGGCATCAATTAATCAGCGTCGTACTTTTGGTCATTGGGAAATGGATGGGGTTGAAAGCAAAAATCATCAGGGCTCCTTATTAATTACCTTTGTTGAACGTAAAACCCGTTATCAAGTAGCTATTAAAGTAAAATCCAAGAGTGCTTTGGAAATTGTGAGGGTACTTAGTCAATTTAAACATCAGTATGGTCGTTATGTGAAATCAATCACATGCGATAATGGGCACGAATTTGTGAATAGTCGTGTGGTGAAGTTTATTTTGTGTTATTTAGGGGATTTATACGTGGCCAATACTTATGCGCCGTACGAGCGAGCAACTAATGAGCGGACTAATCGAAACTTACGCGCCCGATGGTATTTTCCCAAAGGCACTTTGTTTAGTGATGTCACGCAGCAACAAGTTAACCAAGTGATCAACGAGATTAATAGTAAACC
The DNA here is from genome assembly GCF_005405545.1 of Weissella hellenica. Lineage (GTDB taxonomy): Bacteria > Bacillota > Bacilli > Lactobacillales > Lactobacillaceae > Weissella > Weissella hellenica. The sequence continues at coordinate 31,974 of NZ_BJEG01000018.1, forward strand.
GCTGACACATGCTGTTAAGAGTCAGAAATCCCCAAATTATCTGTTTAAACGGGCAACAAGGCGCTTGAAAGTAACTGCATGAAGTAAGTTTAGTAGTTTAACAAATATCGTTGCAAAAGCCTGATAAAGCTATTTTTTAAAAACAGCATAATGAGGCTGGTTTTTGTGCGCTTAAAAAATATAAAGAGATGCAATAATTTTTAATTTTGCTAATTTAAGGACGATATATTGAAGCTGATTACTAAATTAATGTAAAAAACACAAATTTATCGTGAAAAATTGTAAAATGTCATTAAATCGTTAAAAAACTGGCTGAATACTAGCAAATCAGACTTTATAAGCGTTAAAAAAGCATCAAAATTACTTGAGTTGCATTAAATACTTGACAATACCACACCTCTTTAACTTATGATAATATATATTATGTAAACTAGAATAAGCGTGTTTTTATGAACCAATATTTTACGCTTTATTTTAGGTCATAGTCCCCTTCATGAACTGCTGTTTAATGTGATTTACTGCTGATTTATAAACAAGCAATTTTTTGATAAAAAGTTCGTTTAATTATTAATTATCAATATAAAAAATGATTATACCCGCTAAGTATAATCATTTTTTATATTATTTTGTTATATCTTATTTGTTTGCAAATCGATTAAATGGAATTTTATAGCTAGTTATAATCATAGCAATTACGAATATTAAAATATATAACGGGAAATAATTCGTTGATAAATGACCACTAATAATTCCAAATAACGGCGGCAAAAATGTTGTTCCTAAGTAACTGCTAGCCATTTGGAATCCCATAACTGACTGTGAATTATGTTCACCAAATGTTGTTGGCGTTGCATGAATTAGTGATGGAAAAATTGGTGCACAACCAAGACCAATGATTAATAATCCAATTA
>NZ_BJEG01000019.1 GCF_005405545.1 Weissella hellenica
TGTCTTTTTTTATGTGAAAAAGACAAAATAAAAAGCGTGAAATGTTTAGTTTCACGCTAGAAAGTATAGAGCCAAAACTTTAAGGTTTTCGGCCTTTATTGTGTCATAAATGTATGAAAACGACCTCATTGTTAACCAGTTAAATAGGTGCAAGATAGTCTTTTAAATCCTGCTATTAATAGGGTTTAGCGTGATATATTACGGAAATGTTACTTTTGAGAATCGTAATAAACGAACAATGCAATCTCATTTAATATAATCGTAATATTTAAAAGTCTGATATTGGTAAACTAATACATATTGTTGGATGGATGACATTCAAAAGTGAAATAGACCTGAGAGTTACGGGTTATAGTGAATATAAAAAAATTTGTTTCCAATATAGGAGTTAATATTAAGTTTATGAGTAAAGTTAAACAAACAGCCTTAGCAGTTGCCGGAGTTGCGTCAGTTTTCGTTGCTGGATCATCAATTGTAGATGCCGCTTCAACATATACAGTTAAGCAAGGTGATACATTATCACAACTTGCTGATAAATTTAACATGACAGTTGATGACTTGATTAAGTCAAACAACTTAAAAGATGCCGACATGATCTTTGTTGATCAAAAAATTGAAGTACCTGATGGGCAAGACTTGGATGCAGCTGACGTTGCATCATCAGCCGATGATACTGCCAGTGAGGCTGCATCATTAGCAATGTCACAAGCTGCATCATCAGCTGCCGCTGCAAGTTCTGCTGCCGCATCACAAGCCGCTGCACAAAAAGCTGCTGCTAGTGAAGCCACACAACAAGCAACATCAGCTGCTGTTCAAACTTCAGCACCAGCACAACAAGCAGCACCAACGCAACAAGCTGCGCCAGCACAAGCCGCTGCACCGGCTGCTGGTGGATCAACTAAGGCACAATTCTTAGCTGCCGGTGGAACTGAAGCTTTGTGGAATTCTGTTGTAATGCCTGAATCAGGTGGAAATGCTAATGCGGTTTCACCAAATGGCTACCGTGGACTTGGCCAAACTAAAGAAGGTTGGGGTTCTGGTTCCGTTGCTTCACAAACTGCCGGTATGGTAAATTATGCAAACTCACGTTATGGTTCAATCCAAAACGCAACTGCATTCCGTGCTGCTAACGGTTGGTGGTAAGCTTTATAACTTATAATGAATAAAAAGATTGAGATAATTAGGTCTCAATCTTTTTTTAATGCCGTTTAATGAAAACTTAAATAATAATTTGATTAAATTGTGAATTAAAATACAAAAATAAGCGTCGATTTATGACTTTTTGTAAGTGGTTTCATTACTTGTGGGATTGTTTGTTTCTTAGTTGGCAAAATTAACAGTAAATTATTTTGTGTTTAAAATCACAAATCTTGTTAAATTACTTAACAAAAAACCTTGATAAAAAGATAAATGAGTTTTAGAATTATATCTTGTGATTATAGATAAAAATGGAGGAAAAAAATGGCGCAAAATAAACAAATAACGCTTGATATGAATGGTAAGCCATTTAACCGTACAGCTATGGTGGCTGTATTGTTGATTGGTACATTCGCGGGTGTGCTAATGCAAACGTCATTGGGGACGGCTATTCCAACCCTAATGCATGATTTTGATATTTCATTTTCAACGGCACAACAAGCAACAACTTGGTTCTTGCTAGCAAATGGGGTGATGATGCCGATATCAGCCTTCCTATCAACGCGTATTAATACAAGAACGCTTTATATTATTTCATATGCTTTGTTAACGACTGGAATGGCGCTAACAGCATTTTCACCTGCTGAATCAAGTTCATGGTGGATCTTCCTATTAGGACGTATTATTACAGCGGTTGCAGTTGGTGTTACAATGCCTTTGATGCAGGTTGTTATGATTAACATTTATCCAATTGAAGAACGTGGTGCTGCCATGGGACTTAACGGTATTGTTATTGGATTAGCACCAGCTATTGGGCCTAGTCTATCTGGTTGGATTCTAGAAAAGGATCATGTTTTATTAGGATTGACAATTTCTGATTCATGGCGAACTATCTTTATTTTGCCATTAATTGTTGTTGTCATTGCATTTATTTTGTCATTCTTCTTCGTTAAAAATGTCTTGTCAACTAAGCACATGAAGCTAGATATCCTATCATTTATCCTTTCTGTTGTTGGATTTGGTGTCTTCATCTGGGGATTTACCAACGTATCAACAGATGGTTGGGGCGATATCAAGACAGTTATCTCACCAATTCTTGTTGGGTTGGTTATTATCCTACTATTCATTTGGCGTCAACTTAAAATGCCAGTGCCTTTCATGGACGTCCGTGTCTTCAAAAACAAGCAATTCTCATTAACGACGCTTGCAGTGATGATGACAATGATGGCAATGATGGGCGTCCAAATGATGCTACCAACTTATCTACAAAATGTTCACGGTATGTCAACATTAAATTCAGGTTTAGTGCTGTTACCAGGAGCTTTGTTAATGGGAATTATGGCACCAATTGCTGGTCGTGCTTATGACCGTATCGGTGCTAAGCGTCTATCAATTATTGGTTTTGCAATCCTAGCTTTGGGAACACTACCATTTATGTTTATTACAACAAGTACACCAGGTGCTTTTATTACCACATTATATGCACTTCGTATGTTTGGTGTTGCTACGGCCATGATGCCATTAACAACAATGTCAATGTCAGTTTTGCCACCAAATGAAGCAGCTCATGCAACTGCTTCAAACAACACGGCCCGTCAAGTAGCTTCGTCAGTTGTTGTGGCATTGTTAACATCAGTGACACAAAATATCATGACTAATAGTCAACCAAGTAAGGCACTACAAACGGCTAACCCATTACAATATGGGGCCGACATGTTAGATGCTTCAATGAAGGGATTCCGCGTTTCATTTGCACTTGGATTTATGTTTGCGATTGTTGGACTTATCTTGGTATTCTTTATCCGTAAGGGTAAGGTTGTGCCATATGGTATGACTAACGGCGTGACAATTAAAGATGAAAAGGAGGACTAAGCTACAATGATAATTATTGTTTTGATCATACTTTCAATATTGACTTATGTGTCATGGATGAATATTAATAATCGTACAACACGTTTTGTAGCTGGTTTGATTTCATTTGGACTATTGATGGTCACAATCCTATTTTTAACAGCCAACATGAATTCTCATTACGGGATGAAGCAAGTCACAACATCGTCTGAGAAAACAATTTATTCAGCCGGTGGTTCAAAGTCACCAGCTGGTATGTTGATTACGCAACAACTGGGAACAAAGGCGGATAACTATGTCATGATCTATGCAGATCGTGAAGATAAAAAAGCTAAGCCACACTTTGTACCAGATAAAAAGAATATGACTGAGGCAGTGCATAAACGTGCAACCTATCAAACAGCTGATGTCGACAAAGCGACTGTGAAAACAGTGACAACACGCTGGGAATGGCGAAATGACTTCTTTAAGTTAATGTTGGGCTTTGGTGGTGAAGGACATTCACTTGTTAAGCAAACAGCAACTGTGACAGTCCCAGAAAAAACATGGGTTATTTTGTCTGCTAAACAAGCCAAGCAATTAACTGCTAAGCAACAAATGGCAGCACAAGATAAAACAGCTGCAGCAGCACAACAAAAGCAAATGCGTGAGGGCGTACAAGCAAAGGTTGCTACCTATTTAAAAGCTAACCCTAAAGCTAGTGCCAATGATGTTGCTGATTATACACAACAAGTAACGGCTGAAATGACAGCGGCTGCGATGAAGCAAATGCTAAAGTAAACGTATATGTATACAATGAAACATTTATCAATTGATTCACAGGTAACTGTTGGTCTTTGATGAATGTTTTTTTGTGATTATAGACGTATTTTGCTGATAAATATATATATATTATAAAAACAAGTATCATTAGTTTCGAACACGTGTTATACTAAGAACATAGTTTGAAAGATTTTGTTTTATGTTTCTATGAAATAAGGGCATCTTCGTTTTGGATTATTAAATTTTTATGGCAAGATGCCAGGAGGTTTCAGACATGGAACAAGGAACAGTAAAGTGGTTTAACGCAGACAAAGGTTACGGTTTTATCTCACGCGAATCAGGTGATGATGTATTCGTACACTTCTCAGCAATCCAAACTGATGGCTTCAAGTCATTAGAAGAAGGTCAAGCTGTATCATTTGAAGTACAACAAGGTGACCGTGGTTTGCAAGCAGCTAACGTTTCAAAGTTGTAATATTAGCGAGCTTTAACCAAAGAAAGTCTGGGAGTTTTCTCTCAGGCTTTTTTTATTTGTTCTTTGGAGGTAATCATGATGACATCATGGACAAAAACACTCGTGTTACCAGCTAACCAAGCAGCAATTTCGCTGAAAGACCAGTTAATACGTTGGCAAGTACCACGACGAGTACGTGGCAATTTTCGTATTGAACAACGCATTCATTTAAATGGTCATTATCAACCAACTTCAACTATTTTAAATCCTGGCGATAAATTGCAAATGACGTGGTTGGCGCATGATTTTATAACGCCAGATTCGCATTATCTACCGGATGACAGTCAAGCATTGGCGGTGTTATTTGAAAATGATGACTTCATGGTTGTTAATAAACAACAGGGTGTTAAATCTCATCCTAATTCTCCTGGTGAGGATGGCACGATGATGAATTTTGCACAAGCTTATTTAAGTCGTCAAAATAAAAATGCTTATATGGTCCATCGTCTAGACAGTCAGACAACAGGGGCGTTAATTATTGCTAAAGTACCTTACATTGTACCGATGTTGAACCAAAAGCTACATGATAAAACGATTAAGCGTACTTATCTGGCTTGGGTAAATGGGATATTAGATGAGAATCAAGGCACGATTACCCTGCCAATTGGTGATCATCCAACCAATCAGCGGCTACGTCAAATTAATGGTGAACATGCCAAACAAGCCATAACCCATTGGACAAAAGTAAAAACCGGTTACCAACAAACGCTAGTGCGACTGGTATTAGAAACGGGCCGAACGCATCAAATCCGCTTACATATGGCGGCGATTGGACATCCGTTAGTGGGGGATGATTTATACAATCTGCAAACCAATTATCCAGGTGGATTGTTATTACATTCGGCAGCAGTTCAAATACCGATACCATTCACGACGAAGATAATTGCAATTGGTGCCCCGTTACCAGCTAGTTTTCCAGTAAATATTAATTAATGACACTTAATTATTAAGAAGTGTAAAAATTTTCCTTTAAATTGTAATGATTTTGTTAAGAATATTTGTTATTATTAAAGAACGTTATAAAAACTAATGAAATTAAAGGCACGTGAAAGTGTTAAATGATTAAAGGGGAAACTTCATCAATGGAATCTAAGTCACACAAAAAAATGTATAAAGCAGGAAAGCAATGGGCCGCAGTTGCTGTAGCAACAACCGCAGCAGGAGTTGCTTTTGTAAGTAGTAATGAGTCTGCTTCTGCAGATGTATGGCAAGCTAACACTGTTGATCAAGTTGCATCACAAGTCGCAAACAATGGTGGTGTCAACAATTATCAAGTGCAATTAGGTGATACTGTTTGGGCACTAGCAATGGCTACTAATAACACTGTTGATAACTTTGCTGCTGTTAATGGTATTGTTAATCCCGATTTGATTATTGCTGGTCAACATTTTAACGGCTCAAACACTGTGGCCCCAGTTGCAGCAACGTCTGTTAATCAACAACCAACCCAAATGGCCTATGAAGTAACGCCTTCAGCTGATGAAATTGCAGCGTCACAAGCTGCAGCCAATGAAGCAGTTGCGGCATCACAAGCAGCTCAAAGTCAGGCCGTTGCCTCACAAGCCGCAGCATCACAGGCTTACGCTGCTAGTGTTGCAGCGTCACAAGCGCAAGCAGCTTCAATGGCGGCAGCTGAATCAAATGCGACGGCTGCCAGTGAAGCCGCAGCTAAGGCAGCTGAGTCACAAGCAATTGCAGAAACTGCCAAGGCAAATGCAGCTGCACAGTCAGCACAATCAGCTTCAGCCGCTAATGATGCTGCCGCAGCCAATGCTAGTGCTGCTGCTAGTCAATCAGCTGTAACTGCACAACAAGCACAAGCCGCACAAACTTCAGCCTCAGCCGCTTCAGCAGGTAATGTTGATAATTCAACGTTTAATGCATTGAAATCTATGCGTAGTGGTATGACAACAGAATGGTCATCAGATTTGGCCGCACAAGCGCAAGCCCGTGCACAACAAATTGCCAATGCTGGTGGTGCTATTCCAAATGAGCACTGGAGCAATCCTAACGAAGTGATTTCAATTGGATTTGGTTCAGGATCGTCTGTCGTAGATGCTTGGTACAATGAAACAAACATGACAACTGCTAGTGGAACTGGTCATCGTGACTGGGAGATGCGTGCGGGTTCAACACACTTTGGTTTTGCTCAAGTTGGGAATGTCATTGTTGGTGTTTCAAGATAAATAGTTAAATACAAATTAAACGATGGTGCATACAAGTATGCTACCTAGAAAAAAACAGCAAGTTATCCAATATGGCATAACTTGCTGTTTTTTTATTAGATGATGAGGCTATGCCCAGTTACCATTACGGAAAACAGGGACAAGATGGCCATTTTGATCAACACCATCAATAGCCATGTCTGATGAACCAATCATGAAGTCAACGTGGACTAATGAATCGTTTTGTCCTTTTGCTTGTCGTTCAGCAACGGCCATTTGAGTACCGTTTTTAATATTTGAAGGGTATGCTGCACCTAATGCCAAATGATCAGAGGCATTTTCATCAATTAGCGTTGTGTAAAAAACAATATTTGAGTTTGAAATAGGCGAATCATGGGGCACAAGTGATACTTCCCCAAGTGAAGCGGCACCAGCATCAGTTTTGATTAACTGTTGCAAGGTTTCTAGTCCATTTGTCGCATCCGCTGCCACAACATGTCCATCTTCGAAGGTGAGCTTAATATCAGTAATTAAGACACCAGAGTATGAGAGCGGCTTAGTTGATTGCACCGTACCTGTGATGTGACGATAGTCAGGTGAAGTGAACACTTCTTCGGTAGGCATGTTTGGGACAAAACGATTCCCGGCTTTATTAAATGATTCGGCAGCTTCCCAAACATGGTCTTCTGCTAAACCAATTGTTAAATCAGTTTTAGTAGAGTGGTAGTGTAACGCTTTAAAGTTTTGCTGGTTTAGCCAAGCAGCCTTTTTATTAAGGGTATTAATATGTGCTTGCCAATCAGCAACAACGTCGTTTTCTAAACTAATGCGGTTAATATTAAAGATTTCCTGCCATAACTTGGCTGTTGCCTCGTCAGCAGATAGGTCATTAAAAACTTTTTGGGCCCATTCTTTGCCGGCAGCAGCAACGACTAACCATGAAACATCATTATTCATAGTGGCTTGACGAACAGCACTGTTGGCGCGTTGATAGGCTTGTTCGTAAAGTGACACACGATCACTGGGGACATCGCTAAAACCATCTGGATCGCTAGAAACGATTGAAATACGAGATGTGTGATTGGCCATTAATGATTCTGCACGTACTGAGAACCAAGTTGGCATGCTTAAAAGCGTTGCTTGGTCAGCATGCTTTAAGAATTCACGTTGTAAGATGGTATCCTTCCATTCTACAATGACTTGATTAGCACCAAGCTTATAGGCAGCTGCCATGATACGATGAACCAAATCAGCCTGATCAATTTCAGCGTAGATGATAATATCTTGACCAGGTTTAACGTTGATACCAACTTGAGCGATTAGGTCAGCGTATTTATTTAATAATTGATTGAAATGTTTAATTGCCATGATATTTTCTCCGTTTTTTAAGATAAATTTCATTTTACAGGAAATCTTGATATGAATAAACTGTTACATAAATTTTATGCTTGTTAATCATGTTATGTGATTGAATTGTTGGTTAAATATAAACATGATATAATGCTAAAATTACCTACTAAAGGAGGGTATTATGAGTCGGAAAAAAATAACCATCTCGGTGATTGGCCTGGTGATTATCATTATTGCAGGTTATATCGCCATGATGTGGTTTAGTGATGACCGTACTTACAATAGAGAATTAAACAAGGCGCGCGATGCCGTTGCCGTCCAAGACTGGCAAACCGCAAAACAACATTATCAAGCTTCGCGCAAGGTGCGAGTATCAATTGAAAACCGTACAGCAAGTGAACAGCTAGACTATCTTGCACGAGCTGATAAAGCAATCAAACAGCAAAGTTGGGAGTCGGCAAAAAGTTTATACCAACGAGCTATTGATACCAATGGCGGTGTGCCGTTGTTGGAAAAAGCAGCGAAAACGAATCAGCGAATTGTGAATGCAGAACAGGATGCCGGTAAATATAAAGCATCAGTCTCATCATTAGAAAAGTCGCTTGATAAAAAAGATAAAGACTTAAATGATGTGAAAAAACAAATGAGTGATACAAACGCTTCCGTACAAGCTGTTCAAGATTCTGCCAACAAAGCAGTAGCAGATGCTAACGCCGCCGCAGACAAAGCGAATGCAACCGCTGATTCAGCTAATAAGCAAGCACAAGATGCGCAAAAAAATAATAAGTCGGACGAGCATAAAGATAACCACAAAGATGATAATAAAGATAAGTAATTTAAGCTGACAGTGGTATCCTATATTTATAGGAGGTATGTGAAATGACAATGCAAACAGCAATTTTTGCTGGTGGATGTTTTTGGTGTATGGTTGAGCCATTTGAAACATTGCCAGGAATTGAAAAAGTGCGCTCTGGTTATACCGGCGGAACAGTTGAAAATCCAAGTTACGAACAAGTAGCTGCTCATATGACAGGGCATACTGAAGCGGTGAAAATTTGGTTTGATGATGACATTATTTCATATGATGCGCTTGTGATATTATATTGGCAATTAGCAGATCCAACTGACGCAATGGGACAATTTGCAGATCGTGGTGAGACGTATCGACCAGTAATTTTCGTCAAGGATGCTGTGCAACGAAAAGTAGCCGAAACATCTAAACAGACGCTTGCTACCTCGGGGCGATTTGATAAGCCAATTGTCACAACAATTGAGGATGCGAAGCCTTTTTATGATGCAGAAGAAGAACACCAACAATTTTACAAAAAGAACCCATTACGTGAAATGATGATGATGATGCCTCGTAAAAAATATCAAAAACAATACTGGTCAGATAAGGAGCGTAATTAATATGTCAAAACCAAGTGATGCGGAATTACGTGAGCAATTGACACCTGAGCAATATGCGGTCACACAAAAAGCCGCTACGGAAACGCCATTCAATAACAAATATGATGCGTGGTTTGACGACGGTATCTATGTTGATATTGTTAGTGGGGAACCATTATTTAGTTCGTTGGATAAGTATGATGCCGGCTGTGGTTGGCCATCATTTACAAAGCCGATTAAAAAGAAAGCTGTTAAACGTCATTTAGATACTTCATATGGTATGTATCGGACGGAAGTGACGTCACAAGATGCCAATTCACATCTTGGCCATGTCTTTACGGATGGACCAATCGCAGCAGGTGGTCTCCGTTATTGTATTAATTCAGCATCTTTGCGATTTGTCCCTGTTGCAGAATTAACAGCACAAGGGTATAGCGAATACGCTGAGTTATTTAATAAAGAATAATCATTTCGTTAAACAGTTGGAAGCAACTGTGAATGCCCACTTTCATGGTTGAACATGAGAGTGGGTTTTCTATTAATGACTTTATTTTTTTCAAAGAAATAAAAATAAAGTTAAAATATTACTCCTAATCTGTTTATCATAAGGCTATGACTAAAAATAAAGAGAGCAGACACAATGAACTGGTTACTTTCAAAAAAAGATGAAGAACGGTTAATATTGCACCGATATTTAATGACCCATCATAGTAAGACCTTTTTAATTAAAGATCTAATGACTGCTGTTAATTGGTCACGATATCGTATCTTACAAGCAATTCAACAACTTAATATTGATTATCAAAGTATGACCAAATCCAAGCAAACTTTTATTGAAGTGGCAGATGCAAATCGCACAGTCACGTTAACAAATTTACAATTAATCAGTGTCGCTTCATTGAAGGGATTTTATTTACGCCAATCCTTACGTTTTGAGATGTTATTAGATATCTTTTTAGAGGATATTCATTCTAATGAAGCAATTGCTTTTAGACATTCATCGAGTACCACAGTTGTTCGGATGACCAAAGAAGCGATGCGCACTGAGCTACGTGAACAAAATATTGATATTACTGATAATTATCAATTGGTCGGTGATGAGCAACAAATTAGAACCGTCATGATTGAATTAATTTATCTGGCTTATGCGGATCAAGCATTGCCCTTTTCTGGTGCAACGAATCGAGCGATTACACAAGTACAACAAAATTTGGTGCCATTATTGACTAAACGATTGACCCTGCAACGTATTTTAGCGATTGTATTTGGTGTTTGGTATACGCGCATCCAAAATGGGCATCATATTGCACCAATGGATGATGATTTATTACGGCCAACCAAAGATCTGCAAGACAATGTACGTAATCTGTTGAATCAAATGGCACCATATCTACAGAAATATTTTCAAAATGATCAGCTTGGCTTAGACGGTGAATTACGTTATGGGGTGCTGGTGTGCTATGCCTTGGGCATCGGGGATGCTAGCGACTATCTTGTCAATTTAACAGTTAAAAATCAACGTAAAATGACAGCTTTATTTGATCAAATTACCGATTCATATCAAGATTTCTTTAAACAAAGCATGCCAACAGTTCAAAGACAAGCGATGACGGAGCTGTTAACGCCGTTGATTATTCGGTTAACTTATTTTCCGCCGCAAGAAAGTCATTTATCGACTGACATGGCTTTTCAAACGACTAGTTACCCGATTCATACAGCGTTTACCAAAATGGTGATTCAAAAGCTAGCGCAAGTTTTCCGTTATGACACTGCACAGTTACTAGGGATGATGTTTAATCCTCTATTGAATGCGCTAATTAAAACGATTTCGGTAAAAGAGGCCTTACCTGCTATTACCATTACCATTGACTTGATCGATATGCCAGCGTTAGAAGATTATTTAACGCAGATGGTTAAACAATGGCAATCATTAAATATAATCGTGACTAATGAATTTACAGATAAGACCGATATTTACTTATCTAATGTTATTTTGAGTCAAAAAGTCCCTGGTTTTGCCTGGTATACCATTCCAGAGTGGTCAGAAAGACTAGCATTACGACAATTGATCATTGATATGACGTTACAGCGCTTTCAAAATAAAAAAATGTTAAGAATTAACCATGATTTTTAATCACAGTTTTCATTAGCGACGCTTTATGACATAGTAGGTGTATGGTGCAACATGAGATGATCAGGAGGGTAAATATTTATGTCAGAAAAAGTCTTAATTACAACAACAGAATCTATTGCTGGATACCAAACAGTTGAAACTTTTGGTGAAGTTTTTGGATTAACAACCCGTTCTCGAAATGTGATTTCATCATTTGGACAGTCAGTCAAAACGTTGGTTGGTGGTGAAATTAAAGGTTATACAAAACTACAAGATACTGCGCGTGATGAAGCAATTGATCGTTTGAAAACAGCAGCAGCTAAATTAGGCGCGAATGCTGTCGTTATGATGCGCTTCGATTCATCGTCAGGTACCATTGGTGATTCAGTAACGGCCTATGGTACTGCCGTTAAAATCGAAAAAGTTGGCGACTAATTGAATAAATGATAAGACATCAATCTGCCAGCTTAAAATGACTAGGTTGATGTTTTTTTAGCATAATAAATATATCCGTATTTTAATTGTTTTTTTCCGGTTAAAAAAGGTGGATTTTGTCCCAGCTGCAAGATAGTGGCCAGTTGCACAAGTGTACAATTTGATATAAAATTAGTACGTTAGTAGTGAATTTTATGAGATTTTTAAGGTAATTATAAGTAAAAATTGAAATCACGTATCAATCAGTTGATATGGTATTTAAGGATTGGGGAATTAAATGGCGCAACAACAAAAATATTTGACTGTACCTGCCGTACAGAAAATTATGTTAGCCATTTTGAAAGATGTTGTTACATATTTTGACACACATGACTATCATTACGTTTTAACAGGTGGTAGTGCCCTCGGTGCTGTTCGTCATCAAGGGTTTATTCCTTGGGATGACGATGCTGATGTGGCCTTACCACGGCATGAATATGAGCGATTTATTCGTGAATATAAGCCCAACAATTCACAATTTGAACTGTTAACACCATTAAATACGACAAATTGGTTGTATGGTTATGCCAGAATAAGCGATACATATACACAAGCTGACGGTAAGTGGGCAACCGTCAATAACGGCGTTTATGTCGATATTTTTCCAATCGATGCTGTGCCACCGACTAAATTTGGGCAAAAAAAAGCTTATTATCATATGAAGTATTTAGATGTAATGCGTAATTCAACGCGACGATTAGCTATTTCGCATCAAGAACCGGCTTGGTGGTTAAAGCCATTGTTAATTAAGTATGCAAAACGGCATACCACCACTTGGTGGGCTAATAAAATGGATCGATTGGCACAAAAGACTAATCAACGTTATCAAAATCATTCTGATATCTATAGTCTGTATATTGTGCAAGGATTAAATAATACCAAAGAAAATTTTTATTTGGCAGTTTACCAGCAACGGCAACGTGCTAAATTTGAAGATATAAATATATACATACCAGCCGCTAGTCAACATTATTTAACGCAAATGTATGGGGATTGGCATGCTTTACCATCTAAGAGCAAGCGTAAAACGCATGCCCGCTTTTATTATAAAGGAGTAGAAGTACATGATTAGTTTATACATACTACTCATTGCAATTGTTGTGGCTATTTTTGGCCTATTTGTGACTATTTTTTCGTGGGTAAAAAAAGTTGATCGTTCAAAAAGAATGGGCCATTTTTTTCTTGTCTTTGGCGTTATCGTTGCGTTAGTTGCCGGCTTTTCAATGAATAAAGAACATGCTGCTCGTCAAGCGGCAATTGATCATCAAAAGCAAATCCGTGCTGACCAAATGTATGATGCAAAACTTGTCCATTTAAGCGCAAAAAAAGTGCGCATTGATGATGGCCAGGCTAAAATTAAGATTCATGTGTCAAAGAATACAGCGATTAAAATTACCAGCAGTCATAAACAATTACGAGATTTGGATTACAAACCTAATAAAGCAGCAAAAGATATTTTAGTAACTTTTGTCATGCCAGGTAAGTATACGGTGACGGCAACGCGTGGTGAAAATAAAATTGTTAAACATATGACAATTCTAAAAGATGATGATAAACACGTTGCAGTTTCAAGCAGTGAAGAAACGACAAGTGAAGAGGTTGTTGAATCATCAGTTGCTGAACCTGTTATTCCTGATACAGAGGAAGTTATTGAAGAACCAAGTAGTGAGGAAGCAATTGTTCCGAGCGAAGAAGTCGTGCCGGATAACACGACGCCTGATACAGGAATTGAGCAAGCACCCGTGCCGGCAGCCCCATCATATCAACCAGTTTGGACCCCATCATACGATGAAACACCTAATACTGATAGTAATGGCGGTGGCAATACTGATGGTTCAGATACAACATCAGGCGCTTCAGATGAAACTGTTGACAGCGAACCAGCATCATCAGTAGACACCGAATCTGGTGATACGCAAGACACAGCACAATAAAGATAGGTTAGAGAAATGGCTGATAAAAAAGTAACTGTTGCAGCGAATCATGTCACCAAACGATTTGATTTAGCTGAACGACAATCTGATAAAGTAAAAGCTGTCTTTAAATTCTGGGGTAAAGGTATTCCTAATTTTTGGGCAGTCAAAGGGGTTTCTTTTGAGGCCCATGCTGGAGAAACCATTGGTGTCATCGGAACTAATGGTTCTGGTAAATCAACCTTACTAGAAATGGTAGCCGGTTTAACACAACCAACCAGTGGTCAAATGACGATCAATGGTTCAACTTCAATTATTGCGATTGGGGCGGGGATGCGACCACAGTTAACCGGTCGTGCGAATATTCGTCTGAAAGCTTTGATGCAGGGCATGACGGAAAAAGAAATTGAAGCGAAGATGGATGACATCATTGAATTTTCTGAATTGGGTGATTTTATTGATCAACCCGTTAAATCATATTCATCTGGTATGAAATCAAAGTTAGGTTTTGCAATTTCAGTTTATTCAGATGCAGACATCGTGATTATTGATGAGGCCTTATCCGTTGGTGACCCAACTTTCACCCAAAAATCAATGGAACGTACGAAACGTTTTAAAGAAGAAGGCAAAACAATCTTCTTCGTATCACATTCGGCAGCGCAGATGCGTCAAATGGCTGATCGCGTTATTTGGATGCACTATGGTGATATTCGCATGGATGGGCCAATTGACGAAGTGATGCCTGAATATGATCGTTTTTTGAAGCATTTTAATCGTTTGTCAGAAAATGAACGTTTGACGTATCAAAAGCGTTATAAAGAGGCGCAAAAAACGTTTACGTTAGAACATTTAAAGCAAATTGAACGTAATCGACAAATGTTAGCGGATCCGGCTACGGCCGTGCAGCGACAAAAAGAAAATCAGCATGCGTTTGTGGAAGATAATGAAAAAATGGGTTGGTTCACACGTGTTGTTTTAATAATTTTTATTGTTGCAACGGTTGGCTTAATGAATAAGCAATTATTAAATATGTCATGGGCAAATGTTATGGCACATCCGACTCATTTAATTACTAATTTTGCACCGTCAAAGTTAGCGGCATTGGATAAACGACATGGCCGTAATGGTAATAACAGTCAGCAAACAGATATGCTCACTGCTACCCAGAATAGTTATACTGTCAAAGAGGGTGAAACATTGGCAAGTATTGCAGCAAATGCCAATATTTCTGTTGCAGCAATTATGCAAGCCAATCAGTTGACAGATGAAACCGTTACACCAGGTCAAGTATTGACCTTACCGGTTGAGAGGTAGTTATTGTGAAAGATATTTGGAAAATTATAAAAGAGTTGGTTAAAAGTTGGCCGGTTGTCCGTCGTATTGCGCGTTATAATAATGATCAAACGTATCGGCAAAACTATTTAGGTGATTTTTGGCACTTTGCAGATCCGGCTTTGCAGATTGGTGTCATGATTTTAATGTTTGCTGTGCGTGGTGGTGGTGATAAGAGTAACCCCCATGCGACTGGTTTGGCAGGCTATATTGCTTGGATTGCTTTAGGAATGGTGACTTACTTTTTCATGCAATCAGCGATGCAAAAATCAGCGAAAAGTATTCAAACACAAGTAAACATGTTATCGCGCATGAAGTTTTCATTAGCAGCAATTCCATTAACTGAAATTGTGACCGAATTACGTCGTTATTTTGTAATGTTGGGGATGGCCTTCTTTGCTATTCTGTTTATGAATGTTAAACCTTCGATTTATTGGCTACAATTCTTTTACTATTTTATTGCGATGTTTATTTTCTTATATGCATTGTCATTGGTAACGTCAACGATCACGGTTTTGGTACCTGATTTTTATAACGCTTATGCTGCCGTACTTCGTGTTGGTATGTGGATATCGGGGGTAATTATTCCCGTTGATAGTCCGAGCTTCCCATTGTTGTTGTCAAACATTTTGAAGCTGAACCCACTATACTATATTATTGAAGGATTCCGTGAAACGTTATTAGAAAATCCTATCTGGTTTTGGCAAAACGTCACTGCTAATTTGATTTTCTGGGGTATTGTGATTATTTTGTTGATTTTAGGAGCACATATTCATATGCGTTTCCGTAGTCGCTTCATGGACTTTGTGTAAAGGATATAAAAATGAAAAAGAAATTAGGCATTATTCAAGTCTTAGCAGTGTTGATTATCGGTATTATGATTGGGGCGTTTGCGGAACGCGGTCACGTATTTGGGTATGCGGATAATACACCGATTATCCCTAATGGTACGTATCAAACGACGAGCACAAAACGTTGGCAAAAGATGATTGTTGATGGGGCTGAAGTCAAAAATAATCAGGGTGAAAATTTGGTCGTTGTCGATAATCGTTTTACTAATCGAACACGTGGTCGTTTAGTATTAGCAAGTAAAAGCCAGGGTAATCGTTCATGGTCATATTATGTGGCTAAGGTTAAAGAAGGTTGGCGCATTAGCCCAATCGTCGATGGTCAACCCGATCATGATTCACAATTTATCGTCTATGTAAATTAGGCATTTAACCAGGTTAATACCTGGATACATATAAAAAAATTAAAGAGGAAATTACACATGGATAATCAAGTGAAAATAATCATTGATAAACTGGGGAAAACTGATATTAGTGCAATAAAAAAATATATGGCCAATATCAGTCAACTAATTGGTAATGCAACAACTTTCACGATATTAGACCCCCGTTATAAAGGTGATTATAATACGCTTATTCATGAGTATGAACAATTATCAAACGACATACCTAATGTAAAAATTGATAGTTTTTATGTCTCACAATATTTGCATAGTGATGTCCGAGACAATGTTAATAAATTTACTAAAGATTATATTGGTAATCAGAAGATGACAGTGGAAAAGACCGCTGAGGGCCAACGCTTGTTCAAGCAAGATGGTCAAGTACGCATTGCCATTATTACAAACAAAGCAGGAGCTGTAACGGCAGTTGATTTTGCAAAACCAGGTGAAAAGCGACCACATCAACGTGTGTCAGTTAATAGTACTGGTAATATTCAGGTTGTTCGCCATTTTGATACGAAAACTAAATTACCAGTACGTGATGAATACGTTGATACTGATTTAACAGCGCAACTTGTTGTGCACTTTGACGAACGGGGCTTACGGTCTGATTATCAACTACTTGGCTGGGATGAACCACTTGTCTACGGTGAGGTAGATTTATATGACCAATGGTTTAATCGGACGATTGAACCAAATGATTATGTCATTAATTTAAATCGTCATTATGATGTGTTGTTTGAAAATAAGCATGATGTCAATAAAGTATTTTTAATGTGAGATTTGGTGGATAATGAGCATGGATGTAAAGAAAAAAGCAAAACGTTTGGCGCATATTGCTGAAGTTGCCATGACGTACAAATATTCGGACTTAAAGAAGACACGTGAATACTACATTCGTCATTATGATCAGTCAACGGTTGATCAACAGGTTGTCCTTTATGAGGTGCGTGACGGTCAATCAATAACGGATTCGCCATTAGCGATTTTTCGTCATTTGGCAGCTCATGAAACTTATCGAGATTTAAAACATGTCTGGGTTGTAACTGATAATAGTCCGCAAAACATAAACCGAATGGTGGCTAATATTCCGACTGCGTTACAGCAGAAAATAATTTGGGTTAGACGAAATACAACCGATTATGCGAAGTGGTTGTTAGCAGCGAAGTATCTCATTACCAACTCAACTTTTCAGTCATTTTGGCATAAAAAGCCCGACCAAGTGTATATTAATACTTGGCATGGGACGCCTTTAAAATATATGGGCTATGATATTCCGGGCTCAAAAACATCGTTAAAAAACGTGCAACGTAATTTATTAATGGCTGATTATATCATTTCGCCAAATAAACATACTTCGCATGTCTTTTTGGATAGATATAAACTAAATGGTTTGTACCAAGGTGAAATATTAGAAGGTGGCTATCCGCGTATTGATTTAACGTACGCTGATGAACAGGCACAAACTTTTACTTATTTGCACCAACATCAAGTCATTGTTGATGAAACAAAGCCCGTCGTTATGTATACACCTACATGGAAGGGAACATCAATTTCGAATCCATCAGGAAGTATTAATCAAATTTATGAAGAAATAAAAGTACTTCAGCAATTAAACCCGGATAAAAATATTTTGGTAAAAGTACATCCATATGCTTATCAGTTAGCAAGTCGTCATCAAGCTTTAAAACAGTATTTAGTGCCAGATGAGATGGATGCTAATCTGATTCTTGGGATAACTGATATTTTAATTACGGATTATTCAAGTATTTTCTTTGATTTTATGGTCACAGATAAACCCATTATTTTTTATGCGTGGGATCATGAATTATATAGTCATTATCGTGGCATGTATTTTAATGATGATGAACTACCAGGTCCAATACTAGACGATATTGAAGAAGTTGGGCAAAAGCTTCAGCATATTACCCAAAGTAATCAAGACGATGCGACAAAATATCAAGCACTAAAGAACAAAGTTGTCCCATATGATGATGGCCATGTGACCGAACGCATGGTGGCGACTATTTTTGCGCAACAATCGGTTAATGGGGTTAATCATTTACGAGCAGAAGGGCTTAATAAGCCTAAAATTTTAATTTACCCTGGTAGTATGGGAAATAATGGGATTACGACTAGTGCCATTAATCTCAGTCATAATCTTGATTATGATCGTTATGATGTGACGTACTTACTTTGGGATAATAATAAGGCTGATATTATTAATAATGTTGATCAATTAGATGAACGAGTGCGGTTAATTTATCGCTTTGGTGTAACAGCGCTGACACGGCCGGAGCATAAGCAAGACCGTTATGTGAGTGAGCATGGTATTAAAGATTGGGCAGATAATCATATCCCCAAGCAAGGTTATTTGCGTGAAGTGGATCGTTTGTTTAATAGTGTGCAATTTGATACACTAATTGATTTTTCAGGGTATTCATATAATGGCTCAAAATTATTTACAGTCATACCACGTAAACAATTAGTTGTTTATCAACATAACGATTTATATGCTGATTCACAGAAGGTTATTGATGGTAAAAAAGTGCATGCTAAAAAATTAGGTGCCTTGTTCACGCTGTATCCAGTGTTTGATAAAATTGTGTCAGTTTCAGAGACCTTAAAGCAAATTAATCAAAAGAAGTTGGCGAAATATGTGCGCCCAGAACAAATGGTCGTAGTACCAAATTCATTAACGTTACCTGGTGATAATAAAGAAAATGAGACTCATAGCGCAGTGGTGATTGAAGATTATCAAGCGCCAGCAAAAGCTAACAAATTTGCAATGCAGATGTTCCATTCATTAATTGCCGTTTCTAAACAAGCGGCATCAACAATTCAGTTAAAGCCAAAAGATACTATTCGTGTGCTTGGACGTACCCAAATCAAGCAGCATTACTTTTATAAGTTAGCTATTAATGATTTACCGCGTGGTTGGGTGATGGGCCAGGATATTGTTGTACAAGAAAATAATGAATTACTGGACCAGCAATCACACAATCAAATTGGCTGGGTTTATAACAATAAGCGTCGTCTGTTTAAAACACCTTATTTAAAAGGCAATGATACGGCTAATGTTATTGGGCAAGCTAAATGGCTAAACCATACTTTTGTAAAGATTTTGGCGCAAGCGGATACCGCCGATGGTCGTTATTATCAAGTGCAGTTGCCGCAACAAGCACAATTAGGTTGGTTAAAGGCTTCCAGTGTGTTACCGATGCAAATGGGGAAGCATTTTGCAACCTATCAATGGGTATGGAATCAGTTGTCACATAAGGTATCAGAACAGCAATATGATGTTGGCATACGACAATTATTCACCATTTTAAAATCTGCAACTTTAACCAATCAACCATTAGGGCTAACAAAGCGAGGACTAAAGCAACGGCAACTCACCACAATTAATCAGTTTTATTTGGCAACAGCAGTAGCTAAAACCAAAGTGGGAACTTATTATCGCGTGAGAGTTGGTAAAAAGCAGTGGTGGATTGATGCAAAATCAGTGAAATTACAGGCTGTCAACGTACCACTGCAAGTAAATCAAAGTATTGTCCTGCAGGATTATCTGGAGAACGCATTAATTTTAAATGCAGCTGCTAGAGATAAAGTGCACGATGCTTTTGGATCAGTACCAGCAGACTTACAAATTATTGCAGGTTATGCAACGGCTAAATTTATTGGTGATCAACAAGTTTATGAGTTGAAATCTGAATCATTGGGTGAACATATAAGCTTACCAATTACAATGGTGACGGTTTTGGATACTAGCCATTTTAATTATTACTATGTCGTCACAAAGGCATTTGAGGCTGCCTATTATCGAACTTTAGTAGACAAACAGGTGCAACCAATCGTAATTGCTGATCAAATTATTGAACTTGCACGTGTTTGGAACTGGGAAACAAACGACTTTATGATTTTTGCTTTGATTACTAATCAGTATGTTTGGATAGCAGAACCCATTATTCATCATAAACATGTTAAGCAAATAATGTTTGAAGAAGATAAGTTAGTTGACGAACAATCAGGCGTTCAATTAGAAGCAGACGTTTTGCTAGTTGATGAAGTTAAGCCAGTATCAATGTTGGCTAAACCATGGATTACACGAAAAATTGATATGCATGTTGCAGATAATCATTTTATTAGTTTAATTAGACAAAATGGGATGACAACACTAGTCACTGATGATGGTCGAAAGCGAAAAATTGCTGACATACATCAAGGTATTTCTAAGCAACTGATTTATGCAAACGGACGTAATTGGGCAACTTATGAGCATTTTGTGTTTGTTGCTGTCGGTAGATTATCACCTGAAAAAAATCAAACAATGCTATTGGATGCTTTTGCAAAGGTTTATCAGCAACATCCGGAAGCAGAATTGATTATTGTTGGGGATGGTGTTATTCGGGGTGATTTAGAAAAACAAGCAGTACAACTCGGGATTGCTGATGTCGTCTTGTTTACAGGTCAAGTTGATAATCCGGCTGACTATTTGGCAGTGGCAGATGTCTTTGTTCATCCTTCGTTATATGAAGGACAACCAATGGTCTTACTGGAAGCCATGATGCAACATCGTTTAATCGTGGCAACTAATATTGCAGCCAATGTTGGCGTCTTAGGAAATCAAACATATGGCTTATTAACACAAGATGTGACAACAGATGCATTTGTGTCACAGATGTTGTTTGCAATAGAGCAACAAACCGAGATTGCAGAATTTGATATTAAGCACTACCGAAATGATGCAAGATTAGCATTTTATAATATAATTAAATAAATAGGAAAAAATGGAACAAAAGGGCCAAAAAGGGGTATAGATTTATGAAACGAGTTATTACATACGGAACGTTTGACATGTTACATTATGGGCACATTAATTTATTACGTCGCGCTAAGCAAATGGGTGATTATTTAATTGTTGTTTTGTCATCTGATGAATTTAATTGGGATTCAAAACAGAAAAAAACATATTTCTCATATGAAAAACGTAAGCAATTATTGGAAGCAATTCGTTACGTTGATTTAGTTATTCCTGAAAACAGTTGGGATCAAAAGGTTTCTGATATGAAAGAGTATCATATTGATACGATGGTTATGGGTGACGACTGGGCTGGTAAGTTTGATTTTATCGAAGATGAGACTGAAGCTGAAGTTGTTTATTTGCCACGTACACCTGAGATTTCAACATCACAAATCAAAAAAGATTTGAACGCAAAAAAATTAGCAACTAGCGTTGATACATCAACTATTGATGTATCAGGTAAGTAATATTTTTGGTAACCAGAAAATGGAGCCGTTAACTGTATGCAAGTCAAAAGCAGAACAAAAGCACTTTTAAAAAAATTCATAAAACAAAGAACACCTCGAAATGATTGGACGAATATGAACGTGGTTGTTTTTGGTGACAGTATTGTAGCTGGTCAAGAATTAGTCAGAGAAGAAACGCCTTATCGTGATGCTGTTTATGCTAAATTGGCTTCTTATTATTTGGATGCGCATAAGTTGGAGAATTTTGCTGAAACTGGTACGGGACAATTTAAAGGCCAGCATCACCTTGATCATCTAATGGGTTGGACACATAGTTTTGAAGGAAGTATCCAATATTACCGTCAAGAGGTTCAGCAGGCTGATGTTGTACTTATTGCATATGGTAACAATGACTGGAAGCAACCAAACCCAGATGGTTCATTGCATACATTAGATGAGGTTAAAGTAAAACTACGTGAGAACATAAAACGTATTAGATTGATTAATCGTCATGTTCAATTAGTTGGTATTCTAGAAACGCTGGCCTTTCGGAAACACAAACCGGCTTGGCATCTAGAAGGTCCAAATGGCTTTACTTACCAGGAAATGTTATCAGCCTTTATTGAGGTTTACGAAGAGTGTGATGTACCCATATTTGATATACGGGATTATCATTTAGGCAATCATATGGACGAATATGTTGATGATCGTGACCACTTCACCTTGCCCGTGCATAAGCAGATTGCTAAATCCTTGGCAGATTTTGTGCGTCATGGTTATCAATCACCAGTACAACGATTTGGAAAGACGGTTAAATTTATTTTTCCTGACAATTTGTTTGAAGACTCTAAAATGCGACAATCGTTGTTTAGTGAAATTAGAAAGCAATCGTTGCAAGGAAAACGAGCCGAAATTTTGTGGTTTGTCTTAGATAAAAATTACCAAGCAAATTTAGACAATTTATTGTCTAAGAATAAATTACCAACAGACTTAAAAATAACTAATATCTACCAATATTATGCGGCGCCATTACGTTATACCAGTGAATTAGATGAATTATCTTTGAAAGAAGGAGAATTATTTAATTCAAATAATGTGCCGTTTATACGCTTTAGTAAAGAAAATCAGATTTCGGTGAAAGATTTTGATGATAATTGGTCAGATGCAATGACCAGTGAACTATTTAATAAGCTTTGGTTAAAACATTATATTTCACTAAAGGATCAAGTTTACGTATGCCGTAATGATCATTTTGGACAAGTAGAACCCTTAGAAATTTAAGATAAAAGTGGAGTTGTGGGATGAAATTTTTAAACGAACAAGGACAAGAAATCACTCTTAAACGAGCAGAAAATTTGCCGGGGTTTTTAGTAACCGTACCGGAACAGATAGTTATTGATTCACCTGTGAATAATCCTTTTTTTAAGGGAATTAATGTTTTACAATTACCAAAAAAATTGAAGGGTTTTCGGGATAATCCAGACTTGAAAATGTTATTGTCACCAAATAAAATAAAAACTAATATTTTTTTAAAGTCTAATTTGAATAGTGAAATTGTTATTTTTGAGCCAGATAGTACTTTAGTGAATGATAAGAAACTATATGTTGAAAATAGAATCTTTGGCAATAATCAAGAAATAGTACCTTTATTTTTAAATTTAGGTTTAAAAAATGTGAAGTTAAATGCAGGAACTAAAATAGGTACAATCTATGTAATTGCAGTTGAAAATTAGTACTAGGGAATTGAATGGGGATTCTATGAGTTATGAAAAATATTAAATCAATTTTTGGGTTTTCTGATAAGAAAAAAAAATATACAAAGGATATTCGTGTTGAAAATATTCAAACAATCTCTAATGAATCTATAAGTATGCTGTTAATGGAGCCATGCTTAATATCGAAGATTGTTGCGGTTTGGAATAATAAAAGTATAGATCTCAAATTTAGTCAACAAAAACAGAACCTGACTATATATGGACTAGATTTATTAGAGTGTAAGGTAGTAGGAAGAATAAAGTTTGATGTTTATGTGATTGTTAATGGAGAAAAAAAAAGGTTGTTCTTTGAAAATGCAAAGAATGTGTCTTTTAATGAACGACATTTTGATATAAATGTAGCAACAAATGATACAGAGTATTTTTATTTTAGCAAAAGTTATAGTCGTTTGATGCTTCAAACTATAGTGGGAAGCAAAATTAAGGCTAACAGTATTTGGAATCAAAATGAACAATTGTTGATTCAATCAAATGATTTTATTAAACTGTCTGATGGATTTGAAATCGAAATTAAAAGGTTTAAGTTTAAAGAGAAGGTGGGTTATGAAAAAGTAAATGCCACTACAATTAAACTAGATATTAATAAATTATCAAATCTCAAAAAGTTGATTTCTTATGATTTAATATTTTTCGATTCTAATTCACCTAAAAAAGAATCAATAGCCATTGATATTAAAACGAATAAACCAGTTCAAATAGGTAAAGCTATGGACGGAAAGGTTTATCCTTTTTTGTGGGTAACTAACGGCTTTATAAATAAAATAGAACAATCTGGAGACTTTAAAAAGAGATTTGTATTGGATTCAGAAGTTGAAATTCTTGGGGCATATTTCAGATACAAGGAAAGACCCGTTTTTAAAAGATTAAACTTTCTAAAGAATGATACAAATTTGGAAATTTCATTTGATTTACAACAGGCTAAGAAGAAGTATAATTCATTGGAAATTGTTTATTTAGAAAATGGATATATGAAAAGATACGTATCAAAGTTGGACGATATAAAAATTTCACAATCAAGTATTCATGAAAATACTCGCGATGTCAAAATAAATAATATTAGATTAATAGATGACAGTAGAATTGCAATGAATTTAATTGATAATGTAAAAATTGATAGTATTGTGGCTGCCTATAAACATGATGACTATCAAATTAATTTTATACAGCGGGATGATCAATTAATCATTGGTAGTTTATTACTAAAGGACTGTGGTATTTTTAATGATGCTGTTATTGATATTTTTGCCGTGATTAATAATAAGCGGTACCGACTTTTATTTGAACAGGCAAACAAGGTAAACCTTTCTGAAAGACACTTTGATATTAAGCTGGATACAAGTGATAAAGAGTTTTTCTATTGCAGTAAATCTTTTAAAAGATTGATGTTGAAAATTGAAATTGGTAAACAGTTTATTATTGATAAGATTTCAAGAATAGATGACAAACTATTGGTAAAATCAAATGACTTTATCAAAATTGTGTCATCTGACATAATTTTAGCTGAACGCAATCAAATGAAAGTAGCTATTCCATTCACGGTTAAGGATGCAAATACTATCTTATTGGACGTTAAAAGCGTTGCATTACCAATTTTTAAAGTACCATTTGATGTTAAATTATTAAGAAGTAATGGGTCTTTCCAAGGGATTGTTTTCTCAGAATCGAAAGAAATTTTTCAAATTGGTCAAGTGAGTGATAATAAAACCTATGTTTTTAAATGGAATAGTGAAGGTGTTATAAAAAATATATATAGGTCAAAAAATGGAGATATTACTAAAATAATTCTAAATAATTCTTTGGTTCCATTGGACATTTTACTAAGGTTTAAAGAACGACCTGTTTATAAGAAAATAGAATACCGTTCCGTACCTGTCAAAAATGAAATTTTAGTAGAATTAGGTTATAGGAATTTACAACATACATTTTCTTCTATCGAATTTATATATATACAAAACAATCTTTTGATAAGAGCTTCACAACCTTTGTCAAACTTAGTAACAAAGTTAATCACAGAAGATTCTGGTAGAAAACCAGATATTAGAGGAACTATTCTTGATGATCGGGTTCTAGCGCTTGAGTTCAGTGAAAAAGTTATTGTGGATTTTGTTTATGGACAACCTGCTGGAGGTAGGGGAATGATACCACTGCCTTTTAGAAATAAAAATAAATTACAACTTTTTGTATCTTATGGAGAACTCTTCCATGAATACGAGATGATCCGAATTATTTATTCGGTTAATAATAGCAAGTATGTAAAGACAGCAGACTATCCGCTATCAAATGATAATATTTTTGTATAATTCAATTAGAGGATGTGGGAAATGAATAAAAATAAAAAACTTGCAGTTGTTGTGCCTATGTATAACGTTGAGGATTACTTAACAGAAGCAGTAAATAGTATTTTGAATCAACAACTTACTGAAAAAGAGTTACAGATAATTTTAATCGACGATGGCTCTGAAGATAACACCTTAAAAATTGCAAATAATTTTGCAAAAGAGTATCCCGGATTTATTGAGGTACATTCTTTTCAGAATGGTGGGCTGGGTACAGCCCGAAATAGGGGAACACGTATTGCTAATGCAGAGTATATTGCCTATTTAGATCCAGATGATCTTGTTGCAGAAAATAGCTATTCTTTAATGCTGGACACTATTGAACGAACTGGTAGTGAGATTATTACAGGAAATGTCTTGAGGTTTAATTCAAAAAAGACATGGACTCCAGATTTGCATGCGAAAGCTATTTTAGGCACATATGAGCATACCAGCTTGGATGAACACCCAGAATTAATTTGGGATGCTAGTTCTTGGAATAAATTGTACAGGCTAGGCTTTTTGAGAAAAAATAATTTTTACTTTCCAGAAGGTGTGCTTTATGAAGATTTTCCTATGGTAAACCCAGCATATGCAAAAGCAAATGGAATTGATGTTTTAAAACAAGTAGTATATATGTGGCGAGTGCGAGAGGGATCTATAACGCATCAGTCTACGGGAATTAAAGCTACAATGGATCGTATCAAGGTAAATCAGATTGCTTTGAATGGATTGAAAAAATATAAAGCTTCAAAGGAAGTAATTGAAGAATTAGTCCTGAAAGGACTAAACATGGGGATTTTAGCCATGTTAAAAAAAGAAAAATATGCATTGATTCCTAAAGAAGATCGGCAAATCCTATTTAATACTTTGAAATCCTATTTATTAGGAATCAAAAATGAATATTTTGATAAGGTTAGTTATAAAAATTTCATATTCTTTAAAACAGCAAAAAATACCATATCATTTGAAGAATGGGATAAGTTTGCACTTTTATATTTGAGAGATGGTATCCAATATAAGGGTGAGTGGATTGATAATGTTTATATGTTGAAAAACAATATAACAGACGCAGTTCGGCCTGCTCAGGATTGTGATTTTAAAGTTAATACAAAAGTAACAAATGCGGTATACCATAATGACAATTTAGTTGTTAAGGGTTGGTTTTTTCCTGAAATGTCAGATATGTCTTCAATAAATTTAATCGATAATGCAAAGATTAATTTACTGTCAGAAGATAATCAGTATATTGTTAGAGATATAGGTAGCGTAAATTTTAGTTTCAGTCATGAAATCACGGCAAAATTTGGGTACAACAAAACGCATTTTATATTGGATGGTGCTGATTTTAACTATGACTACTCACTATTTGAATTGAGTGTACCAAGTGAAGTCTTTCATCAATTGAAGGTACTAAAAAATGCAAAATTAGAATTAGAGGCAAAAGTCGACGGAATTTTGGTCAAAGGATTTATCGGTAATCCTTTGAAAAGAGTTACCGATATATGGCCAGAACCTTATGTTTCTGAAAATGGGACTGTTTTACATATTGATTATCCCAGAAGTGATTGGCAATTACGAATAACATACTCTGAAGATGAACCAGTAATCAGTCTTAAGGATAGTGATACATTTGAAATTTGCAACTCTTTGGGGCAAGTTAGTCTATTTTCTGGAGATCAAGAATTACCACTTAATGTATTCGGAAATCAAGTTAAAATTCCTTTAAAATTTCAAGAGTCATTTAATAATTTTGATAGTACTTACAGAAAAAAATGGCAATTTATTACAAAAAACAGTTCAGTGCAAAAACCCGTATACTTTTTTGGAGAAAAACAGCAGTTTGATAACGATGTTTCTTTTGAAGTTTTTAATTCTGAAAGGGGATTAGCTAATTTAAGCATTACGTGGATATACCCATTTATATCTGATTTAAAAATTTTGGGGAATACGTTATACCTAACTATTAGATTGGTGGGGTGGCAAAATGAAGCAAGTTCTGTTCAGATTTTAGCTGATCCCAATCTTCCAGATATTATTTGGGATACCCAAAAAATTTCAAACAATGAATATCAGTTGGTCATTCCCTTGACATTAGATGGTTTTGGAGATAAAAAATGGTTGAATATTCATGCACATCTTCAATTTGAAGATGGCTACGTTACTGATGAACTAGTTCGTTGGGGATTATTCAATAGTGAACTATTGGACGCTTCTATGGAAATAAGTGGACTAACATGGAAATTTGCATATCTAAAAAAATATGCATTTGGAGGTTTTGCAATTCAGAGAACTGCAAATAGGCTGTATAGAGAACAAACGGGAGCTTTTGAAAGCTTTTTAGAAAGTAGTTATTCAAAATGGGTACACCAGCCCGTGCTGAATAATGTTGTTATGTGGTCGGCATATTGGGGTCGTGATAATAAGTTTGGTGGAAATCCGTTGGCTTTATTTAATTTTGTCTCAGAGAATTACCCTGAATTGCAGAATGTAATTGTTGTTCAAAATAAATTAAGAAGTTTTACGGAATTTAAAAATGCAAAGGTTATTTCATTTGGTACTAAGGAATATTGGTATTATCAAGCTCGGGCAAAATATTTTATAAACGATGTAAATTGGACAGATCGTAATAGAAATAAAAGACCAGAACAAGTTGAAATGGAAACAATGCACGGAACACCTTTGAAAGCAATGGGATTTGACGTACTAGATGAGTGGAAGGATACATCATATTACTCATATCTCCGGAGGTTTAATAACTATGACTATTTAGTAGTTCCAAGTGAATTTGTGTCTAACTA
Source organism: Weissella hellenica (assembly GCF_005405545.1). Taxonomy (GTDB): domain Bacteria; phylum Bacillota; class Bacilli; order Lactobacillales; family Lactobacillaceae; genus Weissella; species Weissella hellenica. The sequence goes on from NZ_BJEG01000019.1 coordinate 28,373, forward strand.
TGCGCAACATGCCTTTCAAGTACACCCTAAAATTTTAAAAACAGGTTATCCAAGAAATGATGTATTTTTTAAAAAATATTCAGATCATGAAAAAAAGGAAATGAAACAAAAATACAATCTACCAGTCAATAAAAAAATAATTTTATATGCACCAACATGGAGAAATCAAGATCAAAAAATCCCAACAAATATTAATAAATTATTTAATATAAAAAATATGTACGATTCTTTGAATGATGATACTATCATAGTTGTAAAAAATCATAATTTTGAAAAGTTAACCGGAATTGACAAAAAATATCAAAGTAAAATCATCTTAGCTGATGAAACTGCAAGTATCGAGTCTTTATATATCATTTCTGATGCCGTGATAACGGATTATTCTTCAGTTATGTTTGATTATGCATTATTAAATAAACCAATGATTTTTTGGGCATTTGATTATGAAGAGTATGTAAAAAATAGAGGGATAAATTTTGATTTGAAGGCAGATGCTCCAGGTCCGTTTGTACAGGATGAAAAAGATTTGATTAATTGGGTAAATAAATTCGATCAAATTTCTTCCCAATATAGCGATAAAATAATAGCATTCAAAGACAAATTCGGCCAATATGATGTTGGAACGGCAAGCCGTCAAATTGCTGAAATAATTTGGGGAGAGAAAAATTTTGATTAATGTTTTAGTTGCTGGTAGTCAGGCTACACAATTTATTTTTGATGACAGCGTTAATATGTACTTTCATAATGAAAATTTAGATATTACTACATTTTCAGGCCAGTTTTTTATAGAAAATTATCAAAAATTAATAGAATTGATTGGCGCTAATGATATAGATATATTAGTTTTTGATTTATTATTTGATGTTGTTAAAAGCAAATTCAAAAATGAAAATTTTGAAAATCAATTAAAAAAATTTTTTTCTGATTTATTTACAGTAAAAAAAGGTTTGAAAATAATATACAATTCTCCTCGTTATGTTAATAGAGTGATTGTTGATGAAAATTGGAATGATAAAAGTCATGCTGGTACAGAGTTTCTAGACTTAAAAATTCAGGCAAATAGGAATAAAGATTTAGATCAATTGGAAGAATATATTGTTAATCATTTTGACAATGTTGATTTAATGTATTTTGACAAAAATTGTTCCGCTTTAGAGTTTAATAAGAAAAAGGGCTTTGCAGATTTATACTTTAATCAAGCTTATTATTTGTATCAATCAATTCAATTTGAAAAAATATCGAAGAAATTTTTTAGAGAATTTCCATTGTATATTAAATTTAATTGTTTTGATGAAATTGAGAGATATTTTGAACATTCAGATAATAAATTAAAAGATCCAAATACAATTATTCTTCTTGAAAATGTGGATGGAGCCGCTTTAGCGTATCAGACAACTAGTGGGAAAAAACAAATAATTTTGCGTAAATTATTACAAATGGATTATATTATAGACGGAAGTTTTGGGAGAACAAAACGATTGATACACCGGAGTAATTTTTATAGATCTAATATGAAAAAATTACATAATATATGGTATACGGAAGAAATTAATAAAAAACGTTTATCAGGATCTAATAAACCTAAAAGAATTTTGTTTTATTTTACTCCAATGTCTGCTCCCAAATGGGCGACTGATAATTTTGCTGAACAGGCATTACCAGATAGATTTAAGAGTTTATCAAGATCGTTGGTAAAGGATACATTGTTAATAAGAATTGCAGATGTAAATCTTACCCGTGGTTCGTACTTTATGTCCAGTGTGAATTATCCAGAATATGAGAAAAACATTGTCAATTTTATATATGCAAAGATTAAAGAATACAATGTTTTAAAGGAAAACGTTGTTTTTTATGGATTTTCTAGGGGAGGATTAGGGTCTTTGTATTATGGAAAATTACTTGATTTCCAGGTAGTTTCAATAGATCCAGTTGTGGATGCTAGCTATTTTCTAAATAATAAAAACGACCCACATTTCTTAGAAGGGACAAGAAAGATAAGTTTTGTGGATGAATTAAATTCTTTGGATGATTCCAAACAAAAGTATTCGAAAATCGTATTGTCAAATAGTGGAACTGTTAATCAAATTTTTGAGAATAGTGTTGAGCCATTAAACGAAGGAAGTACTCTCAAAAAAATAAACTTAGAGGATACAAATATCAGATGGCATGGACAGCTGGCAAATCAGACTGTTCCAGAATCGTTAACATTAATAAATCAATTACTTGATAGTCGTTTTAAGCTAAACTAAATTAATTTGGGATGTTTAAGTAAAACGTATGTAGTGGACAGGAGGTGATTGTGTTGGAAGAATATATTGATTATTTAAAACATTTAAATGATATTAAATTAAAAACAGATATATATGTTTTTAGTAGAGATCAAATTGGAAATTATTATAATCAGGATGTAGCAGATAAATTGATGGATTTAGGCATGAAAACTGACTTTTTTTTAGAAAGAAGTCAGAGAAATGATAATTGGTTTGCATATTTGGCTGTTATTAAAAATGCTAAACTTAGAGTTGAAAAAGTTGAAAAAAATCAGTAAAGATTGATTATGATGATGAAAACATTTCCATAATTTCAACTCGGTGGTCTAAAAAATATGGTAATCTTAATCCCGTAGTGATTGATAAAAAAAATAGGAGGAGTCTACTGAATAGTTTTAAAAACTTTAGAGGATTGATTTTTGTTGTATATAAAGATGGTGAATTTTTAGAATTAAAGGCATTTGATACTTCTTGGAAAAAAGGAGAAATAACAACTTCATTGGCTTTAAAAAGAGAAAATATATACGAAAACTATTACTCAAAAATAACGACATACTCTAGAGATTTATCACTAAAGCACACAATAATTGATTTGATTATACAAGAAAAATATAATCTTGCTAGTGAAATTTTGCGAGATATAATTTTTGACTCTCAGGTTGTATTTGATTGGATTTATGAATATTATATAGGATTACAGTTTGAATATTTAAACAATATCGAGGGCGGTAGAGGTTTTTTTGAAGAGAGAAAAGCATTAATTAGTCCGCAATCAAACATTCACAAGTTTATAAACAAATATGATGATAAACATTTATTGTCGAAACTCATTTTATCTGATTATTTTGAAGCAAATAAAGAATCTATAAAACAAATATCTTCAAAAATATTTGAAGATACAAATCGTTTTTCTGAATTTCCTGTGTTTGTATATTGGGGACAAGGTTTTGAACAGGCTCCAGATATTGTTAAAGCATCTTTTGGAAGACTAAAAAAGGTAGTGCCTAAAGAGGCGTTAATTGTTTTGTCAGATGAAAATATTGGTGACTATATTGATTTACCCGATTATGTAATTAATTTGAGCCATACTAATAAAGCTAATTATTCAGATTATTTACGGTTTGCATTACTTGCAAAATATGGAGGCGCTTGGGTAGATGCGACGTTATTTGTCAGTGAAGATTTTTATGATCAGTTACTGAATTTTAATGCTATAAAGTCTAACTATCCAATGGATGGCCCAATTACCGTGATGGGAAGTTGGTTTAGAATCTACAAGCAGTCAAGTCATTTGGGAGAAAAAATAATGCAAGCTACAACAATGTTTTGGCTACAGCATTTTAAAAGCTTTCCATTCTATTTTTTTATTGACTTTTTAGAGCAGTACTATTCAGACTATATGATAGAGGATGGTAAAGAAAGAGATGTCTTTCCTTGGCAAGGTAGAAATAATTCTTTTCTTATTAGAAATAACCTAGGTAATAAATTTAATGTAGATTGGTCGGAAAATATTTTAAGTAAAACTCCGGTTCATAAATTAAATTATAAATTGTCAGATTGGGAAAATCTTAAGAAGGATGATAGCATATATTCCGCTATTATTAACAAGCAATATCCTTTCAATTAAGCTTTAATCAATGAATTATACCAAGGATTACTACTTATATTGTAAGGAACTTATTGAACTGAACATCAAAAATTGGATTGGGTAACTACTGGTTAGAGAGATGTTGGTACCGAAGCAAAATTTTGGGGTTTTATGTTAAATAACCTGTAAATCCGTGAAATTGATTAAAGAGTTTGTGAAATATAGCTTGCGAATCTGGTAATTTTGTCAGATTCGCAAGTTTTTTTTAGTTAGTAGGGT
>NZ_BJEG01000020.1 GCF_005405545.1 Weissella hellenica
CATGGACGTTTAGCTCAGCTGGGAGAGCACCTGCCTTACAAGCAGGGGGTCACAGGTTCGATCCCTGTAACGTCCATCAAGATTTTAAATCAATAATGAAATAAAGAGAATACCTTGTTGGGTGTTCTCTTTATTTATATATCTATAAAATTAGGGCAGTATGATACAGTTGTTTCTGATATAATGGATATTAGGTGCATTCATGATATTTATCAGTTGTGCTAATAAATGAAAGGAAACATGATATGTCAGATTATGCCGTGAAGTATGAGTTGCTTCATGTAGAAAAACATACAGGTGCCAGGTTAGGGAAAATAACAACCCCTCATGGTGAAGTGATGACGCCAATGTTTATGCCCGTAGGGACACAAGCAACAGTTAAAGGTGTGTCACCACGTGAATTAAAAGAAATTAATTCCCAATTTATTTTATCTAATACATATCATTTGTGGTTAAGACCTGGAGATGAATTAATTGCACAAGCTGGTGGTCTTCATAAATTTATGAATTGGGATGGACCTATTTTAACTGATTCTGGTGGGTTTCAAGTTTGGTCACTATCGGATCATAACCATATTACAGAAGATGGTGTAACATTTAGAAATCATTTAAATGGGGATAAAATGTTTTTATCACCAGAAGTGGCGATGAGAATTCAAAATAATTTAGGATCAGATGTCATGATGCAACTTGACGAAGCAATCCCTTATTTTGAGACCTATGACTATGTTAAAAATTCTGTTGAACGGACATCACGTTGGGCTGAACGGGCGCAAATTGCGCACAAACGACCAGATGATCAAGCATTATTTGGAATAGTTCAAGGTGCTGGGTTCCGTGAACTTAGAAAACAGTCAGCACAAGACTTAGTTTCTTTAGATTTACCAGGATATGCAATTGGTGGTTTGTCTGTTGGTGAATCAAAAGCTGAGATGAATCGTGTCTTAGATTTTACGGTACCATTTTTACCATCAAATAAGCCTCGTTATTTGATGGGGGTTGCGGCACCAGATTCTTTAATTGATGCTTCTATACGAGGTATTGACATGTTTGATTGTGTTTTGCCGACGCGTATTGGTCGTAAAGGAACGTTGCTGACATCGAACGGTCGCATAGTTATTAAAAATGCTAAGTATAAAAATGACTTTTCGCTAATAGATCCCGAAACTGAAGACTACGGTTCGCAGCATTTTACGAAAGCTTATTTACATCATTTGTTTAAAACAAACGAATTATATGGTCAGACAATTGCTTCTGTCCATAATTTACGTTATTTATTAAAGTTGATGGAAGATATGCGTCAAGCAATTGCAGAAGATCGCTTACTTGAATTTCGTGAAGAAACATTAAGCAAATATGGTTATTTTGAACCAAATGCCCGTCTATTTTAAATTAAAAATTGTTAACACACTTAAGGAGAAAAATTTACTATGAACGCAAATATCTTAATTTTAGTTGTCTTTATCGCTGCAATGTACTTTATCATGATTCGTCCACAACAAAAAGCCCAAAAGAAGCGTCAAGCCATGATTAATGATGTCCAACCTGGTGCGCAAATTGTTACTATTGGTGGTATGCATGGTACGGTTGCTTCAGTAAACAAAGAAGCACGTACGTTTGAATTGGATGCTGAAGGCATCATCTTGGTATTCGAATTGTCTGCTATTCGTCAAGTTTCTAAGGAAGGTAACAAAGTTTCAGCTGAAACAACCGTTGTACCAGAAACAGAAACAGAAACAAAAGCCATTGAAGAAGATACAACTAGCGAAGACAAATAAGATTGCTACACTAATTAGCTAGAAATCAAAATTTTAGGCAGTTAACGCTTAGGCAGTTAACTGTCTATTTTTATGTATGTGTTTGATAATATAGATAAGAGGTGAGGTGTATCATGACAGATTTTTTGGAAATGCCAATACATTTAAATACTGACCGCCGAATTTTGCATGTTGACATGGACGCATTTTATGCGCAAATTGAAATGCGTGATAATCCATCTTATCGAAATGTACCGTTAATTTTGGCACACGACCCAAGAAAAACAGGTGGTCGTGGCGTTGTGGCAACAGCGAATTATTTAGCGCGTGAATTAGGTGTACATTCTGCAATGAGTGCTGCTGAAGCTGTTAAATTAGCGCCCCATGCTGTTTTTGTAACACCTGATTTCCCAAAATATCGTGATGTTTCTAGACAATTACATCAAATCTTTAAACGATACACACAAAAAATTGAACCGATAGCTTTTGATGAGGCTTATTTAGATATTACGCAGATGAGTTCGAACCATCGAAAAGCTGTGGCTTTAGCACATGAACTACAGCAAGTTATTTATGATGAACTTGATTTGACTAGTTCCGTAGGGTTGTCATTTAATAAATTTTTAGCAAAATTAGCGTCAGAACATAATAAGCCTAGTGGTATCACCATTATAAATGAAGAAGACATTCGTCCGTTTTTAGATAAACTTCCCATTCAAGATATACGGGGCGTGGGGACAAAAACGGCAGAACAGATGATAAAATTAGGTATAAATACAGGAGCTGATTTATTTGCAACGTCACAAAGTGATTTGGCGAATACATTTGGTAAAAGTGGTTATGCATTTTATGAACATATTCGAGGTGTTGATAATCGTCCAGTTATGTGGCAAAGGGAACGAAAATCTTTAGGAAAAGAACGAACGTACGGCCCATTTTTAGATACGGAACAAGCAATTTTGGACGAATTAAAAAGTTTAGCGCAACAATTAGCAGATATATTAATCAAGGAACGTCTACACGGAAAAACTTTAGTCTTAAAACTAAGAGATAGCGATTTTAATACTGAAACAAGACGTGAAACAATTATTGATTTTCTACCAAATGATGAACAAGAAATTTATCGCATCGCCCAGGATATATTTGAGGGATTGGGTGGTTATCAAAAACCAATTCGCTTGTTGGGACTAACTATGACTAACTTAGCAGCATTGTCATTTGAGAATATAGTCTTAAACCTATATGAGTAGCATTTTACACAAATTTTCTGCTATACTTACATATATTGCCGTTTTATCTTTACCATTACCACCAATGTGCAATTGAAAAAATTTTTTTAAAGAATAGAGATTTACATATGACAGCGCAAACTGCAATTTTGGCGCAAATAAAAGCTGCGCAAACCATTATTATTCATCGTCATCAACGACCAGATCCAGATGCTTTTGGCTCACAATTTGGTTTGGCAGAACTAATTAAAACATCTTTTCCACAAAAAGAAGTACATGTCGTTGGGAAACCCGTCCCTAGCATGTCTTGGATGGGAAAAATGGAAAAAATTCCAGATAAGCTATACGATCATGCACTGGTAATTGTGACAGATACTGCTAACTCACCACGAGTAGATGATCGTCGTTTCGATTATGGTAAGATATTAGTGAAAATTGATCATCATCCGAACGATGAACCATATGGTGATTATACTTGGGTTATTGAAGATGCATCTTCAACATCAGCTATGATTTTTGCTTTTTATCAAGAGTTTAGTGATGAGTTAAAATTATCTGATAAAGGCGCTGCCTATTTATATGCCGGCATTGTTGGTGATACGGGGCGTTTTTTGTATGGCACTAATTCAACAACAATGAATATTGTTTCGGAATTGATGAAATTTAAATTCGATTGGGTAACTATTAATCAACAAATGGATACTATTTCATTACCAGCGGCTAAAGCATCCGGTTATGTTTATGAACATATGACGACTACAGAGTATGGGTTTAATTATATTATTTTAACGAATGATATCGTTGATGAATTTAATTTAGGTGACTTTGGAACGGCTTTTATTGTCCCGTTGTTAGGAAAAGTTAATACAGTTAAAGCATGGGCTGTATTTGAACAACAAGATGATGGTTATTTTAGGGTAAGATTACGGTCACGGAATATCGTAATTAATGAAATTGCCAAGCGTCATGGTGGTGGTGGCCATGAACTTGCTGCGGGAGCAACTGCAAAAAATATAGATGAAATTCACGACATCATTAATGAAGCAAACAACTTATTAAAGGAGCAAACAATTAAATAATGGCGAAATTTACTGATTATAATTTACGTCCAGAGATATACCAAGCATTAGACGATATCCATTTTACGGAACCTACCACGGTGCAATCGCGATTGATTCCAGTAATTTTACAAGGTCGTTCGGTAGTGGGACAGTCACAAACGGGTTCAGGAAAGACACATACATTCTTGATTCCAATTTTTCAAAAATATGATGCTAAGAATGATCGAGTTCAAGCAGTTATTACAACCCCTTCACGAGAATTAGCACAACAAATTTATGAAGCTGCTAAGCAAATGGCAACGACGTTTAATGATGATGTGCAACCTTGGATTGGGTTGTATGTAGGTGGTATGGATAAGACTCGCCAAATTCATCAATTAGAACATAGACAGCCACAAATTGTTATTGGTACACCAGGCCGAATCAAAGATTTGTATCAAGCAGGTGCATTAGACATTCATACTGCTAATACATTGGTTGTGGACGAAGCAGATATGACGCTTGATATGGGATTCTTAGCTGATGTGGATGCGATTGCTAGTGCTATGCCAGAGGAATTGAAAATGCTAGTATTTTCGGCAACAATTCCACAAAAGTTGCAACCTTTCTTGAAAAAATATATGTCTAATCCAGTGCTTGAAGAGATACCTTCTGAAACAGTCATTGCGCCAACAATTAAAAATATTTTAGTTGGGACAAAGGGTGAGACTAAAGATACGTTGATTTACAACTTGTTGACGATGGGGAACCCATATATAGCTTTGGTGTTTACTAATACGAAGACACGTGCACGTGAATTAACAAAGAATTTACGTGGTCGTGGCCTTAAAGTAGCTGAAATTCATGGTGGCATTCAACCGCGTGAACGTAGGCGTACGATGCAACAAATCCAACATTTGGATTATCAATATGTTGTTGCAACTGATTTGGCTGCACGTGGTATTGACATTCCTGGTGTGTCTTTAATTATTAATGATGGTATTCCAACTGAATTAGAGTTCTTTATCCATCGTGTCGGTCGTACTGGTCGTAATGGTATGTCTGGAACTGCTATCACCATTTATAATCCAGATGAAGAAGACCGAGTACAAATGGTTGAAAACATGGGCGTGAAATTCGAACCAATGACTTTTGCACATGGTGAATTGAAGCCAGGATATGATCGTCGTCGTCGTCGTCAACGTTCAAAGACGACTGCTAAACTTGATCCAACGATGATTGGGATGGTTAAAAAGAATAAGAAGACTGTAAAACCTGGCTACAAGCGTCGCATTAAAAATAACATTGCACGTGATGAAAAATACAAAAAGCGGGTTGCTGAACGTGAATCTTTGCGTGCGACAAAGAAAGCCAAAAAGAAGGCACATAAGAAATAAACGTGATGTTTAGTGCAACAAATGTCTTAAAAAAAGAGAAAAATTATCCAAGGGTATGCTATAATATGCTCAAGGACATGTTAGATTTTTTTCTTAGAGCTGACAGAAACGTTGTGTTAGATGTGAACAACGCTAAGATTTATCTAAAGCTACCTTGAAGCTACTGTTTACGAAAGTGGACCGCTTGCTAGCGATATCAGCACATTAAGAGGTAATGATACAGACTATCATTGCAATCAGAGTGGTACCGCGTTTTAGCGTCTCTGTTATTGCAATGAGGGTCTGTTTTTTATTAATATTTTTTGAAATGAGGCTTACATAAAAGATGAAAGAATTATCATCGGCTGAGGTTCGTAGTTTATTCCTACGTTTCTTTGAAAGCAAGGGACACAAAATTGAACCTTCTCAATCATTGATTCCAAAAGATGATCCAACGTTGTTATGGATTAATTCAGGTGTTGCGACCTTAAAAAAGTATTTTGATGGTTCGGTCGTACCCGAGAATCACCGCATTACAAATGCACAAAAATCAATTCGTACAAACGATATTGAAAATGTTGGACACACAGCACGTCACCATACGTTATTTGAAATGATGGGGAATTTTTCAATTGGTGATTATTTTAAAGAGGATGCAATTCCTTGGGCCTGGGAACTATTAACTAGTTCAGATTGGTTTGGTATGGATGAGGATAAATTATATGTAACAGTTTATCCGAATGATGATGAAGCAAAAGATATTTGGCTAAATAAAGTTGGTTTACCTAAAAATCATCTTTATGAAGAGCCAGATAATTTTTGGGACATTGGCGAAGGTCCTTCAGGGCCAGATTCAGAAATTTTTTATGATCGTGGCGCAGAATTTAATGATGCCGATGAATCAGAAAATTATCCGGGTGGTGAAAACGAGCGTTACTTGGAAATCTGGAATTTAGTATTTTCACAATATAATCATTTACCTGGTTTGTCGGATAATAAGGATTATCCTGAATTACCAACTAAAAATATTGATACGGGTATGGGACTAGAACGTGTTGTTTCTGTTTTCCAACATGCAAAGACGAATTTCGAAACAGATTTATTTTTACCGCTTATTCACAAGACTGAAGAAATTTCAGGACAATATAAATATGGTAACGATGATACAAAAGATATTTCATTTAAAGTAATTGCTGATCACATTCGTGCAGTTACATTCGCAATTGGTGATGGTGCATTACCTTCAAATGAAGGTCGTGGTTATATTATTCGCCGTTTACTACGTCGTGCAGTATTGCACGGTCGTAAATTAGGTATTAGCCAAGTATTTCTAAAGGAATTAGTGCCTGTTGTTGGCGATATTATGGTGTCATATTATCCTGAAATATCAGAAAACAAAGAGTACATTGCTTCAATTGTTGAAGCTGAAGAGGTGCGTTTCAATAAAACGTTATCTGATGGTTTGTCACTGCTAGACGAAGTCATTGCAGCGGCTAAGGCTGACAATGGTGTTATTGATGGTGAAGTTGCATTCAAGTTATATGACACATATGGATTCCCATATGAATTAACAGATGAATATGCAACTGATGAAGGTTTGACGGTTGATCGTGACGGCTTTGATACACAGATGAAGGCACAACAAGATCGTGCACGTTCAGCACGTTCTAATAAGGCTTCAATGGGTGTTCAAAACGAATTGTTGACAAGCTTAAAGACGGAGTCGACTTATGTTGGTTGGTCTGAATTAACAGTTGATAATACTGATTTAGCTAACTTAATCGTTAATAATGAGCTTGTTGATGAAGTTGATCAAGGTGAGGCGCAAGCTATTTTTGCTAAGACACCATTTTATGCTGAAATGGGTGGACAAGTAGCTGATCTGGGTAATATTTATGGTGAGGACGGTCAAGTTGTCGCTAAGGTAACGGACGTTCAAAACGCACCAAATGGTCAGCATTTGCACACCTTAACTGTGTTAGCGCCAATGACTGTCGGTAAAAGTTATAAGCTTGATGTAGATCGTGCTTATCATGCGGCAGTATCAAAGAACCATACAGCTACTCATTTGTTGGATCAAACTTTGCGTAATTTACTGGGTGAGCATACAACACAAGCTGGTTCGCTTGTCACGGCTGATGTTTTGCGCTATGATTTCACGTACAATGGTCCTGTTTCAGCAGAAAAGTTGCAAGAAATTGAAGATACCATCAATGAAAAGATTATTGCAGATTTGCCAGTAACTTGGGTTGAAACAGATATTGAATCAGCAAAGAAGCTAGGTGCAGTTGCTGTCTTTACTGAAAAATATGGTGAAACAGTCCGTGTCGTATCGATTGGTGATTATAATGTTGAATTTGATGGTGGGACTCACGCAGATAGCACTGCAGCATTAGGAATGTTTAAGATTGTAAGTGAGCAAGGTACTGGTGCTGGTGTTCGTCGTATTGAAGCAGTTACTGGTGCTGGGGCTATGCGTTTGTTTAAGCTTCATGATGAGTGGCTAAATGATGTCGCAACTCAAGTTAAGGCACCACAACTTTCTGAGATTAATGACAAAGTTGTTGGTTTGCAAACAGCTTTGAAGGATGCCGAACGTCAAGTTGCTTCATTAGAACAAAAGTTGGCTAACCAAGCAGCCAATGATGCGTTCGCAAAGCCACAACAAGTGAATAATTACACGTTGATTGCAACTGAAATGGCGGTCGAGTCAATGGATGTTTTGCGTTCAACAGCAGATAATTGGAAGCAAAGTACACCATCAGATGTTTTGGTGTTGGCAGCTAATTTGGGTGAAAAAGTGAACTTGTTAGTTGCTGTTTCACCACAAGCTATCAAACAAGGCATTAAAGCTGGTGAACTTGTTAAAACTATTGCACCAGCAATTGGTGGTGGTGGTGGTGGTCGCCCTGATATGGCACAAGCTGGTGGTAAAAACCCGGCTGGTATTACAGATGCCTTTAAAGCAGCGACTGAGTGGCTACAAACAAAGTAATAAGATTGTTACTTATTATATGAGGGAAACCTCACGAGGAGGTTGTTTACAATGCGTTCATTAGATAATACAGCTGTGTTTAACTTTGGCAAGGATGAGCCACATGATGTTCGAAAGATGTTAGAAGTGGTTTATGCAGCATTAGAATCAAAAGGTTACAATCCAATTAATCAAATTGTTGGTTATTTAATTTCAAATGACCCGGCGTATATTCCACGTGTAAATGATGCACGTAATTTAATTCGTAAATTTGAACGAGATGAAATTATCGAGGCACTTGTAACTGACTATCTATCAAAATAGAAATTAATGGTATAGGAAGAGGTCGATATGGGACGTATTATAGGTTTGGATGTCGGTTCTCGAACAGTGGGTGTTGCTGTGTCTGACCAGTTTGGTTGGACTGCTCAAGGTGTCGAAATTATCCAAATAAATGAAGATGAAAAAGAATTTGGTATTGACCGGATGAAAGAGTTAGTGACTAAGTATAATCCAACCGGTTTTGTGTTAGGATTACCTAAAAATATGAATAATACATCAGGACCACGTGTTGATGCTTCACGCGCTTATGGTGAACTTTTAAAAGAAACGTTTGGGCTACCCATCGATTTTCAAGATGAGCGTCTCACAACGGTAGAAGCTGAACGGATGCTGATTGAAGAAGCAGATACATCACGTAAGAAACGTAAAAAAGTTATTGATAAGCTAGCAGCTGGTTTGATTTTGCAAAATTATTTGGATCGTAAAGGCTCACTAGTCAAGTAGGAGGTAAACACATGGACGAAGAACAAGATATTATTACATTAGTTGATGATAATGGGGATGAACAATTATTTGAGGTACTATTTACTTTTAAATCTGAAGAATTTGGTAAGTCATATATTATTCTATATCCAGCTGGATCAGGTGAGGATGAAGAAGTAGAAATGATTGCATATGTCTTTGATCCAGAAGAAACAAAAGAAGCTACTGAAGGTGGTTTAACACCAATCGAAGATGATGCTGAATGGGCGATGGTTGAAGAACATCTTAATCAGTATTTAGAAGAACAAGAAGATTAATTTTTTTGTTAAGGACATCTAGCCGAATCGTTTTGGGTAGATGTCCTTATTTTTATAATAGGAGTAATGATATGGCTGAAGAAGAAATTTTTATTTTAACAGATCATGATGGTTCTGAACGTGAATTTAAAGAACTGTTTTCTTTTGATTCAAAAGACTTTAATCGTGCGTATATTATCTTAGAACCGGTATCTGTAAATGAAGGTGAAGATATGGATGTTGTTCCGTTTATCTATGATAAAGATGCAGACGAAGGCATGTTACAACCACTTGAGACGGATGAAGAATACGACATGGTTGAAGAAGTTATGAATACAATTTTTAACGATCCAAAATTACAATAATGTGTTGCCGTTTCAAAAATAAGTAATTATTTTTGAAACTTTTTTTTGGACAATTTTAGGATAAGGACGTCTTTTTTTATAAAAGAGGTGGCTTATGATAAAAATTAAAGCAATTTATTATCGTTATCGTAATCAGATGTGGTTTAGTCTGTGCTTAATTTTGTGTGGTATTGGGTTATTAATTTGGTGGCAAATGGCGCAAGGTACTACAACAACAGAATCAAGTAATGTCGCAACAATAACGGCTAATCAAAAAGATGATAGTCAGCATAATACTGCAAATGGGCACCAAAGTATAAAAAAAGGGACACAGCAAATTGTTGTTGATGTGAAAGGCGGCGTCCATCGACCTGGTGTGTATTATTTTACGCAGGAGCCCATTGTGGCAGATGTGTTAAGTAAAGCAGGTGGTATGCTACCGACTGTAAATAGTGTGCGAATTAATTTAGCAGCTTGCTTGACTAATGGGCAGGTTTTATATATCCCAATTGGTGATGAACAGCAGCCAGTTGAATATCCATTACCTGGGAATATGCAATCGCAAGGACAAGTTAGTACCGCTACTAACATAGATGGCGATGAAGGAAAGCTTAATTTAAACACAGCAGATATTACTGACTTACAAAATTTACCAGGTATTGGTGAAAAACGTGCGCAGGATATCATTAATGAACGTGAAAAATTGGGCGGATTTAAGCGTGTTACTGATTTGCAGGAAGTTAGTGGCATCGGTGAAAAGACATTTGCAAAATTGGAGCCGTTAGTAACTGTATGATGTCAGGGTATTTATTAGTTAGTGGACTGTGTTTAGCAACTGTTAATTTAATGTTATTATTTCAAGTTTGGTGGTTGCTACCATTTTTATTATGGTTTTTGTCATTATTATATTTTAAATTTTCGAAACCATTTTTAAGCACAGTAATTGTTGTAAGTGGGATCGTTTATTTTTTGGGTTGGCAAGTTAAAATTAATCAATTAATTCGATTACCTGTTGGTAACGTGAAAACGCAAGCAATTATTCATCCGGATGATGTGCAATTTAAAAATAATAAAGTAGTGGGAACAGGACGCTTGTTAAGTGGTGAAAACATACGTATATTTTTTGATAATCAAAACGATATGATTCATTTTAAAAGTAGTACGGTAAAACCAATTTTGATTCAGGGTACGGGTGTATTTGAACGGATAAATGTCGCAAGAAATGAATTTTCATTTGATCCACGATCCTACTGGCAAAGTCGTGGAATTGTTCATCGTATTAAATTTAAAAAATTAAAAATACTGGGTTATGCTAAACCAAATGACTTTATAACGTTGATTAAGTGGACTGTTCATAATTACCATTATAGGTTAACTAATTGGTTTGAAGGTTTACCAACTGGACTAAGAGATTATGGTGAAACTTTATTGCTTGGTTATACAAGGCCTGATTTTTACGCAGAAAATGGTGGTATTCAATTACTAGGATTAATGCATTTATTTAGTATTTCTGGCTTTCAAGTAGCGGGTATTTATCAAATATGGCGTAGCATTGCTCGACGCTGTGGTGTGCAACGTGAACATTCATTAATTATTGTTCAAATGTTATTGGTTGCATTATGGTTATTTGCCGGTGGCGTTCAATCATTGGTACGACCAATTTTACTAGGAATTTCTCAAGCCTGGCGTGAACTACGCTGGTTAACAATTGATGCCAAAGATGCATGGGGATTATCCCTGATTGGGGGGGTTATTAATTGAACCGGGTGTCTTACATAATTTAGGAGGACAGTTATCGTACTTATTAACATTTGGGTTACTCTGGTTGTCAAATCGTCCCGGTTGGTATCAAAGCATATGGTTATCTTTTTTTATTTTACCAACGTTACTATGGCATACTTTTAGTTGGCATCCAATTAGTTTAGTTGCTAATCTTTGCATCGTACCGTTGTTTACTTGGTTAGTTATACCAACTATTTTAATTGGTGTTATTGCTAGTTTTATGCAGGTTGCTTTAATTCGTGATATTTGTGAAACATTAATTAATGGCATGCAATATTGCATTAAATGTGGTGAAAAAATTCCGGGAGACTTATTATTTGGCAGGCCACCATTGATGCTGTGTGTAATTATAACGTTATTAACTTTAGGGTGGTTGATTTATAATAAGTACTTATTATCGATTTTAATATGCTTTTCATATTTAATAGTGTGGTGGATCCCGCAAGGATTGCCAGGCGGTTTTGTAACTTTTTTTGATGTAGGCCAAGGAGATGCAACGATTTTACGACCTAAAAATAACGATGTCACAATTGTTGATGTTGGTGGTCAATTACAAATGTTGCCAAATAAGCAGGCCACCGTTAATGATGTGACCACAAATTATCAAGTTGAAGAGTTGGCCCATTTTCTTAAAGGACATGCTATTAATAGCGTACATCGATTGATATTAACACATAAAGATTTTGATCATATCGGTAATTTATCAACATTTTTGGAGATTATTCGAGTTAATAATATCTATATACCTGCAGGGATGGAAAAGCAAACAGCTTTCAAAAAAATGCTTCGCCCACATTTAAAAAAAGGATTGTCTATTAAACCAGTTGTAGTGGGTAAAAAAATATCGAATAATATGTTGATTTGTCATCCAATAACTGAAGGAAAAGGTGAAAATGATGATTCAATCAGCTTGTATATTGACTATGGACACCTGAATCTAATGCTGACAGGGGATTTATCAAAAAGTGGTGAGCAAAAAATAATTGAACGGTTTAAATTACCTAAAATTGATATTTTAAAATTTGGCCATCATGGGTCAAAAACCAGTACTGACGATAAATTTGTAAATCAATTACAACCGACTATTGGCATTGTATCAGCAGGTGTTAATAATCGTTATCATCATCCAAATATAGAGACATTACGGACTGCTAAAAAATATCACGTAAAAGTTTATAATACTGCTGAAAAGGGGATGATAAAAATTGAATGGGGGATATTACGTAAGTACAGGATTAAGTCATTTTATAGTTGAATTAATAATGGGCATAATAGAATAGACATGGTATCTTAATAATAAGAATAAAAATGAAAGGGGATGTTGTTGTGAACGTTACATTAGCAGATATTAGTAATGATGTACAAACTGGGCAACTACAGCCCATTTATTTTGTACAAGGTCAAGACCAATACTTATTAGATTTGGTTAAGCAACAATTTGTGAAAGTTATTCAACCAGAAGATCGTACGCTTAATTTAGCACAATTTGATTTAACTGAAACACCATTGAGTGTCGCAATTGATGATGCTAAATCGGTTCCTTTTTTTGGCGATCGGCGAGTTGTTATGCTCGATAAGCCATACTTTTTAACGGGTGAGCGAACAAAAAGTAGTTTAGAACACCATACACAAGACTTGATTGACTATATCCAGCAGCCTGAACCTCAAACCACGTTGATTATTTTTGCACCATATGAAAAATTAGATAATCGAAAAAAAGTTACTAAACTAGTCAAAGAACGGGCTCGTTATTTATCATTTGTTAATATAAGTGAACAAGAAATAACGAAATTTATAACGCATAAATTAAAAAGCGCAGGGTACCAAATTTCTCAAGAAGCGCAACAAACCTTAATACGACTAACGAATTCATCTTTGACACAAATGATGACTGAAATTGATAAATTAATGTTGTATACAGTCGTAACTAAAAAAATTGAAACGGCTGATGTGAATGCATTAGTGACACGTACCTTAACAGAAAATATATTTGATTTAATCAACTGTCTGCTTAAAGGAAAATTAACACAGGCGGTAAATTTATATCATGAATTATTACTAAATGGTGAAGAACCACTACGTTTGCATGGGGCATTAATTGGTCAATTTAGGTTATTATTGCAAGTTAAAACAAGTGATAAAAGTGAAAAAGGTACAGCCTCAAGCTTAAAAGTTCATCCATACCGTGTGAAATTAGCTAGACAAATTGTTCGTCAGTTTAATTATGTTCGTTTAGCACGGGCATATTTAGGGTTAGTTGCAATGGAGGAACAGCTAAAGTCAACAAGTCGTAACCCTGAATTATTGTTTGAACTATTTGTTTTAAAATACCAACATGAAATGGTTAAGTAAAATACTTGCATTAATTACAAAAGTTTGCTAGTATTTTAGAAGTGCTTTAAGCACGTGACCTTTTACGATGTTTGACGGTTCACCGTCGTCATACATGGTTTAAGGCGACTATTATATTTATGAAAGGTGGATATCCAACAATGGCTATTTCTGCAGAACGCAAAAATGAAATCATCAATGAGTTCGCTCGTCACGAAGGTGATACAGGTTCAGTTGAAGTTCAAGTTGCAGTTTTGACTGCTGACATCAACGAATTGAACGGTCACATGTCAGAGCACAAGCATGACTTTCACTCACAACGTGGTTTGATGAAGAAAATCGGTCACCGTCGTAACTTGCTACGTTACCTACGTAACAATGATGTACAACGCTACCGTGAGTTGATCCAAAAGCTTGGTTTGCGTCGTTAATATTTATTATATTAATCACGTTTTTATTTGACATATTTATCATCGGAGGGAAAAGCGATGCCAATTATTGAGTCATCAATCCAACGTGCCCGCTTAAACAAGGTGCAACGCGAGCGTAACATCTCACAACTTAGTTCATACCGTACTGAAGTTAAGAAGTTCCGCAATGCTGCCGAAGCTGGCGAAGATAACTTGCAAGAGTTATTTGCCGCAGCTTCATCAGCTATCGATCGTGCTGCATCAAAGGGCTTGATTGCTAAGAATAAAGCTTCACGTGACAAGTCACGTTTGGCTTCATTGTTGAACAAGTAATTTAAATTACAAATTAAACAATGTAAAAAAGCTAGTAGCGTTATGCTGCTGGCTTTTTTTGTATCTCATTAAAGTATTCAAAAGAATGTACAACTTATTGATGATTATGAAGTGACTTCCCTATTTTCTACTATGAGCTTATGTGGTAGTATTGTATTAAACATTTAAACGTTGGGTATAGTGATTAAACCCGTGAAATACAACGAGAATAGGAAAATTATGGCAATTACATTAGATATTATGCCGTTTGGTGGTGTTCGTGAGAATGGAATGAACATGTACGCCGTTACGGTCAATGATGAAATATTTATTTTAGATGCAGGATTAAAGTATCCTGAAAGTGACTTATTGGGAGTGGATGTCGTTATCCCTGACTATGCTTATTTAGTTGAGCATGCTGATAATGTGGCAGGAGTCTTTTTAACACATGGGCACGCAGATGCAATTGGAGCTTTGCCTTATTTGCTTTCAGACCTACGTGTACCGATATTTGGATCTGAATTAACGATTGAATTAGCAAAATTAGCGATTCATAATGAACCACGTTTAAAAGATTATGATGATTATCATGTGGTAAAAGGGAACTCAGAAGTTAGTTTTGATGAGGCAACAGTGTCATTTTTTGAAACGACACACACAATTCCGGAATCACTAGGAATTGTTATCGAAACAGCAGTCGGACAAGTTGTTTATACGGGTGACTTTAAGTTTGATACGACAGCACTACCATATTATCGAACAGATTTATTACGCTTAGCTGAAATCGGTCAAAAGGGTGTAATTGCACTATTAGCTGATGCTGCTGGTACAGCTAATTTTGGTATGCCTGATCATGAATCTGATTTAGGTGATTACATCTTAGAAAACTTTTACTTACATAAACAAGGCCGTATTATTGTTGCTGCAGTTGCGTCAAACATACAACGTATTCAACAAGTAATTGATGCAGCTTATAAAGTGGGACGTAAAGTCGTTATTTCTGGTAACGATTTAGAACGTGTTGTTAGAACAGCTTTACGTTTAAAAAAGTTGGTTTTGCCAATTCCTGAAAATGAAATGTTTGTTTCATTAAAAAACCTTGGTAAGTTAGCAGCGGATGAAACAGTTATTTTAGAAACTGGTAAAATGGGTGAGCCAATACGTCATCTACAACGTATTGCACATGGTGATGATCGTAATATTAAAATTCAACCTAATGATTTAGTGTTTATTACAACAACTCCTTCAACGGCAATGGAAGGTTACGTTGCTAGAACACGTGATATGTTATTCCGTGCGGGGGCTACTGTTAAGCAAATTTCAACGGATAAGAAATCTTCAGGTCATGCTTCTAAAGAAGATTTTCAATTGTTGATGAATTTGTTAAAGCCACAAAATGTGATTCCTATCCAAGGTGAATATCGTGTTTTGAATGAAGCTTATAGAGCTGCTGAACAAGTTGGTTACGATGACGATCATGTTTTCTTGCTTGCTAAAGGGGATAAACTACGCTGGGATGGAGAGAAGTTTTATTTGGGTGGTTCTATCCAAGTGACATCAACAATGATTGATGGGTCAGGTGTGGGTGACATTGGTTCAATAGTGCTTAATGATCGTCGCATTTTGTCAGAAGACGGGGTGTTTATTGCGGTTATAACGATTGATCGTAAGAAAAAGAAAGTGATTGCACCAGCAAAAATTGATTCACGTGGTTTTGTCTATGTTAAAACATCGCGTGATTTAATGCATGAAGCTGCTGAATTAGTTGAACAAACAGTTACAGATGGCGTTAAGAATGCTAAAGATTTTGACTGGGGTAACTTAAAAAACGCAGTTCGAGACTCATTGGGAAAATTTTTGTTTGAAAAAACACGACGCAAGCCTGTTATTTTGCCTGTTATTATGGAAGCTAACCAAAATGGTCGCCGCCGTCGTCGTACATCAGCACAACAAAATAACCAAAGTAAGGGTAATGATGGAACGAAGGAAAAGGCCACTAAAAAACAGAATAATAACAAAAAAAGTGTTAATAAGAAGCAAGGGCAAGGCAATAAGGTAGATACTAACGTTGCAAAGCAAAAGTCGAATAAAAATCGGCGTCAAAAAAAGAGCAAGAATAATGTTCAAAATAAGCAAGTGAAGCAAAATGAAACTAGCAGTGAAAAGTAAATAGAACATCATTTTGATGTAAACGGAGATTCTTGTTTGTTTAACATGGTTAAATAAATGAGAATTTCTTTATTTAAAAAATTAAGAGAAAGGATGTTAGGAATGAGTGCAGAATTTAATCAGGAGTTATCCTATAATACTTTAGTTGCTAAAGCTAAAGAAGCAATTAATAATAATATGCTTGACCAGGCATTGGATAGTCTAATAGCAGCTTATCAAATAGAACAAACGATTGTTGTGAATCATTTATTAGTAACAGTTTTAATTGCTCAAAATCAGTATCAAGAAGCACAGATGTATGCTGATGAATGCTTGGATAGTTACTTGAATGATCAACAAAATGTGCAAATGTATCTAAATTTAATTTTGCATAATCATTATTTTTTAAATGCGTGGGAAATTGTGGCAGAATTGCCTAAAAATTGGCAGGATTCTTTTTTTAGTACGATAAAGAAAGCAGAAAACAATTATCGCAACGCACAAGCGCAAACGATTAAGACAGTTGCACGCCACTTTTATCATTTAAGTGATGGCAATCTAGCTGATCAGCAAAAAAGATTGATGGCCGCTAATAAATTACCACGTGATGAATATGTAGTAGGAGCCAAATTCATTTTACAAGATCCATTTTTGACCCAAATGTCACGTGTTTCGGTTTTAGATCAATTAAGACGCCTTCACGTCACAGAATCAGTACAATTTATAAACTTAGCGACAGAATTAGTGACAGTTGTGCCAGCAGAGCTACGAGATATTTTTTCTGACAAAGTGTATCAAAAAGTGATTTCAGTATTAAAAGGGTATGAAAAAAAACTTGGCTCGGACATGATTCATGGGTTAAGCGAACAGATACAACTATTATTGATGTTGGCTTATCCAGATTTAACGTTAGTGATTGAAGATGCAACTAGCTGGGTTGAAGGACTGATAGCAGAAACCTTTTCTTTTCAATTGCCGATAGAATCAGAAAACCAGATTTTTTGGCGACAAAAATTACAAAATTACTTGATAAATATTTTAAATTAAAAGAAAATGCTAATAAGTATCGAAAATAAGAAAAAAATTATTTACAAAAATAAGGAAATTATATATAATAATTTCAGTCTCATTAAAGAGAAGTAAAAAGATTTTCGTATCTTATTGTTTAAGTTATGCAGTATGTGTAGTATACTTGTATTAAGCGATAAGGTTGATTTTAATCAACATGCGAATAATAGGAGGACAAGCTTTTGGCTAAGGAAAATTACGAGCGCACTAAGCCGCACGCTAATATTGGAACTATTGGACACGTTGACCACGGTAAGACTACGTTGACTGCCGCTATCTCAAAGGTACTATCAGATAAGGGATTGGCTAAGCAAGAAGACTTTGCTTCAATCGATGCTGCTCCTGAAGAGCGTGAACGTGGAATCACGATTAACACTGCTCACATCGAGTACGAGACGGAAGCACGTCACTACGCTCACATCGATGCCCCAGGTCACGCGGACTACGTTAAGAACATGATCACTGGTGCTGCTCAAATGGACGGTGCTATCTTGGTTGTTGCTGCAACTGATGGTCCTATGCCACAAACTCGTGAGCACATCTTGTTGGCTCGCCAAGTTGGTGTTGACTACCTTGTTGTATTCTTGAACAAGACTGATCTTGTTGACGATGACGAATTGACTGATCTTGTTGAGATGGAAGTTCGTGAACTATTGTCAGAATACGATTTCCCTGGGGATGATATTCCAGTACTTCGTGGTTCAGCATTGAAGGCCTTGGAAGGTGACGCAGAACAAGTTAAGGTTATTGAAGAGTTGATGGATACTGTTGACTCATACATTCCTACACCAGTTCGTGACACTGACAAGCCATTCTTGATGCCTGTCGAAGACGTATTTACTATTACTGGTCGTGGAACTGTTGCATCTGGTCGTGTTGACCGTGGAACTGTTAAATTGAACGACGAAATTGAAATTGTTGGTTTGAAGGAAGAAGTTCGTAAGACAGTTGTTACTGGTATCGAAATGTTCCGTAAGACTATGCAACAAGGTGAAGCCGGTGATAACATTGGTGCATTGTTGCGTGGTGTTGACCGTAAGGAAATCGAGCGTGGTCAAGTTTTGGCTAAGCCTGGTTCAATCCAAACTCACACTAAGTTCTTGGCCGAAGTTTATGTTTTGACCAAAGAAGAAGGTGGACGTCACACACCATTCTTTACTAACTACCGTCCACAATTCTACTTCCACACAACTGATGTTACTGGTGTAGTTCAATTGCCTGAAGGTGTTGAAATGGTTATGCCTGGTGATAACGTGACATTCGATATCGAATTGATCGCACCAGTTGCCATTGAAAAGGGATTGAAGTTTACTGTTCGTGAAGGTGGCCGTACTGTTGGTGCCGGAACAGTTTCTGAAATCAAAGACTAATTTACAATTTGTAATTTAGTTAGTGCTTAATTGCAAAAAAAGAGTTATTTCATCTTTGATGTAATAACTCTTTTTTTTGAATTTTGTGCTTAAATCCTATATAATTTAATAGGAACTTCTTTATGGTAAACAGAATATTTTATTGTCAAAATAATATGTTTCCGATATACTGTTTAGGTATGTAAAGATAATATTTTTGTCGTTAGCAGTGAATAACTAACGACTATTGGAGGAATAAACATGGCAAATGCAGTTTTCACTAAGGGTGAAGGCAACAAGGGAACGATTAAATTTGAAGTTCCTGTTGACGTATACGAAAAAGGAATTGATGCAGCTTTTAATGAAGTTAAAAACCAAATCAGTGTTCCCGGATTCCGTAAGGGTAAGATGCCTAAGCAGGTATTCTTCCAAATGTACGGTGAAGAGTCATTGTACCAAGACGCTTTGAACAAAATTTTGCCAGATGTTTATGGTGATGCTGTTGCCGAGGCAGGCCTAGTTACTGTTGGTCAACCAAAGATTGATGCAGAATCAATGAATAAGGGTGAAACTTGGGTTTTGACTGCTGAAGTTGAATTGGCTCCAGAAATCGAACTTGGACAATACAAGGGTGTTGAAGTTCCAGCAACTGATACATCAGTTTCTGATGCTGATGTTGATGAAGAACTTGCTCGTATGCAACAAGGTCAATCTGAACTTGTATTAGTTGACGAAGCTGCCAAGAATGGTGATACTGTTGTCATTGATTTTGATGGTTCTGTTGACGGTGTTCATTTTGATGGTGGACAAGCTGATAATTACTCATTAGAATTAGGTTCAAATTCATTTATCCCTGGTTTTGAGGAACAATTAGTTGGGGCAAAGGCAGAAGACAAAGTTGATGTTAAAGTAACTTTCCCTGAAGACTACCAAGCAACTGATTTAGCTGGTAAAGAAGCTTTGTTTGAAGTAGCTGTTCACGAAGTTAAGTCTAAGGAAGTTCCAGCTCTTGACGATGAATTTGCTAAGGATGTTGATGAAGAAGTTGAAACTTTGGCTGAATTAACTGAAAAAGTTAAAGCTCGTTTAGTTGATCAAAAAGCGGCCTCAGCTAAAGAAGCTAAAGAAGATGCTGCTGTAGCTGTTGTTGTTGACAACGCTAAAGTTGTTGGTGATGAAATTCCTTCATCAATGATTGATGAAGATGTTCATCGTCAAATGAACCAAATGTTTGCTTCAATGCAACAACAAGGTATTTCACCTGAACTATACTTCCAAATTACTGGAACTACTGAAGATGATCTTCACAAGCAATATGAAGAAGGTGCTGAGCGTCGTGTGAAGACTAACTTAGTATTAGAAGCAATTGTTAAGGCAGAAGACATTAAGGCTTCTGATGAAGAAATTGCTGCTGAAGTTAAGTCATTGGCTGAATCATACAATATGGCCGAAGACGCTGTTCGCAACGCTTTGTCAGATGACATGTTGTCACATGATATTGCAATCAAATCAGTTGTTGATTTGATTGTTGATTCAGCAGTTGAAGCCTAAAAATATTTAAACAAAAATGTGTGATTCAAACTAGCAATATAAATTTCATTTTTTTATATGACTATTTTGTGCACGATTAATATGGGTAGTACTCGAACTATTTAGGGTACTTTTCAAAATGAGGCTGAGACAGGGATTTGTCTTAGTCTCATTTTGTCTTTTGCCTGTGATAAAATTTTGATACAATGTTTATTGTATCTAAACGAAATGAAAAATATAGGAGGTTGGACAGTGTTTAATACGACTGACGGCTCGAATGGTATTGCGTACTGTTCATTTTGTGGTAAGCCTTCCACTGAAGTAAAAAAATTAATTGCTGGACCTGGTGTTTATATCTGTAATGAATGTGTTGCCCTTGCGCAAGATATTATTAACGAAGATATGCAACAAGATGCAATGGATCGTACGTTGACGCTGAAAACACCTCGTGAAATTGTTGATAATTTAAACGAATATGTGATTGGTCAAGGTGATGCCAAACATACATTAGCAGTAGCTGTGTATAACCATTATAAACGAGTAAACGCAAAATTAACTGGTGACGCAGGTATTGAAGGAGTTGATCTGCAAAAATCAAATATTGCTGTGATCGGCCCAACGGGTTCAGGAAAAACGTATATTGCGCAATCAATGGCAAAGTTACTGAATGTGCCATTTGCAATTGCTGATGCAACCACTTTGACTGAAGCAGGATATGTAGGGGAAGATGTTGAAAACATTCTTTTAAAGTTGCTACAAGCGGCAGATTATGATGTTGAGCGTGCTGAAACTGGTATCATTTATATTGATGAAATTGATAAAATTGCAAAGAAAGCTGAAAATGTATCAATTACACGTGATGTATCTGGAGAAGGTGTGCAACAGGCTTTGTTGAAGATGCTTGAAGGAACACTTGCAAATGTTCCGCCGCAAGGTGGTCGTAAGCATCCTAACCAAGAATTTATTCAAATTGATACCACAAATATTCTGTTTATTGTTGGTGGCGCTTTTGCCGGAATTGAACAAATGGTTAAAGAACGTTTAGGTGCTAAAGTAATTGGTTTTGGTACGGATGCAAAAACACAAAAATTGCAAAATTCCTATAAATCAATTATGCAACAAGTATTACCTGAAGATTTGATGAACTTTGGTTTGATTCCAGAATTCATTGGTCGTTTACCGATTTTAACTGCCTTAGAAGAGTTAACAGAAGATGATTTGGTTCGTATCTTGACGGAACCTAAAAATGCTTTGGTAAAGCAATATCAAGCATTATTGGCTTTGGAATCAGTTGATTTGCAATTTAGTGAGGAAGCTTTAAAAGCGATGGCTCATTTAGCAATTGAACGTGAAACAGGGGCGCGTGGTCTTCGTTCAATAATTGAAGAAGTTATGCGTGATATTATGTTTGAAGTGCCTTCACGAGACGATATTACGGGTGTTGTTATTACAGAAGACGTAGTACTTCATCACGATGCACCAGAATTAGTAACGGAATAGGCGAGGAAAACAATGGAAGTTCATCAAGTTGAAATAGTGATGTCAGCCGTTCGGGAAGCACAGTATCCAACGGATGGGTTACCAGAGGTTGCTTTTGTAGGCCGTTCGAATGTCGGGAAATCATCATTAACAAATGTGTTAATTAATCGTAAATCTTTTGCCAGAACATCTTCACAACCGGGTAAAACACAGACTTTGAATTTTTACAAAGTAGAGAACAGTGTGTTCTTTGTTGACGTTCCAGGTTATGGATATGCCAAAGTTTCAAAAAAGGCACGTGAATCTTTTGCTATTATGATTGGTGAATATTTACGTAAGCGTCAACCGCTTAAGGGTATTGTGCAATTAGTGGATGCACGTCATTTACCATCAAAAGAAGATATTGAAATGTATAATTGGTTAACTTCCGATGACATCGGTTTACCGGTATTGGTGGTTGCGACAAAAGCTGATAAAATTTCGCGTGGTAAGTGGAATAAAGTTGAAGCTGATATTAAACGTGAATTACAATTTAATGCTGAATTATCTGATTTCGAAATTTTTTCTGCAGAAACTAAACATGGAAAAGATAATGTTTGGGATTGGTTGGAAGCACGTATGTTAGATGGTAGTGATTTTGACCCAGCTGATTTTGAATAATATAAAAGCAGGCGCTAGGAAACTAGTTGCCTGCTTTTATTTGTGATTTAATAAGACAGTACTGGATAAGCTGAATACTCATTATTTTTTTGCTATACTAGATACTAATGATAAAATAATGGAGGCTAGCAATATGGCTGAGAAAACACGTTTTAAAGGAACTATTTTAGGAAAAGAACTAACCGTAACAGCAAGTGAGTCACAGGCTCATATGAAAGCGGTTTTTGATTTAGTTAATTCGCAATTAGAGCAAATGCAATTAGCAGCACCAAAATTAGATGAAAATCAATTGCTAACATTATTGGCAATTAATGCAATTTCAGATCAATTAAATATGCAAGTTGAAAAGGATAAAAATAAATAATGACAGTTGTTTCTTGGATTATTATTGGCTTATTGATTTTATCCATGATTCACGGTTATCGATTAGGGTTAGTACGTAGTTTAACAATGCTAGTTGGCCGAGCAATCGTATATGTTTTCGCAATTTTATTAGCACATCGATTTGGAGCATGGTTATACAATGTTTTTGTTAATGGCGTGTCTGCACAATGGACAGCAACACAAATACCAACAAATGCAGTCCATCAACCAGGAGAATTTTTGGCATCTAGTATTGCATTTGCGTTTATTGTTATTATTGGGATGTCAATTGTGAAGGCAATAGAACGTAGTTTACGTTTTATTAACAAAGTACCTATATTAAGTACAATTAATCATATAGGGGGGCTTGTTGTGTTTGGGTTGGTTGTTTATATTGAAATATTTTTCGTTTTACAAATTACGCAAACATTGAGCATTACCTGGTATACCGAGAACATGGCGAATTCTACACTTGCACAAGCGATATTAAATAATACACCTTACCTTTCAGAGGCTGTTTATGATTGGTGGTTAATGTAAATAAGTCAAGGGAAAATGAAAGTAGGTAGTTTAAAAATAATGAATGAAAAAATTTTAAAAACACTAGAATACGGA
This sequence comes from Weissella hellenica, assembly GCF_005405545.1. Taxonomy (GTDB): domain Bacteria; phylum Bacillota; class Bacilli; order Lactobacillales; family Lactobacillaceae; genus Weissella; species Weissella hellenica. The sequence continues at coordinate 23,829 of NZ_BJEG01000020.1, forward strand.
CGAGTAAAGGGTCAAATTAAGCCTTTTTTATCGACTGTGGCTGGTGAATATGAATTGGCTGCATTAATGCCGACTACTGATGCGACAACAATGCAGCAATGGTTGTCTGAGACAGCAGATGCAGCAAAAGTCTTACGTTGGCAAGGCGGAATTAGTATTCCGAAGTTAGCAGATGTCAAACCACATATGCAACGGTTACGGATTAACGCTGCGTTGAGTGGTACTGAATTGGCGCAAGTTGGTCGTATATTATTCACAACGGGACAAATTAGAGCTTTTTTTGAAAATTTAGTTGCTGACCGTGGTGAAGAATTACCAGCCTTGGCAAGATATTATAATCAACTGGTTTTATTACCTGAGTTGACGAGACGTGTGAATGTTGCAATTGACGGAGATGGCAGATTAACGGATGAAGCTTCACCAGAATTACATCGTGTTCGTCAAGCAATCACAGGAACTGAAAATGCAATTCGTCAAAAAATGCAAGATTACACCCGGGGAAAATCGGCGCAATATTTATCAGAACCAATTGTGACGATTCGTAATGATCGGTATGTTGTGCCAGTTAAAGCAACGTATCGTCAAAAGTTTGGTGGTGTTGTACATGATCAGTCACAAACAGGGCAAACGTTATATATAGAACCGGCTGATGTGGTTGATATGAACAATAGACTACGTGAGCATTATCTAAAGGAGCGCCAAGAAGAAGAACGTGTCTTAATTGAATTATCAACGATGCTAGAGCCTGAAGCTGACAATATTCAAAATAATGCAGGTATATTGGGCCATCTAGATTTTGTAAATGCTAAATCACGATATGCTGTTGAGATTAGAGCCATTGAGCCTGAGTTTAGTGCTGAAAATCATGTACGTCTTTTGAAAGCACGCCATCCATTGCTGGATGCTCAAAAGGTGGTGCCTAATGATATCGTTATTGGGGAAGACTATTCTGCTATTATTGTAACTGGGCCTAATACTGGTGGGAAAACGATTACCTTAAAGACGTTAGGACTATTACAGTTAATGGCACAGTCGGGGATTTTTATTCCAGTAGCTGAATATTCAACGGTGGGTCTGTTTAAGGAAATATTTGCTGATATTGGTGATGAGCAGTCAATTGAGCAATCATTATCTACGTTCTCTTCACATATGGTAAATATTATCGATATTCTGTCAGGAATGGATAAAGATTCATTGGTTTTGTTTGACGAATTGGGAGCTGGAACCGATCCACAAGAAGGAGCGGCGTTAGCAATGGCTATTTTAGATGCTGTTGGTGAAACTGGCGCTTATTCTGTTGCCACTACGCACTATCCAGAGTTGAAAGTTTATGGATATAATCGCGCTGACACAATAAATGCCTCAATGGAATTCGATATTGATACATTACGGCCAACTTATAAATTTATGATTGGTGTTCCAGGACAATCAAATGCTTTGGAAATAGCTAAAAGGTTAGGGTTACCGACATCAATTATTGCTAGTGCAACAGCGCTAACAAGTGATGATTCACAAGAATTGAATGATATGATTGCTGATTTGGTCTCACGTCGTAATGCTGTGTTAACCCAGCAAGTAGAATTGACACAAAAAGTTATTGAAAATCGTCAATTAAAAAATGAATATGAGACAAAGTTAGCGGTGATTGATGATCAGCGTGCAAAATCTATTGAAGATGCAAAAAAAGAAGCTAATCATATTGTAGCTGTTGCACGTAAGAAAACGGACAAAATTGTTGCTGACCTACATAAAATGATGCGCGATGGTGCAACAATTAAAGAAAATAAAATTATGGATGCAAAAGGTGCCCTAAATGCGATGCATGAGGAACCATCAGCAGCTAATAATCGTATTTTACGTAAAGCTAAGCGTGCAAAACAAGAACCACTATCAGTTGGGGATACGGTCCTGGTACGAGAGTATGGGCAGCAAGGAACGATTGTGCGTGTTCTAAAGGATGATAAGTTTGAAATACAATTAGGTATTTTAAAAATGATTTTGGCTGCCGATGAGGTTGAAAAACAACAAAGTGCGCCTGTTAAAGAAACGAAACAGACACGTAAGCATAGTAAAAAAAGTCATGTCAATACAAATAAAGCAATAAATCGTGCAGAGGCATCAGCAACTCTTGATTTGAGAGGCGTCCGTTATGAACCAGCTATGGCAGAGGTAGACCGGTTTATTGATAAAGCACTACTAAACAATCTTTCTTCTGTAGAAATTATTCATGGTAAGGGTACTGGTGCTATTAGAAAAGGGGTACAAGAGTACTTACGCTCTAATAGTCAAGTACAATCGTTTAAGTATACTGGCCCAGATCAGGGCGCAACATATGTACAGTTAAAGTAAATGGGCATATGTCGACAAATATCTAGTAAGGGTTTATACTAACAATAAATTAGGAAAAAAGGGGATGTTATAAATGGCTGTAGTAGATATCAATGATAGTAACTTTGTATCAGAAACCGATACAGGCGTAACGTTAACTGATTTTTGGGCAACTTGGTGTGGCCCTTGTCGTATGCAATCGCCTGTTGTTGAGACAGTAGCTGAAAAAATGTCAAATGTTAAATTTACTAAGATGGATGTTGATGAAAATCCAGCAACAGCTCAGGAATTTGGGATTATGGCAATTCCAACATTACTTGTTAAAAAAGATGGTGAAGTAGTTGAACGCCTAACAGGTTTTACACCGGCACATCAACTTGAAGCTATTTTAGCAAAGCATATTAATTAATAAATTTTGTTAGTCATCAACGTTAGCATCTAAGCTAATGTTGATGACTTTTTTTGTTTCAGAAGGATGGATAAAAAAGCATTGACGAATGACGATTGTAGCGCTATATTAATAAAGCACGGTTTTTTATATTTATGTCGTAGTTTTATTGTTTTATAAATCAATTGACTTTGATTGATGATGTGTGTATAATTTATTGAGTTGGCATTTGTTTAATATAATTTAAAATTAATTACTTAATATTTATTTCAAAAAAGTGTTGACAAGATTGTGTGAGTTCTGTAATATAGATTAAGTTGTCAGCGAGACAACAATGTTGATCATTGAAAACTGAATATCGTTTCGATAGAACAAATGTGTAGGGTCTTCAAGCATTAAGCTTGAAACAAAAA
>NZ_BJEG01000021.1:0-8847 GCF_005405545.1 Weissella hellenica
TGGTGTCTTTTTTTATGTGAAAAAGACAAAATAAAAAGCGTGAAATGTTTAGTTTCACGCTAGAAAGTATAGAGCCTAAATAATGAGCTTACTTAGGTGAAACAACTTGCTTACCATTGTAAGTGCCATCAGCGGCAACGTGGTGGTTACGTACGTAAACACCATTTTCGTTCATGTGAATAGCTGACGTCTTTAATCCGCCTTGACCGCCGCGACGAGTGCGCTTTGCGTGCTTTGAAACTTTACGTGCAGGAACTGCCATAGTTATATCCTCCCTTATACACCGCCGTGTTAGAAAGAAGGCAGTGCTTGATAATCTAATTTTTTCAACTGTTCTAAATTACATTATTTTTCGCGATTTGTCAAGTAATATCCCATTTGCGGTAGGGACGACAGTCAAAAACTAAAAACCAACAATAACTTTACTTTTAGTGCGACTAGTTAGATAATTAGGTGTACCAAAAAATAAGGAGGCATATTTACTGATGTTGTTTTTATCAGTAAGCAGTCCATTACTATCTGTGTGATAATCCAAGTTTTGCGGTTTTGGTAGCTAAATATAGGGGTAATCATAAACATAGGGGTAACTTATCAGTAAAAGTCATGACAGTAAGTATGCTTGATTACAAGAGGAGACTACGGGAATATGGCAACAGGGAAGCAGTTTAAACATATTTTGGCAGCAGTAGATGATTCAGACTTGGGACAAATGGCTTTAGTTAATGCTATTCACCAAGCACGTGAAGATGAGGCCAAATTAACAATCGTATCAATTTTTGAAAAGGGACAATTAAGTGTATTTGATTTCTTTTCAAAAGAAAAGACGACGGCAGCTGAAGATGATGTTCGTCGTGCGTTAGATCGATACCGCAAGATGGCAGTAGAAAATGGCGTTACTGATGTAGATATTAGAATTGCCGAAGGAACTCCAGGGGAAGTAATCGTCAAAGATGTTATTCCATCTGTAAAACCAGACATGGTTGTTGTTGGTTCGCATTCACAAAAAGGAACTGAGAAGTATTTTGGATCACAATCAAGTTATATCGCTAATCATGCACCTGTAACGGTGATGATTGTGCGATAGGATAATTTAATTAGCATGGTATAAAAAAGGTCCGATTTTTTGAACATGTTTAGTAAGAGATTAGTACAGCAACGTACTAATCTCTTTTTTTTAAAAAATTAGTTAATAAAATAGGTAGGTATTCGATAGAATTAATTTATGACAAAAACTTGTGGGGAAAAACTAATGACACTAGTAACGAAATATATTAATGCTTACCTATCAACTTTAAAATATTTGAGTGATACAGTAGCTGAGCCAGCAGCAACGTACGATTTATCCTTTGAACAATATTTAATTATGCATAGTGTGGCACAGCATGATGGCTTGACACTAACTGATATTGTTGCCAAACGTCAAGTCACACGAGCTGCAGTTTCACGACAAATAAAAATGTTATTACGTAAACAATATATTTGGCAAGAAGCTGATGCAATGGATCGACGGCGGCAACTATTGCACTTAACACACCGCGGTCAAAAAATAGAGGCAGCTCTTACTGAACGGATTGAAATGCGCTTTGAGGGTTGGTTACTAGCACTAGGTGAAGAACGTTCTGCTGATGTTTTAAAATTTATGATGCGCTTTGATGAGAAAATACAAGTAAATAGTAAAGGGTAGTTATATTTTGTAAGTGTGATGATTTAAAGGTATATTTGATCTATATTTTTTGTTTATACGGGCTTGAATTTATTTAGTGTATGTTGTATGATTGAGTAGTTGTTTTTGGGCATTAGCCAAGCGGTAAGGCAATGGTTTCTGGTGCCATCATGCACTGGTTCGAATCCAGTATGCCCAGTTTTACAGATGCGGGAAGCACCAATCATATTATATATGATTGGTGCTTTTTGTTTTGCGCTAAAATATATTATTTTTGGAAGCGTTACACCAACTAGCCTTAACGCTTTATGCTAAAAAAGAGTTAGAAGATTTTGTGAACGCTAAAGGGATATGGCTACAAAATATCGAAATAAAGCGCTACAATGTAGTTAATGACACTTATTGGAAATATAATATATTTTAAAGAGGTAGAAGTACATGTCTGAAGAGAAAAAAACAGGTGCTGACTTAGTTGTCGATAGTTTGAATAATCATGGTATTGGTTTAGCTTTTGGGATTCCGGGTGCTAAAATTGATCGATTGTTTGAAAAATTAGATCATCCTAAAGCAGGAGAAAAAGCACCTAAGTTAATTGTGACACGTCATGAACAAAACGCTGTGTTTATGGCGCAAGCTTTTGCACGTATTACTGGTAAAACTGGGGTTGTTATCGTGACGTCAGGACCAGGTGTAGGAAACTTGGCTTCTGGCTTGATGACAGCAACTGCTGAAAATGATCCTGTATTGGCAATAGGGGGTCAAGTACAACGAAAAGATTTGTATCGTTTGACACATCAAAGTACCCCATCAGCAACGTTGTTTTCACCAATTACGAATTATTCAGTTGAAATTCAAGATCCTAATAATATTTCAGAATTAATTTCTAATGCTATTGCAGCGGCTAATGGACCTAAGCCAGGGGCAGCATTTGTTTCATTGCCACAAGATGTTGATGAAGCAGAAGTTACGACAGCTGCATTGCCTGCAGTTAAGCCCGCTCGTTATGGTGCAGCAGCTTCAGAGGATATTGCTTGGCTTGCTGAGCAAATTAAAGCTGCTAAATTGCCAGTATTGTTAGTTGGTGCTCGTGGTTCTGATGATAATACAACAGCAGCATTGCATGCTTTACTAGAACAGACAACTTTACCAGTTGTTGAAACGTATCAAGGCGCCGGAGTCATTTCTCGTGAGTTAGAGGAAGCAACATTCTTTGGTCGTGTCGGTTTCTTCCGTAATCAAGTTGGTGATCAATTATTGGCACAATCAGACTTGGTTATTACCGTTGGTTATGATGCTATTGAATACGAGCCACGTAATTGGAATAAGAATGCAGATCTGCACATTGTTGCAATTGATACGCAAGCTGTTCAGATTGATAATAACTTTACGCCAGCTCGCCAACTTGTGGGAACTTTAGCTGATACATTGATTGATTTGAAGTCACAAATTGCTGATTATACTCTGCCAGCTGCCTCACAAGCTAAGTTATCTGAATTCAAGGATGCACTAAAGGAATCTGCAAAGCCAACTTATACGCCAGCACAAGAAAACTTGAACCATCCTTTGAGTATTATTAAGTCTTTGCAAGCACATATGACTGATGATATGACTTTGACTTCTGATATTGGTTCACATTACTTATGGCTTGGACGTTACTTTAAGTCATATGTTCCTCGTCACTTGTTGTTCTCAAATGGTATGCAAACATTAGGTGTTGGTCTACCTTGGGCAATGGCTGCCGCAATGGTTCGTCCAAATGCTAAGGCTGTTTCAGTTTCTGGGGATGGTGGTTTCTTCTTCTCAGGAATGGAACTAGCAACAGCAGTACAACTTAACTTGAATACGGTTCACATTGTTTGGCAAGATAATTATCACTACGATATGGTTAAGTTCCAAGAAGAAGTGAAGTACAATGGTGAGTCAGCTGGTGTTAAGTTATCAAAGATTGACATTGTAAAGTACGCTGAAGCAACTGGTGCTAAGGGATTGCGTGTTGATTCTCCAGACCAATTGGATGCGGTTTTGGATGAAGCATTTGCAACTGAAGGTCCAGTTGTTGTTGAAATTCCAGTAGATTATTCACATAACTATGAATTAATGTCTCAATTGATTGATGCAGAATAAATTAAAGGAGAAGATATAAAAATGGCAACAGTATATCAACACAGTACACTAGCCGCTTTGATGGGTAAGGTTTTGGGTGGTTCAGCAACTTTGGCTGAATTAAAGCAACATGGGGATACTGGTATTGGCACTTTTGATGGTTTAGATGGTGAAATGATTATGGTGGATGGTGAAGTCTATTATATGGACGGCGAAGGTCAAATTCACCATGTAACAGATATGGAAAAAACCGTACCATTTGCGACAGTTCATCATATTGATGATGAGAAACAAAAAGTTTCATTTAGCGCCGGTGATATGAAAGAGATGGTTTCACTAATTAGTGATCGCCAATTAGAAAATACTTTTTCAGGCGTTGTTTTGCGGGGGAGCTTTAATCATATGAAAGTTCGTTCGGCGCCTAAGTCTGAACGTCCATTCCCTTCATTATCAGAAATTACCCATACACAACGTGAATTTGAAAAAAATGATGTTGATGGTGTTTTAATTGGTTACTATTCACCCGAACTATATCAAGGTACGGTTGCTGCTGGCTGGCATGTTCACTTTTTGAGTGATGATCGTACTTTTGGTGGTCATGTTTTGGGGTTTGATGCTAATGAATTAGCAGGAGACTTAACCATTTTTGATAATTATGAATTACATTTACCAATTCATGATAAAGAATTCCGTGAGCACCATGTTGATATGGATGGACTAAAAGAAGGCGTTGCAGCAGCTGAAGGTTCCCAAGATTAATTTTAAAAATAGTGATTACAATGATTTGATGGATTGTAATCGCTATTTTTTTACTGTCATAGTATGATGTATCTAAGAAATAATACGTATTATTGATATAATCGGGGAGATAAAAAATGGGAAAATTAATGAAAGCAGTTGTGACAACTGCTGATGAGCAAGCACCGTTAATTGATAAAGACATTGCACAACCTAATTTGACTGACCATGATGTGTTGGTTAAAGTGTCAGCAACTGCTATGAATCCAGTAGATATTAAACAATTAGAGGGTGCTCAGGCTACACAACAAGAACGTGTTTTGGGCTTTGATGCAGTAGGTGAAATTGTTAGTGTTGGCGGTACTGTTGTTAATTATCAAATTGGTGATCGTGTGTTTTTTGCTGGTGAATTAGGTCGTACGGGTGCAAATGCTGAATTTGAGGCAGTTTGTGAAGATTTGATTGCTAAGGCACCAACGACTTTGTCAGATATTGAATCAGCCGCATTGCCGCTTACATTTTTAACAGCCTATGAAATGTTAGCTGATAAGTTTGGCATCCAGATGGCAGCTGATAGTGCACACGGCAAAACACTGTTAATTATTAATGGTGCTGGAGGTGTTGGATCAATTATGATTCAATTAGCAAAATGGTTAGGTATGACGGTTATTGCAACAGCATCACGTGATGAAACAATTGCATGGGTTAAAGACATGGGAGCCGATGAAGTAGTTAATCACCGAGCAAACTACGTGCAAACGGTTAAAGACTTAGGCTATCATGATATACCTTATATTGCGGTGTTACATTCGTTGGATCAACATTTTGAGAAAGCGGCTGATTTGGTGGGTACGTTTGGTCATATTGGTGCCATTGTACAATCAACGATACCGTTGCCTGTGGGATTAATTAAAAATAAAGCAGCATCACTTGATTGGGAATTCATGTTTGCTAAGACAAATGCTGGGCAAAATATTGCTAGTCAGGGTGCAGCATTAGCTTTATTAGCGAAATTGGTTGATGATGGTTTTGTTAAATCGACAGTAACTCAAACATTAGATGGGTTATCTGCTCATACGATTATGAGAGCTCAAAAGGAAGTTGCGCCAGGAAACATGTTGGGTAAGTTAGTTATTAAATATTGATGTTGAATAAAAGTAATTAAAAAGATTGGTTTATCTGAAGATGATGAACCAATCTTTTTTAGTGGTGAAAAAACAAGCCTTTAATTTGCACTCTCTTGTGTAGAGTGCTAATATAGAAAATGTAGATAAGGTCAATAAAGGTCAAAGAAAATTTTGACAGTTGATTTGTATTGGGAGTAATGAATATAAAAAAATATAAGGAGGCCGTATTATGGCACAAGATCCATTTGGTTTTTCAAGTTTTGATGATATTTTCCGTATGATGAATAATGAAGGCGTATCACGTGCACAACAGGCGCAACGTGCGCAGCAAGGACAACGTCCACAAATGACTCGCGGGGGAGGTAATGATAATGGTCAAGGTAATGGCTTATTAGATCAGTATGGCATTAATTTAACTGAGTTAGCACGACAAGGTAAATTTGATCCGGTTATTGGGCGTGATGACGAAATCACACGCGTTATTGAGGTCTTAAACCGTCGTACTAAGAATAATCCCGTTTTAATTGGTGAAGCTGGTGTTGGTAAGACAGCAGTTGTTGAAGGCCTAGCACAGGCTATCGTTAATGCTAAGGTGCCGGGTAAGTTACAAGGTAAAGAGGTTATTCGTTTGGACGTTGTATCCTTAGTACAAGGTACTGGGGTTCGTGGTCAATTCGAAGAGCGAATGCAAAAATTGATGGATGAAGTTTCAAAGCGTGATGATGTTATTTTGTTCATTGATGAAATTCATGAAATCATGGGTGCCGGAACGGCTGGTGAAGGTTCAATGGACGCAGGTAATATTTTGAAACCTGCTTTAGCGCGTGGTGAATTCCAATTAATTGGTGCGACGACACTAAATGAGTACCGACAGATTGAAAAGGACGCTGCAATTGCCCGTCGTTTCCAAACTGTTCAGGTAGACGAACCAACTACTGAAGAAGCTTTACAAATCATCCAAGGGATTCGATCACGCTATGAAAATTATCATAAAGTAAAGTATTCTGATGATGCTTTAGCTGCAGCAGTTAACTTATCAAATCGCTACATCGCTGATCGTTTCTTGCCAGATAAGGCAATTGATTTGATTGATGAGGCAGGTTCAAAGAAGAATCTGTCAGTGAAGATTGCTGATCCTAGGGAATTAGAAAATAAGATTCATTCAACTGAAGCACAAAAGCAATCAGCCATTGAGCGTGAAGATTACGAAAAGGCTAGCCATTTACGTGACCAAATTAATAATTTAGAATTGCAATTAGAAGCTGTTAAGCAACAAGCGCCACAAAATGAAGCTGCTCAAACGGTGACAGTTGCAGATATCCAAAAGATTGTTGAGGAAAAGACTGGTATTCCTGTTGGAGAATTGGCAGCATCCGAACAAGATCAATTGCGCCACTTAGGTGATAATTTAGCTGCACATGTTATCGGCCAAGATGAAGCAACACAAAAGATTGCACGAGCAATTCGTCGTAATCGTGTGGGATTCAATAAGACTGGTCGTCCAATCGGAAGTTTCTTATTTGTCGGTCCAACAGGTGTAGGAAAAACGGAAACAGCCAAGCAACTTGCTCAGGAATTATTTGGTACCACAGACAATATGATCCGATTTGACATGTCGGAGTATATGGAGAAACATTCTGTTTCAAAGTTAATTGGTGCACCTGCTGGTTATGTTGGTTATGAAGAAGCTGGTCAATTGACTGAGGCAGTTCGTCGTCATCCTTATTCATTAATTTTGCTTGATGAGGTTGAAAAGGCGCACCCGGATGTTATGAATATGTTCTTACAGATATTGGACGATGGTCGCTTAACAGATGCTCAAGGTCATGTTGTTTCATTTAAGGATACAATCATCATTATGACATCAAACGCTGGAACTGGTGTTAAAGGAACAAAGGTTGGCTTCGATCAAAATAGTGAATCAACCACAAATAAATTACTTGAACGATTAGCACCATACTTCAAGCCGGAATTTTTGAATCGTTTTGATGGTATTATTGAGTTTAATGCTTTATCAAAGGAAAACTTATTACGTATTGTTGATTTGATGATTGGTGAAATGAATGATGCAATTTCTGAGAAGGGATTACATCTTACGATAAAGGATGATGTTAAACAAGAACTCGTTAACTTAGGTTATAACCCAGAAATGGGGGCGCGACCATTGCGCCGAGTTATTCAAGATCATTTAGAAGATCAAATAGCCGATTTTTATCTTGATAATCCGAATATTAAAAATTTGTTGGCAAAAATGAATGATGGTCAGATTGTTATAACAGAAAAACATGATTCATAAAAAAATGAATTAAAAATATAAATATTAAATGAGGCGATGGTGTATATCATCGCTTTTTTGTTTGGTTATGATTGAATTTTTATCATAATTAACGGGTGATAAATAAAAAAATACGAACGAAGCAAAAAAGAAATTACTTAATGTAACATAAATGAAATGTTATTTGAACTCTTTTGAAAAGTCTCTATCGTAGAATGTAGCATGTAGTAAAAATCAAGAAAATATTAAGAAATATCAATTTAGCTGTTTCTTATTTAATATAAGCTTAAGTAACTAATTTTTAAGGACTAAGGAGTACTAAATATGCACGCATCTGTAAAAAACACGCTATTAGCAACTGCTGGGGCTGCAGCAGCATTGGCAGGAAGCTCAATCGTAGCTTCTGCTGATTCTATTACTGTTAAATCTGGTGACACACTATACGCTTTGGCAGCAGCCAATAATGTATCAGTTGACGATTTAGTATCAGCTAACAAAATTGCTGATGCTAATTTGATTCACGTTGGTCAAAAAATTGAATTGGCTGGTTCATCATCAACACAATCAGCCGCACCAGCAAAAGAAGAAGCAGCTAAGTCAGTTTCAAACAATGGTTCATATGCAGTTAAAGCAGGAGATTCATTGTGGGCAATTGCTAATGCAAATGGTATGACTTTGTCTGAATTATTGAATGCAAACCCTGATTTGCAAGCATCGTCAGTTATTTATGTTGGTTCACAAATTAATCTTTCAAAGTCAGCTGTTAAACCAGCTGCACAATCAGCCGCAACGTCAGCAACAAACGTTAAGGCAGCTGCAGAATCAGCAGCCGTACAATCAGCTGCAACATCAGCAGCAAACGTTAAGGCAGCCGCAGAATCAGCAGCCGTACAATCGGCAGCAAACGTTAAGGCAGCCGCAGAATCAGCAGCCGTACAATC
>NZ_BJEG01000021.1:8947-15410 GCF_005405545.1 Weissella hellenica
TCAGCAGCAAACGCTAAGGCAGCCGCAGAATCAGCAGCTGCACAATCAGCTGCAACGTCAGCAGCAAACGCTAAGGCAGCCGCAGAATCAGCAGCTGCACAATCAGCTGCAACGTCAGCAGCAAACGCTAAGGCAGCCGCAGAATCAGCAGCTGCACAATCAGCCGCAACGTCAGCAGCAAACGCTAAGGCCGCTGCACAATCAGCCGCTGCGCAACCACAACACGTGGCAGCTACTACGACTGCAAAGCCTACTACAGTTGCATCAACAAATACGGCTGGTAACACTTACCCATACGGACAATGCACATGGTTTGTTAAGGGTGATTTAGGTTGGGTTGGTAACTACTGGGGTAACGCTTCAGCATGGCCAGCATCAGCATCAGCAGCTGGTCACACTGTAAATGGTACTGCCTCAGTTGGTGCTGTAGCATACTTTGCACCAGGTGTTGGTGGTGCTAGTGGTTATGGTCACGTTGCTGTTGTAGATTCTGTAAATGGAGATGGTACGATTACTATTTCAGAATCAAACTATGCAGGTAAGTTGTACAACACTCGTACAATCTCTACTTCATCAGTTTCAGGTTACATTCACCAATAATAAAAAGCTATTATTTAAGGAGACTCGCTTTCGAGTCTTTTTTTATATCTTTAATTAAGGAGAATTAAACAATGCCATTTAAAATAGAACCAGGTCGAGTGATTCACTTTAATGATTATGAAGTTATTGATGCTGAAATATTATTCAAACCCCCACTAGCGGATAAACCAGTTGAAGTTACCGCTTCAACATTTGCTCGTAAAATGACGGGTGCACGTATACAAAGAACAATGCTACAGATGATTATGGAAAGCTTGTGTGTGCCTTTAAGATCGGTAGTTAATGATGTTTTAGGTGTACCTTATCAAAAAGAAGGCAATAACCTGGAAAGTGGCTTTGATACCGCTGGGTTAATTCAGTATGTTTTTAATAATGTCGAAGGAATTGGTTTTCCAAATGAAATCAGTAATCAGATAAAAGCAGTGGCACAATTACCTATTAATGAAACGCAACCGGGTGACTTGTTAGTATGGGGAACGGCAGCGTTACCAACCACCGCTGGAATTTATATTGGCGGTGGTAAGTACATTACTGTTGATATGTTATCTGAAAAAGTTGTTATAAAATATATTTCACGAAAGTGGTTACCAGATTTTGTGGGCGCCATTCGATAGTTATTCTCAGCAATTAACATGAAATATTAGTTATAATGAGTGAGAGGAGGCTTAATATGAATTTTACGTATGAACCTGGTCGCCTGTTTCATGAAACAGATGGTATTGTAGGCGCTGAGATATTATTCCCAGCGATTTTAGGTGGTAAAGTATGGTCAATTGATCATACCTATGTTGATCCTAGCCTGCGTGGTCAAGGTATTGCTGGTCAATTATTAGCTGAAGTTATTGATCGAGCAAAAGAGGCGGATGTGCAGTTGAAGCCGGTTTGCACGTATGCGCGGCAAGCTTTTTTTAGACACGAAGAATATCAAAAATTAGCTTATAAAGATTAAGTTTATTTGAAAGCACGCGTTATTTTGACGAGTGCTTTTTAATTTTCATAAATTTAAGATATACTTATCTGTGAGAACATATTTGAGAGGAATAGGACATATGCAACGAGGATTTTCGATTGTAAAAAAGTATGAACATGATAATTTGAATTTGCCGATGCGCGCAACGCAACGAGCAGCTGGATATGATTTTCAGGCTGCTGAAAGTTTTGTTTTGCCATCAATTTGGCGATTACCATTTTTGAAAATTTTATGGCAAATTAGGCATAATGAAACGATAGCAAGTGTTGATGATGAAAAAGCAACCAAGGTTTTAAAACCACTGCTCGTACCAACTGGGATCAAGGCATATATGGGTGAAAATGAATATTTATTGATTGCTAATCGTTCGTCAAATCCGTTAAAGCGTGGTTTGATCTTGCCAAACGGTGTTGGTATTATTGATGCGGATTATGTAGATAATCCTAAAAATGAAGGTGAAATCTTTATTCAAATGATCAATTGGGGTCTTAAAGATATCACAATTAACAAAGGTGAACGGATTGGTCAGGGGATTTTTATGCCGTTCTTAGTAACGGACAATGATCAACAGCAAGTAAAACAAACACGACAGGGTGGATTTGGTAGTTCTGGTATTAAATAGAAAGAGGTGAATTATGGCAAAAACAAAAACCCAATTTGTTTGTTCCAATTGTGGGTTTGTATCACAACGGTATATGGGGCGTTGTGCTAACTGTGGTGCTTGGGGAACGTTTGTTGAAGAGGTTATGCAACCAGAAAAAGTTGATCGTAAATCACGTGTCAATTTAGCAGGACAAGTTGCAAAGGTAGAACGGCTAGACGAGGTTAACATTGAAGAAACACCACGTATAAGAACGGAAAATGATGAATTTAATCGTGTCCTTGGTGGTGGCATTGTACCTGGCTCAATGGTCTTAATTGGTGGTGATCCAGGGATTGGTAAGTCAACCTTATTACTTCAAATATCAGGTCAATTAGCGAATGCGGGTAGTAAGATTTTATATGTAGCTGGTGAAGAAAGTGCTTCGCAAATTAAGCTAAGAGCTGAGCGTTTAGGAGTTCGCGGTGATTCAGATTTTTTGCTATTTCCAGAAACAGATATGAAACAGATTCGACAAGCTATTGATGAAGCCAAACCTGATTTTGTGGTGATTGATTCGATTCAAACAATGCAGGAACCAGATGTTAGTTCGTCTGTGGGATCGGTATCGCAAATCAGGGAAACAACAGCAGAATTGCTACAGATTGCTAAGACTAACAATATTACAATATTTATTGTTGGTCATGTTACTAAAGAGGGTGCAATTGCAGGGCCTAAAATATTAGAACATATGGTTGACACTGTTCTTTACTTTGAAGGAGATAACCAACGTAGTTTTCGTCTATTAAGGGCAGTTAAAAATCGATTTGGATCAACCAATGAATTAGGTGTCTTTGATATGCAACATGGTGGATTAATGGAAGTTGCTAATCCATCAGACCTATTTTTAGAAGAACGTTTAGCCGATGCAAGTGGCTCAGCTGTTGTTGTTGCTAT
Source organism: Weissella hellenica (assembly GCF_005405545.1). Classification (GTDB taxonomy): domain Bacteria; phylum Bacillota; class Bacilli; order Lactobacillales; family Lactobacillaceae; genus Weissella; species Weissella hellenica. Next base: position 12,055 of record NZ_BJEG01000021.1, read on the forward strand.
GGAAGGGACACGTCCGATTCTGGTAGAGGTACAGGCTTTGGTTACGCCAACTGTCTTTGGGAATGCCCAACGTACTGCTGCAGGTATTGATCGTAATCGTATTTCATTGTTGATGGCAGTTTTAGAAAAACGAGCTAATTTATTATTACAAAATCAGGATGCGTATGTTAGAGCAGCTGGTGGTGTTAAGTTGGATGAACCCGCAATTGATTTGGCAGTGGCAGTGGCAATTGCATCTAGTTATAAAGATGAACCAACACGCGCAACAGATGCTTTTATTGGCGAAATTGGTTTGACAGGAGAAATAAGACGCGTGCCAAATGTTGTTGAACGCGTTAATGAAGCCAAAAAGCTAGGATTTAAGCGGGTGTTTGTGCCACAGCATGTTACTGAACAGTTAACAGCGGTACAGGGAATACAAATCGTTGGTGCAAAAACATTAGCAGAAGCTCTAAAAATTGCACTTGATTAATAAACGGGAAGGAGCAGGATATGTTACGGAAACGAATCATTCAAAGTATTTTCATTTTAGCTGGTGGTGCAATTGCACTAACGTTAATGCCAGTAATTTGGGATATTTTAGATTTAACTAAATATGTATGGATTAATAACGTTATTTTTGATTTTATTTTTGGTGCTATTATTTTTTATCTGTTGAGTTTTGTGTTATGGCGTCCAGTTGATCGTACGATTCATCGAATTGAAACCTATTTGAATAAACAATCACCATTGTTATTATTGATAGGATCATTGACAACTTTAATTGGCTTGGTCATTGCCGTTGTCATCACAGTACCTTTGCAAAATATGGATAATTTCTTTTTAAGTGCTGTTGTACCTGTTATCGTGATGGTGCTATTGGGTTATCTTGGTTATAAATTAGGAACAACACGGATTGATGAATGGCGGAAGTTGATTCAAACAGTTTTGACAAGTCGTACAAAGAAAATACGGCCACAAAATGATGGGGAACAAGGCGATGTCTTAACTGAAACGGAAGCAAACTATCATCATTATAAAATATTAGATACAAACATTTTAATCGATGGTCGAATTGTAGATTTAGTAAAAACTGGTTTTGTTGAAGGGATATTATTAGTGCCAAATTTTGTGTTGTATGAGTTGCAATACATTGCTGACGCTGGCGAGGCGTTGAAACGTGTTCGTGGTCGTCGTGGTTTGGATGTTTTAAATGAACTTCGCGAAAAAAATTATGTGCCGTTAGAGATGTGGGAAGGTGACTATGAAGATATTAGCGAGGTTGATGAAAAGTTAATTCGCTTAGCTGAAGAAATAAATGGTACCTTAGTTACAAATGATTATAATTTGAACAAAGTCACAAAGTTTCAAAATGTTAAGGTCCTAAATATTAATGAGTTAGCTGGTGCATTACGACCACGTGTTGTTGTTGGCGATCATTTATCAGTCTTATTAGTTAAAAATGGTACTGAACGTCAACAAGCCGTTGGTTATTTGGACGATGGGACAATGGTTGTTGCCGAAGAAGGTCGTCAGCACTTGCAAAAAACAGTTACCGTAGAAGTGACGTCAGCTTTGCAGACTGATGCAGGTCGCATGATTTTTGGAACTGTTATTGCTAATTAACGCATATTTGAAAAAAATAATGATTTATTCAGAGCAACACATTGAAACACACGCCAAAGCGCGGTATATTAGTAATCGATGTATTATTATAGAACTATAAGATAAAAGAGGAGTGTCGATTAACATGGCTGAGACTACCGAAAAGAAAATCCGTGTGCGTTACGCACCGTCACCGACTGGACATTTGCATATTGGAAATGCCCGTACTGCATTATTTAACTGGTTATTTGCCCGACATCACAAGGGTGAATTTATTATCCGTATTGAAGATACTGATCAAACTCGTAATATTGCCGACGGTGAAAAGTCACAGTTGGACAATCTAGCATGGTTGGGATTGGATTGGGATGAATCACCAGCTAATCCTGGACAATATGGTCCTTATCGACAATCTGAGCGTTTGTCAATTTATAAGCCATTGATTCAAGATTTGTTGGATCGTGGTTTGGCTTACCGTTCATTTAAAACTTCAGAAGAATTAGCTGCTGAACGTGAAGCACAAGTTGCTGCTAAGCAAGCGCCACATTATGTCTATGAATATGCAGATATGACTGAAGCAGAAATTGAAGCCTTTCAGGCAGATGCACTAGCTAAGGGAATGCCTTATGTGGTTCGTTTTCGTGTTCCTGAAAATAAGGATTATGCATGGGATGACATTGTCAAAGGTCATATCGCAATCAATTCATCAACTGTTGGTGGTGATTGGGTTATTCAAAAAGCTGATGGTATGCCAACCTATAACTTTGCCGTAGTTGTGGATGACCACATGATGGAGATTTCTCACGTTTTGCGTGGTGATGATCACGTGTCAAATACACCTAAGCAATTGATGATTTATGATGCCTTTGATTGGGAAGCACCAATCTTTGGTCACATGACTTTGATTATTAATGCTGATACAGGTAAGAAATTATCAAAACGTGATGAAACGGTTTTGCAATTTATTGAACAATACCGTTCATTAGGTTACTTGCCGGAAGCTTTGTTAAACTTTATTGTTTTGTTGGGATGGTCACCGGTTGGTGAAAAAGAAATCTTCAATAAAAAGCAATTGGTAAAGCTATTCGATGAAGCACGTTTGTCAAAGTCACCAGCTAAATTTGATAATAAAAAGCTAGAATGGGTTAACAATCAATGGATTAAGACGGCTGATCAAAACATGGTTTTTGATAAATTGATTGAACAATTAGTTTATTCAGAAGTTGTTAACCCAGAAGAATTAACGGCAGAAAAGATGCAATGGTTACGTTCAGTAATGAATGTTTATATGGACGGCGTATCATTTACTGCCCAAATTGTGCCACTTATCAAGCCAGTATTCTTTGAAATGCCAGCAGCAAATGATATTCCTGATTCAGCAAAGGAATGGATGAATGCTGATAATGTAACTGATATGTTAAACTTATTTATTGATAAAATTGAAAAAATGCCAATCTTTACAGCAACAGCTGTTTTGAAGGCTGTTCGTGAAATTCAATCAGAGTTGGATGTTAAGGGTCGCGCCCTATGGAATCCATTGCGTATCGCAACTACACGTGAAGAACAAGGACCTAATTTAGGTGAGTTACTTGAATTACTTGGACGTGAACAAACATTAGCAAACATTCGTGAATTCTTGTAATAAAAAATAAGAGATGATGCCATTACGATGAAGTAGAGGTATCATCTCTTTTATTTGGCTCTATGTCAAACAGCGTGAAAATCGTGAAATTGACTTAAAGAGTTTGTGAAATATAGCTTGCGAATCTGAC
>NZ_BJEG01000022.1 GCF_005405545.1 Weissella hellenica
TGGTGTCTTTTTTTATGTGAAAAAGACAAAATAAAAAGCGTGAAATGTTTAGTTTCACGCTAGAAAGTATAGAGCCAAAAGAAGTTGAGACAGCAAAAGATGTCCCAACTTCTTTTTAGTTGAAAATGTATTAATTATGACGCAAAATGATTTTTTAAAATCATGCGACGATGATCGATGTTTGCTTCTTGGAAAACAGGACCCGTAGCATTAAAACCAAGTTTTTCATAAAAACCGATGGCTTGTACTTGGGCACCTAAGTCAAGACTTTGTATGTTAGCTTGTTGTGCGTCAGTAATGATTTGCTTTAGTAGCTTACCAGCATAACCGTTACCACGTGCATCTTTAACGGTTGCAACACGTTGTATATGCCAGTTGGTCTGTGCCTCATTTTCAGCAATTCGGGCGGTTACAACGGGTGTTCCGTTTAAAAAGCCAACATAATGCGCAGTTTGTTTATCCAAATCGTCTATTTCAATATCTAGTGGTACGCTTTGTTCAGTGACAAACACTTGTTTACGAATCATCAGTGCGGCATCATTGATTTCACCACTGCCATAGGCATGTTTAATGTTAAAGTTTGCTTCATTCATTTGCTTTCTCCTAGGTTAATAGATTGTCATTATTTTACCGCAATTTGATCATTTTATGAAAGAAGTAAGGTGTCACAAAATGATTTGCGATATAATTGATGAGATACTAATTTTAAAAATTAATAAAACAACTTTTAGAAAGAAGAGAAAAAACAACTATGGCGCATAAGAGTCGTTTTTCTTGGATAAATACACGTTTTAGCTTTTTTGTCTTACTAGTTGTATTGGTCTGGGGAAAAACACAATTAGCAAATATAATGGATTTTCATCTGTATTCAGGCGCTTCCATTATTCAATTCATAACTTTACTACTAAATCCAATACCATTGGCAATGTTGCTGATTGGAATTGCTTTTTATTTTAAAAAATCAAAGTTATTTTATCCCATTGCGATTATTATGTACATCATAAATATACTGTTGGTACATTTAAATGTCATTTATTATCGTGAATTTACAGATTTTATGTCGGTTGCCACAATGCTAGGGTACGATAAAGTGGATCAAGGGCTGGGAGCTTCTGGATTTGCCCTAACAAATATTCATGATTTATTGTATTGGATTGATATTCCAATTTTTATTATTTTCTTTTTATTTAAAAAGGTACATTTTGATAAAACGTCAACTTCGACGTTTTTGGGATTTTCAGTATCAACTTTAGCGATATTTGGCTTTATGACGACTTTAGTACTAGGTGAAGCTGATCGCCCCCAATTAATCACGCGTCAGTTCGATAGTAAAATGTTAGTTAAATATTTGGGTATTGATGCGTATACGGTATTTGATGGTGTTAAAACGCGTGGTGTTACTGAAATGCGCAAATCAGCTAAGAAATCAGACATTGATAACGTATTAGACTATGTTAATAAAAATTACACTGATGCAAATGCTAAATATGCAGGTGTGTCCAAAGGGAAAAATGTTTTTACGATTCATTTGGAATCATTCCAGCAATTTTCGCTTGATTTAAAAGTTAATAATCAAGAGGTAACACCCAATCTAAATGATATTTATCATTCTGATTCAACGATTGCTTTTGATAATTTCTTCCATCAAGTTGGTCAAGGAAAAACATCTGATGCTGAAAATATGCTAGAAACCTCGACATTTGGTTTACCGCAAGGTTCATTATTTGCAACCCAGGGAAATGATCAAACATTTCAGGCAATGCCATCGATTTTGAAACAAAATGGTGGTTATTCGTCAGCAGTATTCCATGGGAATAATGCTAGTTTTTGGAATCGTAATAACGTTTATAAGAATATGGGCTACCAGTATTTCTTTGATGCTAGTTATTATGACACGTCAGGTGATAAAGCGATGGGCTATGGATTAAAGGATAAATTATTGTTCTATGATTCAGTGCCCTACTTAGAAAAAATGCAACAACCATTTTATGCAAAGTATATAACAGTGACAAATCATTTCCCATATAGCTTAGATGCTGAAGATAAAGATCCTAATTTTGTGACAACAGATACTGATTCTGATGTTGTTAATGGTTATTTTGAAACAAACCATTATCTTGATCAGTCAATTGGCGAATTTTATAATTATCTAAAAAAGTCAGGATTATATGACAATTCAATTATTGTTTTGTATGGTGACCATTATGGGATTTCAAACTCAGAAAATAAAGAACTGGCATCAGTATTAGGAAAGAATCCTAATGAATGGACTGATTATGATAACGCACAATTACAACGTGTACCATTTATGATAAACATTCCAGGTTGGCATGGTGGTGGTATTAATCATACTTATGGTGGCGAAATTGACGTGATGCCTACTTTATTGCACTTGTTAGGTGTTGATTCAAAAAAGTATGTGCAATTAGGTCAAGATTTGTTGAGTTCAAAACGTAGTCAAGTGGTCGCTTTCCGTGATAAAGATTTTGTTACACCAGAGTATACGTATACCAACCATGAATTGTATGATAATAAAACGGGTGAGGTGATTACAAATCCATCTCAGGAAGTACAAGACAAGGTTGATAAGTACAAAAAAGAAGTGCGTGAGAAACTAAAAATCTCTGATAACCTTAATCAAAAAGATTTATTACGTTTCTATAAACCAAAAGGCTATCAATCTGTCGACGCTTCTAAGTATAATTATGCAAATGGCTTAGCCAAGCTAAAAACGTTAGATGAACAACGAGGCGATGAATCAACCTCACTATGGCATAAACGTCATGATAAGAAATCACAATCATTGTATGAAACAGATGCGCCTGAGAAGGACAAGCCAAAATCAGACACGTCACGTATTCAACAAGTTAATCCAGATGGTGGTGATGATACTGACGGCGGTAATGATACACCAAATCCATAGTAAGGTTGACAAATTTGTTAAATAACCTGACAATTAATACGATTCTAATTGGTTGAAGGAGAGCGAGTATGGCATTTTCAGGAGAGCATTCATTCCGAATGAAGGCCCTGGAATCAGAGTTATTTCAATTTCGGATAGGTGAGTTAGCAACAATGACGGGGGCTTCAACCCGGCAATTGCGCTATTGGGAAAGTAAAGGGATTATCTCTTCCCTGATTCGAGAGGGTGAACAAGAGGCCCGAGTTTATAATTATAAGGCTTATGTAACAGTTGCTTCTATTAAACAGTTTTTAGATGAGGGTTATACCTTGCAAGGTGCTGTTAAAAAAACGAAGGAATACCAAAAAAATTGGCATGTGTTACATGAGGTTATTCGACATAGTGTGCAGGGCATGGCAGTATTAAATAACGCGCCAGCTGTTGATCTAGGTTTCTTTGATGAAGACAAAACACAACGTTTGTATGCTCAGATTGATGAAAATAATAAAGTAAAATATACTGTTCAACCATGGGATGATGATTCAACCCGCATTGAGTAGGTGATACTGCTTAATATCTCGACATGATTAGCTAATTATTGGGCTGGTGATGTCGAGATATTTTTGTATAAAATTTAAATACAGTACCGCAAAAAAGTATGAATAACTGTTAAACTAATAAAAGATTGAATAAAGAGGAATATGTGATGACAAATTGGCAGCAATTTTATAAACGTCCTTGGTCCGAGAGAGTCAATATCTTGGCCACTAATCAAAAATTAACAAGTGCAGAGCAAGCTTTAATTAAAGAAAATTATAATTATATTGGTGAACAGCAAGTTGAAAATTATATTATGAATTTTGGTGTGCCAATGGGTTTGTTACTAAAATTACCAGTTAACGGACAAGAAGTGATTGTACCGATGGCAACCGAAGAACCTAGTGTGATTGCGGCTGCTAATAATGGTGCACGCATCATGCGACAAGGTGTTGGTGTTCAAACTGAGTTTTCACAGCATCTAATGCGTGGTCAAATATTATTAGTTAATGTGCAAGATGTTTCAGCATTATCAGAGTATATTCAAAAAAATGAACAATTGCTATTAAAGTGGGCTAATGATGCACATCCATCGATGGCTGCTCGTGGTGGTGGTGCTCAAGGCATCTTAGTTGAAATATTGGCAAAAACAACGGTTACCGTTAATGTGCTGGTTGATCCTAAAGAAGCAATGGGGGCGAATACGGTTAATACGATGGCCGAAGCTGTTGCGAATAACTTGCGTCAACAAGGATATCAAGTTTTGATGGCGATTTTATCGAATTATGGAACTGAGTCATTAATTACGGCAAAAGTTGCGATTCCAACAGCTGCATTAGCGACCAAGCAAGGTTTGTCTGGTCATGAAGTTGCACAAAAAATTGCGTTAGCTAGTCATATGGAAACATTATCACCACATCGAGCAGTAACTGCTAATAAAGGCATTTTAAATGGTATTGAAGCCGTTGTATTGGCCAGTGGTAATGATACACGCGCTGTTAATGCGGCTTTACACGCTTATGCAGCACATAATGGTCAGTATCAAGGTTTAATTTCATGGCAAGTTATTGATGATGAATTGATTGGCACAACGACTATGCCTTTGTCAGTAGGGGTTGTTGGTGGTTCTATTGGCATTGTTCCAGCAGTTAAGTTAAATCATCATATTATGGGGCAACCAACAGCCAAAGAGTTGGCAAGTATTATTGTAGCAACTGGATTAGCACAAAATTTATCAGCACTTAGAGCTTTAGTTTCAACTGGTATTCAAGCTGGACATATGGCGCTACAAGCAAAGTCTTTAGCAGTCCAAGTTGGTGCACACACAGATGAAATTGCAGCATTAGTGGCTAGACTAAATGCAGTCCCTAAAATAAATGCCGCATTGGCTAGGGAATTACTACAACAGCTACGCCAAGAAACGACTCATTAAAGATAGGAAAATAAGATGAAATTTACAAACGATACATTAGCATTATTAGATCAAGTTAATTCAGTATATCCTGGTTCAGTCATTTTACGTGGTACGGATACAGTTACTGGCGTGATTACGCATGATCAAGTTTCAACAGATATGCTTGGGACACGATTAATGGTTGAAGTAACAGATGGTACAGAGCCTGACTTTTTAGCAACAGCTGAGTTGTTGACAATGTTATTGACTTTAAATGGATATCCGCAAATATATTTTCAACTTAAAGGGGAAGATATTAATTTAACAGATCAATTGATGGTTATGGCAACTCATTTATATCAGCCAGCCTTACGAGCAATTATTTATCGTGAACAAGCAGCACATGGTATGTTAACAGAGGCAGTTGTTCAGGGGATGATCAGTGGTGTGCAACAAACATTAACCCCAGAAACAGCTGATAATAACAGTGAAAATGCCTTGCGTTTGTTAACGTTATTAGATTTACAAGTGTTTTTGCATAGTGCATCACAAGAAACTAATGCTATTAGGGAAAAAATGGGGCAACAATATCCACAGGCATGGACTGCTGCACAAAAAGTTTTTGATGCTATGAAGGCTGATGATATTAAAAATCCATTTAGTGTTCATCGTGCTGTGGTGACAGCTTTTAAATTATTTGATGAACAAATGATTGTTTGGGGATTACCTGAGATTCATGCTGATGAATTTACAACGTTGACGCCAGTTTTATCAGAACGTCAATTACGATTGCCTTTAGCACAAGTGTTTGATATTAAACATTTAACCATGCAAGATCGGCATACTGACAAAGAAGCTTACGCAGGGTTGTTGAAGACGTCTGGTCAAAATAGTTTTGTCTTGTCGGTGCCAGATGATGACTCAGCTGAGTTCTTTAAAGAACTTTACCAAACACCTGTTAAGGAAGTTTTGGTTAAAATTGGTCAACCATTCGCAATACGTTAAGGAGGGGAAAATGGTATTAGTAACGTCAGAAATACAAAAACAGTTTGATAATGCTAAAAATATTGTCTTTTTAACAGGTGCAGGTGTTTCGACAGCTTCAGGAATTCCAGACTATCGTTCTAAGGGTGGTATCTATGATGGTGTCTCATTACCACCCGAATACCTTTTAAGTACGGGAGCCTTGGCTAAAGAACCGGATAAAATGTATCAGTTTATGAAGGACAACATGTACTTTTTGGATGCTAAACCTAATGTTATTCATCAAAAGATGGCTGCGTTGACAAATGAAAATCGTGCACGTATCATCACACAAAACGTAGATAGTTTACATTTAAAATCAGGTGCCAAAAATGTTATTGAGTTTCATGGTTCTCTATATAATATTTATGCACCTATTGATGGACGTTCCGATGATGTTGCTGCATATCTAAGGTCACAATACAGGGCAGATGGCGCTTTATTACGACCTGCAATTACTTTATATGGTGAAATTCCATTTAAGGTAGATCAAGCAGCGCAATGGATGATGCAAGCGGATGTTATTGTAATTGTTGGTATTAGTTTTGTTGTTTATCCATTCGCCGGACTATTGCAATATGCTAAACCAACTGCTTCAGTATTAGCCGTTAATTTGGAAAAAATCCCAGCACCGGCTAATGTACAACAAATTGTTGGGGATGCACGCGAATTTTTTGAGGAATTACAAGTTTAATGGTATACAGAAAAAACTGGTATTTAGGTACCAGTTTTTCTGTATTAAAGCTGCATACTTATAGTGAAATAATGTTCGCTAAAAATTAACGATAATAACCTGTTGACGAACGTTAAGAATCCTGTTATTATTATTGAGTTGGCAATTGAGTTAACAATATTACAAATAATCATTCAAAAACAATTAATTCGTAATTAAATGAAATTAGTTGTTGACAATGAATTGGTTATCCTGTAATATAAATTAAGTTGTCAGCGAGACAACGACGTAGGTCATTGAAAACTGAATATCGTTTCGATAGAACAAATGTGTAGGGTCTTCAAGCATTATGCTTGAAACAAAAA
>NZ_BJEG01000023.1:0-3062 GCF_005405545.1 Weissella hellenica
TTTTTGCCTTACACCACTTGCTACTTGGTTAAGTCCTCGAACCATTAGTACTAGTCCGCTCCATACGTCACCGTACTGCCACTTCTAGCCTATCTACCTTATCATCTATAAGGGGTCTTACTTCATTTCTGAATGGGAAATCTCATCTCGAGGCGAGTTTCACACTTAGATGCTTTCAGCGTTTATCTCATCCGTACATAGCTACTCAGCGATGCTCCTGGCGGAACAACTGATACACCAGTGGTACGTCCACCCCGGTCCTCTCGTACTAAGGGCAGCTCCTCTCAAATTTCCTACGCCCGCGACGGATAGGGACCGAACTGTCTCACGACGTTCTGAACCCAGCTCGCGTACCGCTTTAATGGGCGAACAGCCCAACCCTTGGGACCGACTACAGCCCCAGGATGCGATGAGCCGACATCGAGGTGCCAAACCTCCCCGTCGATGTGGACTCTTGGGGGAGATAAGCCTGTTATCCCCAGGGTAGCTTTTGTCCGTTGAGCGATGGCCCTTCCATGCGGAACCACCGGATCACTAAGCCCTACTTTCGTACCTGCTCGACTGGTAAGTCTCACAGTCAAGCTCCCTTGTGCCTTTACACTCTGCGAATGATTTCCAACCATTCTGAGGGAACCTTTGGGCGCCTCCGTTACTTTTTAGGAGGCGACCGCCCCAGTCAAACTGCCTGCCAGACACTGTCTTCCACCACGCTTAGTGGTGTGAGTTAGAGTGTTCATACAACGAGGGTAGTATCCCACGTTTGCCTCCATCGAAACTAGCGTCCCGATTTCTACGGCTCCTACCTATGCTGTACAAGCTGCACAAACACTCAATATCAAGCTACAGTAAAGCTCCATGGGGTCTTTCCGTCCTGTCGCGGGTAACCCGCATCTTCACGGGTCTTTAAATTTCACCGAGTCTCTCGTTGAGACAGCGCCCAGATCGTTACACCTTTCGTGCGGGTCGGAACTTACCCGACAAGGAATTTCGCTACCTTAGGACCGTTATAGTTACGGCCGCCGTTTACTGGGGCTTCAATTCGTACCTTCGCCGAAGCTAAGCACTCCTTTTAACCTTCCAGCACCGGGCAGGTGTCAGCCCCTATACGTCATCTTACGATTTTGCAGAAACCTGTGTTTTTGATAAACAGTCGCCTGGGCCTATTCACTGCGGCTCAGCTTGCGCTGAGCACCCCTTCTCCCGAAGTTACGGGGTCATTTTGCCGAGTTCCTTAACGAGAGTTCACTCGCTCACCTTAGGATGCTCTCCTCGACTACCTGTGTCGGTTTGCGGTACGGGCAGGTAAACACTAACTAGAAGCTTTTCTCGGCAGCGTGACATCACAGACTTCCCTACTTTATTTCGGTCCTTATCACAACTTGTCCTATTAGTAGCAAGCATTTAACTCACTCCAAGACTTATTGCTTAACCCAGCATTTCCAATCGCTGGGATCTGTTAGCCTTCTGCGTCCCTCCATCGTTCAAACATGTTCACCTGGTACAGGAATCTCAACCTGTTAGCCATCGACTACGCCTTTCGGCCTCGCCTTAGGTCCCGACTAACCCTGGGAGGACGAGCCTTCCCCAGGAAACCTTAGTCATACGGTGGACAGGATTCTCACCTGTCTTTCGCTACTCATACCGGCATTCTCACTTCTAAGCGCTCCACCAGTCCTCACGATCTGACTTCATTGCGCTTAGAACGCTCTCCTATCGCGCCACTTACGTGGCACCCGTAGTTTCGGTGGTGTGTTTAGCCCCGGTACATTTTCGGCGCAGAATCACTCGACTAGTGAGCTATTACGCACTCTTTAAATGGTGGCTGCTTCTGAGCCAACATCCTAGTTGTCTATGCAACTTCACATCCTTTTCCACTTAACACACACTTAGGGACCTTAACTGACGATCTGGGCTGTTCCCCTTTCGACAATGGATCTTATCACTCACTGTCTGACTCCCGGACATACGTGATTGGCATTCGGAGTTTATCTTAATTTAGTAACCCGAGATGGGCCCCGCACCAAAACAGTGCTCTACCTCCAACACGCTATCTTCCGAGGCTAGCCCTAAAGCTATTTCGGAGAGAACCAGCTATCTCCAAGTTCGATTGGAATTTCACCGCTACCCACACCTCATCCCAACATTTTTCAACATGTACGGGTTCGGGCCTCCAGTGCGTTTTACCGCACCTTCACCCTGGACATGGGTAGGTCACCTGGTTTCGGGTCTACAACAACATACTAAAACGCCCATTTCAGACTCGCTTTCGCTACGGCTCCGGTCTTTCCACCTTAACCTTGCATGTTATCGTAACTCGCCGGTTCATTCTACAAAAGGCACGCTATCACCCATTAACGGGCTCTAACTTGTTGTAGGCACATGGTTTCAGGAACTATTTCACTCCCCTTCCGGGGTGCTTTTCACCTTTCCCTCACGGTACTGGTTCACTATCGGTCACTAGGGAGTATTTAGCCTTACGAGATGGTCCTCGCAGATTCCGACCGGATTTCACGTGTCCGGCCGTACTCAGGATCCTACACGGGAGTTTGCTTACTTTCGCATACGGGGCTATCACCCTGTTTCGCTCAGCTTCCCAGCTGATTCTGCTAATAAACAAATTTGTAACTCCACAACGGTAGTCCTACAACCCCAGAGTGCAAGCACTCTGGTTTGGGCTCCTCCGCGTTCGCTCGCCGCTACTGACGGAATCGATTTTTCTTTCTTCTCCTGTTGCTAATGAGATGTTTCAGTTCACAACGTCTACCTTCGCTTAGCTATATATTCACTAAACGATAACTTGCATAACAAGTTGGGTTCCCCCATTCGGAAATCCCCGGATCAAAGCTTACTTACAGCTCCCCGAGGCATATCGGTGTTAGTCCCGTCCTTCATCGGCTCCTAGTGCCAAGGCATTCACCATGCGCCCTTAATAACTTAACCGATCAACATATTGTTGATGATTTCGTTTGAGTATTGTGACTCGAAGGTCACAAGCGATTTTAAACTTATTTAAAAAACTCAAAAAATTACGCGGTGTATTTTTTCGGCTCAATTTAATTGAT
>NZ_BJEG01000023.1:3162-4748 GCF_005405545.1 Weissella hellenica
CCTTAGAAAGGAGGTGATCCAGCCGCAGGTTCTCCTACGGCTACCTTGTTACGACTTCACCCTAATCATCTGTCCCACCTTAGACGGCTGGCTCCTAAAAGGTTACCCCACCGGCTTTGGGTGTTACAAACTCTCATGGTGTGACGGGCGGTGTGTACAAGACCCGGGAACGTATTCACCGCGGCGTTCTGATCCGCGATTACTAGCGATTCCGACTTCATGTAGGCGAGTTGCAGCCTACAATCCGAACTGAGACATACTTTAAGAGATTAGCGTACCCTCGCGGGTTAGCGACTCGTTGTATATGCCATTGTAGCACGTGTGTAGCCCAGGTCATAAGGGGCATGATGATTTGACGTCATCCCCACCTTCCTCCGGTTTATCACCGGCAGTCTCACTAGAGTGCCCAACTGAATGCTGGCAACTAATAATAAGGGTTGCGCTCGTTGCGGGACTTAACCCAACATCTCACGACACGAGCTGACGACAACCATGCACCACCTGTCACCTTGTCCCCGAAGGGAACGCGCTATTTCTAGCGTTGTCAAGGGATGTCAAGACCTGGTAAGGTTCTTCGCGTTGCTTCGAATTAAACCACATGCTCCACCGCTTGTGCGGGTCCCCGTCAATTCCTTTGAGTTTCAACCTTGCGGTCGTACTCCCCAGGCGGAGTGCTTAATGCGTTAGCTGCGACACTCAAGGGCGGAAACCCTCGAACATCTAGCACTCATCGTTTACGGTGTGGACTACCAGGGTATCTAATCCTGTTTGCTACCCACACTTTCGAGCCTCAACGTCAGTTACAGTCCAGAAAGCCGCCTTCGCCACTGGTGTTCTTCCATATATCTACGCATTTCACCGCTACACATGGAGTTCCACTTTCCTCTACTGCACTCAAGTCATCCAGTTTCCAAAGCAATTCCTCAGTTGAGCTGAGGGCTTTCACTTCAGACTTAAATAACCGTCTGCGCTCGCTTTACGCCCAATAAATCCGGATAACGCTTGGAACATACGTATTACCGCGGCTGCTGGCACGTATTTAGCCGTTCCTTTCTGGTAAGATACCGTCACACACTGAACAGTTACTCTCAGTGCCGTTCTTCTCTTATAACAGTGTTTTACGAGCCGAAACCCTTCATCACACACGCGGCGTTGCTCCATCAGGCTTGCGCCCATTGTGGAAGATTCCCTACTGCTGCCTCCCGTAGGAGTATGGGCCGTGTCTCAGTCCCATTGTGGCCGATCAGTCTCTCAACTCGGCTATGCATCATTGCCTTGGTAAGCCATTACCTTACCAACTAGCTAATGCACCGCGGGTCCATCTCTTAGTGATAGCAGAACCATCTTTCAACCAACAACCATGCGGTTGTTGGTATTATACGGTATTAGCACTTGTTTCCAAATGTTATCCCCTGCTAAGAGGTAGGTTACCCACGTGTTACTCACCCGTTCGCCACTCTTTGAAATCAAAAAATCAAATCAGAGCAAGCTCGTCATATCAATTAAGCACAAAGCGTTCGACTTGCATGTATTAGGCACGCCGCCAGCGTTCATCCTGAGCCAGGATCAAACTCTCATTTTAAAAG
>NZ_BJEG01000024.1 GCF_005405545.1 Weissella hellenica
GATTCGCAAGCTATATTTCACAAACTCTTTAAGTCAATTTCACGATTTTCACGCTGTTTGACATAGAGCCATAATTTGGTGCATCTCTTGTTAATTCTACATCATGCGGATGGCTCTCTGTTAGACCAGCAGCTGTAATCTGAACAAATTGCGCTTGGCGACGTAGCGTTGAGACGTCACCTGATCCAGTGTATCCCATTCCTGAACGTAAACCACCACTAATTTGGAAAAGATTATCTGCTACCACATCAGTCATAATATTTTCGTCAACCATAACAGCTACAGCACCAGCTGCCAAGGCTTTCACAACATCACCTGAATAATTTACGTCTGATCCCAAAATAATGTTACCATCATATTCAGCAGCTAATTGTGAAAATGCCATTACTGTTGTGACAACAGTAGCTAATGCTTCACCGTCTGCATTAGCCACAATAATTGTATCAGCCCCTGCTGCTAAAGCACGCTTAGCAATATCCAAATCAGTAGTTGGTCCAACCCATAATGGCAACGTTGGATTTGTTGTCTTGATCATTTCAATATTTTGTATCAAAGCATCTGTGTCGTTTGTCACAACTAGTTGGATAACATCGGCACCCGCTTCAACTAATGCATTAGCGTCCGTTGCATTGGCAACAGTAGCACCCACTAAATAATGAGGATCTTCTGCTTTAACTGTAGCGATATTTTCAATGGTAGCTAATTTAGAAGGTAAAATAGCAAGTGTTCCTTCTTGCGCAAATTCAATTGCTCGGCTCACGGTTGTAAAGGTTGCTGATCCAATAACTGGAATAGCCAATTGTAATTGGTCAGCTAGTTGCGTTTGAATATCAATTGTATTGGGCAATACATTTGAAGCACTAGGCACCAATAACACTTCATCTAACCCTAATCCACCTTGATTCATCATTATGCGAATGCCTCCTTTGTCGCTACAATACGCTTATTTTGTGTAACTTGTGCATAATCAACCATCGTTGTCGTACTAAATAATTGACCTTCATTTGCGGCTTGTGTAATTGAGTTAAAACCAGCTTGCCCAAGATTCTGGTTTACTGTTGCCATCATCGGTTGGATAACATCTAATAGTTCGCCCTTATAAGCAGTGCGACCTTCAATTCCTTCAGGAACCATTTTATTGGCTTCGTTAACCTCACCTTGGAAGTAACGATCTTTCGAACCATTTTCCATAGCAGCAATTGAACCCATACCACGATAAGACTTATAGCGCTGTCCGGTTTCTTCATCAGTAATCACAGCACCTGGCGTTTCAAATGTACCCGCTAACACTGAACCTAGCATGATTGCATTTCCACCAGCTAGAATAGCCTTGCTCATATCTGAAGCTGTTTTAATACCACCGTCAGCAACAATAGCCTTATTATATTCACGAGCAGCTTCTTGAGCAGCGACAATTGCTGAAACTTGCGGAACCCCAACACCGGCAACAACACGGGTTGTGCAAATTGAACCAGGTCCAATACCAACTTTAGCAACATCTGCGCCAGCATCATAAAGAGCCTTTGCACCGGCTTTGGTTGCGATATTTCCTGCAATAATATTAATATCAGGGAAAGCATCTCGTACTTCACGAATCTTGCGTAATACACCTTCTGAATGCCCATGTGCTGAATCTAATACAATTGCGTCTGCGCCAGCTGCTACCAAAGCTGCTACGCGATCAATCGTATCTGAAGTAACACCAACAGCTCCTGCAACTAACAATCGGCCATTAGCATCAACTGCTGCATTAGGATTTAATTTAAAATCTACATGCACATCTTTTACAACTTTAACTTCAGCAGCTTGATCTTTGATAAGCATATTCTTGTGAATAACACCTAAGCCACCAAAATTGGCTAAAGCAATTGCCATCGTTGATTCTGTTACCGTATCCATAGCAGCTGACAAAATTGGCTTATTTAACTTTAACGTTGGCGTCAATATAGTTTGCATCAATACTTCATCTTTTTTATTTTCCGTCTTATCGATTGGTAACGTCACATCTTGAAACGTCAAACCCATTGGTACAAATTTATTAGCAATACTATAATTAGCCATCATTCCTCCATTTTTTTGTATAAAAAAAGCATTAGTAGAATAGTATAGAATCCTACAAATGCTCATTAACCTAGTTGATTTTTAGAACATTTGTGGATTGTCGCCTATAATTTGGGTAGGCGGTAGAAACTTGTTAGCCCATTCATCTAACGATTAAATCTACAAAATATTTAAATATTCATTTATCAATTGATTTTACACGGGTTTTAAAAAAAATCAACCCTTTATTTTTTTGCGAAAAAGCTTGCATTGGCTTGGTTTATATGGTATATTAGTATTCGTTGTTGTGAGACAACATTTAACTTGTTGGACAAGTAGCTCAGTTGGTAGAGCAACGGACTCTTAATCCGTGGGTCCAGGGTTCGAGCCCCTGCTTGTCCATCGATAATTAGTTTTTACTTTTTATCTCAAAAACATCTTGTATGTTAATTTATTATGTGTTAATATTATATACGTTGTTGTTAGACAACATATACTTTATTGGACAAGTAGCTCAGTTGGTAGAGCAACGGACTCTTAATCCGTGGGTCCAGGGTTCGAGCCCCTGCTTGTCCACTAATTAAAAGAGAGTGATTTACATCACTCTCTTTTTTTGTACTTATTTTTAATAGGTCATTGTTATAACCACATCAATTCATACTACACATTAATCATTTAACATCTGAAATTTTTTGATGGACATTGATCGTTGTTACAGCCACATCAATTAAATGCTCAATTTGGTTTTCATGTGCCTCACCCGGGAATTGTGCCTGTAATTCATTTTCATACGTATCAAGATACGAATCCTCAAAAGCATCAACAGCATCATCAACTGATGATTGTTTAATCAAATCACCCTTTTGTTCCTTGATAAATTTGTTTAAATCAGCGTCTACCCGTTTTGTCACCGTTTCTTGCGTTGGTAAATCTACCGCAGAAGACGCTACCTGCGAACTACTGCTTGCCTGAAGCGAAGAAGCTTGTGCTCCACGATAACTCGACTCATATTGACTCTCAGACCTGTCTACTTGGTAATCCGACCAATAATGGAGTCCTACACCACCAGCCAGTGCACCTAGTACAAAAATTACAATATACAATAGCGCTCTTTTCATAATCCCCCTCCTTTATAAGTTTATTTGGCTCTATACTTTCTAGCGTGAAACTAAACATTTCACGCTTTTTATTTTGTCTTTTTCACATAAAAAAAGACAC
>NZ_BJEG01000025.1 GCF_005405545.1 Weissella hellenica
TTTTTTTTCAGCAGTCATAACTTAATCACCCCTAACTTAAATAGCTTCTTACATACATTATAAAGCATTACATAGATGTAGTAAAGCATTACATAGATGTAGTAAAGCATTACATAGATGTAGTAAAGAATTACAAATTTAACCATTTTCGCCAAAAATGTCGCTCAAATGTCGCTCAAGCACAAAGTGACTAAATCCCTTGGGAGAGTAAGGATAAGACCACATAAAATTCAATTTTGGCACTCGGCACTTAAAAGGGGGGGCGTAGTACGGGAGCAAAAATCGCTCCCTCCCCCCCTCAGCGCTAAAAATTTATTTACAACACAAACCAAAAAGACGTTTCAGCAAAAATCGCTGAAACGTCTTTTTTAAACCCTTGGGCGCTGTCGCCCCAAACCCAGACCAAGCTGAGCCAGCTTGACCGCTATCGTTCGCCGCCACTGGGCTCGGGGAAACAAGGGCTTGTTTCCTGCTCATCAGGCTTTGGGTTTCGTACATTCTATCAACTCCTTAAAGCCTCCAAGAGGGGCTAATATCGCCTGTAAGGCTCAATAAGCCCCTCTAAGTCGATTTACCGTTGACAGACAGTTAAATAGCTCACTGTTAGCTAAAATCGCTTAGAACGCAAATAAGAACCTTTAAAATTGACGTTCAAAAATAAAAAATTTCGAAGGAGCTAGCGACCGAACTTATTTATTTTTGAATGTTCCAAACTGACGCAGTCAGTTACTTTTGAGCAACGCGAATTCTGATACATTTTTTAGCAATTACATCAGCTATTTATGATTGATGTGTAAGTGCGCATTGTCATGATAATGCGCACTTACACACAACATGAAGTTGTGCCGTGCTAAAAACCTAAAATTTTGTATCAGAAGTCGACTAATCGACAACAAAAAAGGACGGATCTAGTTATCCGTCCTTTCATCACATCATTCAGTTTCTTTATCGATTTCATTTGATAATTTCTTAACAAAAAAATGTTCTGTTCCAGTTAACGGATACTGTCTTTTTACGTAAACTTCTTTAAATCCAAATTTGGGATAAAAATCTTTACCCTGAAAATCAAATGTATATAAAAATATATTTTTACAATTACTCCGTATAGCTAAATCTTCGGCTTTTTTTAACAAATCCCGACCTAACCCATTTTTGCGTAAACTCTCATGAATAACTAAATAGTCTATATCCATCCAATTACCAAATATTTTTCCTGAAATACCCCCCATAACATTCTCACTATCATCTTTTATGTAAATAGCAAAATCTGTTTGATTTGCAGTTTCAAAATTTTGCTTATTATACTTTCTGATCATATTTTGTAATGTCATTACGTCTGATTTTTCTGGTAATAATGTTTCTTCAAATTTCATAATTGCTTCCCCCTAAAATAAAATTAAACCCTTACTTATTATTCAATACTTCGCCTGTATCTTTATCAATATCTGCCCGACCATATCGACGTTCTTGATAAACAGCATCGAAATATAACCTTATCAGTCCAGTATGAGCTCTCAACACTGAATTTATAATTTTCATACTAGGCAAGCCATATTCAACCCCATGTAATTTAACAAAGCGCCTTAATTCACGCATATTTGCTAAATTATGATCGTCAATTAAATCGCAAACATCATTCAACATATCGTCTTTATCTTCAACATCAAGCGTGACATATCGGTCAATATCAAAATTATTCAGCAACGTAATGTCAGCTTTAGAATATTTATGCTTATGCTTTTCAATAGCGTCTTTTGATTCATGTGTCAGATACAAATAAATATTTTCCATACTCTGAACAACTATTTGAACCTTAGCAACACTTTTAACACCTAAAACTCTTTGGATTCTCTTTCTAACACTATCCGATGTAACAGGATTTTTCGTCACATAAACCACATGATAATGGGCCTTTTTATATATTTGTCCCCCAACATTGCTTTTATCTTTATCATGCAACGGACTAATCGCGATCGGAACACCAATTAATTCTAACCGTCGTTTCCAATCCGTTGGAATACTTTCTGGATATAACAAAAAAGTGAAGTATCTTGCCTTATCTTTAGCCATAATGTTAAAATTACCTTATCAGAACTAGCAATTAACGAGCGAACTTTTCAGCGGGTGCGCTCTTTTTTTATGCTCATTTCTGCCCTTTCGCTTGATTTTTGACAACTTCAGCCATGTAATTTCGCATGTCATAAGTAACAATTTTCCCTTGAGCCAATAATGCTTTTTTATATTCGGCATACAAATCTTTAGGAATACGGATAGTAACACTTTGCATTTCTTTTTTTTCAGCAGTCATAACTTAATCACCCCTAACTTAAATAGCTTCTTACATACATTATAAAGCATTACATAGAT
>NZ_BJEG01000026.1 GCF_005405545.1 Weissella hellenica
TCAGATTCGCAAGCTATATTTCACAAACTCTTTAAGTCAATTTCACGATTTTCACGCTGTTTGACATAGAGCCATAAAAAATCTCTCAATGTCAATAAGGCAACATTGAGAGATTTTTTCTATTAAATTTTATTTAAATAAGATTTGACATCATCTTTTAAATTAACATCTTTTGAAAATTCTGCTGCTGCGTAAATCAACATCTGCGCATGTTGTTTTTCTTCTAACAACGATAATTGTTCACAACATTGCACGCGTAATTTTTGTAGTTTTACAATTTGATGAAAGTGATTTTTTGCAGGTAAAATTTCTAAAGCCTGTGTAATACGTTCATTAGCTTTTTTAGGATCATTAATCATCAAATATAACGCACTTTGATGGTAATAGGTATTAGCAATAACATTACCCATTTCTGCTTGTACAGCTGGTCGATAGCCTTTAATCAACCCACATGCTCGTTCATAACACTCCAATGCGTAAACATATTCATCTTTTTTTGCCCAAGTTGCCCCCATTTCAGTATATATTTCAATCATTAACTCCATTTGATGCTTCTCAGCATCACCTAACGCAATCTGTAATAGTTGCATGGCTACAGTTGTTTGATTTTGTGCTAACGCAATTTTAGCCTTTAATAAATTGTACTCCGGTAATGCAAATGCTGGTAATCGACGTAGTAAGGCTGTATTTTCTAATCGACTAGCAGCTTGGTCACATTTACCAGTATCTATCAAGTATCGAATTACCGGTAATGGTGTAACAGTTAATTCATTTATTTTGGCTACATTTGATACACGTAATTGTAATCGAGCACATAGTTGCTGTAAAACAGTGATATTAGAAATCTCATCAGTTCGTTCAATCCTCGATAATAATGATTGATGACAAATACCATCAGCGACATCTGCCTGTGAAATTCCTAATTGTTCGCGACGACGTTTTAAACTACCTTTTAATAATTTCATTTCTTTCATTCTCCAAAGGCAAAAATATATTTATAGCATAAATGTTAATTCAATAATAAACAAGTGCTTTCATATTAATATTTGACGTCAAATATAATTTAAACACATATTTTATGATATTTTTCATACGCAAAACAACGTTATATCAATCATTGTCAATGTTTTTTAGGTTGAATTGATATTGACCAAATTGTTAAAAAATTAATTTTCACATTTTTATTTATGACGTGTATGCAAAACACGTTTTTTTTATATAAAAAAATAAGTTGATTATTTTTAAAACAAAAAATAGCATCAACCTAATTATGCCTATTTGACAAACTAATTTGATACTATTTCTACATATTTACTTTTACTGTCATACACAAAAGTTTAACTAAACAGTTATATTGTATTTTCCTTATACTATTTTAAATCGGTATGCAGTATGCTTATTGAATAAGTTACAATGAAATAAGTTACAATAAAAAAAGATAGCTTCCAAATCAGAAAGCTATCCACATCTTTAAATTTAATTACGGAGACAGAGGGATTCGAACCCTCGCGCCGGTTTCCCGACCTACACCCTTAGCAGGGGCGCCTCTTCAGCCTCTTGAGTATGTCCCCATGTCAAAATAAATATTTCAACAATGGGACTGAGAGGACTCGAACCTCCGACCTCACCCTTATCAGGGGTGCGCTCTAACCAGCTGAGCTACAGTCCCATACAACAAAAAAGCGGACGACGGGAATCGAACCCGCATTCCCAGCTTGGAAGGCTGGAGCACTAGCCATTGTACTACATCCGCATAACATTAACATGTAATGCTATGGCGCGGGGCGGAATCGAACCGTCGACACTACGAGCTTCAATCGTATGCTCTACCAACTGAGCTACCGCGCCAATATAAACGGTCACAACGGGATTCGAACCCGTGATCTTTCGCGTGACAGGCGAACGTCCTAACCAACTAGACCATGCGACCAAAAATCAAATAATTGTTTGATTTAATTGCGGGTGTAGGATTTGAACCTACGACCTTCGGGTTATGGGCCCGACGAGCTACCAGACTGCTCCAACCCGC
>NZ_BJEG01000027.1 GCF_005405545.1 Weissella hellenica
TCCTGCGAGGATAGGACGTCGCGATGCAAAGTAAAAAGGGTTCACAGTAAAATGTGAGCCCTTTTTTGTGTACAAAAGGATAAATTATATAATTTATCAGTATACCGCTTATATTTTAGACGTTTAAAAATTATCAGTTAAAAATAAACTATCAATAAATACATTTATTGTTGGTTAGAAGTATTGATAACAGTACTTCTGTGAATAGCAAATATTTTAATTAGATTAGTGTTGGTAGATTTAGATGACAAAAAACATAAGACATGTATTTTTATACTAAAACACAAAACTATGAATGAAAAATTGTGTTTTGGGATTTGCAATCAGTTTCGTGCAAAATAATATCTATAAGTCGAAATATATAATAAAAACACACTATATTTAATACATGAAATGGCGATAAGAGTTATGTATAATAATCTAAGATAAAAATACATAGAGGTACATAATGAGTCACATTAAACTAGACAATAGCATTGATTATCGTAACTTGGGAGCGGATTTTAAGGGCATGACTAATGAACAAATCATGCAAGCTTTAGATCAGCGACGTGGAAAAATGATAACGGTGTTACAAAATCTGACACATGACTTTAATAAGGCGACTGCTGTTCGTAATCATAATGCTTTTTCGGGACGTGAAATTGTATTTTTAAACCCGGATAATCCAATGGATAAAGAAAATAGTGAAGGCGCTAAAAAATGGAATAAAAAAGGGGCAGTTGGGGCACAACATTACGAACATATTAGTCATCATCGGATACTAGATTATCAAACGTTATTTCATAAGTGGCATCGAGAAGATTATGTCATTTATGCAGTGGATAATACGCCAGGCTATGAACTGCATAATGTCTTTGGAATGACATTTCCTGAAAAGAGTGTTTTTTTATTTGGTGAAGAACAAATTGGACTATCAGATGACTTAATTAAGTCATCTGATAGAATGATTTATATTCCACAAACAGGGTCAGTGCGCTCTTTAAATGTTTCTGTTGCTCATGGTATTGTTGCAGCGTTATATACGGCACAACATCCAGTGCCGCTTAATTAAGCAGTAGTAAATAGTTAGGCATTTGAATTTTAATCTAAAAAAGAAGCCAAGTCACATGTTGAGATATTCCGAAAAGTAACTTTCGGGATATTTCTTGTTAGCGACTGGCTTCTTTTTTGTATGACCAGTATATTGCTGGTTGTTCATATATAGACAACCCTAAATATACTGGTATAGATAGCTGGATTATAAGTTGATTTCAAACTCTAAATTATTATACTGATCACGTTCACGAATTTGACGATAACCGAATTCTTGATTGTTTCTATCTAATAAATCAGTTTGCCAAGTTATTTTCTCGCTGAAATTAGCAAACATTTCTTCTTTAAGTTTGTTCATTAATAAAAGAAAAGCTTGTCCTTCATCGGCAGTCATAGCTGCATATAAGCGTTCGTCATTACCATATTTTTTAGATATGCGCTTTAATTTAATGTTCATTACTTGTCTCGTATAAGCAGGGTTTCTGTTTAGACGAACACTGATATTAATGTGGTTATAGTGAAGATCACGACTATATTGAAGTAACATTGCTAAAAATTGTTTGGCGTCTATTTTATTGTTTTTATTTGACATTACCTATATCCTTATTGTGTAGATTATCTATTTAAAATAGTATAACACGTAATAAAAATTATTATTATAAACAAAGTTGTTAAAAAACACTTGCATTATATTGCATAAGGGGTTATTATATAAAAGTTGTCTTTTCCAAGACATACAATTATTAATAAGCAATTCATTTAAGTTATATGTTTATGCAATGGTTTTGCATTAAACAATATGTGATTTTTGAAAAAACATTTCAAAAAAGATGTTGACAAATTCATATGAGTTCTGTATTATTAATTAAGTTGTCAGCAAGACAACAACGTTGATCATTGAAAACTGAATATCGTTTCGATAGAACAAATGTGTAGGGTCT
>NZ_BJEG01000028.1 GCF_005405545.1 Weissella hellenica
GGCTCTATACTTTCTAGCGTGAAACTAAACATTTCACGCTTTTTATTTTGTCTTTTTCACATAAAAAAAGACACCAGTAAGATACCGGCGTAAAATGTAATCGACGAAAAAAACAGATACGAGGTATTTATTGATGTCCATTAATGATTCTATCCTAAATTCAGTTGGTTTAACAGACAAAAATATTAAATTTTTAATTTCTGATGACGGTAATTTTAACGAATTGGTGACCATAGGTGATAATCAACACCAAGCCTTACGCTATCGCGCAACATTAACGACAGTTCCAGAACATTGTCCGCAATGTGGCGTATTATTATCCGATCACTTCTATTTAGCGGGTACTGATACTGCCTCATATAAATTACCAACAGTAAATGGCTATCAACAAATCTTATTATTAACCAAACAACGCTATCAATGTCGACGGTGTCAAAGCACATTTATAGCACAATCAGAAGACTTTATGACTAATACCACTATTTCACGACCTTTATTGTATCAAGTGATTGATTTGGCAAAACGTGATATTTCTGAAAAGGATATTGCTTATATATTGCATCTATCACACAGTAAGGTTAATCGGTTACTCCATCATGCTGCTCAAGCATATCGTACGAATTATACAAAAATATTGCCTGCAGTCATTTGTGTTGATGAAGTACTTTATGCCAAGCATCATTATGGGTTTGAAATGATAAATGGTACCACGAGTGACTTGATTGAGCTTTTTCCAACCCGTACTAGTTTAGATATTCGCAGATATTTGTCTAACTATAACTTAGCCAATCGTCAACGTGTACAGTATGTCGTCACCGATATGAACGCTAACTATGGCACACCCTTAAGGGCGATGTTTCCTAACGCTCAAATTGTCGTTGATCGTTTTCATATCATTCAACTAGCCATGAAAGCCGTACAATCCACACGTATCACCTTACAAAGGGCCATTGATAATAAGCGTAGTCGTGTCTACAAGCTATTAAAATCTAACTGGCAATTCTTTATTACGGATCAGTCAAAAATAAATACAGTACAACCTCGTTGGTTTAAAGGAATCAACGAATATTTATATCCACAAGACGCCCTCCAACTGGTCTTTGGTCTGTCGCCAAAATTCAAACAAGCTTATCAAGTCTACCAAACCATATTAAGTGCCCAACAGTCTCGGTCATTTAATGAATTTTCAGAAATTTTATCGCAATACGAACCTAATCATTCAGCAATGGATCAGGTAATGGTCAGTTACAAGAAAAATCTAAAAGGCATTAGGAATGCTTTTTCAAAAAAGCATTCTAACGGACGTATTGAAGGGATTAATCGCCGTATTAAGCAAATTGGCCGTACAGCGTATGGCTACGGTAACGCATTAAATTACTTTTTTAGAATACGGCTACAATTATTCAATCGCCAACATATAGACGCTAATTTTATGACCCTACTAACTAAAAAAAACTTGCGAATCTGACAATTTTTGTCAGATTCGCAAGCTATATTTCACAAACTCTTTAA